>JAJDUG010000031.1 GCA_022826755.1 Acidobacteriota bacterium
ATCTCTTCCACCTTGTGCATCAGGGTCCCGGTGAAGACCACGTTGGGGGTGGGTGAGAGATAGAACAGCGTGGAGAGGGGCTCGGTGCGGCCCTTGAGACGGGCGGCAAAGGTGAAGTCGTCCACCAGGCCGTTCATCAGCAACATGGTGGCTTTGAGTCCATCCTTGTGCTGGTAGCGGTAGACCACCGGCTCCTTGACCCATTGCATCATCTGTTCCAGGGTGGGGTATCGGTGATTGACTTTGTCCGCCTGGGCCAGGGTCAGGCTGCGGCAGAGGCAGGTGGCGAAGAGCTGCGGGTCCCAGCCGCCGGCATCGAAGGAGCCTTTTGCCATGGCTTCCCAGACGGGCTCCCCGCGCAGGGCCTCAAGCCAGTCCACACCGGTTTCACCGCCCCGGCGGCGTTCCACCATGCACTGGATGGTCTCCAGGGCGTGGAAATCGTAGCTGTCCACCCCGCCGATGGCCACGCACATGGCTTCCTCGATCTCGGCGCCGTAGGGCATGTCGACGGCCGGCATCCTGAAGGTGACCGGCAAGGAGGACCCGGCCAGCAGGGGGAACCCCATGGCCTGGGCCGTATCCACCATCTCCTTGGACCAGTCCCATCTCCAGGACAGGTGCTTGTCGTTGAAGACGGGCACGGTTCGGCCGTCCTGCTTGAAGACCTCCACGATCTCCTTGAAGAATTCGTAGCGGGGATAGAGCGTCTGTCCCAGTTCGTTGCGCGGATACCTCCCGTGCTCCCCGATCAGGAGCACCCCATCCACATCCAGCTTGTCCCCGCCGCAGCGCAAGGCTTCGGCGATGGTGGGGTAGAGGGGGAAGCCGAACTCCTGCGAGCGGGCGCGGCTGAGGTCGTTCTCCGGGAACTGGTCCATGTAGGTCGATACCAGCTTGAGGGGGGACCGATGCCAGCGCCCGTCCACGGGATATCCCACCAGGAAGCGCTCCCCCATGTGCCAAGCGTGGGACGGGTACCGCCACTCGGTGGACACCATGGCCAGCCGGCTGGGCTTGGAGTCCTTTCCCCGGAGCAACGGAGGAACCGCCAGGCTGCTCCCCAGGGCCCCGATAAAGGTGCGTCGATCGATCATGAGTTCTCTCCTTCCGGTCGAAGTCGAATCAGGCAGGCCCCGTGGTTTTCAGGGACTGCTGAAGCTGAGCAGGGTGGCGGCCTCCATGGCATCCCAGTCCACCTCCACACCCAGACCCGGGCCGCCGGGCGCCCGCACCGTCCCGTCCGGCCCGGTCCGGATCCCATCCTGCATTCCGTACTCGTAGGGGGGGTAGGGAACCGCCTGCTCGAAGTAGCTGCACAGGTTGAAACCCAGCATGAGGTGCAGGTTGGCCGCCGAAACCAGCGTATTTCCCCAGGACATCACCTCGCACTTCATGCCGGCGGCCTCAACCAGGGCCATGGCCTTGCGGGCCGGCGTCAGGCCGCTGCAAACGGTGACGTCGGTCCGGGCCCGGCTCCAGGCCTCCCGGCGCAGGGCCTCCTGGAAAGCGGGCAGGTCCTGGACCCAGTTCCCCGACGGCACGATGGGGATGCCCACCCGGCGGGTCAGCCTGCGGTAGCCCTCCAGGTCGTAGTCCATCAAGGGAGCCTCGAACCAGGTAAACTCCAGGTCCTCCAGCTCCCTGGCCACCCGCAGGGCGCTGTCCCAGTCGTAGTTGTTTTCCACGTCCAGCATCAGGGCCAGCCGGTCTGCAGGATGTTTTCTTCGAACGGCCCGGGCCAGCTCCAGGTCCCGCTCGGGCACGCACCAGCAGTGGAACTTGACGGCGCCAAACCCCTGCTCCAGCAGTTGGTCCACGAAGTCGAGGTAGGCGGAGACATCCTCCAGCATGGGCGTGCTGGCGTAGGAGGGAATCCGCCGGCGAGCTCCGCCCAGAAGTTGGTAGATGGGCAAAGTCGCAGCTTTACCCAGCAGGTCCCAGAGGGCGATATCCACCGCCGCCAGGGCTCCGGGGGAAAGGGGAAAGACGCGGGACCACAAGCCTTTCCACAGCGCCTCCCGTTCCAGCGGATCCCGCCCGATCAAGGCCGGAACCAGGTGGCGCAGCGTCTCGGCCGTGTAGCGGTCGTGCGCATAGGAGGTGTAGTTGGACACTCCGGCGACGCCTTCGACGCCATCGTCGGTGAAAATGCGCACCACCGTGTTGGTCATGTACTGTTCCGGCAGGTCGTGGGACCAGGTGAAGCGCTGCACCTGAGGAGCGACCACCCGAACTTCAACTCGGTCAATTCGCATGGAGCCGGCCCCTTCCGGTCATTCGGCCTCGGATCATGGGGTGTCGCAGGAACACGGTCCCGACATTCTACCGTTTCCACGGGCCTGCGCCCACGGCTAGTTGCGGGCGCGGCTTGCGCCTGCCCCCGGTTGGAAGCCCCCGTAAAGCCCTCGTCACTCGCTGCACCTCTTGACCTATAATGAAGAGCCACCGAACACGACTGTGTCGACCTTTGCTCCGACTCCACTCGGAGGGCTTGAACGGACAGGTTCCGAGTTCGGGACAGTGGTGCGAGTTTCGACGGCGCAGGGAGACTGGCCATGAACACCATGTGCTGGAGCAGTTTCCCAAGGTGGACTTCATCGGACACGCCCAGGGTTGGTGGGGCAACATCGATTTGAATCACGACCAGGAGACCCTCTATCCCACGACTGCGGGCCTCCTCGGCCTCTGCGGGTGTGTCCTGTGGCTGGCCGGCTGCGCGGCCCCGGAGGCCCCCGTTTACCCGGACAAGCGGGACCTGCTTCACTACCTGGACCGCCAGGGCAGGCCGCATCCCATCGAGAGCCGCACCCACTGGGACATTCGCCGAATCCACACGCTACAGAACATGCAGAAGGCGATGGGGCCGCTTCCCCGGCTCCCGGACGACCCGCTGGAGGTCCAGATCCTGGAAACCGAGCGGCTGCCGCAGGTCGAGCGCCGCAAGATCACCTTTGTCAGCCAGGTGGTGGAGGGAAACCCGGACCGCCTTCCGGCCTACCTGCTGATTCCCGATGGACTGCCGGCAGAGCAAACCGCTCCCGCCGTGCTCTGCCTCCACCAGACCACCGCCATCGGCAAGGCCGAACCGGCGGGGGTGGGTGGCAAAGCCGACCTGCACTACGCCCTGGAACTGGCCCGGCGGGGCTACGTCACCCTGGCGCCCGACTACCCGGGGTTCGGAGACTACAAGATCGATCCCTACGCCATGGGCTATGCCAGCGCCACCATGAAGGGCATCCTCAACCATCGCCGGGCCATCGCCCTGCTTCAATCCCTGCCGCAAGTCGACCCTGACCGCATCGGCGTCATCGGGCACTCGCTGGGCGGTCATAATGCTCTCTTCCTGTCGGCCTTCGAACCGCGGGTGCGGGCGGTGGCCACCAGTTGCGGCTTCAATGCCTTCAGGCACTACTTCGGAGGCGACCTGAAGGGCTGGAGCCACCGGGGGTACATGCCGCGCATCGCCCGACTCTACGGGAGCGACGCCGCCCGCATGCCCTTCGACTTCACCGAGGTGCTGGGCGTTCTGGCTCCCCGGCCCGTCTTCATCTCGGCCCCGGAGGGAGACCACAACTTCGCCGTTGCCGGGGTCAGGGAATGCGTTGAAGCCGCCCTTCCGGTCTACCAACGCCTCTTCCACAGCCCCGACCGGCTGGTCTCCAGGCATCCCGACGTCGGCCACGAGTTTCCGCCCGAGGTGCGCCAGGAGGCCTACGCATTTTTCGATCGATGGTTGTCCGGGGAGTACTGAAGTAAAATCAAGCCCATCTCCCCTGGAGGACTGCATGCAACGTCGAGATCTGTTGCGAACCGCGCCCTTCCTGCTTGCCGGATCCCTGGGATCCTCCGTGCTGGTTCCGACCGGCCGCTCTGAGACCGAGGGTCTTTCCCGAATGCGGATCGCCATCTGCGCCTACTCCTTCAGGGCCCCGCTGGGGTCGAAGGCCCTGACCTATGTCGACCTGGTCCACATGGCGGTCGAGCAGGAGATCGACGGGCTGGACCTGACCGTCTACTGGTTTCCGAGCACCGGCGACGATTTTCTGCTTCCCCTCAAGCGACTGGCCTATCGGAATGCGGTGGAGATCTACAGCATCTCGATTCGGACCGATCTCTGCCGTCCCACGCCGCGGGAGCAGGCTCGCGAGCTTCAGGAGATCGGCAAGTGGATTGAGGTGGCCCATATGTTGGGTGCAGGGCATATTCGCATCTTCGGAGGGGACGTGCCCCCGGGCGCCAACCTAGGCCAGGCGGCCGAGTGGGCCGTTTCCGTGCTGGGCCGGGCGGCAGAGGAGTCAGGGAAACGGGGAGTGATCCTGGGCCTGGAAAACCACGGAGGCATCACCGCCAGAGCCGAGACGATGGTCGGGATCCTGGAGAAGGTGGACTCTCCCTGGGCGGGCATCAACCTCGACACCGGCAACTTCCTGCAGGACCCCTACGGGCAGATCGAAGCCTGCGCCCCCTACGCGGTGAACGTGCAGGTGAAGACCCGGGTAATGGCTCCCGGGGGCAGGCCGGTTCCGGCCGACTGGGGAAGGATCCTCCAGACTCTGGCCGCCGCCGGCTACAAGGGGTATCTGGCCCTGGAGTACGAGGGCGAGGAAGACCCGGTCACGGCCGTCCCCCGCTATCTGCAGGAACTGAAGGCCCTGGCGGCGCGCTACGGCGCCTGAGGGGCGCCTTCAATGCTCCGGCGACCCCGCCTTCGGCATGCCGGAGTCCCCGTCCCGGTTCAGAGCTGCAGCGGTTGGTCGGACTGCAGGCAGAAGAACTTGCGCACCGTCTCCTCGATGGTCCAGACCGAGCTGAGCCCCTCGCTGAAGTGCAGCATCTTTCCGGGAACGATCGGACAGCACTCCCCATCCTCCGAGCGAATCTCGCCCTTTCCCGCCAGGACGTAGATGGTCTCGTTCCAGGTGTACTCCCATCGAAACCGGCCGGGCAGACACTGCCAGATGCCACTGCAGGAGGTCTTGTCCGGGGTGATGTAGACCAGGGCCCCGGTGGCGTCGGGGCTGCCTCCCAGTATGTTGGCTGCCGGAATCGGCCAGGGGTCCAGCCTCACGTCGTCCCAGGAAAAGGTGGAAAGCGGTTTCATGTTTCAGTCTCCTTTCGGGCCGGCGATTGCAGGTTATCTCCGCGTGCCTCGAATTATGGCCAAAAAGAGACTGAAAAACACTGTTCTCTTTCGGAGGGAAGCTTGACGGCAACCGAATGGACGGCTCGGCAAAGACGCCACCCGGCTGCCGTACGTAAGGGATTGGAGACGGTCCCGAACTTGTTTGTTGGGAGGATCGTCCCGACTGCCGGACTACGAACCGACTACTCCACGCCGAAGTTCCAGCGCATCCCGATGCGGAAGCCGCGACCGGGATCGGCTCGATAGTAGGTGGGATTCGGACCGTCGAGGTTCGAATCGGTCGAGTCGAAGATGTTGTCTACCAGCCCGAAGAGCTCGAGCCCGGCTCCCAGCGGCTTGGCGAAGTACCAGTCCCACATCTGGTAGGCGTCGGCCACCAAGGTGGCGCGACGGCCTACGATGGGCCACTTGCCCAGGTAGGTGCCGCGGAAGTTGGTGCGCAGGCCTCCAAGCTTGTCGGTGGACCACCACACCCGGAAGTTGCCGTGGTGCTTGTGACGATGGCTCAGAAAGGCTCCGGTCTCCTTGTCCCTGGCCTCGAGATAGGTGTAGCCGGTGGAGACCAGCAGGTTGTCGGCCAGTCTCAGCTCGATCTTGTTCTCCAGCCCGGTGGTGTATACGTTCTCAATGTTCCGGTAGAGGTAGGTCAACCGGTTCAATCCCGGACCGAATGCCGAATCGATGTTGAACTCCGAAATCAACCCGTCGAGTTGCGCGGGCGTCCGCGGTCTTCCCAGCAACTGGGTGTCGATCAGGTTCCTGATCCCGTTGCGGAAATAGGTGGAGCTGAACTGCAACCGCTCGGTGATGTTGCTGTCGAAGCCTATTTGGGTCGTTGAGGAGGATTCCGCTTCCAGGGCCGGATTGCCGATGATCTGATAGGTGCCCGAAGAAGTGAGAAAGCGGTAGTAGAGTTGACCCAGGTCCGGGGCGCGGAAGCCATGTCCGTAGGAGGCTCTCAGCCGGAACTTGTCCGAAGCCCGGTACAACATGCCGAATCGGGGAACCGCGTGGGTTCCGAAGGCCGAATGATGGGTTATGCGGCCCCCGACCGTCAGGCTCAGCCGGGGATGGGCCTGGATGCGGTCCTGGAACCAGGCGTCCACCATGCGGACCGACTGTCCGGCGTTGTCGCCGAGAAGACGGTTGTAGCCGCGGTATTCGTCGCTCATCACGTCGATGCCTCCCTGGAGCAGTTGGCGTCGGCCCAGGACGTGAGAAACGTTGGCGTCGAACCGGTAGAGGCGTTCGTTCAGGTTGGCGGTGTCATCCATGGTCCCTGGAATGTTAAAGAGATCCACCACCGAGTTCTCGTCGTACTTCCCGTAGTAGCCGCGCGTCTGCAACTGGGTGAACGGGGACAACGCCGCATTCAGGGTCAAGCCGTAGTTGATGGCGCTGTCATTGGTGGTGGTGGACTGACTGCCGCTTCTCCCGGAGTAGACGCTGATCTCGCGATTGTCGAATGCGTTGGCCAGCAGGCTGAGGTCCACGCTATCGGAGATTTCGCGTGTGATCTTCGCCATGTAGTCGTACCTGCGGTACCCCGGTCCGGTCGTATCGTAATTTTGGGGTGTCAGGTCGTAGGGGTTGCGCTTGTGGCGCTCGGCGGAAAAGAACCCCGACCAGTCTTCGTGGACAAAGCCGGCGTCGGCTCGATGGTCGGCGGCGCCGCGGGACCCGATCGAACTGGTCAGGTTGGCATCGAACTTCTGGCGGGGTTCCCGCGTGATCATGTTGATGACGCCGGCGATCGCGTCCGATCCATAGAGAGCCGAGGAGGCGCCCTTGACGATCTCGACCCGGTCGAGACGATTGGTCGACTGCCGATTCATGTTGAGGATGCCGCTTTTCACCCCTCGCGCCCCGACAATGGGAAATCCGTCGATCAGGATCAGGGACTGCCTGGAGTCCACGCCCTGAATCTGGGTCCCGGCCCGGGAGCCCGGCGACCTGTCGGTGCGGGTCACGATTCCCGTTTCCTCCGACAGGACGTCGCTCACGCGTTCGTATCCCGAATCCAGCAGTTGGCTGCGCGCAATCAGATCCACCTTGGTGACCGAATCCTCCCGCAGTTCCTCTTCGCGAGAGCCGGTCACGATGATGGACTGGGTCAGGATCGCCGGAGCCAGTTTCAGCACCAGGGGGCCGCTTGCGCCGCCGGTCAGGTCGACCGTCTGGGAAGCCGTCTGGAAGTCGTTCACGGCCGCGCTCACCCGGTAGCGCCCCGCCCGGACGTCCAGCGAGAACTCACCTTGGGAGTCGACGTGCTGAGCCACCTCCAGTCCGGTCTCCAGGTTCTTCACGAAGACGGTGGCGTCCGGGAGCGGTGCGCCGGAAACGTCGAACACGCCGCCCTGAAGTGTGACCTGGTCTTGGGAAAGTGCGTTGATGGGGCCGGCGGCCAGCAGTGCCAGCACGGCCAGTACCGGTAGCAGGCTTGAATTAATTCGCTTCATGAAATGTTCTCCTTTTCCGTTCGCTGCCGGCTTGGAGGCCACGAAACGGTGTTATCCATCGTTTGCTTCTTCCAGCAGTTCAATGTCGTGCCACTCGATCAGCAAGGTGCTGTTTCGCCCCTTGCCTGTCCGGAGCACGTGTCGGGAATGGGGGAGATAGTCGCCGCCGACCTCCTGGAAACGAGTGATATAGGTCCAGGCCTCGCGGACCGAGCCGGAATCGTTGTCGAACACGACCGCGAAGACATGCCGTGGCAGGTAGCGGCCGGAAGCCGTCTTCCTGGTTTCGAGAACCGTCAGCACCCGGCGGAAGTCGCTCAGCTTTCGGTCCACTTCCAGGATCTGCCGGTCCTTGATCCGGTAGGTGGATTGGTACTTGTCCTCCAGCAGGACTTGCCTCCCGAGCGAATGGGCGTCCGGTTCGCCATAGCGGGCTTCCGTGGTCACGGCAGTTGACGAGGGGACGCGATGCATCAGCATGTTCCGCACCGCGGCCTGGACGACCGAAGGAGCCTTGCCGCCGTTCAGCGCGATCTCCAGAGTGCCGGGCACCCGAAACAGGCAGGTGCCGTGATGAGCCTTGCCGTCCATGCGCACGGTCAGCTTGCTGCGAAATCCCTGGAAGTCCTTGGTGAAGACCTCCCTGTTCTTGCGGGCCTGTTGCAGCAGATCTGCTGCAGAGATGGGGTCGAGCTTTCCGTTCTGCCCGGCTGCTGCCAATGGCATGGCTACCGTGGCTGCGACCATGGCCAAGAAAGCCAGTGCCAAGCCGGGTACCGATGTGGCGGTCTTGCGGCGGCCAGTCTTCAACGCTGTGCTCCGCCGCTGAATCGCATGGGTGTATCGGAGCATTGTTTCCGTCCTCCTGTTTACGCCCGGTCTCTCTGGGTTGAGGCGACCGGACACAACTGAGAAGTTGGCATGAATAATGCGGTCACTAAAGGGCCTGGACGACCACTACTCTTCAACGGCTTCGGCGCCTTCCACCTGGGCACAATGCTGGCGCCGAGAGGGCAGGGCGCGCAGGAGGCACTGACCTCCAGGTCGAACGCAGAGGGGAAGATATCCCAAAGCCATTTAAATGTAAATGATAATGATTTTCATTTTAATAAATAAACTTCGGACGGGAATGGAGGGCGCATTGGTGGCGTTGGGTTGGAGGATCATGGAATCGGGGGGTGGGCTTGCAAGACCGGTTCGACCGGCAGGGATTGCAAGTTTCTCAGGTGGGCCTTGGAGTGGCGGGGGTGCGGTTGGAGAATTGGCCGCAGGCGAGTCCAGTCGGAGTTTCTCAGTGAGAGACGTGGCGGCGGCGTCCGGGGATGATCTCTACATCGCCTGGAGCTGGTTCCAGATCCAGTCCGCCAGGACCCGGTGTCCCCGGGCGGTCAGGTGAATGCCATCGGGCCAGAGCAGCCCGGCGGGAACCTGGCCGGTCCGGTAGAAGGGGGCCAGGCAATCCACAAAGTTCACTCCGGCGCGTCCGGCCTCCCGGGAGGCTCGCAGACTGAACGAGCGAACGGCCTGGTCTCGCTCCGGACAGGGCGTGGGCCCCAGCAGCACCACTGCCGATCCCAGTCGCTTGAGCCGGTTCATCATGGTCCCGAGGTGGTGCGCATAGTCGTCGGCGGAACCGGACAGATAGACGTCGTTCAGTCCGAACATGACGAAGCTCAGGTCGGGAGGCGAGGGGCCGCGCTCGCACCAGTGAATGCGGCCGGCCCCGCCCGCGGCGGTGGCGCCGCCCACGGCGTGGTTGTAGGTCTGGAGCCGGTCGTGCCCCGCCAACTGCTTCATTTTGTTCAGAAGGAGATCGGGATAGCCGTGCTGCCGGGAGACGAAGCCGCACCCCTGGGTGATGGAGTCCCCAAGAAAATCGATGCGCTGGATGCGGCCCTGCCGAATGTCCTCCAGAATCGATTTCTGCCGGGAAGCCTTGTTATCGGTCATGTCTCCTCTCCGCGCTAGAAGCCGGCGGCAGCGCTCGCCTTGTAGGGTTCCACCCCGCTCCGCAGCAGGCCGGACTCGCGATCGATCAGAATGCCGTTGGGCCGGGCGAAGTAAGAGCTGAGGAAATGCTCTTCCCGCACCGAAACCGGGTGGCCGAAGGAGCGCACCGCCTCAATCGCCTCGGCCGGCAGCCGGGCATCCAGGTGAAGCGGGCTGCCCTCGCAGTGCATCCTCGGGGCGCTGACCGCCGCCTGCATGCCCAGTCCGAAATCCACCACGTTGTGGATGACCTGCTGCACTGCCGTCAGCACCTTGCGTCCGCCCGGGGAGCCCACCGCCAGGAAGGGCCCGCTCCGGTCGAAAACCAGCGCCGGCGTGCCGGCGTGAAGCGCCCGCTTGCCGGGCGCCATCGAGTTGACCTTCCCCGGTTCGGGGTCGAACCACATCATTCCGTTGTTCAGGGTGATCCCGGTGCCGGGCACCACCACCCCCGAACCGAACAACTGGCCCAGCGAGGCTGTCAGCGAGACCAGGTTGCGCTGCTTGTCCACCACGGTCAGATGAGTGGTGTGCTGTTCGGCGGCGTCGATCCCGCTTGAGGGGCGCATGGCGGCCGGCCTTCCCCCCGGCTGGAACGGCCAGGGGTCCCCGGCCGGCTGGCTGACCGGAGGCCCGCCCGGTTGGATTTGTGCGCGCCGCTCGGCGGCATAGGCTGCCGATTGCAAGCCCTCCAGGGGAATGGGATCGAAGTCGGGGTCGCCGAGATGGGTGAAGCGGTCGGCAAAGGCCATCCGTTGGGCCTCGGCCAGCAAGTGCAGGGTGGGAGCCGTGTTGTGACCGGAAGCGGCCAGATCGCATCCCCCCAGGATGTTGAACATCTGGGCCACGGTGGGGCCGCCGGTGTTGGTGGAAACCAGCGCGATCCGCCGGCCGCGGTAGTCCACCCAGAGGGGATCGCGCAGCCTGACGCGATAGTCGGCCAGGTCCCGCGGCGTCAGCAGGCCGCCATGCTCGGCCAGGAAGCCGGCGATGGTCCGCCCGATTTCTCCCCGGTAGAAGCTTTCGGCGCCCTCCCGGGCAATCACCCGCAGGGTTCCGGCCAGTTCTTTCTGAACCAGCCACTCCTCTTTACCGATGTCGTCGGCGTTGGCCGTCTTGAGCGGGGTGCCGTCGGAATGAAAGAAAGCGGCCATGGTATGCGGGAAGGGCCGCAGCCGCCTCAGTCCGGCCGCGCAGTTGGCGAAGACGTACCAATCCACCGGGAATCCGTCCTCGGCCAGGCGAATGGCCGGCGCCATGACCTCGGGCAGGGACAGAGTTCCCATGGTTTCCAGCAGGCGGGCGTAGGTGGCGACCGCCCCCGGCACGGCAACCGAGCGGTACCCCGTTTCGGCGGCTTCATCCCGGGTGGCGCGCCAGCCGTAGATGCCTCCGCCCTTGAGGCCGGGATCCAGCAGTTCGAACAGGTCTTCGCGGGCGGCCCGGGGAAGGACACCGGCTCCATCCAGCGTGAGCGTCCGACCGCTGGCGGCGTCGTGGGCCACCACGCAGGCGACGCCTCCCACCCCGCTCATGAAGGGTTCCACCACTCCCACGGCAAAGGCGGCCGCCACGGCGGCGTCGGCGGCGTTGCCCCCGCGCTGGAGGATCTCGACCCCGGCTTCGGCAGCCAGCGGGTGCATGGCGGCCACCAGGCCGTCGGCAACCGCCACCTCGCTCTTGTCGATGAGCAGTCGGCTGCGCTGGATCGCCATGGGGTCTCTCCCTTGAAGGGTTCGCCTGAAAAGGCGAAATCTTAGAACAGAGGGTGCACTGGCGGCAAGCCGCGGCCGGGGCGTTAAAGATTTTGCTTTGTCTCCAATCGGGATATGCCGAACAATAGGCCGGAAGAGTGAAGGCACGCCCGGATTGGCACGGCCGGTGACCGGGACGGCTGCCATCGCGAGAGAGTGGAGACATCCGATGACCGATTCCCAGGGAGCCGCCAAGGAAGGCTGGCCGGGGCGCTATTTCGAAGACTTCCAGGTCGGGGACGTCTATCGCTATCCCCATGGCCGGACGGTCACCCAGTTGGACAACTCCCTCTTCAGCCATATCACGCTGAATACCAACCCCTTGCACTTCGACACCCAGTACACTCGAAAGACCCGCTGGGGACGGATTCTGGTCAACAGCACCTTCACCCTGGCGCTGGTCACCGGCATGAGCACCACCGACGTCAGCCAGAACGCCATGGCCAACCTGGGCTGGGAGAAGGTTCGGTTGCCGAACCCGGTTTTTATCGGAGACACCATTTATTGCCAATCGGAAGTCCTGGCCAAGAGAATCTCCAAGTCCATGCCCGAGGCCGGGATCGTCAGCGTCCGCTCACTCGGCGTCAATCAGGACGGCAAGGTGGTGATCGATCTGACGCGGCAGGTCATGGTCTACCGGCGCGGCCATGCCCCCCAACCGGGAGAATTCCCCTCGATCCAGTGAACCAGCGGGCAGGCGGCATGCGGTTGATGCGTTCATGGCTGTTCGTTCCCGGCAACCGGCCCCGGATGATCCGGAAGGCGCCCAGTCTGGGGGCCGACGTGATCGTCTTCGACCTGGAGGACGCTCTTCCCTCGGCCGAGAAAGCCGCGGGACGGGGCCTGGTGGCCGAGGCGCTCGAGGCTCCGCGGGGCCGCTCACTGCGGTACGCGCGGGTTGAGGCCGATCCCGAAGCCGGCCTGGAGGATGCCCGGGCGGTTTTCCGCCCCGGCCTGGACGGACTGGTGCTGCCCAAGGTGTCGGAAGCTGCGCATTTGCACCAGATGGACGCCGCCCTTGGAGCCTTGGAGGCCCAGGCGGGATTGGAGCCGGGAAGCGTGCGCATCCTGGCCATGATCGAGAGCGCGCGCGGGTTGCTGGCAGCCCCCGAGATCGCCGCTGCCTGTCCCAGAATGGCAGGCCTCTTCTTCGGGGCGGAGGACTTCACCCTGGATCTCGGAGTCTTTGCATCGGAGGAAGAAGGGCCCGACGAGATGCTCTACGCCCGTTCGGCAGTGGCCGTGGCCGCGGCCAGCCGCGGCCTGGTGGCCGTGGACCGCATCGTTCCCGAGTTCCAGACGCTGGAACCCCTGGCCGCCGACGCCAAGCGGGCCCGCCGGTTGGGCTTTGGCGGCAAGGGGGTCATCCACCCCCGGCAGATCGCCTGTGTGCACCAGGCGTTCGCTCCCTCGGACAAGCAGATCCAACAGGCGCGGGAGGTGATCGACCGCTTCGAACAGGCTCATCGGGAAGGCGTGGGCACGCTGCAGGTGGACGGCAAGATGGTCGATTGGCCCATCGTGGAAAAAGCCAGAGGCCTGCTCCGGATGGCGGAGGCCTCCGAGTCGGAAGAGAGTGAATTCGGGAATGAGGAATAAGGATGCGGGCAGGACGCCCGCGCTCCCGGGGGGGCCTTGGGGCGGCCCGTGCAGATCGGAATTTCGCAATAGACTCAACAATCGACAATCCGAAATCCACAATACCTGACTCATCAACGTTCTTTCGGTTCAAGAGATCCAGCCTAATGAAACCGCCTGCACCCCTGCAGGACATTCGCATCCTGGCCGTGGAGCAGTTCGGCGCCGGTCCCTGGTCCAGCATGCTGCTGGCCGACCTGGGAGCCGAGGTCATCAAGATCGAAAACCCCCTCAGCCGAGGCGACATCGGCCGCCATGTGGCTTCCGAGATCGAGGGCGACGACAGCGTCTACTTCCAGAGCTTCAACCGGAACAAGAAGAGCATCACCCTCAACCTGAACCATGCCGAGGCGCCGGTTGTGCTCCATCCCCTGGTGGAACGATCCGACTGCCTCTTCAACAACCTGCGCGGCGACCTGCCCGCCCGACTGGGCCTGGACTATTCCAGCCTCTGCCGGGTCAAGCGGTCCATCGTCTGCGCCTCCCTCTCCGCCTTCGGCCGCAACGGCAGTCGGGCCGCCGAACCCGGGTACGACTACCTGATGCAGGGGTACGCCGGCTGGATGAGCCTGACCGGCGACCCCCAGGGTCCGCCGCAAAAGGCAGGGCTGTCGCTGGTGGATCTGGGCGCGGGGGCCCTGGCGGCCCTGGGCCTGCTGAGCGCCGTGATGCGCGCCCGGGGCACGGGAGTGGGCTGCGACGTGGACGTCAGCCTGTTCGACACGGCCCTTTCCCAACTGGGCTATGTGGGGGCCTGGCACCTGACCAACGGCTACCAGCCTGAGCGCACCCCCGATTCCTCCCATCCGACCCAGGTGCCCAGCCAGTTACTGCCCACCCGGGACGGCTGGCTGGTGGTCATGTGCGCCAAGGAGAAGTTCTACCGCAACCTGGTCCGGATCCTGGGATCTCCCGAACTGGCCGAAGATCCCCGCTTCGATACCTTTGCCCGGAGGCTGAAGCACCGCCAGGAGCTGGGGCCCCTGCTGAAAGCGCGGACCCGGACCCGCTCCACCGCCGAGTGGCTGCGGCTGCTGAAGGGCCAGGTGCCCTGCGCGCCGGTCAATTCGGTGGAGGAAGCCCTTCAGGACCCGCAGGTGAGGGAAAGCGGCATGATCGTCGAGACCGACCACCCGGAACTGGGCCTGGTGCGCCAAGTCGCCGGCGCCATCAAGCTCAGCGACCACGAGCCGGTCTACCGCCGCGGACCCGGACTGGGCGAGCACACCGACCGGATCCTTGAGGATTATCTCGAGATGACGCCCGCCCGGATCGGCCAGCTCCGGGAGAAGGGTGTCATCTGAGGGCAAGGGACCCGAATGTCCATGCTCGACGCGCCATTTTTCAGGAAATACCTGCTGCCCGGCTTCGTCTTTCAGTCCATTGTCATCGGTGGCGGCTACGGCACCGGCCGGGAACTGGTGGAGTATTTCCTGCAGTTCGGTCCCCTGGGCGGGCTGCTGGGGATGGGGCTGTCGACGGCCATCTGGTCCGCCGTCTGCCTGGTCACCTTCGAGCTGGCCCGGCGGACCGGTTCCTACGACTACCGGTCCTTCACCCGGCAGTTGCTCCACCGCTGGTGGTTCCTCTACGAGATCTGCTACCTGGTCATGATGCTGCTGGGACTGGCGGTCATCGCCGCCGCCAGCGGCAGCATCGTCGAGGCCGTCTTCTCCCTGCCCTACCATGCCGGGGTGATCGGCATCATGGCCTGCGTGGGATTCCTGGTCTTCAAGGGAACGGCGGTGATCGAGAAGTCGTTCGCGGTCTGGTCTTTCGTCCTCTACGCCATCTACCTGGTCTTCCTGGTCTGGAGCCTCTCCCGGTTTTTCGGGGATACGCCCTGGCCCCCCCTGGAGATCAAGCCGGGATGGGCCTTGGCGGGCGTCAAGTATGCCGGGTACAACATGGTGGTTATTCCGGCCCTTCTCTTCTGCATCCGCCATATCGGCAGGTCTCGGGAAGCCGTCGGGGCCGGGGTCCTGGTGGGGCCCATCGGCATGATCCCGGCCCTCTTCTTCTTTGTGGCCATGGTCACCCGCTATCCGGCGGTGGTGGAACAGACTGTTCCCGCCAATTTTCTGCTGGAGGCCCTGGGGTCGACCGCCTTCCAGGTTGTTTTTCAGGTGGTTCTGCTGGGCACGCTGATCGAGTCCGGAACCGGGATGATTCACGCCTTCAACGAGCGGGTGGCCGGCGTTCTGGCCGAACGCCGGGCCGCCATGCCGGCCTACATTCGCCCGGCGGTGGCCATCCTGCTGCTGGTTGCGGCCGCCTTGATCGCCCAACTGGGATTGATCAACCTGGTGGCCAAGGGCTACGGCACCGCCACCTGGGGCGTGATTCTCTGCTACGTGCTGCCGGTATTGACGCTGGGGGCGTGGAAAATCTGGCCGCGGCGGGGGGAGGGCTGAGGTGGTGATTCTCGCCTGCGCGCCACCGACATTGACTCATGGGGCGCGTGTCAGCCCCCCCTATGGATCGACTGCGGGCCGCACTGACGGGACGCCGCGTTGGCCCCCCTCCGGCTCGACGGCGGGCTGCGACCCACCCGGGAACGCGGGCGTCCCGCCCGCATCCTTATTCCTCGCTGGAGGTGGTGGTGCGTCGGCGCAACGTTGCCGGCAGGCAGCCACCCTGCCGGCGTGAACGGCATTGGCCAGTCCGAATGAAAGGCAAGGCCCCGTTGCCGGTCGATCCAAGTGGCGGAGTCGGCCGACACTGTGCCGGGCAAATGTGCGGGCGGGACGCCCGCGTTCCCGGGTGGGCCATCATCCACACAACAAACCGGGAACATGATCTACATCACGCCCAGGAATCGGGCAAGGGGCCGTTTGCAAGCCTCAAGAATCACTCCCCCCTTGAGGGGGAGTCGCCGAATGGCGAAGGCTGATGCGGAGGGGGGCAAACTCGGGGTCCCGAGAGTGACTATCAAAGTCGTTGCTCAGGTGCCGCGCCGAGAAATGCGGGTTTGCGTGGATTCAGGTCAGCAGATACTTGATGACAGCGCCTGCAATCGATAGACCGATAGCGCCCAGAAAGACATTCACATACTTCAACCCACCCTTCAAACCGGAAACATCCGCCCTCAGGTCGGCATGTTCCCTGGACAGATCGGTGCGGACCTGGTGGATGGCATTGGTCAGTCGGACTTCCATCTCACCCATGGCCTTGGTCAGACGCAACTCCAATTGGGCGATTTCTTCGGTGCTCATTGTTCCTGGTCCCTTCGCCTGTTGACTGTCCGGCTTATCGATCAATCTTGTTGACCTGCGCCGGATATCATTGATTCCTTTTGCCTTGCATATAACTGGCTGAGGGAGTGTTTTGATGATAGCACGGTATCAACCGAGCACGACATGGATGTTGCTGGGCAATCCAGGGGTCACTTGGATGTGAGTGGCAGGGTCACTCTGCAGGACCGCTGTTGCCGGCCCCATTCTCCCCACCCGGAGGCCGGGCAGCTCGCCATCCCGCCTGCATCTGACGGGCGAGCTCTTGCACGGTGCGGGCGCTGGCCGGAGAGGCGGCCAGGTTGACCAGTTCCAGCGGGTCGGCGTCGTGGTCGTAGAGTTCGGTGCCCTTGAGGTGTCCGTCCAGCCCCACCCATTCGGTGTAGCGGTAGCGGTCGGTCCGCATGGATTGACCCAGGCTGTGGTCGTGCCGGGGGAAGTGGCTGAAGGCGGCCTGCTTCCAGGACCGTTCCGGGTCGCTCAGCAGGGGAACCAGGTCGCTTCCCTCCACGTGCCTGGGAATGGGCAGACCGGCCAGCCGGCAGAGGGTCGGGTAGAGGTCCACCAGCTCAACCAGCGATTCGATGTGCGAGGCTCGGGCGCGGCCGGGCGCGGCAATCAGCAGCGGCACTCGAGTGGCCCACTCGAACAGGGTCATCTTGGCCCAGGTGCCGTGCTCGCCCAGGTGCCACCCGTGGTCTCCCCAGAAGACCACAATGGTTTTGTCTGACAGCCCGTGGGTTTCCAGTGCCTGCAGCAGCCGCCCCACCTGGGCATCCACGTAGCTGACACAAGCCAAGTAGGCCTGCCACACCCGTGCCTGGAGGGAATCGGAGATGGGGCCGCCGGCAGGGATCCCCCGGTAGCTGCGCAGCTCCCAGCCGGCAAAGCGGAGCGCCTCTTCCCGGGTGGAGGGGTACTTGGGGAAGTCCAGGTCGATGCGCCAGACTTCCCGGGCCCGGGGGTGCCAGTAGGTCACCGAGTTGTAGATCGACCAGAGGGGTGCGCCGGCCGGCGGCTGGCGGTGCTGCGGAAGCCGGATGCGGTCGAGCGGATACTTGTCGAAGTATTTCTTGGGAGCGACCAGGGGCAGGTGGGGCCGGTAGTAGCCCACGGCCAGGAAGAAGGGCCGGTCCTTCACGGCCGCCATGGCGGCGATGGCCTGTCCGGTCATGCGTCCGCCGTAGAGGGCTTCGTCGGGCACGTCGGGGGCCTGGATGGCGGGGCAATCGTTTCTGGGAGCGATCACGGTGGGGACCCGCGCCCGCTGGGCGAACTCCACCTTGGCGATAGCCGCTTCGTCCACCGTCTCCCACATCTCCCGCTTCCGTCCCGGCGAGCTGGGCGCCGACCAGCCCTCGGGATGGTCGGTTTGGTTGTGATAGATCTTGCCGAAGGACTGGGTGTGGTAGCCGTGGTTTTTGAAGTGCTCGGGGAGGCTGGGGCTTTCCCGGAAGCGCTCGCGATGGAAGGGGTGGCGATTGGAGTAGTGGCCAGTGGTGTCGGGCCGCAGTCCGAACATCAGGGACACTCGCGAGGGACTGCATTGGGGGGCCTGGCAGTAGGCCCGGCGGAAGGTGGTCCCCCGGGCGGCCAGCCGGTCGATGCTGGGAGTCTCAACGGCCTGTTCGCCGTAGCAGCCCAGCAGGGGGCGCAGATCGTCCGCGGCGATGAAGAGGACGTTGGGGCGGTCCTTGGCCTGGGTGGCGGTCGGAGCGGCCGCCAAAGAGGCAGCCAGAAAAGGCAGGGCCGCCCCCACCAGTACCCGGACGACCCATCGTGGTGGAATCGCCGTCTCGAAAATCATGCCCGCACCATCTCCTTCCGCCGGTCTCCCCACTGCCCCCGAAGCATCCGCGCCGCCGGCCCGGCGGAGCCGGAACTACTCCCTTCGCGGATTCCACCAGCCATCCAGCAGCCGTTCCATTTCCTGCCGGCGGCTCCTCAGTCGGGGGCTCCCGGCCAGATTGTTCATTTCGTTGGGGTCGGCAGTCAAATCGAACAGCATTGCCCCCTCATCCGAACCCTCGGGGAGGATCAGCTTGTGGTTCCCCCAGCGCACCCAGCGGTAGAGGACCTCCGCCTCCGGCTGTTCCAGCTCCATGGCGTAGCCGCGATAAATCTCGCCGAAGACCGGCCGAGGCGGCAGGGTAGCCCCTCCCCGGACAAACGGCAGCAGGTTCAGCCCCGGAAGCTCCTCGCCCGCCTCCCCGATTCCGGCCGCGGCCAGCAGCGTGGGCGCCAGATCGACGGTGCTCACCAGGCCCGCATGGGTTCCGGGCCGGGCCTGGCCCTCCCAAGCGATCAGGATCGGGGTGCGGATGCCCTGCTCGAAGGGGGTGTTTTTGCTGCGCACCGACAGGTTGGGATTCTCCGGGTCCACCACGTAGCCGTTGTCCACCACGAAGACCACCAGGGTTTGCCTCAGCAGACCCCTCTCCCGCAAGGCGCCCAGCAGTTCCCCTACGGTTTCGTCCAGCCAGGTGATGCACGCGTAGTAGGGCGCCAGATGGTCGGGCAGGCGGGGGTCTTCCGCATAGGGCTCGAGGTGCCTGCGGGGCGGGTTGTGGGGCAGGTGGGGCAGGAAAGGGGCGTACCAGACAAAAAAGGGCTTTCCGTCCGCGGACGCCCGGTCGACGAAGTCGTAGATGGGCTGCAGGGTCTGCCGCCCGATGGCCAGCCCGGCGTCGCCGTTGCCGTGCCCCGATTTCATGCCCAGCGCGGCAAAGGCCGGGTCCTTTTCGATCGGATGAGGCTTGGCCAGGGTCATGCCCTCGTCGAAGCCCGCGTTGGCGAAGTCGCCTTCCCAGTGCTTGCCGGTCTGCAGGGTGCGGTATCCGGCCCGGGAGAGCAGGCGGGGGAGGGTGTCCACCCGGCGCACCAGGTAGCTGGCCCGATGGCGGTTCTCCAGGGTGTGGGGCAGATCGAAATAGGGGCGGTTGAAGGTGACGCCGCTCTGGTGGGGGTAGAGCCCGGTCAGCAGGGTGGCCAGCGAGGGGCGGCACAGGCTGTTGGGGACATAGCCGTTGACGAATCGGGCCGAGCGGCTGGCCAGGTCGTCGATGTGAGGGGTCCGCACCAGCGGGTTGCCCATGAAGCCGAAGTCGCCGTAGCCCTGATCGTCGGCGATGATGAGCAGGATGTTGGGAGGGGTGCTGCCCGGTTGGCAAGCCGTCCCCAGGCAGAGCATCGCCGGCAGCAGGACAGGCAACGCCCATCGTCCTCGCCGGCTCCGCGGCACACCCGGGGCAGCAACCTTGTTTTTCGGCATCTCTCAGCCTGCGCTTCCGGCCGTCCGGTGGGGATTGCGCACCTTCTTCGACCGGGGCAGGAGTCGAATTTCAGGTCCGCCCATGCCGCTTGGCGCCCCCAATCCCGGACACCCGCCATCCCGCCTTTCGCTGAAGCATTCGGGGGAAAACTCCGATTGTGCAGCCTGGGGAATGGTCTGTCAATCGGTCCGGAAACTGCGATAGAATGCCGCGCGAAACGGAAATCACCCCGCGCAAGGAGATGGATTCGGGGCTCCAGGGGCGGACGGCCCCCGAGCCGAGGCGCACCCTGCTCCCTATCCGGACGCGGCGACCCCGACCGGCAGCCACCGACGCCAAGGACAACCTGTCATGCCCAGCAAGACGATCGAGCCCCAGACACGCCAGGGCAGGGAGTACATCGCGGGGGAATGGAAGCCCCACCGGCAGGAGTTGGAGGTGCTCAACCCCTCCGACCACTCCACCATCGGAGCGGTCCCCGTCTCTCAAGTCGAGAGCCTGGACCGGGCCGTGGCCGCCGCCAACGATGCCCTGGATACCTGGGGAAACCATTTGAAGTGGTCCTGGGTCCGGCGGGCGGAAGTGGTGGACACCTGGGTGCAGCATGTCCGGAAGCACCAGGCCGAGCTGGCCTTCCTGATGGCGGTCGAGAGCGGAAAGCACCTGGACGAGTCCCGGGCCGACGTGGTGGAAGCCATCCACATGCTGCAGTATTGCGCCGGCCGTGGCCGCCAGCCCATCGGCGAACGGGTGGCCTCGGAGATCCCCGACAAGGAAGCCGAGATCTACCTGGCCCCGCGGGGCGTCTGCACCGTCATCACTCCCTGGAACTTTCCGGCGGCCATCCCCACCTGGCTGATCGGGCCCGCCCTGGTCTGCGGCAATCCGGTGGTCTTCAAACCCTCCGAGGAGACTCCCCTGACCGCCCAGTACCTGGTGCGGCTGTTCGACCTGGCGGCCCGGGAACACGGCGCGCCCCCGGGCGTCCTCAGCCTGGTCCACGGACCGGGGCAGGTGGGGGAGCACCTGGTCCGGCACCCGGACACGGTGGGACAGCTCTTCACCGGCTCTCACGGGGTGGGGTCCAAGGTCAAGCAGATAGCAGCCGCCCACTACGACAAGTTCGCGGTTTGCGAAATGGGGGGCAAGAACTCGCTGATCGTGCTGGAGGACGCCAACCTGGAGCTGGCCGTCAACGCGGCCATCCTGTCGGCCTACAAGACCACCCACCAGCGCTGCGTGTCGTCGGACCTGTTGATTGTCCAGAAGTCGATTGAGCCCGAGTTCACCCGGCGCTTCCTGGAAGTCACCGACCGGGTCCGCTTCGGAGACCCGCTGAACGCCGCCTTCCTGGCCGGCCCCCTGATCAACCGGAAGGCGGTGGACAAGTTCGAGGACTGCGCTTCCCGGATCGAGGAAGAGTGTGAAGACCGCCTGCGCCAGGGGGGCGGGAGGGCCCGGGCAACTTCGTCCGTCCCAACGTCTTCCGGATGTCCAATCGTCCGGGGACCTTTGCCCTGACCCAGGAGTTTTTCACCCCCAACGTGGTGATCGTTCCGGTGGAGGACTTCGAGGAAGCCATGCAGGTGGCCGGCGCCAGCGAGTATGGGCTCTCCATGTCGCTGATGACCGATGACTTCCGAAAGATGAGGGAGTTCAAGGTGCTGGGCAGGTGCGGCCTGAAGTACGTCAATCTGCCCACCATCGGCGCCGAGGTGCACCTGCCTTTCGGGGGCATGAAGCGCTCCGGCACGGGCATGCCCTCGGCGGCCTGGCTTTTCAACTACATGTGCCACGCCACCGCCTTCACCGTCAACTACGCCGAGGAGATCAGGATGGCCCAGGGCCTGTCCGCCGAGGTGTGAACCGGCGATGGCCGGCCCCGGGAGACAAGCAAGGGAAGCTCCGAAAGAGATTAGGGGTGCCCGCCGCCAGGCATCGGTCCCGCCTTGCCGGATGCCGCCGGATACCAGCCGCCAGCACTAAAGGAGAGTGAACCATGTCGCCAGCCAGAGTCCCCGCGAGTCCCGTTATCCGAAAGGATCCAGCCCGGCTGCTGCCGGCCCTCTGCCTGCTCCTGCTGCTGGCGGGGTCCGGCTGTACCCTTCCCGACTCGACCCCGCCGGAGTTCGAGTCGCTGAGCCTGGGCAAGGACCAGTGGCAGTACATCGGAGGAGCCTGGGAGGAGAGCGAGGAGGGGGTGATGACCCCGCCCAGGAAGGTGGCCGACGAGCACCTGGCCTTCAACACCAGCCGGGCCTATGCCGACTTCGAAGCCGAGTTCGACTTCCGCTGGAACATCCAGAACTGCGGCGCCGGGCTGATCTTCCGCGCCCGGGATGCCCGGCAATACTACATGGCCCACTTCCCCTGCACCGGCCAGCAGTACCGGGCCGAGCACTTCTGGGGGGCCATCTCCAAGGTGGACGCATCGGGGTGGGTGCAATTTCTGCAGAAGGAACTGGTCTCCGGCGCGCCCAGCGAGATCGGGATCTGGCACAAGGTCAGGCTGGTGGTCGAGGGGCCCGAGTTTCGACTCTGGGTGAACGGCCGGCCGCTGCCGGTGGTCAGGGACGACACCTACGCCGGACCGGGCTTCGTGGGCCTGGAGAGCTTCAACGCCCGCGACCCCGACACCATCGGCCCCTACGGGGACCCCATCGTCAACATCGGGGCCGGCAGCAGCTTCAGGAACGTGAGGATTCGGGGGCGAAAAGACGGCTCGGCGGCCTGGGACCCGGGACCCAAGCCGGTCCGGAACTATGTCTACCCCCTGGGCGACACCCCCCTGGGCAAGTGGCAGTATGCCTCCAGCCTGGGGCGGGCTCCCAACGGCGACCTGATCATGAAGCTGGCGGTGGCCAAGGAGCACCTGGTCCCCGGAGCCGTGCAGGTGCTGCTGCGCTCCACCGACAACGCAAGAAGCTGGTCCGAGCCTTGGGAGCTTCCGGAAGCCCTCAAGAACGGATCCTTTCACACCGGTCCCGACGGCCTGCTGCGGCTGCACTGGGTCCAGCATGAGCCGCCCTTCCGGATTCTCACGGCCGCCTCCAGCGACAACGGCAAGACCTGGGGGGACATCGAGGAGCGGGGCCGGCTCAGGTTCGCCAAGGACCTGGAGGTCGGAAACGCTTACGTGGGGAAGATTGTGGAACTGAAAAACGGGACTCTGCTGCGCTTCGGCTACGCGGTGGGACCCAACGAGAGCGTGCACGGCGCCATCATGGAGAAAGGCGGGGTCCGATACTGGGGTCCCATCACCGAGGCCGATTTCGGCTTCTCCATCCGCTCGACCGACGGAGGCAAGACCTGGTCGCCGCCGGTCGACGTCAACGGCCCCAACCCCAGCCCCCATTACTTCATGGTGGCCAAGGAGACGGGTTCGGAAGTTTCGGCGGCGGAAACGCGCCAGGGGCACATCGTGGCCCTGATTCGGGCCTACACCTCGCCCTGGATGTGGGAGAGCTGGTCCACCGACGGCGGCAAGAGCTGGAGTCCGGCCGCCCGGGGACCCTTCCCCATGTATGCGGCCACCAACTCCATGACCTCCACCGCTTCCGGCTACCTGGTCATCGCCGGGCGCCACCCCGGGGTGGGCCTGCAGGTGAGCCGGGACGACGGCATGACCTGGCGCACCACCCGGATCGACACGCCCTTCTACGCCAACGGGTTCTCCCTGGAAGTGGAGCCGGACGTGGTGCTCTACATCTACGACGGCAAGTATTCCGACCCTCGCGTGCGGGCCCAGCTCATCCGGGTCACTCCGGAGAGAGCCGAGCCGGTTCGAGTCAGCGAGGGTTGAAGGCGGACCCGGCAGCCCCTACCACCCCTTCCAGCTCCCGTCCTCGTGTCGGTACTGCCGGAAGGGCAGCGGCTGGTAGGGCATCTTGGCGATGTCCTGCTCCTTGACCTCGACTCCCAGCCCCGGGAGATCGGTCACGTTGACGTATCCGTCCTCTATCCGCCATTCGTGCTCCACGAAGCGGTCGAACAGATCCCAGTAGCCGGTCTCCTGGATCAGGAAATTGTTCATCACCGAATCGGCGGCCAGGCTGGCGCCGTAGTAGAGCGGCCCGCCCCCGATGTGGGGGGCCATCAGCATCTGGTTCTGCTCGGCCGCCTTGGCGATCTCCAGCAGAGCGGTGATCCCGAACGCGTGCAGCGTGTCCGGCTGCAGCACGGCGCAGGCCCGCTGGTCGATGATGGGCTTGAAGTCGTTCAGGGTAAAGAGCTTCTCTCCGGTGGCGATGGGCACCGGGCTGTTCCTGGAGACCGCCAGCAAGGCATCGATCGAGCCCACCTTGACGGGTTCTTCCAGAAAGAGCGGCTTGTAGGGGGCCACCCGGCGGGCATAGTCGATGCTGAGCTCCGGGGTGGGGCTTCCATGGGTATCCAGCAGGATATCGAAGTGGGGGCCCATGGCGCTGCGCATGGCCTCCACGCAGGCCACGCTGTGGGCCACCGCGGCCTCGTCCATGGGCCAGGTGCGGGTCTCCAGGGGATTCCCCTTGACCCCGGCAAAGCCGGCCTCGGCCACGCTCCTGGCTTTCTCTATGGCCGCCTCGGGGCTGTCGAACAGGGCTCCCCCGGTGTAGACCCTGACCTTGTGGCGTTTCCGGCCTCCCAGGATGGTGTGGATGGGCACCCCCCAGGCCTTGCCGGCGATATCGTAGAGCGCGATGTTGATGGCCGCGATGGCGGTGCCGAAGGTGGCCCCGCCCTTCCAGGGGAGCCGGTTCTGGATGTCCTCCGTCAACCGCACCACGCCCAGCGGATCCTGTCCGATCAGCAACGGCTTCCACTCGTGCAGGGTGGCCTCCACCGAGGGCACCAGCCACTCTCCGCTGCCCTCGCCCCAGCCCACGATGCCGGCATCGGTGGTGATCTTCAGGAAAAGCCAGGGCTTGGCCGTGCTCGAAATGAGTTCTCCGGTGGTGGGATCGCGGATTTCCTGGCCCGTCGGGACGGAAAACTTGTAGGTCTGGATCCCGGTGATCTTCATGGCTCCTTTACCTCCTGATTGTGCGTAGCTGCTCTCCGGGGCCACTCCCAGGGCCAGGCCCGCCGATCCGGCCTGGACCATGAAGCCGCGGCGAGACACCCGCTGACCCTCGCTTGCCGGCTGGTTCATAGCACACCCTCTCGATTCAAAGAAAGTCCTTGCCTGATGGATCAAAACTTAGTCCTTTCCGGACCGATTGTAAAGCGCCGGGAAGGGGGTGGGTACAGTACAATGCCTTCGGAGGTGAGGGATCGTGGGCAGAAAGGCAGGCGCTGGGTTGGTCGCCGTTGCATGGCTGTTGGGCCTGTGTCTGCCGGCCTCGGCTGAAGGCCTGCTCGAGAACCACCCCGAACTGGGGCAGCAGTTGCGGGAGGGGCTCCGGCTTCTCTACGGATACGAGCTGGACCGGGCCGATCGAGTCTTCAGCCGGATGGTGAAAGACCATCCGGAGCGCTCGATCGGGTATGTGTACCGGGCGGAAATATTCTGGTGGAAGGCACTGCTGGACAAGCGCAACAAGCGGCTGGCCCGGTCGTTCGAGCGATACACCAGGCAAGCCATCGACAAGGGCAAGGCCCTGCTGAAAAAGGACGAGGGAGACTTCTATGCCTGGCTCTACCTGGCCAAGGCCTACGCCAATCGCTCCCGTTTCAAGGTCACCGTGACCCGAAGCTACCTGGGTGCGCTGCTGGCGGGCCTGAGGGGCAGATATCACAACCAGCAGGCCGCCGAGTTGCGGCCGGACACCATCGACTGCCTGATAGGCATCGGCGGCTTCAACTACTTCAGCGGAGCCCTGCCGGCCGTCATCAAGCCCTTTGCCTTCCTGATCGGAGCCCGCGGCGATCGGGAGGAGGGGCTCAGGCAGTTGGAGACAGCCGCAACCAAGGGGGAATACGGCCAGACCACGGCCAAGATCGTGCTGTTGGGAGTCTACTACAGTGAACGCCGCTTCGACGACTACAGTGACCTGCTGTTCCGCCTGATCGGACAGTTTCCCTCCAACCCCGTCTTCTACGAATGGTTGGCCAATGACTTCATCCATCGGAAGCGGGTCGACGAGGGGATTGACCTGTTCAACCGGTGGATCGAGGAGGCCGGCGGAGACGGCGCCCCCGCGCGTCCGCTGGAGTTTCTGGAAACGCAGCGGGATCGCCTGGTGTGGAACAAGGAGAAGTCGTAGGGCCGGAGCTCCGGTCGAAGGAGGGAGGACATGGCGAACGACGAGCCACTGAACCAGCGGATACGCCAGGTCCTGTCGAAGCGGGAGAGGGTCTCCGAGCGGAAGATGTTCGGCGGCGTCTGCTTCATGATCAACGGAAACATGTGCATCGGCACATGGAAGGGATCGCTCATCGTGCGGCTCGACAAAAAGCACCACGATGAGACGCTTGCGGAACCCTTCACGAAGCCGGCTGACATGAATGGCCGCGTCATGAAGGGATGGGCGCTGGTGGAGCCGGCGGGCATCGAATCAGAAAACGATCTGACCGTCTGGGTAGACAGAGCCGCCAGGTTCGCCGAATCCCTTCCCCCCAAGTGAAACTCCCGCCAAGCTCCATCTGACAGATGATGCCCACCCGGGAGCGCGGGCGTCCCGCCCGCACCATTTCCGGCACGGCCTCGGCCCTCTCCGCCACATGGATTGACCCGGGAACTGCGCCCTGGGTCTGCTTCGATTTGGCTGTTGAGGTTACCGCCGACAGGCCGGCTACCTTCAGCACCGGACGGAAGCTCAGCGCCGGCCAAAGGAATGATGCACAAGGATGCGGGCGGGACGCCCGCGCTCCCGGGGGGGCCATCAGGCGGCCCTTGCAGATCCGAATTCTGCAAACGGCTCATTGACGCGTTGTTGATTGGCGGGTGAAACAGGATGCCGCAGGCAAGATACTTGACGTGTCGATCCAATAACTATTCACCAACCACTATCCACTTTTTACCTTGACGCACAACCTTCCCATTCGCGGGGGCCGCACATGCAGGGTGAGACAGGAGTGTCTCATGTAAAGGGGGGTGGGGTGAGTGATGGGGATCGAACCCACGACCGCTGGAGCCACAATCCAGTGCTCTACCGACTGAGCTACACTCACCGTCAAAGGGAACGGCCGACATGTCCTCCATCGGCCAGCCACCTAGTCTAGTACAAGGCAGCGGGTCCTGCAAGAGCCGGGAGGCCAACCGGACTGCCCGGCCCAGGTAGAAGCGATCTTCCTTGCGGCGCACGCCTTCAAACTGATCCCTAAGACTTCAAGTCGGCCAGGGACGCTCCGAAATTGATGTGATAGGGCTTCCCGTCCACGACCATGGCCGGGACCGAGTTCACCCCGGCCTCTTCGGCCTCGGCGATGCGCTCGGGCGCGGTGCCGAGGTGAACGATCTCCACCGCGTAGCTCTCGGGGTTGAGAGCTCCGGCAAATTGCGTCTCCGCATCCACGCAGACCGGACAGCCGGCGTGGTAGAAGGTGGCTTGCTTCTTCATGACGATTCCTCCTTGCAGGGATCAGGGTTGTTTAACTGACGACTCAGCCGCCCGCCTTCGCCAGGCGAGAGGTGCTTCAATCCGGGGGAGTGGCGGCAAGGAACTTCCTCCAGCGCTGCTTCCTCACGGATTCGTCGGCCGTCCGGTGGTCGCCGCAATCCAGGCGCAGCGAATCCGTTCCGAAGGGTGCGTCCACGAAATCGCAGTGGTGGGGCCTGGATTGGTCCGAATGACGGTAGGGTTGGAAGAAGCGGCAGGTGCAACACATCCGCTGGGGTTCGATGGCACCGGATTCCTGCAGCTCCAGGATGACCTTGCTGAGCGCCGTATGCAGCGCCCGGCTCTCCAGCGGGCTGAGCCCGGCCAGGGCGTTGAGCAGTGCTTCCGGGAACTCCGTCCGTGACGAAACGACTCGAACGCCCGCCGGCGCCAGGGACACCAGGGTGGCCCGGCCGTCCGCCGGATCGATGGATTTTCGGACCAGTTGCTTGCGTTCCAGGGCCGAGATGACGCGGCTGGCGGTGGCCAGTGAAACGCCGAGCAGCTTGGCCAGGGTCCTGACCCGGTTGGCCCCCCGCTGCCTGAGCAGGGTCAGGACGGTGATCTGGGTGGGAGTCAGGCCCAACGCTTCCCCGGCCTTCCACTGCCTGGTTCTCAAGTAGAGGCTCAACTGCGCCAATCCCGTGGCAGCCTGCTCGATGTCATCGGCCCTTGCCATGGTTTATATAGTTAGCACTACTAAGTATTAACGGTCAAGTTTTTTACAAAACCATGTGATGGTTCTTCACGATATTCACGCATCGGGCGCGGAGTATGCCCACCCCACCGGCTCGACTGCGGGCTTCGTCCGGCTCTCCCTCAAGGGGGGAGTGATTTTGGGTTATCACTTCCCCCTTGAGGGGGAGTCGCAGAAGTCGAGTCGCATGGTGAAGGCTGATGCGGTGGGGGGTGTACGGCTGGGCGTCGGGCCGTGGCGCATGGTCCACACGACCCCGGACTCACACCCGCGGACACCGCATTGCAGGCAAGGTCCGGATACAGGAATGATTCAGGACCCGGGCCAGCAGGGAAGGAGATCTCCCGGTTCCGGCGTGGCATGGCGGATGCCGCGGGCGACGGCCCTGGCAAGGCAGAGCGAGGCGGCATGGCCAATGGCGACCATGTCGTTGTCTTCCACCGCATGCTTTGCGGTTCCGCCGGCCGCGGCGAAAACCAGGTCGCCGTCGAAGGGTGTGTGCGACGGAACAATGGCCCTGGCCAACCCATCGTGGGCCGCCACGGCCATGCGCTGGGCCTGGCTTTGGGTGAGGTTGGCGTCGGTTGCGACGACGGCGATAGTGGTGTGAGTGCCCGGCGCCAGGGACGTGTGTTTCCCCAGGAAGGTTGCCTCGAGATCGGGCGCCTCCTCGGGGAGGCCCGCCTGTCCGAACTCGTCGCCGATTTCAAAGGGAGCCGCCCAGAACCTGCAGCTTCCCGGAATGGTGACCGAGCCGACCGGATTGGCCGCCACCAGCGCCCCGACCGTGATTCCGTTGCCGAGCACCAGAGAAGCCGACCCCAGGCCTCCCTTGAGATTGGCGGTGGTCGCCCCCGCGCCGGCGCCGGCGGTGCCCAGTTCAAATTCGGTCCCGGCGTTCTTCAGCGCCCGCCGGCCGAGCTCCCGGTAGGGGTTCTCCTTCCAGTTCTTGTCGCCGCCGTTGAGCAGGTCGAACAGGATGGCGGCCGGGACGATGGGAACCCGGACGGCGCCCACGCGAAATCCGCGTCCGGATTCCGCCATGGCGTCCGCCACACCGGATGCCGCATCGAGGCCGAAGGCCGACCCTCCGGACAAAACCAGGGCGTCCACTTTCTGCACAAGACGGTCCGGCGCCAGCAGATCGGTCTCCCTGGTTCCCGGGGCGCCGCCCATGACGTGGACGGCCGCCGTGAACGGCTGTTCCGCCGTCAGCACGGTCGTGCCGGATTTCAGGGTGGCATCGGAGGCGTTGCCGACCAGAAACCCTTCCACGTCCGTGACAAGGTTGCGCTTGCCGGGTTCCAGGGAGCGGGAACGATGATGTTCCGAAGTCATGGGTCCGAGTATCCCGAGCGGCCGGTTGGCGCCGATCGAGACTGCCGCGCTTGCCGCTTTACAGGGGATTCAGGAGAGGGCGATTATACATCCTGCGGGTTTCCCCCCGGGAGCGCGGGCGTCTCGCCCGCATGCTATCCCGTTGCCTGCCGCTCAGTTTTCCCGCGATGCAGCACCCGCCCACCCTGGTGGCGGGAACGGCATGGGCTCGGCCGAAGCAGAGTGCCGGCGCCGTTGCCGGTCGACCCGGGTGGAGCAGATGGCCGAGGGTGTGCCAGGACTGGTGCGGGCGGGACGCCCGCGTTCCCGGGGGGGCATCATCCCATGACGTCGTCGCGGCAAAGCAGGTCCATCGGTCTTTGTGTTTATTCGTGTTTCGTCCTCATCAACAATCGTCAGTTTCCTCCTCCAATGATCTGTCCGGCAGGGCAGGGGCGGCGCTTGTGAGAAACAGAGCCACGATCATGCCAGGACTGGTGCAGGCGGGACGCCCGCGCTCCCGGGAGGCACACCCTTCGAAATCGTTTTCGACCAGTTGTAGCTATAATTGTCTGGATAGTGTTACTATATAGCTACATATTTCTCTTATTTATAGCTACTTATAGGGAGAAGCCATGCAAGTCTCGGTTCGCGATCTCAAGAACAACCTTTCGAAGTACCTGAAGCTGGTGCGTCAGGGAGAACCTGTCGTGGTGACTTCTCACCGGACTCCATTGGCGAGGCTGCTGCCCATCCGCGAGATTGAGAATGCCGGACTTCGACGCCTGCTACAGCTTGACTGGATCCACTGGAGCGGTAAGAAGCCTCGGGGCGGCACCCTCTGCCCCGAAATCCGCGGAAAGACTATAGCGGAGAGCGTGCTGGAGGACCGGGGATGATCCTCTATCTCGATACGTCAGCTATGGTCAAAGTCTATGTCACAGAGCCGTTTCGAGAACCTGTCGTTTCGGCAATGCGGGAGGCCGAAGCCGTGGCCAGCCACAGCCTTGCCTACGTGGAGGCTCACGCCGCCTTCGCCCGTGCGTTGGGCGAAGAAAAGCTGTCTGAAGGACAGCACGAAGCCGTCAAGCGAGAGTTCCGTGCCGATTGGGAAAACTACCTGCGAGTGGGGACAAGCCAATCGCTGATCCAAAGGGCCGCGGATCTCGCCGAGGCTTTTCACTTGCGCGCCTGCGACAGCGTGCACCTGGCGGCCGCCGACATTCTGCGCGCCCAAAGCCGAGAAGCCGTCCTCTTTGCCTGTTTCGACCGCAAGCTCAACCGTGCCGCGGCTGTGCTGGGGTTGTCCTCGCTGAAGCCGGAATAGGGACCGGAAGCGGGCGGGACGCCCCAGCTCCCGGGAGTGCCGGATTACTCCCCTCTGCCCGACCTTGGGCGAATCCCTCTGAAGCCTTCTCCAACCCCTTGGTGGCCCTTCGTCGCCCTTCGTGTCCCTTCGTGGATAACTCTTTTCTCCTCCGCACCCTTCGTGAATGCCCCCTCCAGCGGCTTTACTTCCACTCCGGATGCCGGTGGGAGCGGAGGGCCTCCATGTCGAAATCCACGCCCAGGCCGGGTTTTCCGCTGAGGCTGAACTCGCCGCCGTGGAAGTTCATGGGTTCGGTCGTCAGCCGGTTGTAGGCTTCGATGAAGGAGGTGCTGTGCTCCAGCCGGTAGAAGTTGGGCGTGTTCATCATCACGTGGGAACCGGCCACGATCTGCAGGGGGCCCATGGCGTTGTGGGGGCTCATGGGGACGTAGTAGGGCTCGGCCAGGCTGGCGATCTTGCGCAGCTCGGTGATGCCCCCGGTCCAGAGCACGTCCGGCATCAGGTAGTCGGCCAGCCCCTGCTGCAGGATGGGCAGGAAGTCGAAGCGGGTGAAGAGGCGCTCGCCCACGCAGATGGAAGGGGTCACGTGCTCTCGGACCTGCCGCAGGGCGTCGATGCTCTCGGGGGGCACCGGCTCCTCGAACCAGGCGATCTGCGACTCCTCGTAGAGGCGGTTGGCCAGCCTTATGGCCGTGGGCACGTTGTAGTGGCCGTGGGCGTCGATCAGTATTTCCACCTTTTCGCCTACGGCTTCCCGCACCGCCCGCACGATGTTGCAGCCCAGCTCTTCTCCCTCGGCTGAGATCTGGCCGTCGAGATAGGCGGTGTGGAAGGGCTGCATCTCCAGGAAGGGATCCAGCTTGAGGGCCTCATGGCCGGCCTCGACGGTGGCCCTGGCGGCCGCGCCGTACTGCTCGGGCGTGTGGCAGCCGAAGAACCAGCCGTTGGCGTAGAGCCGGATGCTGTCCCGCAGCTTGCCACCCAGCAGGTCGTAGACCGGCAGGCCCAGGGCCTTCCCCTTGATGTCCCACAGGGCCATGTCCACTCCGCTCAAGGCCACCGTCGGCAGGCCCCGCGCTCCCAGGTAGGTGAAACGCCGGTAGTTCTGCTGCCACAGGCTCTCGCTCTGAAACGGGTCCCGGCCCACCAGGCTTTGGCGCAGCAGCTCGATGGTCCGGGCGCTCAGCAAGCAGCCGCCGCCGGGAGAGTTGCTGGCCTCGCCCCAGCCATGGATGCCTTCGTCGGTGTCGATGCGGACGAAGGTCCAGTCCCCCTCGAAGGCGCCGGCGTTGTCCGGATAGCGGGGCCTGATCACGTAAGCCGTGACGTCAGTGATTTTCATGGTCTCTGTCCTCCTGAACGGGAAACGGGACGGTAGCTTGCGGCTGAGCCCGCCGGCGCCTCAGGCTTTGGACGGCCCGGGCAGCTCTCCCGACATCCGCCGCAACTGGTCCATGCGCTTGCCTCTGGCCCTCTGCAGGGCCCGATCCGGAACCGGAAGCTCGTCGAACAGGTCGGCGTCGCAGCGGACGAAACCCTCGGCGTACTGCGTCCCGCAGACCCAGCCGGCCCGGCCGGCATCCACCTCGATGCGCTTGCGGGCGAAGGCCTCGGTGTGTCCCTGAGTGGCGAAGAGCACCTCGGCCTGCACTCGCTTTTCGGCCCAGTCGCCGATATCGACATAGAAGTCGATCTCGTCGGTTTCGAAGAAGGCCCCCAGGTAGTAGGTCAGCGCCACGCTATGGGGAGGAACATCGCTGGAGGGGTCGGGCAGGGAGGCCAGGTGCATGGCCTCGTGGGTGGCGAAGCCTGCTTCGTCGTGCTCGTTGCGCGAGGCCGAGACCATGCCGCTGCGCCCCCGCAGGTAGCGCCGGTGAGAGATCATGATGTCGGGGCGCACCTCCAGGATGATCTGCTTGAGGGTCTCCACCGATTCGAGCGTGCGCTCCATGCGATAGGGCTCCGCAAACCCGTGCACCCGCACGTCGCCGACGCCGAAAAGGCCGCAGACAGCCCGGAATTCGCGCAGTTTCTCCCGGGCGTAGTCCTCTCGACTCTGGTTGACGATCCGGGGGGCCCTCTCGGCGGGGGGCTTGATCAGCTCGTCGTAGAGACGTTCGTTGTGCTTGGTGGCCCCGTTGGTCAGAGTCACCACGGTCACGGCGTCTCCCCGGGAAGCGTGGATGCCGCAGGTTCCGGCGCAGTGGGTGAAATCGTGGGGATGGGCCACCACCACCATCAGGCGCAGGGGCTCCCGGGCAGCATTCGATGGTTGCGGTTGTGGCGTCATGGCTGTTCCCCCGGGAGCGCGGGCGTCCCGCCCGCACCGTCTTCCTGCACAAAGGATGCGAGCCACCGCCACTTCCTCCGACTGCGCGCCGGACCGGCAGTTGCGGCGTGGTCTTCCGCAAGGCGGAAGGGAGAATCAGCTCCCTCTCCGCTGGATCGAAGGCAGAGCAGACTGGCCTGGCTGCGCCAGGCCCTGGGCGGGCGGGACGCCCGCGCTCCCGGGGGGGACGACCCCTCCCGACGAAAAATCCCGCTTATTGACGAATTTTTGCAAAAGGCTCCATGGGAACTGGATTCCCCTCAGGGCCCCCAGCCGCTCGGGTCGGGGGGCGTGCCGAACCTCATGTAGCGCATCCCCTCCTTGGCCGACAGCATCCGAAAGTCGCCGCTGATGGCGAAGAGCCGCCCTCCGCTGAGTTCCAGTTCCAACTGCACGGCCCGGCCCTTTAGACTACCGAAACGGGCTCCATCTTTCCATCGGGGAACCCAGGCGGTGCTGTCGGCGCTGCAGGGGCTGCAATCCTCCAGGCCGTAGCCGGGGATGGGATTGCCGTCGGCGTCGGTGACCCCCACCAGCAGTCGGCCGCCGGGCACCTGCAGGTTGAAGCCGAGGCGGTCTCCCTGAACCAGCAGGGCCCGGGTCTTCAGCCGGCCCTGCCCGGAGGCGGCTTCCAGGTAGACGAATCCATCCGGCCGCAGGCGGTGCATCAGGATGGCCGACCTCAGGGGGGACTCCTCTCCGAAGACGGCATGCTCCTGGGCGCTGGCGCAGGAATAGAGGCGGATCTCGCTCTCGGTGGCAACCAGGCTGCAGGGCAGGATGCACCCCGACCCGATCCGGCCCGGCTCGGCATTGGCCACAAAGGGCTCCCTCGGCCCCCGCTGGAAGTGCCAGCCGTCGTAGCTGTAGGCCAACTGGCAGTCGATCCGGCCCCCCTGGAACTTGCCGTGCTGGGAGGTTCGCGACGGCGTCCGGTAGACCCAGAGCAACCCGATGAACAGGTTGGCGTAGGGGAAGGTGGGCATCCCGTAGAGCTCGGCCAGGTCGGGGTCCAACGCGTCGGGGGACAGGGCCAGCTCGACCCGGGAGAACTCCTTCCAGTCCGGCGTTTCCATCAGGGCGATGCGCCGGTCGCCGTTCTTGGGGCGGATGGCCAGCACGTAGCTGTCGCGGTAGCGGTTCCAGAAGGCGCAGACGGCGGGGTCGCTGCCGTGGGGATGCCAGAGGCGTCCATCCGGATCGTTCCAGGTCAGCCCGTCGGGGGAGGTCACGATCCAGGAGTCCTTCTTGCCGGTGCCGGGCCCGTGACCCTTGCAGACAAACCCCTTGATCCGCCGCCGGGGATCCTGAGCCCGTTCGTCGTAATAGCAGGGACCCCATTCGCCGAAGCGGTGGAGGGGCGCCGCCCCCACCTGGTTGGGGAGCCACCGGTCGGGGAGCGGGAGCGAGTCCTCCAGGTCAGGGACCCGCCAGTGGATGCCGTCGCTGGAATCCGCCACCGAGGGGACAAAATGGGCCGGCCCCGTGCCTTTAGGCAGTCCGGTCAGGGACTGGTAGAGCATGCGCCATCCGCCGGTGTCGGGGCGGGGGAGGACGGTGGGATAGGCAAAGCCCAGGTCGATCCCCGGGACCTGGAAGGTGGCCTCGGGAACCGGGCCGGGCCGGCCCAGGCGCCGCTCCAGGCCCTGTTTCTCCAGAAGCTGGGTGTCGTCGAAGAAAAGCAGGCGGGTCATGGCACCTCGGCATCTCGACTCAGGTGGCGCGCGAACCAGCTCCCGATCTCATCCAGGGTCGCCGGATTGCGCAGATAGGCCCCATGGCCCCCAGAGTACCACACGCAGCGGAAGCGGTCGCCGGGGCCCAGCAAGGCATACTTTTCCCGGGCCTCGTCCAGCATGGGCTGGACCCCTTCCCGGGGGAAGTCGCTGTCCCCTTCAAAGGCCAGCAGGGGCCGGGGAGCCATCAGGCTGAACAACTCCTGCCGCGAGGTCCAGCCGCGAACGCCTGGGATCCAGGCGTACCAGCCGGCGTCCCGCTCATGGGCCAGGGCCGCCTCGTAGGTGATCAGGCAGCTCCCGGTGCAGACGGCCTTGATCCGGGGTTCGGCGATGGCGGTCTGCCAGGCCAGGTTGCCGCCCATCGACCAGCCCATGACCCCCACCCGCTTCGGGTCGATGTCGTCGCGCGTCTCCAGGTAGTCCAGGGTCCGGATCACGTCCCAGGTCTCCATGGCGGCCACGCTGCGGCCGTCGATGAGGGCCCGGCGCATCAGCCAGTGGTACTGGGCATGGGAAGCCGCGGTGAAGGCGGCCCGGCCGGCGGCGCTGTCGGGGCGCGGGCCTGCCCGGGCCCCGAAGACGCGGCAGTCGATGCTCATGAGGGCGAAGCCGTGAGAGAGGAGACGGGTGAGGGGCAGGGGCTCGCAGTTCCCCAGCTTCTCCACCGGAAACCGATGGTGGGGAGACTCGATGTCAACGGGCAGCGGCCACTGCTCGTGGCCGAAGAGGGCCAGGTCCTTGGTTCGATGTCCTCCGGGAAGCACCAGGATCAGCGGCAGGGGCTTGCGAACGGCCGCCGGCCGCACCAGCAATCCGGGGACACGCTCGCCGGGCTCGCTGGAAAACCGCAGCCATTGGGCCGTGAAATCGTCCCCGGCCGCCTCCCGCACGATCTCGGCCTCAAGGTCGCACCGCTCCGGGCCGATCCCGAGGCAGCGGCGGTAGCGGCCGATCAACTGGCGCCGGCGCCTCAACCAGCGGTTCCTGTCCTGAGGGTGGCTGCCTGCCATGGTCTCCCGGCCGGATCTGAGCTCAGCCCTTCACGGCTCCCAGGCGGATGCCCTCGACGAAGTAGCGCTGGCCCGCGATGAAGACCAGGATCATGGGAAGGGTCATGATCATGGACCCCGCCATCAGCAGGGGCCAGTCCGGATCGGTATAGATCCCCCGGAAGAGGCTCAACCCCAGGGGCAGATTGAAGAGATCCTCCGAGCTGCTGACGATCAGCGGCCACATGAAGGTCCTCCAGGAGCCCACGAAGGCCACGATGGACAGGGCGGCCAGGGCCGGGGTGGAGAGCGGCAGGGCGATGCGCCAGTAGAGGCCCAGCGGGCTGCAGCCGTCGATGCGGGCGGCGTCCTCGATCTCCCGGGGAATGGTCAGGAAGAACTGCCTCAGCATGAAGGTGCCGTAGGCGGTGAAGACCGCCGGCAGAATGACCGCCTGGTAGGTGTCCACCCAGCCCAGCTCCCGCAGCAGGATATAGGAGGGAATCATGGTGACCGTGGCCGGAATCATCAGGGTGGCCAGGTAGGCGAAGAAGACCTGATTGCGGCCCGGGAAGCGAAGCCGGGCAAAGGCGAAGGCGGCCAGGCTGCTGGTGATCACCTGTCCCAGGGTGATGGCCAGGGCGAAGAAGACCGTGTTGAGGACGAAGCGGCTGAAGCCCCGCGGACCGCTCCCGGGTTCCACCAGGCGTTGCCAGGCCAGCAACTGGCTGTAGTTTTCGGTTCCGGAACGGAAGAACCAGCGGGGATCCTCCACCACCTGCTCGGCCAGTTGCCTTCCGGGAAGCAGCTTGGGCTCGGTGGAGAACACGTCCGCCTTGGCCTTCAGGGAAGTGATCGCCATCCAGTAGAAGGGGAACAGCATGGAGGCGGCCAGCACCAGGAGCAGGCCGTAGACGACCAGGCGGCCGCTGTCGATTCGGTTGCGCATCAGTACTCCACCCGTTTCTCGGCCAGGCGCCAATTGATCATGGTCAACAGGAAGACGATCAGAAAGAGGACCCAGGCCACCGCCGAAGCGTAGCCCATGCGGAAGAACTCGAACCCCTGGCGGAAGAGGTAGAGGCTGACCGTGGTGGTTCCGAAGCTGCCGCCGGTCATGACGTAGGGAGCGTCGAACCCCCCTTCCAGGCCGGAGATGATGGAGATGATGAAGATGAAGAAGGTCACCGGCAGGAGCATGGGCACGGTCACGTGGCGCAACTGCTGCCAGCGGCCGGCGCCGTCCAGGGCGGCCGCCTCGTGCAGCTCCCGGGGGATCTGCTGCAGCCCGGCCAGGTAGAGAATCATGTTGACGCCGCCGACGCCGGCCCAGCTCGCCATCAGCATCAGGGCCGGCTTGGCCCAAAAGTAGCTCTGCAGCCAGTCGGGCCCCTGGATGCCCACCCAGGCCAGCACCTGGTTGATGCTGCCCAGGTCCTTGTTGAACATCCACATCCAGAGGAGCATGGTGCCCACCCCGGCGGTGATGGAGGGCAGGAAGAAGGCGGTGCGAAAGATCGCCATGCCCCGCATCTTCCGGTTCAGCAGGACCGCCAGAAACAGTGAGGCCGCCATGTTGAAGGGGATGGCCAGCATCATGAAGACGGTGTTGTAGAGGGCTTCCCAGAAGCGGGGGGTGTTGGCGACCCAGGAGGTCTGACCCGCGGGTCCGGTCTGGCCGTGGAAGCCGAGCAGGTCCTGGTAGTTGCGGAATCCGGCCGGCTCAATGGCGCTGATGGGCTGGGCCACCGGGTCCCAGCGGCAGAAGCTCAAGGCGAAGGAAGCCACCACCGGAAAGAGGGTGAAGGCCAGAAACCCCAGCAGGTTGGGCAACAGAAACAGGGCGGCGATACCCAGGGCCCGCGATTTCATCAGTAGGTCCTCCCCAGGATCTCCCGGAACTGGCGGGCGCACTCCCGCAGCCCGGCTTCGGGGCTCTGCTGCCGCGTCAGGACCAGCCGCTGGGTCTCTGCCAGAGCCTGCTGCAGCTCGTTGATCCTGGGGTGCCGGGGGAAAGGGTTGAGGGCCTCCATGCTGTCCAGGATGACCTGGCGGTTGTGCGGGGGGCTGGCCATGCCTGCGATGACCTGCCGGGCGCTATCCCGATGGGCGGGAACCAGGATGTCTCCCAGGCGCCGCTGGGTCTCGGGCGCCACCAGGTACTTGAGCAGGCGCACCGCCTCGGCCCGGTGGGGGGTGTGGCGGGAAACGGCGAAGCCCTGGGTGCTGGAAGCGCAGGCCCGCCGGGCCCCCAGAGGCAGCGGCGCGATATCCCAGCGGAAGTCCGAAATCTCTTCCCGCATGGTCCGGAAGTGGAATCCGTCGGAGATCATGGCCGCCTGCCCCCGGTAGAAGGCCTGGCGACTGGTCAGGACTCCGGCGCCCGGGACCTCCACTTGGGAGGGCATGGAGCCGTCCTCGAAGATCAGCTTCAGGTGAAAGTCCAGGTAATCCCTCCACTCCGGCCGGTCGATGCGTTCCTCCGACATGTCGGGACTGAGGACCTCGGCCCCGAAGACCCCCGGGTCGATCTCACCGAAAAAGCCCCACTGGCGGACCTGGCCCCCCTCGCGAACCGTCAGACGCCTGGCCGTCTTCCGGAAATCCTCCAGGGTCCAGTCCGGGTCGGGAGTCGGGAGGCCGGCCTGCTCGAACAGGTCCCGGTTGTAGACGATGACGGCGAAATCGGCCCCCATCGGAAATCCCATCAGGCGGCCGTTGAAACGGTAGCAGTCCAGGACCGACTCGTAGTATTGGCCGGGGGGGATCCGGAACTCGTCCTCCACGTCCAGAAAAGCGTTTCGGGAGGCGAACTGGGCCATTCCCTTGCCCATCCACATCACGTCGGGTGCGGTGCGCCCGGCGAACATCACCAGCAACTTGTCGTAGTAGCTTCCGGGAATGCCCTGCAGCCTCACCAGCAGGTCCGGATTCCGCCGGTTGAAGTCGTCCACCAGAACCTGGTAGGTCTCCATCGCCTGCCCGGTGTAGAGCGCAGCCAGCCGCAGGTGGACCCGGTGGTCCGCCGGGGCCTGGAGGGATCGGGTCGATTGCAGCCACACCCCCAGCAGCAGGGTCGCAGCCAACACCCCGGCAGTGAAGAAGAGGCTCTTTCCTCGCAAGGGCACCCCGCTGGTGGAGAGGTCGTTCCGATGGACGTGGCCGTCACTCTAACCCAGGCGGCGGTGCCTGTCCATACGGCCGCCAAGTCGTTTACAATCGCTTGCGGTCGTGCTAATTTGAGCAGGCTTGGACATGGCATCCTGAAGCATCGTTCGATCTCTGATGCCGGCGAGGCTGATGCTCATCGGGATGCCCGGTCAAAAGTCGGGTGGGTGAAAGGGCTCGTAAGTATTTCGGAGTCAGGCTTTCGCCTGCTGGAAGCATTCACCCGAAGCTGTGACGAGAGCCGGTACGCATGACACCACCTTCAGAACGCCCCCCATACCCAATCCCTCCCGGGTAACTCGTGGGCCGCTAGCTCAATTGGCAGAGCAACTGACTCTTAATCAGTAGGTTCGGGGTTCGATTCCCTGGCGGCTCACCAAAATCATCAACACTTACTTGAAATTGGGGAATCGGGGGAAACGGCAAATCACTAATAAGTCACCACAAAGGCTGTAAGGCCTGGCGTTTCCGAGAAAAGAGAACGAGCGTGCCGCACCCCCATCTACTATTCTGTCCCTATCTCCCGCTCCCTCCGAGGGACAATCCTGTCAAATTCGCTGAATGGGCACTAGGATCGTTGCAGTCCTTTGAAGATAGGTGGGCTGACTCCCGGTTCAAAGTTCAAGCCATAACCTTTCTGCACAAGTTCGTAAGTTCATTCGGCGAGCCGATTGAGAATCCAGCACTCCTGTGCAGGAAAGGGAAGCAACTGGATGGTCAAAAGCCGTCGGACGAGGAAATGCGGGCACTTGAGCTCTCACTCGCGTTCGCTTTCATCGACCGCAATCCAAGGTTGCTTCCAGAGAACGCTGACGAAGCATGGGGGTGGGTAACAGCCGACAACATGGAGTTGTATCTGTGGCCTATTGATCTGGAGCAAGGGCGTGTCACAACAAACAATGGCCTAATCATTTCGGTGAGGACCGGCGGCTATCACATCGGCGATACCAAATTGGTCTTAAGGCCACCCCTTGACCTCCACTTGCACAGTATGGCTTGTTCACCTGACCTTCTGGTGTTGACTGGCATCTACGAGACAGTGCTTGAGTCGCTTCGCTCTCCAGGTGAAGGCTCTGACTCCGATCGGGTTCGCATTGCTCTTGAGTGGTTCGTCAAGGCTTGGCGCAATTCTGCAACCCTTCACTTCCCAGAGAGGTTGGTGTTTCTGAAGACAGCTTTTGAAGCGTTAACAGGCGCGAGCATGACGCACGAAAGTGCCCGCATACTTCGGCGGATCTTTGAGGAGTTGCCGGACACGACAGCGAAGGATGCCGAGTACCTGGTGTGGTCTCCTGAGGAGGAACCCGTCTCTCGTACCTGGATTGATAGGCATGGTCAAAGCAGGAGCGAGCTCATGACGGACTTGGAGGTTTGGTTAAGTGAGTTGGGTGCCGCGCGTAACAGCATCATCCATGAGGGTGCACTCCCGGAGCTCAAATACCCTGGTTCGAACCCTGTCTATCAACCGACCACGTTGAACTCTGCCTACCACGGCGATATCTTCTTCACCGCCGAGTTCTTGCTTCGCGGCGTGATCAAGGCACTGCTGTCGAAGAAACCCGGCTATGAAGACGCATGGCGAAGCGAAATTTACAGGGACTTAAAGGCTGCCAGCGCAGATACTAGTCCCTGATTCTGTTGGCGGACAGTATCGCTTGGTTGAGAACCCGTCCCTGGAACTCCCCCTCAGGGCATGAGCTGGTACCCGTCATCATCAGCTCGACCTCTATCAATCCGGCTAGGCCAGCAACCAATCCACGCAACGATACCGCATGAAACCTGAAACACATTCCCGCAGTACGTCGGAAGAACCCTATCTGCTCGGCACCGATCCGGACGAGGGGAGACGCCTCGAAACCCAGCACCGCTTGTGGAGGGAGGCAGCGCATGACCTTTGGGACCGCGCCGGTTTCGGGACGGGGGCGCACCTGCTGGATCTCGGCTGCGGGCCGGGTTTCGCTTCTCTTGAGTTGGCGGCCCGGGTCGGGCCCCAAGGCCGAGTGCTGGCTGTCGACGAGTCGCCGCGCTTCATCGCCGCTCTGGTCCGCGAAGCGGGCCGGCTCGGGGTCGAGCAGCTCACGGCACGGGTGGAGAGGGCCCAGCAACTGCAGCTCGAGCCCGCCTCGCTGGACGGCGCCTTTGCGCGCTGGATCTTCTGCTTTCTGCGGCACCCCGCGCCGGTCATCGACCAGGTCGTGTCGGGACTGCGTCCGGGCGGCCGACTGGTGATCTGGGACTATCTGAACTACCGCGCCACCACCCTCCAGCCGCGGAGCCCGGTGTTCGATCGGGTGCTCGCGGCGGTCAAGGAAAGCTGGAAACCCACCGGGGGCGACCTGGACGTGGGCGCCCGTTTGCCGGGGTTGGTTGTGGAGTCGGGGTGCCGCTTGGTCGACCTGGTTCCGCTCGTAAAGTTCATCAGACCCGGCACCGGGTTCTGGGACTGGCCCACGCAGTTCTTCTTCGGCTACGTGCCGCGGTTGGTCGAAGCCGGCTTGCTGACGGAGGAGGATCGATATGCCTTCGAAACCGAATGGCGTGCTCGCGAGCGGGATCCGGGCACCTTCCTGTCGTCGCCGCCAATGATCGGGATCATCGCCGAGAAGACATGACACACCCCAGGTTCGCAACCTCGCCCGGCTACTTCCAGGTCACTTCCATGGCGAAGAAGTGGTCGAACACCTGGCGGTTGGGAGTGTTGGCATCGTTGGTTTCGGGACTGCGGATGTAGAAGTCCAGTTGCTGGAGGGCCGGGTTGACGGCGCCGGCTTGGGACTTTTTCTCGGGGAGAGGATAGTGGGCCACCAGGTTTCGATCCCGCATGCCCTGGGTGACCATGAAGTGAATCTGGTAATCCTGGTGGAGCGGCTTTCCGTTCAGGGTGGCGGAGCCGATTCCCCAGCCGGCCACGTAGAGAATGCTCTTGGGCCAGTAGGCATCCCCGCAGCCTGAATCTCCGTGCTCGAACAGCCAGGCCGCGATGCCGCCGTCCTGGCAGGGTGAGAATTCCTTGAACTCTTCCAACTCGATCACGTAGCTGCCCTCGGGGAGCTTGAGCTCGGCGCGAAACGATCCCGTGTTGTTGATCTCGTCGACATCCAGCTCGACCGTGCCGCCCACTTTCCGCAGATTGGATCCGTCGTTGCCCATGTGGTCCCAGGGGCTCTCATCGTTCAACGTGCCCACTTGATAGATTCGCGCTCCCGAGATGATGAAGCGGCCATCGTAGAGGTCATGCTGTTCGGGCGCATAGATCTCCATGGTAGTGCCCGGCTGGGTGCGCGGCCCGCGTACGGGAGGATCGGCCGGGGCAGTGCCGTCGGTGACCGTCACGTTGCAGGCGGGCAGCCATAGCAGACACAAGGGAAGAAGGGTTTTCAGGGGTTGTTTCATGGGGTGTCAACTCGGGTCCGGGTGGTTGGCCGTAGTCTACCAGCAGCCGACCCCGGAATGAAGCCGGCATTGCGCTTGATTATGCGACCGGGGCAGGGACGCGCAGGCCATTGCCGAATCATCTATACTGCCCTTGCAGTACTTTGACATCTCCCACTACTCGAGGAGGACAGGATCATGCATGAAGTCAACTTGCTTGCGGTACTGGTGGCCGGAATCGTTCCCATGATTGTCGGCTTCCTCTGGTACGGTCCGCTGTTCGGCAAGCGATGGCTCGAACTCATGGAGACCACCGCCGAGGAGATCCAGAAGAACTTCAATCCCCTGAAGACCCACGTGGCCAGCTTCGTGCTGGCGCTGGTCACCGCCTACATCCTGGCCCAGCTATTTGCGGGGATGGGTGGGCCCGAGAGCGTCTCCTCGATGACCGGCAGCGGCGGCAACGCCCTGGTGGGGGTCCACCTGGCGCTGATGGCCGTAATCGCTTTCGTTCTGCCGGTCTCCTATCAGTCGTGGGCCTACGAGGGACGCAAGGCGGGACTCTTCTGGCTCAACCTGAGCTACAACGGCGTGGCTCTTCTGGGGCAGGCGGTGGTCATCGCCGTCTGGAGCTGAAGGCGAGGAACCTCCTCCATGAGATCTGCTGCAAAGCCGCCGGTGCTTTATCTCTGTTTTCTGCTGCTGGCGCTGGACGGATCCCTTCACGCTCAGCAATCGACCCCCCGGGCGCAGGGCCGTTGGGAGGGGGCGATCGAGATTCCCGGTCAGACCCTGGGAGTCATCGTCGAACTCGCCCGTTCCCCGGTGGGAGTCTGGTCCGGCAAGATCAACATTCCGCTACAGGGGCTCTCGGATTTCCTTCTCTCCAAGGTGAAAGTGGACGAGGGCAAGGCGGCCTTCTCAATGGAGGGTGTGCCGGGGGCTCCTCGATTCACCGGACAACTCTCCAAAGACGGCCGGCAACTGTTTGGTACCTTCAGCCAGGGGGGTGCCCGCTTTCCCTTCACGCTCGAACGAACAGGTGACGTCGATCCGGCGAGAGTGGCGGCCCCGAAGCCGCCACCGCCACCCATCCACGGGGTTCCGGGCAAGGGCCTGGCCGGGATCTGGTTCGGTCGGCTGGAGGTCGCGCAGATCAGCTTGCGGCTGCTCTTCAGGATCGACGGTGACCAGGAGGGAGGCTTCAGCGGGACGCTCGACAGCCTGGATCAGGGGGCGATGGGGCTGAGGCTCTCCCGCATAAGGCTCGAGGACAACTCCGTGCGGCTCAGGCTCGCCAGGCCGCCCGCAGCCTTCCAGGGAACCCTCAGCCCGGACGGGTCCGAGATCGTGGGCCACTGGATGCAGGGAGGCCAATCCACTCCCCTGACCATCAAGCGTCAGAAAAGTGCCCCCGAGTAGAACCCGAAGAAGGGGCCCATACGCCCACCGAGCCTTTGCAACATTCGTCAGGTAGCTGGCATCTTTGCCGGGAGAGGTTGTGCCCCCCGGGAACGCGGGCGTCCCGCCCGCACAAGAGCTGGCAGGGGCGTAGCGATTGGATTCATGGGGTTGGCCGGTTCACCCGCCCACCGGCGCCGGGGCGGCGCCTTTACAGGTATGCGGGCGTCCCGCCCGCGCTCCCGGGGGGCACCCATGGCCAGCCAGGTGCAGATCCGTCCAGAGCCGGCAGATCATTACCGTTGCCACCCGAATGTCATGCCCGACTCCGCCTATTGCAAAAGCCTCCCACCCTCAAAGGCAGGAGCGAATCCCACCTGACGCAGCCCGCCGCCTCTGCCGGTTGAGCCTGAGCAGCCGCCGTTCGGCTTGAGGCGTCGGAAGGATTCGTAGACGCCTTGTTTCCGGGCGGAGACGGGAATCCACCTCCCGCGACTCTTCCGCCGCCGATCAGGCTCCGGCCGCCCGGTTCTTGAACCCTTCGAACCTGATGGCGCTCAGCAGCCGGGAATAGCCCCAGGTTCCAACAGCGATCAACAGGAAGGCCACCGCGATGTCCCGGGGGCTTCCGTCGAGGGAGAAGGCGGGAACGTAGCCGAAGAGGAAGGGCGCCAGGTAGAGGAACTTGGCGAACTTGAAGGCGCTGAAGGCGGTCTTCCACATGTTGGCCTTGGCGATCGCGGCTCCGGTAAAGGCCGCAATGCAAACCGGAGGGGTGATGTTGGAATCCTGCGACAGCCAGTAGACGATCATGTGCGCGGCAATGGGGCTGATGCCCAGTTCCGTCAAGGGAGGCACGGCTACCACGGCGGTGATCAGGTAGGCGGCGGTGACCGGAACGCCCATGCCCAGGACGAGCGAGGCCAGGGCGATGAGAAGAATGGTGAGCCAGAGCCTTCCGTCAGCCAGTGCGATCACGATATCCGCGAAGGTGAGCACCAGCCCGCTGTAGGTCAGCACCCCGATGATGATGCCGATGACGCCCACGGTGGCGCCGATCTTGAGGCTGTTTTGGGTGCCGGTTCGGGCGGCCGCCAGGAAGCGTTTCGGACCGATCCGGGTGTCCCTGCGCAGCCAACTGACCCCGATACAGGCGATGAGCCCCAGGATGGCTGCATAGCCCGGGGAATAGCCCATCAGCATCAGCACCGTGATCACCACCAGAGGCAGGCTGTAGAACCAGCCCTGCCTGAAGATCCTTCCGGCGCCGTCCGGCGACCTCTCGCCCCGGATGCCGTGGCGCCTGGCCTCGTAGTGCGCCATGACGAAGACGCTGAAGAAGTACATCAGCGCCGGAAAGACGGCTACCAGCATGATGGTGGAGTAGGGCACGCCGGTGAGCTCGGCCATGATGAAGCCGCCGGCGCCCATGATGGGAGGCATGAACATGCCGCCGATGGAAGCCGCCGACTCGATGCCGCCGGCCACATGGGGCTTGAAGCCGGCTTTCTTCATCATGGGGATGGTAAAGCTGCCAGTGGATACGGTGTTGGCAATGGCGCTGCCGGAGATGGACCCGAACAGGCCGCTCGCGATGACCGACACCTTGGCCGGTCCTCCAACCCTGTGCCCCACCGCCGCCAGCGGGAAGTCCACGAAAAAGCGCTGGGCGCCGCTGGCCTCCAGAAAGGCGCCGAAGATGACGAACAGGATCACGTAGGTGGCCAGCACGTTGGCCATGATTCCGAACACGCCGTCGCTCTTGTAGAAAATGCTGGTGCAGAGTTCGGGGAAAGTGTCGCCGGCGTGAGAGATGAGCTCGGGGGCGTAGTCGCCGTAGACACCGTAGACCAGCATGACGGCGGCCAACACCACGAAAGTGTGCCCGACCACCCGCCGCGCCAGCTCGACTCCCAGCAGCACCCCCGCCATGGCGATCCACTGATCCAGCTCGGTTTCGGCGCCGGCCCGATAGTTGATGGCCTCGAAGTTTCCCATCCAGTAGCCGATGCAGACCACCGACCCGGCCATCAACAGATAGTCGATCCCTCTGCCCAGGCTGGATCTCGACCGGTAGAGGAGAAACACCAGCACGTAGGTGATGAGGATGTAGATTCCGCGGTGGTACTGGGTCGCGGCGGGATCAAGCACCGCGGAGTAGGAGTAGAAGACCACCAGGGCCAGCGACAGGACGTCGAAGATCCATCGCTCCACCTGGTTCAGCTTCTCGAACATCCCAATTCCTCAACGAGTCCCGAGGCGGCGTTGGGATCCAGGGTAGGCCGGGATCAGAGCTGGCCCTGTTCCTTCCAGAACCTTTCCGCTCCCGGGTGGAGAGGAGTCACGATTCCCCTGACTCCGTTGCGGAGGCTCATGTCCTTGAAGGTCTTCTTCTGGCTTCCCAGGTAGGCGAGCCCCTCGTTGGTGTAGATCTTGGAGAGAAGGTCATGCACCACTCCGTCCGGGACGCGGGCATTGGCCACCCAGAGCGCGGAGTCATGGAAAGAGGGAACCGCTTGCTCGACGCCCCGATAGGTGCCGGCGGGAATCACGCCCTTGGAGAAATAGGGGTACTTTTCGAAGAAGCCGCTGGTCTCGGCGTCGGCTGCCAGATCGACCAGGGCAATGTCGTTGGTCTGGGCCGCCAGGATCACGGCCCCGCTGGGCAG
>JAJDUG010000010.1 GCA_022826755.1 Acidobacteriota bacterium
GTTGGTGCTGGACGGGGCCGGGTTTGTGCGCCGCTCGAAGGTCTTTGGGGGGCGGGTGGATGAACACCGGACGCTGGCCGAGATGCTGGAGGCGCTGGAGGCGCCCCGGGGAGCGCTGGTGGTGATGGATCGGGGGGTGGCAACCGAGGATCGGATCCAGTGGCTGAGGCAGGAAGGCTACCGCTACCTGGTGGCCAGCCGCCAAGGCGCCAGGCAGTTCGACCCCGAGGCGGCCGTGACGGTAGAGACCGCTTCCAAGACCCCCCTACAGCTCCACAAGGAGGTCTCAGACGACGGCGAGGAAGTGCGTCTCTACTGCCGTTCTGAGCAGCGGGCCGAGAAGGAGAAGGGCATCCTGGATCGCTTCAGCCGGCGTTTCGAGCAGGGGCTGACTCGACTCTCCGAGGGGCTGAGGAGGCCGCGGACTCACAAGGGCATCGGGAAGGTCCGGGAGAGGATCGGGCGGCTGAAGGAGCAGAGCCGGGGGATGGCTCAGCACTACACCATCGAGGTCCTCACCGACGAAAGCGGCCAGAAGGCGACGGGGCTGACCTGGAAGCACCAGCCCCGCCCCGGCTCGATGGCCACCCATCCGGGGGTCTACTGCCTGCGCAGCAACCAGACCGACTGGGACGAGGAGAGTTTGTGGCGCACCTACACCACCCTGACCGACGTGGAAGCGGTGTTCCGCTCACTGAAGTCCGAGTTGGGCCTGCGGCCGATCTACCATCACAAGCCGGTGCGGTCGGAAGGTCACTTGTTCCTGACGGTCATCGCCTATCAACTGGTGCAGGTCATCCGCAAACGGCTCAAGCAGCGGGGCGCGGCCTCCAGTTGGACCACGCTGCGGCGCATCCTGGAAGGACAGCAGCGGGTGACGGTGACCTTCCGGCGTGGAGATGGGCGGACCTTGCACGTGCGCAAGGCGACACGGGCCGAGCCCGATCAGAAGGCCATCTACGATGCCCTGGGCATCGATCCCGCGCCTGGAGGCGTCCGCAAGATGATCGTCTGACTCCCCTCAATCTCCGGTTTCAACCCGTTTGTAGTGCCACTTGCGGTTTTTTGTCTTTGTAACGTGTTGATAATAAAAGTGCGATCGGAAGCACTGTTAAAGATGAGCTACGCGGCTCGGAGCCGGTCCAAGTAATCCGCCCACGCTTGCATCATCTCTCGCCTCTGCGGCAAGTGAGCCGTGCGGTTGTTGGCCCGCCCGAGAGGATCACGCACCACATGGGCCAGTTGGTGTTCGATGTAGTCGGGACGAAAGCCCAGCACTTCATTCAAGAGGGTCCTTGCCATGGCTCGAAATCCATGGCCGCTCATTTCCTCCTTGCCGATGCCCAGGCGACGTAGTGCAGCCAGGATGGCATTCTCGCTCATGGGCCGGTCCTCCCTCGGCGTGCGACCGCTCGGGAAGACATAGCGCCCATGTCCCGTCAGTGGGTAAAGTTCGCCCAGGATCTTGACTGCCTGGCGGGAAAGGGGTACCGGATGCTGGGTGTTGGAAACGGTGAAACGCCATTCGGCCGCATCCAGATTGATAAAAAGTACTTTAGGAGCACTTACTGAACTTCTTTGGAGGGGCAGTGGTGGGCGCGACCGGGATCGAACCGATGACCTCTACCGTGTCAAGGTAGCGCTCGTACCAACTGAGCTACGCGCCCGATTGCGGCTAACATAATGGAACCTCGCCGGGGCTGTCAATCAATTCGGTCCGCTTGACAAAACCCATCTGCTATAGATAATTCAAACCCATTGACAGGGTCCTGATTGCGGGAACCATTCATGAGATTCTTGATCGATCGACGTTTTCTTACGGTGTACCTGACCAACCACAAGGATGTGTGGATATCCGGCGGTGGGAGCTGATCAGCCTATCGGAGAACGTCCGGACCGGCCGCTTGTGATTCTTCAAGTCGTGTCGGTTTTTTTTTACCTGGAAACGGGAGTGGGGCGGCCCCGAGCCGCGGCCGCCGACAGTAGCTGAAACATGGAAAGCACCCTTCTGCTCAACTCTTCCTTCGAGCCGCTCCGGGTCATTAGCTGGCAGAGGGCCATCACCCTGCTGTTTTCCGGCAAGGTGGAGGTGATCGAGGAGTATTCCCGTGAGATTCGCAGCGTGACCTTCTCGGTCAAGCTGCCGTCGGTACTCCGGCTGCTGCGCTACGTCAAGGTCAAGAAGAGCCGCATGATCAAGTTCTCCAGGGCGAATATCTATGCGCGGGACAGGCACCGCTGCCAGTACTGCGGCGGCGCCCGTCGCGCGGATGATCTGACCTTCGACCATGTGGTACCGGTGTCGCGAGGTGGGGGCAAGAGTTGGGACAACATCGTGACAGCCTGCATCGAATGTAATCGGAGAAAAGGCGGAAGGACTCCGGAAGAGGCCGGCATGCGCCTGATCAAGACGCCGGCGGAACCCGAGTGGGTGCCGAGCCTCAACCTCACCCTCGTTTTCAGGAACGCTCCCGATAGCTGGCGCGACTACCTCTACTGGAACGTGGAGTTGGAGACCTGACCCCCGGGCCGGTGGAAGCCGGAATTCGGGAGCCGCTCGGTTTCCGGCGTGCATGGGCGCGACGCAAACGGGGGCAACAAGCCCGAATGCAGATGGAACCATTCTGTTCGAGGGTGCGCGGTCCCGGTCCCGTTCCTGCCGGACGCGCACAACCCTGTGGGGCGAGGCTGCGAGCCCTGGAACGGGGGGACGTCGGCTCCCTGATCCGTTGGGTAAACGATGCCGCCGTGATGCTCTACCTGTCACAGGCGGTCGCTTACCCGGCCTCCGAAGGGGATGGGTGCCGTTGGCTGGAGGAGTTGTCCCGGAGTCACACCGAGAGGGTCTTTGCCATCGAGACGCTGGAAGGGCGCCTGGTTGGCTCCGTCGGTCTGCACGCGATCCGCTGGATCGACCGCAAGGCCGAACTGGCCCTGATGATCGGGGAGAGGGATTGCTGGAATCGGGGCTACGGGTCCTGGGCCGTGCGGGAAACGCTGAGGCGGGGCTTTGAGGAGATGAGTCTCCGGAGAATCTACCTGAGAGTTGCCTCCGATCATGACGCGGCCATCCGCGTCTACCGCAAGTGCGGGTTCCAATCCGAAGGCCTGTTGCGCAAGGACCGCTACGTCGGCCGAGGTTACGCGGACACGCTGATGATGTCTGTTCTGAAGGAGGAATTTGCTGCGGGTGAAAATGGAGCCCGAACCGCTCAGGACTGAATCAGGGCTCCGTCGATGAGTTGCTGGGCCTGGTCTTCGGAGACGTCGGAAACCGTTGCCAACTCGCTGACGATCAGTTGCCGGGCACGGTCGAGCATTTTCTTTTCGCGGAAGGAGAGAATGCGGTTGACGCTCAGCAGGGAGAGACTCTTGAGGACGTCGGCCACCTGGAAGATACATCCTGTCCGCATTTTCTCCGAATTCTCCTTGAAGCGGTTCTTCCAGTCGGTAGCGTTGTTGACCTTGGTGTTCTTCAGGTGTTTCAGAACCTTGGTGACTTCCGCTTTCTTGATCAGTCGTCTCAAGCCAACGTCGGTGGCGTTGGTTGCGGGGATCATCACCATCATGTTGTTGGCTGCGATCTTGAGATGATAGAAGGCTTCCAGTTTGCCGGAGATGCTGCGCCGGTCAATTTGCTCGATGACGCCGACGCCGTGGTTGGGGTAAACGACCTTTTCGCCGATGGCGAAGCTGTTTGTGGTGACCTGGGCCATAAGTTCCTGGGTTCGGTTCGAAAATTGGGACAGGCGATCAAGTATATGGACCCACAGAGTTCGAGTCAAGCATTAACCCAAGCTGCCCCCATTTCTCAACTGACCTGGGTCATTCCAATTGGATCTGAACATCGCGCAGTCCGGAAAGGGTGGTGGAGCGATGCCGGAAGCAACTGAAGTATTGAACTTCTTCAATGGCGCCTGGAGCCCTTCCGTCGGCAAGGAATCCCTGGCGATTGTCAATCCGGCCACGGGGGCGAAACTCGCCGACAATCCCCTGGGCGATGCCGGAGACGCCTTCCGGGTGGTAAGTTCCGCCGCCAAGGCCTTTCCCGATTGGAGGCGCACCCCTCCGGGGGAGCGTGTTCAGTACCTGTTCAAGTTCAAGCAGCTACTGGAGGAGCACTTCGAGGAAATCGCGCGTCTCACCACCCAGGAGCACGGCAAGACCCTTGCCGAGTCTCGCGGGGAACTGAGGCGAGGTATCGAAAACGTGGAGGTCGCCTGCGGGATTCCCACGCTGATGCAGGGTTACAACCTGGAAGACGTTGCCCGCGGCATCGATGAGACCATGATTCGCCAGCCGCTGGGGGTGGTCGCGGCCGTCACGCCTTTCAACTTTCCCTCCATGATCCCCCTGTGGTTCCTGCCTTACGCGCTGGCCTGCGGCAACACCTTCGTGCTGAAACCCTCCGAGCGCGTGCCCTTGACGATGCGGCGGGTGTTCGAGTTGCTGGAGCAGCTCCACCTCCCGCCAGGGGTCGTGAACCTGCTCAACGGGAACCGCGCGGTGGTGGATGCCCTCATCGACCATCCCGAGGTGCGTGCCATCAGCTTTGTGGGATCCACGGCAGTTGCCCGCCGTATCTATCGCAGAGCTGCCGGCCAGGGCAAGCGGGTGCAGTGTCAGGGAGGCGCCAAGAACCACGTGGTGATCCTGCCGGACGCCGATATGCCCACCACCACTCAGATCGTGAGCGACAGCGCTTTCGGGTGCGCGGGACAGCGATGTCTGGCCGTCTCCGCGGCAGTCACCGTGGGGGAAGCCCGCGAGCCTTTCACCCGCTCGGTGGCCGAGATGGCCCGGTCCATCAAGGTGGGCTATGGCCTGGAGGAAGGGGTTCAGATGGGACCGGTGGTGAGTCGGGAGAGCCAGCGGCGTATCGAAGCCGCCATCGGTCGGGGGGCCTCGGAGGGCGCCGAGGTGCTGCTGGACGGTCGAAATCCCGGCATTCCCAACTATGAACGGGGATTCTTCGTGTCGCCCACCATTCTGGACGGGGTGCCACCCGGGAGCGAGACATCCCGGACCGAGATCTTCGGGCCGGTGCTCGGTCTTATCCACGTGGACAGCGTCGAAGAGGCCATTGAAGTCGTGGCCGACAACCCTTACGGAAACGCCGCCTCCATCTTCACCGGCAGCGGCGCCGCCGCCCGCAAGTTCCGCTACGAGGTGCCGGTGGGGAACGTAGGGGTCAATATCGGAGTGGCTGCTCCCATGGCCTACTTTCCTTTCAGCGGTTGGAAAGACAGCTTTCTGGGAGTCCTCCACGGCCAGGGTCGTGACGCGGTGGAATTCTATACCGAGAAGAAGGTGGTCATTGAGCGCTGGCCCCGGGAGTGGTCACGCAAGTTTTGAGGTTCGATTGCAGGTTGGATTTCTCGAAGGGAAACAACAGGGACACTGCGGAATCGCGACTGTGGATTGTAGATGGCGGGGAGTCGCTGATTGCGTCCCGAATCCAATCGACAATCGGAAATCGGCAATCAACGATTCATCACTAAAATTGAGCTTGTTTTATTTCGACTCGAAAGTCGTCTGCCGAAATCCTGATCACTTTGCACATCTCGTAGAGGCGGGAACGCAGGCGATCACCGATGCGTTCCGCCAGCGTTTCCTCTCCGGCAACAATACTCCCGTCATTGAGCTTCCGACGTTTGGATTCTCCGTCCTTGAAATTCGACGTGATAAGAGTGGTGCGCCTCTGATTGTAGCGCTGGTTGATGATGTAGGCGAAGGTGTCCCGAACCCAGTCGGTGGGGCGTTCGGCCCCCAGGTCATCCAGAAGCAGGACCTCGCATTGCAACACGGGTTCGAGAATCTGCCATTCGGTGGTTCTCGCCACGGGGTTGAAGGAGCTTTGGATCTGCTTGAGCAGTTCCCGGAAGTCGTAGAAAACACACCAGGTTCCGTAGCGAAGCATCAGAGAGCGGATTATGGACACGGCCAGATGCGTCTTTCCCACGCCACAGGGGCCTAGGATGAGCAACCCACAGTCCACCGCGGGGTACTCTTTGACGAAGCAAGAGGCCATGGTCTTGGCCTTGCCCAAGGTGGGGTGTTTGCGGCGCGGCAAGAAGTTCTCGAGCAGACACTCCTGGTAGCGGGGAGGGATTCGGGCCGCCTCGATCAGTTGCTGCACCTTGCTCTGCTCGCGGCAGGAGCAGGGTGCCACGCCCGGCCTGCCGGCCAGGTCCATCCTCTTCCAACCGCTGCCGTCGCATTCCGGGCATTCGGGCACGGCTTCCACTGGGCTATCTCCTGTCCAGGCGTATGATTTTGGACGGGGCCGTTCGCACCAGGGCGTTTTCCGCCTTGGAATCGAAACGCGAGGAGTGCTCGGCCAATTCAGACCCGATGACCCGCATGAACTCCCTGAACTCTTGCTGCATCTTTTCCATTTTGGCGCGCATGTTGAGAATGATTTCAACGCCTGCCAGGTTGACTCCCATCTCGCGGGTCAGGTTCAGGATCAACTCCAATCTCTGCAGGTCCCGCTCGCTGTAGAGCCTGGTATTTCCCCTGGAACGCGAGGGCTTCAGCAGGCCATGCTTCTCGTAGAGTCGCAGTGTCTGTGGGTGAATGTCGTAGGCCGCGGCGACGCTGCTGATAGTATAAACCCTCCTGCGATGTTTCTTCATCGAGGTTGGCCTCCACGTCCGGGGCAATGTCGGCCTGGCCGGTTTCAGTACTGAGCCAGACCCGTTCGGGGATCGGCCGGATTGAGTTGGGCCAGCTCCCGCAGGAGTTCCTTGCTGCGCTCATCCGCGATCTTGGGAACCACCACCCTCACTTCCACGAACTGGTCTCCGCGCCGCGCCGCTCTCAAGGATGGGGCCCCTTTTCCCCGCAGCCTGAATTTCTGCCCGCCCTGCGTTCCGGGAGGAATCTTCAACAGGGACCGACCGTCTACGGTAGGGACCTGGATCTTGGCGCCCAATGCCGCTTCGGTAACGGTCACGGGAACTCTGCAATAGATATTGTCTCCCTTCCTTTCGAAGAAGGGGTGAGGAGTTACCTTGGCCACGACATAGAGGTCTCCTGACGGAGCGCCTCCCAGGCCGGCTTCCCCCTTTCCGGAAAAGCGGATGCGAGAGCCGTTCTGCACACCGGCAGGAATCCTGACCTCCAGCCTGGAGGGACTGCTGGCGCGTCCTTGCCCATTGCAGGAAGCGCATTGCCGGCTGTTGCGTCCCGTGCCTCCACACCGATGGCAATTGGTGGTCAGGCGGGCATGTCCTCTCATCTGATCCAATTTGCCGGTCCCGCGACAGAGAGAACAGGTTCCCGCCCGAGCGGCCGATTCCTGGCCACTTCCGCGGCAGCTCCGGCATACCTCCATCCGATCATAGGCGATCCGTGTTCGAAGGCCCTTCAAGGCGTCGTCGAAGCTCATCGAGATCTGGTATTCGAGGTCGCGCCCTTGGGGTCGCACCGGTTCGGGGCCGCCTTGAAACATCCGGGAAAAGAAATCGGAAAAACCCGAGCTTCCGAGGTCGGAAAAGTCGAATCCGGAAAAATCGAATCCGGCGCCGGCACCCGGGCGCGGCCGAAAATTCTCCGAATAGGCGCCGTAGGCGTCGTAGACTTCCCGCTTCTTGGGGTCGCTCAGGATTTCGTAGGCCTCCGAAATCTTCTTGAAGCGCTCCTCGGCCGCCCGGTCCCCGGGATTGACGTCGGGATGGTATTTTCGAGCCAGTTTTCGGTAGGACTTTCTGATGTCTTCAAGTGAGGCTCCCCGGCTCACTCCCAGAGTCTTGTAGAAATCCGGTCGGTTCATTGCAGGTCTCGGGGGAGGCGGAACCGTCGTCGGCCCTCACCTCGGGTGCAACGGCTGCGGGTGCCTGTCGCCAGCCCTTCCGGGCATGCAAGCAGCGGGCGGGCGAGTCTGGAAAGGGATGGCCTTCGGCGGGCACCCGCGGCAGGTCTTACTTCTTCTTTTCGTCGCTCTCTTCGACCTCGGCATCGATGACCTCACCCTCGGCGGCCGTCTCGCCGGGAGCATCTCCAGGCGTGGAGGGCGGGGTATCGGCCTGGGGCGCGGCCTGCTTGTAGAGGACGTCGGCCAGCTTGTGGGTAGCTTGGGTCAACTCCTCTACAGCCGAGTTGATGCGCTCCGTATCCCCTTCATCGATGGCCTTCCGGCAATTCTCCAGGGCCGATTCAATGGTGGCCACGTCCGATTCCGGGACCTTGTCACGATTTTCCTTCAGAAGCTTTTCGGTGTTGTAGACCAGGTTGTCGGCATTGTTCCTGGCCTCGACCTCCTCCTTGTACTTGCGATCCTCTTCGGAGTGGGCTTCCGCTTCGCGAGTCATATTTTCGATCTCGTCCTTGGACAAGCCGCTGGATGCGGTGATGGTGATGTTTTGCTCCTTGTTGGTGCCCAGATCCTTGGCGGAGACATTCACGATGCCGTTGGCGTCGATGTCGAAAGTGACCTCGATTTGGGGAACGCCGCGAGCCGCCGGAGGAATCCCCACCAGGTGGAACTTGCCCAAGGTGCGGTTGTCCTTGGCCATGCTCCGTTCTCCCTGCAGCACATGGACTTCCACCGAGGTTTGACTGTCGGCGGCCGTGGAGAAAATTTCGCTCTTGCGGGTGGGGATGGTGGTGTTGCGCTCAATCAGCTTGGTGAAGACCGCTCCCAGCGTTTCAATTCCCAGGGAGAGCGGTGTCACGTCCAGCAGCAGCAGATCCTTGACGTCTCCACCCAGAACCCCGGCTTGAACCGCAGCTCCGATGGCAACGACCTCATCCGGATTGACTCCCTTGTGGGGATCCTTTTCGAAGAGTTCCTTCACGATCTGCTGGACGCGGGGAATTCGAGTCGAGCCGCCGACCAGAACCACTTCGTTGATGTCCTCGGGGTTGACGCCGGCGTCCCTGAGGGCCAGCTTGCAGGGCTGGACGGTACGTTGCAGGATGTCCTCCACCAGGCCTTCGAACTTGGCCCGGGTGAGCTTCATGTTCAAGTGCTTGGGTCCCGAGGCGTCGGCCGTCACAAAGGGCAGGTTGATCTCGGTTTCCAGCGTGGTCGAGAGCTCCATTTTTGCTTTTTCGGCGGCTTCCTTGAGCCGCTGCAGGGCCATCTTGTCCTTGGAGAGATCGATGCCCTGATCCTTGATGAATTCATCGACGATCCAGTCGATAACCCTCTGGTCGATGTTGTCTCCACCCAAGTGGGTGTCCCCGTTGGTGGACTTGACCTCCACCACGCCTTCTCCCACTTCCAGAATGGAAATGTCGAAGGTGCCGCCGCCGAAGTCGAAGACGGCGATGGTCTCGTCTTTCTTCTTGTCGAGACCGTAGGCCAGAGCGGCCGCCGTGGGCTCGTTGACGATTCTCAGAACCTCCAGGCCGGCGATTTTCCCGGCGTCCTTGGTGGCCTGACGTTGGGAGTCGTTGAAGTAGGCGGGAACGGTGACGACGGCCTTGGTGACTTTCTGCCCCAGGTACTCGTCGGCAGCGGTCTTCATTTTTTGCAGAATCATGGAAGAAATTTCCGGCGGGCTGTACGCCTTTCCCAGGATCGAAACCCGGACGTCGTTGTTGCCGGCAGGGGTGACCTTGTAGGGGACGATCTTCATCTCCTCGTTCACTTCCGCATACTTGCGCCCCATGAAACGCTTGATGGAATAAATCGTATTTTCCGGGTTGGTTACCGCTTGTCTCTTGGCGACCTGTCCGACCAACCGCTCACCTCCCTTGGCGAAGGCCACGGTTGAAGGAGTGGTTCGACTTCCCTCGGGGCTGGTAATGACAGTGGGCTCTCCCGCCTCCATCACGGCCACGACTGAATTGGTCGTACCCAGATCAATGCCGATGATCTTGCTCATGGTCTGAGACCCTCCTCGATGATAATTGTAAAATCAGTAACTTATGGAACTTGCGCGACGATTTGCGCAAGCGGACAGAATATAATATCTGAGTGCCTGCCTGTCAAATAACCATTAGTCGCTCCCCATAAAATCGGGTGGCATCCGGATGGTTCTTCCACGGCGAAACGGCGTAGGGGCCGTTGGAGTTGCTCTCCAGTGTCCTGTCTCGAAAACAGGGTTGAGCTGCGAACCGTCCGGCCGGTGGAGGTTCCGGGAGGGGAACCGGTCGGCGCCTGCCGGCTGAACCGCAAGGGGGCTCTCCAGCCGAGGCTTTCCCTGTGGAACCTCCATTGGAGATGGTAATCTTATTTCCGAGACAGGACTCCAGGGTCTGTCATCTTCCGGTGTTGTCGTGCCTGGAAATTTAAAATTCCGATGCCGACTCCAGTCTCCTTTTACTTCCGTTTCCGGGACCATCGAGTCTTTGGTCGCCTGATTTTTGCCCTTCTGTTGTTTCTGTCGGTGGCAATCGGCGCACTCGGTGGGTTGCTGATCGTCTACAAGAGCGATCTGCCCCGAGTCCAGGAACTCCAGGACTACCGTCCCAATGTCATCACTGAACTCTATTCCGACGATGGAAGAACCGTTGGGTCCTTCGCGCTGGAGCGCCGGGTGGTCATCGGCTACGACGAAATTCCCGCACAGCTTCGCGATGCCCTCATCGCCACCGAAGACAAGAACTTCGAGAGGCATTGGGGAGTGGATGTGGCTGGTGTCGCCCGGGCCGTGGTCAAAGCGGTCATGGGAGGTGGGAGGATCCGGGGCACCAGCACGATAACTCAGCAACTGAGCCGGCTCTGTTTCCTGACGGCCGAAAAGAGCTTTAAGCGCAAGTTCCAGGAATTTCTGTTCTCCATTCAGATCGAGCGCTTCTATACCAAGGCGCAGATACTGACGCTCTATTGCAACCAGGTGCCGCTCGGGCACCGCACCTACGGATTCGAGGCGGCGGCTCAATTCTATTTCAGCAAGAGACTGAAGGATTTGAGTCTGGATCAGATTGCCGTATTGGCCGCGCTTCCCGCAATCGCCCACCTGGGATCTCCCATGCAGATGGAAGACCGGGTAACAGTCCGCCGCAACTACGTGCTGCGACGCATGGTGGCCGAGGGGAAGATCGACCGCGAAAAGGCGGAGGCGGCCAGCCAGGAGCCGCTGGGACTGCGCATCGCTTCCCGGGAAAGCGAGCTGGCCCCCTACTTTGCCGAGGAGGTTCGAAAATACCTGGCGCGGACTTACGGATTCCAGACGGTCAGGGAGAGAGGATTGAGAGCCTATACCACTCTCAATCTGGACATGCAGGCAGCCGCCCTGGAGGCTTTGACCAGTGGCTTGGAGGCTTATGATCGGAGGCACGGCTGGAGAGGCGATGGCCCAGGGCCCAGGGTGCAGGGCGCACTGGTGGCCATTGACAACGCCAGCGGAGAGATCAAGGCGATGGTGGGCGGGAATGATTTCGGGCGAAGCAAGTTCAATCGCGCCACCCAGGCCTACCGGCAACCCGGTTCAGCCTTCAAGCCTTTTGTCTACACGCTCGCGTTGGAAGAGGGAATGACGCCGGAGGACCTGATTGAGGATGCGCCGATCAGTTTTCCCGGTAGCGGTGGAACCTGGAGCCCCCGAAATTACGATGGCAGGTTTGAAGGCCCGATTACTTTGCGACGGGCATTTGCCCGCTCCCGCAATGTTCCCGCAGTCAGGTTGGCGAACCGATTCGGCATTGAACAGGTCCTCCGGTCCGCCCGGCGATTCGGCATCTCCGGACCCGGTCTGGCTCCTTATTTGCCGGTGGCGCTCGGCGCCGCCGAGGTGACCCTGCTGGAAATGACCTCGGCCTACAGCGCCTACGGAAACGACGGGGTTCGGGTGACGCCCCGTTATCTGCGGAAGGTTACCGATTACGAAGGGGCAACCCAGGAGGAGCAACTGATCGAGGTGAGCGACGTGGTTTCCCGGGACACGGCCAGAACCATGGTGGCCTTGCTGCAGAGCGTGGTCGAGGAGGGAACGGCCCGTCGGGCCCGTGTCCTCAATCGGGCGGTCGCGGGCAAGACGGGGACAACCAATGATTACACCGATGCCTGGTTCATCGGTCTCACTCCCAGCCTTACCTGTGGCGTCTGGGTGGGTTTCGATCAGAAGCGATCGCTGGGCCGAGAAGAAACGGGGGGCAGGGTGGCCCTGCCCATCTGGATTGAATTCATTCGCCAGGCGACCCGGCAAGAGGCCTCCGAAGAGTTTCCGTCTCCAGTCGTTTCCGGAGTAGCCGAAGGGGCTTGACCCGCATTGCCTGTCTGAAACAACAGAAAAAAAGAGTTATCCACGAAGACACACGAAGGGCGACGAAGGGCCACTAAGAAAGACAATGTTCCTGGCCCACTCATAGGGAACGCTCCGTGGGTTCGGGTGAGGGAAAACACGGAGAATCAGCTTCCCATGCAACAGTGTCTCGTCCTGTTAATCCTGTGTATCCATGTTCAGTAGGTAGATAACCGAATCACCGGGACAGGGTCCTTGTTGCCGACAGGCCACGAAGAAAAACGGAAAGAGATCCATTCGTATTCGTGTCTATTCGTGTTTATTCGTGGTTCGTCTTTATCAACGCCCCCCTGTTTCTCTCTCGAATGATCCGCCCGTCGTAGGGGGCGGGGGCTCGGCTTACCGGCAGCTCGGTGAATTCGAGTCTCCATCCCTCGGTGCGGTGCTTTCGAACACCTCTCGAATGACCTGAGCCGTTCCTTCGGTCATGTCCCACTGTGACAGCTCGGAAATTTCCACGAACCGGACGTCGCTGACATCGCTGGCGGGTTTCGGCGAACCGCCGACCACCCGGCAGACGTAGTCCACGATCACGTAGTGGTATTCGATCTCGCCCCGCTTATCCCTCAGGAGATGCTCCACCACCTTACCGATTCTCAAAGGGCGAACCGCCAGACAGGTTTCCTCCCGGGTTTCACGGATGACGGCGGCTTCCAGAGTCTCTCCGAGACGCAAACGCCCCCCGGGGACCGACCATTTTCCCAGGGACGGGGCTTTTCCCCGCCGCACCAGGAGTATGCGGCTACCTCGATAGATCAACGCGCCTACCGCACAGACAGGAGCCGGCGGATAGCGCCGGGATCTGGAGTCGTCGCTTCCGGGATTGTTGCCGGACTTGTCGATCCCCACCGGTCGACCCTTTCTCCCCTAGAGAAAGAACCACAAGGCCAGGCTGACCAGGCTGAAGTAGAAACAAAAGACAACGATCCCGTACCCCAGAATTTCCCGAAATTCCAGTCCGGTGGCGGTAATGAGGGGTAGTGCCCAGAAGGGGTGGAGCAGGTTGGTGGCCATGTCGCCCCAGGCGTAGGCAAGAACCACCTGGTTGACGGGAACCCCCAGGTTCTCCGCGGCCGCCACCAGGTAGGGAGCCTCTATGGCCCACTTGGATCCGCCGGAAGGCACAAAGTAATTCACGATGCCCGAATACCAGTAGACCAGCAGCGGTAATGTCCTGGCTGAGGCAATCGAGACAAAGGCGTTCCCCAGGATCGCCGATAGCCCGGTGCCCTTGATGATGCCGAACATTCCCGCATAAAAGGGGAACTGCAGAATGATCCCGTGAACGAAGGTGACCGCCTCCCTTGCCGAGCGACCGACCGAGTCCGGGCTGGGATGGAGCGCGATTCCCAGGAACAGCAGCAGGAAATTGATGCTGTTGAAGGTCACCTGGAGCTGGTTGTCCAACCATGTCGTCACCACCCAGGCGAGGCCGCAGGCTCCCAGCAGCCCGTTCAACCAGTAACCGCGGTCCAGGACGGATGCCAGGGAGGGCCGTTTCCCGCCGACCGCCGCGGTGGGCTTTGGGGATTCGTCGCCCCCCAAGCCGGCTCGCTGTGCCAGCGCTTGCTCAGGAGACAGTGGTGTCCAGCGCGCCAATTGCCAGACCAGAAACGTCAGGCTGATCAGGACAGCCACCGTCAACAGCAGGTTGAATGGGTGAAATATCGTCAATTCGGTGGGGATCAGGCCGATCTCGCCCTCCAGAAAGTGTCCCGGCGTTGCCACCAGAAGAGGCGCGGAAGCTGAAAGACCGGCGTGCCAGGTGCACCCCAGGCCCAGGTAGGCCACGGCAACGATCAATCGCAGGTCGAGCTGAGGGACCCTCCGGGCAAAAAGGCGCGCCAGCACGGCTCCACCCACGATTCCCAGCGCCCAGTTGATCCAGCTCAGGGCCATGGAGAGCACCGCCAGTCCGGCGATAGCGTTCCTCGGGGTGTGAAAGCGCGACGTCAGCAGGTCCAGCAGGCGCTTGACGAGTGGAGAGGAGGCCAGCAGGTAGCCGGCCACCAGCATCAGGCACATCTGCATCCCGAACTCGAGCAGGACCCAGAATCCGTCCCCCCAGTACCTGATGCAGTCCACCAACGAGGCCCCGCCCAGGAGCCAGCCTGCCAGGAAGATGATCAAGGTAAGCCCGGCGGCGATCGAGAATGCGCTGGGCATCCACCGCTGGCTCCATTGGGTGAGCCATAGGGAAACTTGAAGGACTCTCTGCATGGAATCGCCGAGCTCGTCTGTCCGGTTGATTAAGACAAGTCTGGGTTTTCCCTTCGCGCCAGGGTCGCCAGGAACACTCGGATGTCCCCGAGCAGGGACCGACCCTCAATCAACAGCAACAGCAGGATATAGAACACGAGGCCGCCGGCGACCCATCCTGCAAGGGTCAGCCAGGAGGCCTGGCTGCCGCTCTTGGCCAGCCAGACCGCGGTGGCTGCTGCTCCACTGGCGGCCAGCGGAAAGACGAAACTCCCCCAAAAGTCCACCTTCACCAGGCTGTTCAGTTGAAGGACCAGCCAGGCCGCAATCGGAATCACGCCGATTGCATAGGCCATGGCCACTCCCGTGAAGCCGAACCAGGAACAGAGCGCCAAGGCCAGGGCCCAGTCCAGAACGGTCCACCAGGCGAGGATTCGCAGAGAGACCTCGATCTTTCCCAGGCCGTTCAACACGGCAATATAAAGCGTGCTGATGTTGGATCCAAGCATGCGGATGGAAAAAAAGTAAAAGGCCGGAATGGCCGGAGCCCACTTGGAGGTGAAGACCACCTGCACGAACTCGGGGACCAAGGCCGCGAATATCAGGATACCCGGGAAGGTGATGAGGTTGACGTACTTGAAAGTAGCCTCGGCCATCCGCCGCACCGCCTGGGGGTCCTGCTGGATGCGTGACACCGAGGGAAAGGTGACTCGGGAAACCGCCTGGGTAATGGCCTGACTGCTGTAGAAGGTCATGTTCTTGGCCCAATTCAGATAACCTACAGCCTGCGGGCCGAATCGAGGACCGGCCAGCAACACCGGGATATAGTCTCGAAACAGGGAGGTGAGCGTCGAGGCCTGAAAGAGGACACCGGACCGCAGAGTCTTTCCCATCCCCGAAAACCCCAATCGAATTCCAATCGGCCAGGGGGCAGCCTGAAAGGCGACCGCGCTTCGTACCACCGTGCTCGCCACAATTGCGATCACCAGACTCCAGACACCCCACCCCCAAAAAGCCAGGGGCAGAGCGACGCCGACGTAGGTGAGCACTCTCAGCACATCCATTTTGGCAAACACGCCGTAGCGCAGGCTCCTGTCCAGACGGACACAGGACATGGCGCCCAGACCGCTGATCCAGGGACAGGGCAACAGGGCGAGCAGTATCCAGCGGAGGCTCGCATCCAGGTGGAGCCAGCCCAGCAGTCGGGGAGCCAGCAGAAACAGCCCCACGACCAGGACGGAAACGACCAGAAGTTGCAAGGAAAAGAAGGTCTGGAATTCTTCCCGGGTGGGCGGCTTGGGCCGCTGTATCAGGGCAGCCACCAGGCCCACCTCGAGAACCGTGGCCAGGGTCATGGTGAAGAAGCCGGCCATGGCAAAGACACCAAAATCCCGGGGGTCCAGCAGCCGCGCCAGCCAGACTTCACCCAGAAACAGGATGGGATAGGAGGCCGCCATACGCACAAGCATGAGCGAGGCGCCCCGCATGGTCTTGGCGGACACCGCGTGAACATCAGCCATGGAATTCCGGGATCTGGGAGTCGAGGCTGCTTGGCTGCCTGAGGGTCGGTCAGTTGCCCAGGGGACCGAGTATATCCAAGTTGTTGCCCGTTTCTGTTGCCCATTTCTAGAGTACTGTATAATTCCGCAAGATTGGTGCCGAGAGAGGAGTAGGAGCCGCAAATCCTCGCCCAAGCCCTGGTTAGCCACCGCCCGTGCCCGACAACGGGACGGATCATAAAGAGTTGAGCAGGGGCGCTTCAGGTAAATGGTAAATGGTAAGTGGTCAGTGGTCAGACTTGAGAGCAGGCAAGTGCCTGATGACCTGTTTGCACTTGTCGATGGACTGCGCCGAGACGGAAAAGGTGCTTTACGTTTCGATCCAATAACTATCCACTAATCACTAGCCACTCTTCACTGTTGTCGCAGTCAAGGTCGGTGGCGGTCCATGGAGACACCCTGCAAGGTGGTTTACTTCTGCGACGCCGTCTTCCTGGGTGGCGCTGAAGCCTACCTCAAACTGCTGGTCCCGGAAATACCCCAAGAAGAGTACCGGCCTCGGGTGGCGCTCTCTCCGCTCCCCCAGATGGCTCCGCTGGCGCGGTTTTTTGATGACCGCGGCATCTGCGTCGACGAAGTAGACAGTGCCAACCGGTCCCCGTTCAAGGTCTTCCTGGAATCCTATCGCTATTTCCGGCGGCAGCGGCCCACCATCGTACACTTCAACCTGAACAATACCTTCAGTTGCTTCGTACCGATTCTGGCGGCCTATTTCAGCCGGGTGCCCAGACGATTGGCGACAGAGCACCTGGATCTCCAGTTGGCCATCGGGAAACGGGCCGGCGTGCGCACCAAGAAGTTTGTCAAGCGGGTCATGACCTTCTGCCTCGACTACACCATCCCGGTGTCTCAGGCCAACAAGCAGCTGCTGGTTCAGGACTACCGGGTGAATCCCTATCGGTTGAAGCTGATCCTCAACGGGATCGATGTGGATCGCTTTGCCTTTTCCGAATCGGGCAGACGCGCCGTTCGCCAGAGCCTTGGAATCGGTCCGGAACAGACGCTGGTCGGCACGGTGGCGCGCTTCAACTTTCAGAAGGGCCATCAGTACACGGTGGATGCCATCCCGGCCGTATTGAAGTCCTGCCCTCAAACCCGGTTTCTGTTCGTCGGGGAAGGACCGACACAGGCCAGGATGGCCGATCGAGTACGCCGGTTGGGGTTGGAGCCGTACGTCACCTTTGCGGGAGCTCGGGAGGACATCCCCGAGATTCTTTCGGCTCTGGACATCTTCCTGCTCACTTCACTCTACGAGGGGCTCCCTCTTTCCATTCTCGAGGCCATGGCGGTCGGCCTGCCGGTGGTCGCGACCTCGGTCAGCGGAACGCCCGAGGCGATAACCGACGAGCACACGGGCTTGCTGATCCCTCCGGCGGCCTCGCAAGCGGTCGCTTCGGCCGTGGTCCGGCTGGTTCGGGATCCCGGGTCGCGTCGAAGAATGGGGGCGAATGGCCGCGAGCTGGTCCATCGGCGGTTCGACAAGTCGCTGATGGTTCGCCAGGTCGAGCATATCTATCAGAACCTGGTCGATCCTCACCGGCGGCTGGAGACTACCGCTGAAGCGCGGGGTTCGGGTCGCCGCCGGGCATCTCTGATTGTCCTGACCTGGAACAAGCGAGAGATTCTCAAGGAGGCGCTGGACGCGCTGATCGAAGCTGTCCGGCATGACGGCGGTGACCACGAAATCATTCTGGTGGACAATGGAAGCACCGACGGCACTCAGGATTACGTGCGCACGCACTACCGGAACATTCGGCTGATCGAGCTGAAAAAGAATTATCGCTTCAGCCGGGCCAACAACATCGGGGTTCGGTGTGCCCGCAACGAGATCGTAGTCCTGCTGAACAACGACGTGATTGTCCAACCCGGGTTTCTGGCGCCCCTGCTCCAGGGGTTTGAACAGCCTGACGTCTTTGCGGTCACCTCGCAGATTTTCAACTATGGATCGGGCAAGACCCGCCTGGAAACCGGCAAGACCTTTGGGATGATGATGTTCGGCTGCATGCACGTCGGACACACTCCGCCCGCTCCGGTCGACGAGGTGCGCCGGTACGTCCCCGCCTTCTATGCCCATGGCGGCTCCAGCGCCTACGACAGACAAAAGTTCCTGGAACTGGGCGGTTTCAGCGAAATTTACAATCCTGCCTATGTGGAAGACGCCGACCTGTCCTACCGGGCCTGGAAGTCCGGTTACCGCGTGCTATTCTGTCCGGCCAGCCGAGTGGTCCACAAGCATCGCAGCACCAACGCCACCGAGATGGGAAACTCCCGCATCGACTACCTGATCGCCCGGAATCTGTTTGTCCTGTTCTGGAAGAATGTCACTTCGACCGGGTTGTTCTTGAGCCATCTGCTGAAGTTGCCCTTCCGCTTCCTGCTCGATTTCAGCCGCGGCCGTCTCGGCATCCTGAGGGCTTTCGCCGGTGCTCTGCTCAAGGTTCCGGAGGTGGTCTGGAACCGCCTGGTCAGCCCGCCGCCGAGACGTCTGTCGGATCAGGAGGCCATCGCCGCCATCCACCATTGGTTCTTTTACCGGCACCGTTTTCTGTCCAATGGAAGCCGGCCGGCCGGCTCTCGCAAGATCCTGGTGGTCTCAAAGCGGCTCCCCAGGCTGGGCGTGGACGGTTCCTGGATTCTGGTGAACCTGCTCAAGGGGCTTTCAGCCCGAAACGAGATTACGCTGCTCTCCTTTATCGAAACCAGCCAGGATCAAGCCCATGTCAATCGTTTGAAGGAGTTTTGCAAGGAGGTTCGAACCATCACCCTCTATCCCTACCACCGGGAGCTCAAGAGCGCCTTTCTAATCTCCAAGCTGTTGGCAGTGGTCAATGCCTGCCTGATGATGCGCAGGGAGGTGCGCAACGAGTTGAGAACCGGAGATTACGACCTGGTGCAGTGCGAGTATCTGCATACCTTGAACTTCATCCCTGACCTTCGTCACTATCCCAGCCTGCTCACCCACCACGAAGTTCTCAGCCTGGTCTATGAACGACTCTTCCGGAGGGCCGCAACCTGGACGGAGAAAATTTCGGCCTTCCTCAAGTGGCGTCTGATGCGGGTGTACGAACGACGCCTTTGCCGCAGAGTCCGGGCGGTGGTCGCCCTTTCGGCCGTCGATCGGGACTATCTGAACCGGAGGCTGAAGGTGGACCGCCCCTGCCTGGCTCAAAGCGGCGTCGACGTGGACTTTTTCAAGGCCAGGCCGGATGTCGGCGAGCGTCCGGACAGTCTGATTTTCGTGGGTTTCTTCAAGCATCCACCCAACGTGGAGGCAATGTCCTATTTCTTTCGGGAAATCTGGCCGGGGATTCTGGACGAGGCCCCTGACGCCACCCTTACCGTCGTGGGCCGATCGGCCCCCGACCATCTCCTGGCGCACAGCCAAAAGGGTCGGGTCGAGTTTCTGGAGGGAGTGGAGGACCTGCGCCCCCTGCTTTCCAGCCACGCGGTCTTTGTCGCGCCCATCGTCAGCGGCGCCGGACTTCGCGGCAAGCTCCTGGAGGCCATGGCCATGGGCAAGGGCGTGGTGGCGACCCGGCTCTGCCTGGATGGATACGGATTTCACCATGATCGGGAGCTGATGGTTGCCGATTCCTCTGCCGAGTTCCTCCAACACACCCTGGAACTGTTGAGAGACCCCCTCAAGCGCCGGCGCCTGGGTGACAACGCCCGGGCCCGGGTGGAGGGTGAGTACAGTTCCCCCCGCTTTACCGCCGACTACGAGCGTCTGTACACAGAGCTCTCATCATGAGCCGGCTGTCGGTCGTCATCGTCAATTACCGGTCCGGGCCCGAACTCGCCTGCTGCCTCCGCAGCCTGGTCCGTAATGCGGGGCAACTGGACTACGAAGTCTTCGTCATCAACAATGATCGCCCTGAAGACCTTGCACCCGCCTCCGGCCTTGAATCGGCTCGGATCCACCTGATTCAAAACCGGTCCAACCGCGGATTTGCCGCCGCCGCCAACCAGGGGTATCGACAGGCGCGGGGGCCCTTTCTGTTGCTTTTGAATCCGGATGTGCGGGTTGGGGCCGGAGCGCTGGAGATCCTGGCGGATACCCTGGAGCAGCACCCTGATGCGGGTGTGGTGTTGCCGAGACTCAAAAGCCCGGACGGCAGCCTTCAGTACTCCTGCCGGCGTTTCTACACTCTCGCCACCCTGCTGCTGCGGCGCGCCCCTTTTCAGCGTCTGTGGTCGAACCATCCCAGGCTTCGGCGCCATTTGATGACGGACTGGGACCACCGGAGCTTGTCTGAAGTGGATTGGGGGCTGGGAGCCGCCATGTTGGTTCGCAGGGCGGCCACGGAATCGAATGCTCTAATGGATGAGCGTTTTTTTCTCTACTTCGAGGATGTGGACCTGTGCAAGGGCATGTGGGACCGCGGCTGGAAGGTCCTCTACAATCCCGCGGCCTGCATGGTGCACAGCCATCGCAGGGACAGCGCCAAGGGCTGGAGATTGGGCGCCAAGCGGCATCACCTGTTCAGCCTGCTCAAGTTCCTGTGGAAGCACCGGCTGCAATTGGGGAGGTGATCCGAAACGGGTGGGGACCCATGAACCGTGGTCCCATCCGCGGCCCGTCTCCGGGGTGAACTGTTTTTCGTGATGGTTTCGGCCGCCCGGCGAGAAATGCCGGCCATGCAAGGTGTAGAATGGCATTTGACCCCCGCCGGGCGCCAGGGCAGTAGGAGATGTCACTTCCCGGCGGGCAATCAAATGCTCCTCCGGACCAATCTTCCGATGAAACTCACCGGACAGTCCTCGATCCTGAAAATCAGAGACATTGGGGTGACACCGGCCACCTTCCTCTCCCCCATGGCCGGCTTGACCGACAGCGTTTTTCGTCGCCTCATCAAGCGCTTGGGCGGTTGTGGCCTGGTCATGACCGAGTTTACCAGCGCCGAGGGGCTGACCCGGCACTCGGTGAAGAGCAGGAGGATGCTGTTCTACCACGAGGAGGAGCGCCCGGTGACCGCCCAGCTTTTCGGGTCGGATCCCGGCCGCCTGGCCGAAGCCACCCGGATGGTGGAGGACCTGGGCTTCGACGCCATCGATCTGAACCTGGGCTGCCCGGCCAAGAAGGTGGTGAAGGCTTGCGGGGGGTCGGCCCTGCTGCGGGAGCCCAAGCTGTTGGAGACAATCCTCAAGGAGATTCGAAGGGCGGCCCGGATTCCATTCACCATCAAGATCCGCTCCGGTTGGAGCGAGGCGCAGATCGTGGCTCTGGAGGTCGGTCGAATGGCCCAGGACCTGGGGGTCGAAGCCATCACCCTGCATCCTCGAACCCGAGTCCAGGGGTTTTCCGGAAAGGCCGACTGGAGCATCATCGGCCGCCTGAAGGCCCACCTCGAGATTCCCGTCATCGGCAACGGGGATATCGTTTCCGCGGCCGATGCCATGCGGATGCGGAAAGAGACGGGATGCGACGGGGTCATGGTTGGCCGGGGAGCCTTGACCAACCCCTGGATTTTCCGCCAGATCGGCGAAACCGAACGGGGGATTCCGGTGACCCTCCCGGACGTCGGCGACAAGTACGATCTGATCAAGCGTTACTTTTCGCTGCTGTTCGAAGAGGAAACCCCGGGAGCCATTGGGAAGATGAAGCAGTTCGCCTCCTGGTTCACACACGCCATTCCCCGCGGAGCCGCCCTTCGCAAGGCCATCTATGAATCCCGGAGCGAGCGGGAAGTCATGGACCGGATCGAGGAATTCTTCCAGAGGGCCCTGTTGGCGGCGCACCAGGTTTAATGAAACCTCTCGATTTCGAGGAGGCCCACCGAAGTGACCGATTTCGGCAGAGATGCCGTTAAACACCTGGAAGAACAACTGGGGGCGGGCACCTACTACAAGCGCAACCTGGAACTGGTTCGGGGGCAGGGAGCCCGCCTGTGGGACGCAGAGGGCAAAGAGTTCATCGATTGCGTGGGCGGCCAGGGGGCGGCCAATCTGGGCCACGCCAATCCCTATGTGAACCAGGCCATTCGGGAACAGTCCGAGAAACTGCTGGTCTGCGGCGAGCTCTTTTATCACCCGGAGAGAGCCCGGATCCTGGAAAACCTGGATCGGCTCACTCCAAGCAGCATCCAGCGGTTCTTCTTGTGCAACTCCGGCTCGGAGGCTGTGGAGGTGGCCTTGAAGTTTGCCCGGCTGGCGACCGGACGCCACGAGATCGTAGCTGCCATGCGCGGGTTTCACGGCAAGACCTTCGGGGCTCTGAGCGCCACCTGGAGCAGGGACTATCGGCTTCCATTCGAGCCCCTGGTTCCGGGGTTCACCCACGTTCCCTTCAACCATCGGCAACGAGCCTGCGAAGCCATCGGCCAACGTACGGCGGCGTTCCTGGTGGAGGTCGTCCAGGGGGAGGGAGGTGTCAGGCCCGGCACTCTGGATTTCCTGCTGGATGCGCAGGACCGCTGTAACGAAACCGGCGCCCTGTTGATTGTCGACGAAGTGCAGACAGGATTCGGCCGAACCGGCCGCATGTTCGCCTCGGAGCACTTCGATCTGTTCCCCGATCTCTTCTGCATGGCCAAGTCCATGGGTGGGGGACTTCCCATTGGGGCCACCGGAATGAGTCAGGAGGTGGCCACCGGACTCTTCAAGCTGGCCCACAGCTCCACTTTCGGAGGGAATCCACTGGCCTGCGCCGCCGCCAACGCGGCCATTCGCTACTTGGAGGACTTCGAGCTGCCCCAGCGGGCGCACAAGCTCGGAACGCAATTCATGCAGCGACTGAGGGCCATCGGTTCCCCTCGAATTCGCGAGGTGAGAGGGCTGGGGTTGATGGTTGGAGTTGAGCTCAAGGAAAAGAGCGGGCCCTACATCCGCAAGCTCATGGAACGAGGAGTGCTGGCGTTGGCCGCCGGCCCGACGGTGATTCGCTTTCTGCCCCCCCTGGTCATCGAAGAGCAGGACCTGGATCGAGTCGTCGACCTGACGGCAGACGTCTTGAAGTAATCGTCAGGTTATCCACGAAGGGGAACGACGAACCACGAATGAACACGAATCGTCACTCTCCACTAGCCACTAAGAAGATGGCCGATTCCGAACTGCAGTTGTTGCAGCAGATGTTGAGCATCCCCAGCCCCTCCGGTCAAGAGACCCGCCTGGCCCGCTTTCTGGTCGACACCATGACGTCGATGGGGTTTCGCTCCTATCTGGATGGGGTGAGCAACGCCATTGGAATCGCGGGGGACGGGTCCAGGACCATCGTGCTGCTGGGACACATCGACACCGTAGCCGGAGACCTTCCCGTCAAGGTCGAAGGCGGCCGACTCTATGGCAGGGGCTCGGTGGACGCCAAGGGCCCCATGGCATGCTTCATCGCCTCAACCAGGCGCGTGATGCGGGAGCTCGACGGACAGGGCAAGAGGATCGTGATTGTCGGTGCCGTGGAGGAAGAGGCGGCCACTTCTCGCGGGGCCCGGCAAGCCCTTTCCGACCTCGATCCGCCCGATTTCTGCGTGATCGGGGAACCCAGCGGCTGGGAGGCGGTGACCCTGGGATACAAGGGCCGACTGCTGGTGGACTATCGACTGCAGGTTCCGCTCAGTCACACGGCCGGTCAGGAGCGATCGGCCTGCGAGCAGGCGGTTGACTACTGGTCCGAGGTTGGGCGCTGGTGTGACCGGTTTAACGCGGGGAAGTCGCTTTTCGGCAGTCTGCAGGCCTCCTTGCGCTCCTTCAACTCCAGCAGCGACGGCATCCATGAGACCGTCGACCTGCGACTGGGATTCCGCATCCCGGTGGGCTTCTCCCTGCAATCGCTGGAAGATTTCCTGTCGGGGACGGCCAGACCGGCCCAAGTCTCGTTTTCGGGACGGGAGGCGGCGGTGAGGCGGGACAAGTCGAACCCACTGGTCAGGTCGTTCCTCAGATCGATCCGCGATTTTGAGGGTCGGCCGAAGTTCAAGCTCAAGACGGGGACCGCCGACATGAACGTGGTGGCGCCGTCGTGGAAGTGCCCCATGGTGGCCTATGGTCCCGGCGATTCCAGCCTGGACCATACGCCCCGGGAGCACGTCGAGATTGCCGAGTACAGACGCTCGATCGACGTGCTAGAATCCGTTTTGCGCCTTCTGTAGCCGCACCGAAGAGCAGCATCCCTTCCGCGAGGGTGGCCGGTGACCGATCCAGTCCTGGGAACAGCCGTGGTCTTGACCAGCCCCGAGGTGACCGCCAAGGAGCGGCGGCTCGGCCGGATTCTGAGTGAACTGGAGTCGGTGGTGGTGGGCTTCAGCGGAGGGGTGGACAGCGCCTATCTGGCCTACATGGCCAACCGGGTTCTGGGTGACAAAGCGCTTTGCGTGACCGCCATCAGTCCTTCCTATCCCGCTTTTCAGAGGAAGGAGACGGCCGAATTCGTCTCTCGCTTTCAGCTCCGCCACCTGGAGATCCTCACCGACGAAGTGGAGGATTCCCGTTACCGGGAGAACTCGCCGGATCGCTGTTATTTCTGCAAGAGCGAGCTGTTTTCCAAGCTGCAGTCCTTGGCCCGACAGAGGGGCTTCCGGGCGGTGGCCGACGGGTCCAACCGGGACGACCGAAGCGATTTCCGGCCGGGGCGGCGCGCTGCCCGGGAATATCTGGTTTGCAGTCCCCTCTCGGATGCCGAAATGAACAAGGTCGAAATTCGGGAGCTCTCCAGGCGGGCGGGCCTGCCTACCTGGAACAAACCCGCCTTGCCCTGTCTCTCCTCCCGTTTTCCCTACGGCACTTCCATTACCCCGGAGAAGCTGTCGATGGTGGAGCGCGGAGAGGAGATCCTGCGGCACTTCGGGTTCAGAATTTTTCGGGTGCGGTACCACGATGCCCTGGTCCGACTGGAGTTCTCCCCGGAGGAATTGCCCAGGGCTCTCGACATGGGAATGGCCGCCCTGTTGACCAAGGAATTCAAGGCTTTGGGATTCAAGTTCATCACTCTCGATCTCGAGGGTTACCGCTCGGGCGCGCTCAATGAGGTTCTGCCCCTGCATCCGTCACAACGACCGTCCTGACCAGGGATCGGGGCGGCTCCCCTCGGTGACGGCATAGCGGCAAAGCGATGAAAGTTCTCGTCATTGGATCGGGTGGACGGGAGCACGCGCTCGCCTGGAAGATCGGTCGTTCATCCCTTGTCGACAAGGTCTTCTGTGCGCCTGGAAACGGTGGAACGGCTTCCATCGCCGAGAATGTGCCCCTGGCGGTGGACGACCTGCCGGGGTTGACCCGATTTGTCCTCGATCGCTCCATCGACCTTACCGTTGTCGGCCCGGAACTGCCCCTGGTCCTGGGGATCGTGGATCGTTTCCAGTCGCTCGGACTCCCTATCATCGGACCCACCGCCGCTGCAGCCCGCCTCGAGGGGAGCAAGATTTTCGCCAAGGATTTCATGAAGCGACACCAGGTGCCTACCGCGGCTTGCGTGGTCTGCAATTCCCTCGAGGAGGCCATGGGCTCTATCCGCAGGGGCGATCTCGACTATCCGCTGGTCGTCAAGGCTGACGGGCTGGCGGCAGGGAAGGGCGTGGTCATCGCCGAGGATCGGCCGCAGGCGGAGTCGACGGTGGAGCAGATGATGCGCCGGCGTGTTTTCGGCGAGGCCGGCGAAAGAGTCTTGCTGGAGGAGTGCCTGAGGGGCCGGGAGGCCTCTTTTCTGGTTTTTTCCGATGGGGAGCATTTCCTGCCCATGGTTCCTTCCCAGGATCACAAGAGGGTTTTCGACCGGGATCGAGGGCCGAACACCGGTGGCATGGGGGCCTATTCGGCCGATGGAATCCTGTCGTCAGAGGAACAGGGGGAGGTCGTTCGAGCCATTGTCAGGCCGACCATCCGGGGTATGGCGGCCGAGGGAAGCCCCTTCCGGGGCGTACTCTATGTCGGCCTGATGCTGACGCCCGACGGCATCAAGGTTCTGGAGTACAATGTCCGTTTGGGCGATCCCGAGGCCCAGCCGGTCCTGTTTCGCCTGGAGAGCGACCTGGTGGAGGTGCTGCAGGCCATCCACGGACAGACCCTGGATTCGGTGCGGTTGCGGTGGGATGCCGGCTGCAGTGTCTGCGTGGTGATGGCCTCGGGCGGTTACCCCGGAAAATATCCGGCCGGCAGGCCGATTCAGGGGATTGACGACGCCGAGGCGGTGGGGCAGGTCACGGTGTTCCACGCCGGCACCCGGTTGCAGGACGGGCGACTGCTGACCTCGGGAGGACGGGTCCTCGGAGTGACGGCCAAGGACGCGGATCTTCCTTCGGCTGTTGCCCGGGTCTATCGTGCACTCGGGAAGGTGCGGTTCGAACCGATGCATTTTCGGACCGATATCGGGCGTCAGGGGCTGAATTAGCGGGACTGTCAGCGGCCCGCGTTCAGACCCCGGACCGTTGCATGGACGTACTGTTGTCGAGAAATTGATCCTGGAACAAACTTGGAGGGTGCCATTATGAAACCGGTCGTCGGCATTATCATGGGGAGTGACTCGGACCTGAATATCATGGGAGAGGCTGCAAAGCAGCTCAAGGAGTTCGGCGTTCCGTTCGAGATCGACATCTGCTCGGCTCACCGGTCACCGGCCCGGGCCTCGGAGTATGCCCGAACCGCGGTGGAAAGGGGCCTGAAGTGCATCATCGCCGGTGCGGGAGGAGCGGCCCACCTGGCGGGAGTCACTGCCGCCGAAACCGTGCTTCCGGTGATCGGTGTCCCGGTCGACAGCAGCCCGCTGTCCGGTTTCGATTCCCTGCTGGCCACGGTACAGATGCCGGGGGGCGTACCGGTCGGCACCATGGGCGTGGGAAAGTCCGGTGCGGTCAATGCCGCCATCTTTGCCGCTCAGATCCTGGCCACTTCCGATGCCGCGCTGGCGGACCGCCTGGCCGCGCACAAGCGGGCCTTGGCTGACAAGATCCGGACCAAGTCCGCGCATGTCAAAGCGACCTTCTCGGTCTGAGAAGCGATCGTTTTGACGCTTGACAACCAGGTGGATTCTGCTTAAGATTCCACTCCGTTCGGGCTCATGCAAAGCCGCATGCAGGTTCATTGGGGCCTACGCAGCGTCGCGTAGTCTTCTGCCGCAGCACCTCCGCACCCCCCCAGCCGAAATTTCAACCAGCGAAGTTCCATCCTTTTACGCCAAGGAGTAAAAATGAACCCTAGAGAGCTCTTGCAGTCCGCCAGAGACGAAGGCATCAAGATGATTGACCTGCGCTTCGTGGACCTGCCCGGTTTGTGGCAGCACTTTTCGATCTCAGCCAAAGAGATGGAAGAGGAGATGTTCGAAGAGGGCGTGGGATTCGACGGTTCCAGCATTCGCGGCTTCCAGGAGATCCAGGAGAGCGACATGATCCTCATCCCGGACGCCTCCACCGCTTTCAAGGATCCCTTCACCGCGGTCCCGACCCTCAACATCATCTGCAACGTCAAGGATCCGGTGACGCTGCAGTCCTATACCCGGGATCCGCGTTACATCGCCCAAAAGGCTGAAAACTACCTGAAATCGACCGGGATCGGCGATACCGCCTTCTTCGGTCCCGAGCCGGAGTTTTTCGTTCTGGACGATGTTCGCTTCGATCAGTCCTACAACTACGGCTATTACTATTTGGATTCCAAGGAGGGATTCTGGAATTCCGGAAAAGAGGAGGACCCCAACCTGGGCTACAAGCCCCGCTACAAGGAAGGCTACTTCCCGGTTCCTCCCATGGACAGTCTACAGGACATCCGCAGCGAAATGGTTCTGTTGCTGGAGGAGGTCGGGATCCAGGTGGAAGTCCACCACCACGAGGTGGGCACGGCCGGGCAGTGCGAAATCGACATGCGGTTCGACACCCTGACCAGCATGGCCGACAAGTTTCTGAAGTACAAGTACATCATCAAGAATGTGGGACGCCGGCATGGGAAAACCGTCACCCTGATGCCTAAGCCCATCTTTCAGGACAACGGGTCGGGCATGCACATCCACACGAGCCTGTGGAAGGCCGGGAAGAACGTCTTCTACGAGCCCGGCGGCTACGCGGACCTGAGCAAGACGGCCATTTACTACATCGGTGGAATTCTCAAGCACACGCCCGCCCTGCTGGGTTTCTGCGCGCCTACCACCAATTCCTACCGTCGCCTGGTTCCGGGATATGAGGCGCCCATCAACCTCATCTATTCCCAGCGCAACCGTAGCGCCGCGGTCAGAATTCCCGCCTATTCCCGAAGCGAGAAGGCCAAGCGGGTGGAGACGCGTTTCCCGGATCCCTCCTGCAACGGTTACCTGGCGTTTGCCGCCCTGTTGATGGCAGGCCTGGACGGAGTGCAGAACAAGATCACTCCTCCCGACCCCATCGACAAGGATCTCTACGATCTGGCTCCGGCCGATGCCGCCAATGTGAAGTCGACTCCCGGCAGCCTCGAGGACGTGCTCGACGCGCTGGAAGACGACCATGACTTCCTCCTCAAGGGAGACGTCTTCACCAAGGATGTGATCGAAACCTGGATCGACTACAAGCGAACCCGGGAGGTGGACGCCATGCGGTTGCGGCCCCATCCCCACGAGTTTGCCTTGTACTTCGACATCTGATTCTCATCGAGAAAGCGGCTTGCCCGGATATGCAGCAGGGCAAGCCGCACTCCCCCCCGGGGTTATGCCCGCGGCCAGGTGCCGCCGCCCCATTCGCGGCCTTCCGCCCGCCGGACCTCCGCTCCCTGTCCTCCTCATAGACGACCGCCCGCCAGGAGAAATGCGGATTTATTCAGTGGCTGAAGCCCGCCGGCAGCCGCCGGGCGCCTCGAATTCTCTTGCCTTCCGGACGGATTGGAGAGAACATAGCCACAAGTTGTAGGGGGGGGATTGCTTCGTCCTACTCCTGATAGAGGTGTAACTCGAGAACCTGCATCCATGAGTCGAGTGTTCATCGTTGCGCTGACCACGGCGCTGCTTGGGTTCTCCGCCACCGATCTGGCGGCGCTGAAGATCATCGACTATCAGAAGAAGCTGAATCCCCGCTTCGCCAAGCGCGCGCGCAAGAGTACCCGTTTCATCATCATTCACTCCACCGAAGGCAGTCTGCCCAGTTCCCTGAGGACCCTTTCCCGCGGCAAGGTCCGTCGCCGGCGATACATCAGCCGGGGGGGACACTCCCACTACCTCATCGCCAAGAACGGTACCGTGTATCGGATCCTGGATCCCAAGTACCGGGCCAACCACGCCGGCGTGAGCATGTGGAACGGACTGACCCGACTCAGCGACCATTCCCTCGGCATTGAGTTGGAGGGGTACCACAACGTGCCCTTTACCGATCGGCAGTACCGGTCTCTGAAGGAGTTGCTGAGAATCCTGCAAAAGCGCTTTCGGGTGAAGGATCGGGATGTCCTGGAACACTACCGGATCGCTTATTCCAGGCCGAACCGGTTCCACAGGAAGAAGCTCCGAGGCCGCAAGAAGGATCCGGGCGCCGACAACTTTGACCGCAGGCGGGCCGGATTGACCGATGAGTACCCTCACGACCCGGACGTGGTCGCCGGAAGGGTCGGGCCCGATCCGGATGGGATCCAAGTGGCTCGGAAATCCCGGGCGAAGGCGTCGCCGCCGGCCCGGAAGGACGACAAGCGGGAGGCCAACGGCAGCTTGGCGGCAGCGGTCCGGAATCCGAAGAAAAGGGTGGGAAACGGCAGCCCGGCTACAACGGCCCCGAACAGCCGGAAACGGCAGGAGAAGGGTCGTTTGGTATCGCCGGCGGCCAAGCCCTCGCGAAAAAACACCATCACCGCCCGTCGGACGGCCTGGAAGATTGCCGGCCGCCAGTACAAGGCCGCTACCACGCTCTATCGTTTCCCGGACGGCCGCTCGCTGCGCGGCCACGAAATCCGGGACTGGTCCGACATTCCTTCCGGCACCGTGGTCGAGTTGGGAGTAGAGGAAGACAAGGTGGTCAGCCCAGGTCGGGCGGAAGTCCTGCTTCCGGTTGTCGGCGAGGATATGTCTCCCTGGGAAATCGCCAACGTCCTCCACGATTCCTCATTCACCTTCTACCTCTATCCCAGCGGCAAGATCCTGGCCGGTCACCGGATCGAGAGATTCGCGGATGTGCCTCCGGGAACGAGAGTGCTCATCGCCTACCGCCGGGTTCCCACGCCGCGCACCAGCGACCCCTTGGGAGAAGACCTGGACGATGACTTCCTGAGCCATCAGACCCTGTATCTCCTGCCGGGCGGTGTGTTGCAGTCAGGGGAGCAGATAGAGAACTTCGCCCGGCTTCCCCGGGGAGCCATCGTTTTTGCCAAGGTCGAGTAAGTCTCCAGGACGGCGCCCGCGGCTAAGCCCGCATTTCTCACCAGGACGCACCTGCATTGTTAGAGAATGCGTATTTTCAAACCGTATGAGTCCTTTTTGGGAATGGCAAGAAAAACAGACGGTGCTGGGCATGCCCTGGTGAGAAATGCGGGCTAAGCGCCCGCTTTCCGGTCGATTCGATCCGATACGGCGAACTTGACAATCGCCAGCAGGGCCTTGAGGCCATCCTTCCAATTGATCTTTTTTCCCTCCTGGTAGCTCCTGCCCGAATAGCCAATGGGGACTTCCAGCAGGCGGGCTCCTCGTTTGGCCAACTTGATGGTGAGCTCGGGTTCGATGCGGAAATCGTTGCTCTCCAGCGGGATGCTCTTGAGTAGGTCGGTGCGGACCATCTTGTAACAGGTTTCCATGTCGGAGAGGTTCAAACGGCTGACCAGGTTGGAGAGCGCAGTGAGGAACCGGTTGACCATCCTATGGGGCGAAAGGCCCCTGGGCTGCGGCGCCGCCCGGTGGAATCTGGAACCGAAGACGGCATCCGCCTCGCCCTTCAGGAATAGCGGAATCATGCCAAGAAGCTCTTGAGGATGGTATTCGAGGTCGGCATCCTGGCAGACGGTGAGGTCGGTGTCCGTGAGGGTCAACCCTGTTCTCAGGGCCTTGCCCTTGCCGTAGTTCCTTGGGTGGCGCACGAACTGCCAGATAAACTTTTCTCCCCAATCCTCCCTTTCCAGGGATTGTCGAAACCGATGGAGGACGGTCGGGGTCCGATCGCGGGAACCGTCGTCCACCACGATCACCCGGATGGAACTCAACAGCGGGCTGTCTCCCAGGACTCGCAAGCGGGAGAGACTGGCGTGAACCAGAGATTGTTCATTGTAAACGGGGACAATGACCGAGAGTGTGGTGGTCGGAGTCATGGCGAGGGGCGCATTTTAGAACGTCGCCGGAATCGAGGCAACGCGTACGGGCGGTAGCGGGCCTCAATTGCGGCAACCGGCGATTTCTGATTGAATGTTTGGCACTCGAGCCATCTGCGGCAGCGGCCCCGAGCGGGGCCACTGGTCCGGCCTCGGTGGGAAGGAACGCGTGGTCGTGGAACGCACCATTCTGGTTACGGGTGGAGCCGGCTATGTCGGTAGCCATGTTTGCAAGTCGCTGGCAGCAGAGGGATTCCTTCCGGTAGCCGTGGACTGTCTTTCGCGTGGACATGAATCGGCCGTCAAGTGGGGTCCGCTCGAAAGGGTCGATCTGACGGACGGGGCTCGATTGAGAGGAGTGATCGAGCAGTATCGTCCCGACGGAGTCATGCATCTTGCAGACCTGTGTGACGTCGCCGAGTCGGTAACGGATCCGGCCAGCTACTACCACAACAACCTGGTGGGAAGCCTGAACCTCCTGAAGGGTATGCTGGATCGGGGGGTAGGGTCCATCGTCTTTTCCAGCAGTTGCGCCATTTATGGAGTGCCCGGGACGCTTCCGATTTCGGAGACTCAGGCCAAGGTCCCGATCAATCCCTACGGGGTAGGCAAGTTGGTAGTGGAGCACATGCTGCGGGACTTCAGCATGGCCTATGGCATTGGCTACGTCTGTCTGAGGTACTTCAACGCCGCCGGGGCCGACCCGGATGGAGAGATCGGCGAAAGACATCGACCCGAAACTCACGTCATTCCCCTGGCCATAGAATCGGCCCTTGGAGAGAGAAGCCATTTCGAGATTTTCGGGACCGATTATGAAACCCCTGACGGCACGGCGGTTCGGGACTTTGTCCACGTTTCCGATCTGGCCTCGGCCCATGTGCTGGCTCTGCGCCATTTGTCGGAGGGCGGCCGGAGTGCGGCCCTGAACCTGGGGACGGGTCAAGGACACTCGGTGAAGCAGATCGTCGGGACCGTTGAACGGCTTTCAGGCAGGGAGGTGCCCGTCAAGGAGGGCTCGCGGCGGACCGGTGACGCTACGACCCTGGTGGCCGATGCCTCCCAGGCCTTCAAGGTTCTGGGCTGGACCCCGAAATACACCACCCTGGACGACATCGTTGCGACCGCGCTGAACTGGCACCGCAAACCCCTTTTCGGCTGACCGATTCCGGGCACTCGAGAGCCGTATCAGGAACCACATGGAATTTGTTCCCGGTTGGAAAGACTACTCGCTTCTGCTTCAATTCGCCGCCCTGTTCGGCGCCAGCGGCTGGTTGACCTACAGACTTGCGGTTGGGCGGCTCCGGGAACCTGCCTTGTCGGGCGCCCCCTCCGGAGCCCGCTTGGACCTGTTCAAGTGCCTGATCGGTCCCGCCTTGCTCAGCACCCTCTGCGGATTGATCGTGACCTCCTGTTTCCTCATGCTGAGCGCGCAACTGGGCGTGGCGCGCATTCGCTATCTGTTTGTGCTGTTGGCGGTCTACAGCCTGCTCTGCCTGGCCTGGCTGTTGAAATCGGGGGGCCTGCAATGGCGCCTGCCGGCCTGGAGACGGCTGAGACCCGGGTGGCGGGACTTGTGGCTGGCGGGCATCCTGCTTCTGGGTCTGTTCACCTTCGGAAGGACCGCCGAATACATCGCCAGCCAGAGAGATCCCGGGGAGCATGCCAACATCGCGGTGCGTTTGGCCCAGGAGCAGAGCCTGCGCTTCAGCGATCCGGACTTCCGAAATTTTGATGAGGACCGGCAGAAACTGTTCCTGCCGGTCCTTCTTGAAAATGCGCTTTACCTGGAAGCCGTGCCCGGGTTTTCGCTGCTGGATGCGGAGACCGGGGAAATGTTGCCGCAGTATCTGCACCTGTTTCCGCTGTGGCTTTCCCTGGCATTCAAACTCTGGAGGTTCGACGGACTGTTCGGTTTCAATGTCCTCCTGGGCCTGCTGAGTCTCTTGCTGGTGGTTGCATTGAGCATTGAGATTTTTCGGTCCAGGACCGTCGGCTTGGTGGCTTCCAGCCTGCTCTGCCTGAACCTGGGCCAGATATGGTTGGTGCGAAGTCCGTTCAGCGAGACCTTGGCCCAGGTTCTGCTGCTGGCCGGAGTCTGGATGCTGACCCTGGCCCTCTCCCGACGCACGGGTGGCCTGGGCTTCCTGTCGGGGTTGGTGTTCGGACTGAGCCTGATGGTGCGCATCGACTCCGTGCTGGCTATCGTGGCGGTGGCGGCGTTCCTGATCCTGGTCCGGTCGGGGCTGGCCGGAAGGGTCGGCTTGGCGGTTCGTCCGGTCGCAGCGGGTTTGAGCATCGGTGTCGCTTATTCCCTGGCCCACATCGCCCTTTTTGCCTATCCCTACGCGCTGTCTATTTTGCACAACCAGGGTGTGCTCTCCTTTCTCGACCGCCAATGGCGTTGGCTGTTGGCGCTTGCACTGTTGGCAGCGGTGGCGGCCTGGTCCTCCAGGCGATTGATGGGAGCCTGGCAGGATGGACGGCTTCCCCTCGCCACCTCGTGGGGAGATCCCGCGAGCCGGCGCCGCATTGTCTTTGCGAGCCTCTCGGGTTTGTTGATGATTGCCTTCGCCTGGGGATATTTTTTCCGCCCCATGATGGACGCGGGCGCCAATCTGCTGCCGCTGCCGCCCCCTCACCAGGGATTCGTGCGCTACTACGACGAGTTGAACCTGGTTCGGCTGGGATGGTATCTCTCTCCGCTGGGGCTGTGCCTGGCCCTTCTCGGCGCTATCCTGGCACTGCGGCAGGTCGTGTTGAAAGGGCAGGTTCGCCCCTTGCCCCTCTTGCTCCTGCTGGCCGCTTTCCTGCTGTTCTACGGCTACAAGTCTCGCGCCTTTCCCGACAACTACTGGGTCATCCGCCGCTACGCCGAGGTCGCCATTCCGGCGATGCTCATCCTGGCGGGCCTGGCGATGCAGCGTTTGTATCGAATGGCTTCCGTCCACCCGAGGCTGGGGGCGCGGTCGGCTCCTCGTCGATTCCTCTTGCAGGCTTGCGGGGTGGGGGTATTGACAGTCATGGCCGCCGCCCAGACCGTAGCGGCCTGGCCCTTTTTCCGCCAGGCGGAGCTGGGTGGATCCTGGGCGCAAATGGCAGCGCTGGCCAGTCGAACAAAGGAAGCGGATGTGATCCTGTTCGAACACGGCCGCGCTCAGGAGTTCTTCATGGGACCGTTGAGGAACATGTTCGGACAGACCGTGCTTCCTCTTGCCCACGCCAAGCCCGATCCTGCCTCGTTTGAACGGGTAGTGGGGGAGTTTCTGGCCGATAAAGGGAGAGTGTTTCTCATTTCCTGCGAGGAGTGGACATCCCTGGACAGTTCCAAGTACCGATTCGAACCCAGAGAACGGTTTCATTTTGTCACCCACCTGGTTGAACGGACCTTTGAACGTCTGCCCGAGAAAATGCAGGCAGTGCATTACAGTCTTCAGATCTACGAGGTCAAACCTCGGCCACAAGGAGGGCCGAAGGCATACCAGGCGCTCATCTCGCACTCCAATTTCGGCTATGCGTCGGAAGGATTCCACCAGGCGGAGTTCGGGGCGGGCGGCAATGCGTACCGGTGGAGCCAGGGGGATGCTTCGCTGGAATTGTCGGAAATCGACGGGTCCTACCCTGCAGTTCTGATCGCGCGACTGGCTCGCCCGGACATGGGGTCCGCGACGGAATCTCCGGTGCGCATCCGGTTGAACGGTCAGGATCTGGGAGAGGTGCGGCTTTCCCCCGGATTCAAGGATTACAAGCTTCCGATCGGGAGGTCCCAACTGGCTCGAGGGGAGAGGAACCGGGTTGAAATTCTGTCGGATTCTTTCAACCCATCGGCCCTTCGGGGTTGGGAGGATACGCGTGACCTGGGGTTCATGCTGGATTGCATCAAGCTTCAATCCCTGGTGCCAATGGGTGGAACCCGCGCCTATCAGGTGGATTTTGGAACCGAGTGCGATGGGACACAACGGATTGATTTCCATCCGACCGAAGCCGACGGGTATTCCTGGGCGGGAATTGACCCGAGCCTGGTTTGGCCGTTTCCGCTGGACCCCGGCCGGAAGTATCGACTCGTGATCCGGACGGTCAAATCGAATCCGGATCCCGCATTCCGACAATTTCTCACGGTTTGGGTCAATGGCGTGAAATTGGACACCCGGGAGCTGATCGGGGTCGGGACCCAGTTCCGGAATTACGCATTCCCCATTTCACCCCGAGCCCTCGACAGGCAAGCGCCGACGATCCACATTCGGGTGCGTCCTGTCTGGAATCCCAGCTTGGCCAGGGCGTCCCTGGACTACAGAAACCTGGGGAGTGCCGTTCAATGGATCAGGATTGAAGAGTTGTGATCCTGACGACAACGACGTCGGTTCCAGCGCTATAGGGATTGATGGAGTGGTGATGGAATTTACCGGTGAGAGAATCATCCCGGGAAGCGTCAATGACGACCTCCTGAACGAGCACCTCTGCCGCTACAGGTTCGCCCAGCTCCTGGTGGAGGACAAGGTGGTCCTGGACGTCGGCTCCGGAGTCGGCTATGGGTCACGAATCCTGGCGGAGAAGGCGGTTTCCGTTCTTGCCCTGGACATCGCGGAAGAAGCGGTACGCTACGCCGGCCAGCGGTATGCCGGGGAGAATATCGAGCAGGTGGTGGGCGACTGTCATGAACTGCCGCTGGCCAGCGACAGCTTGGATGTGGTGGTCAGTTTTGAGTTGATCGAGCATCTGCAAGACCAAAGATCCCATTTGCTCGAGGTGAGCCGGGTGCTCAAACCGGATGGATTGACGGTCATTTCCACGCCGAATCGAATCTTCTACAGCCAGGAGAGCAACCAGGCCAATCCATTCCACACTCACGAGTTCGACTTCCGGGAGTTCCTCGATTTCCTGAAGTCCGTGTTCAGCTCCGTGCAGATCTATTTTCAGAATCACATTGCAGGCCTGATCGTTGGGAATCCGAGCCTTGACCGGGAGGTAACGACCTGCCTGGAGGAGGAATCCGGCGACCTGGAAGTGACCTCCAACTATTTCGTGGCCGTTTGCACCCATGGCCGGGAATATCAGCCTGCGGCGGGAAACTTCTGCCTGCTGCCGGGGACCGGCAACCTGTTGAGAGAACGCCAGCAGAATATTCAGCGCTTGGAAAAGGAGGTCGCCAGGCTCGACAGCGCTCTGACGCGGCTCCAGGGGGAGTACGAGGAACGTTCCGGCTGGGCGCTGCAGTTGAACCGGCGGGTCAAGGCGAGGGACCAATCCCTGATGGACCTGCGTGCGGAATTCGAGGAGCGCAGCCGATGGGCGGAAGAGTTGTCCCGACAATTGGAAGAGAAAGACCAGGCAATAGCGAAACTTCAGTCTGAATTCGAGGATCGCACCGAGTGGGCTTTGCAGTTGGACGCCGAGCTGGAGGCGGTCCGGCAGTCAAAGCTCTACAAGCTGGCCATGTTGCTGGGATTGAAGTTTGAAGGGTGAAGTTTGAAGTGTGAAGTTTGAAGTGTGAAGTTTGAAGTTTGAAGTGGGAAGTGGGAAGTTTGAAGTGGGAAGTGGGAAGTTTGAAGTGGGAAGTGGTCGGCAACGCCTCCGCCCCAGGCCACGGGAGGCGTCAGACAAGCGGGCCCCAGCGCTGCGGTGCGTACCATTTTCCTGAAATCGGCCGATCTTCAACAAAAGACGAACCACGAATGGACACGAATAGACACAAATGCTGATGAACCAACTCATGGACAAGCGCCGCCCAAATGCTTCTGCAGCCTTGTACCTTGGTATGGCTTCGTATCCTTTCCAATTTACCCCTCGATACTGGCTGTAAGCCCCCCAATCAACACCTCATCAATCAGTGTATTGGTGCTCATTGGTGTCCATTCGTGGTTCGTCTTTTTCCTTTTGGGACAACTCTTATCGGTTCTTCGCGGATGTCGTTGCCGGATATCCCCCCGACTGGTTGGAGACAAGCGGAGGGTTTTTGGAACGGGTAAGTGGCTGATGACCTGGTTGAGCCTTTCTGAATGACTACGCCGAGATCGACAAGGTGATTAACCTGTCGATCCCACATCTCTTCAAACTTCAAACTTCAAACTTCAAACTTCAATCAAGGTAGACAAGAACGGCTTTCTGGTTGCCTAGATCGCGCGCGGCCGGGGTGATGATGGACTTCCCGTTGACGTGAATCTTGCGGTCTTCCTTCACTGCCTGCCGGATGTCATCCTCACAAACGAAGCTCGCCGGTTCCGGCGGATCCGGAGTTGGCTCGGGGGTGGCAGGCTGAGCCGGCGGTGCTGCAGGTTCGGCCGGGGTTTGGAATGCGAGCCGGCGGTTCGCCATCAGGCGATCCACCAGGGCCGAGACCTCTCCTCGATCGATGGGGGCTGCTTTCGGTTGCGGAACGCTAACGGCCCGGGATGAGTCCTCCCCGAGATCGTGAGTGCGGCTGTATGCCACCCGCTTGATGTTGATCAGGTGAAGCGGGGAAATATTGTCGGAAGTGATGTTGCCGCCAAGGGTTCCACATCCCAGAGTCATGCTCGGAAAGAGTCGGGTGGTGTAGCCCACGGCTCCCAGGGCCGCCTGGGTATTGACGACGATTCGAAAGACGGGCTTCCGCAGGCCGAATTGACGAATAATCTCGTCGTTTTTGGAATGGATGGCCAGGGTGTGTCCCAACCCTCCGTAGTTGAGTAGCTCGATGCAGCGATCGCAAGCCGCCTCCCAGTCTTTTTCCACGTAGAAAGCCAAAATCGGGGAGAGCTTTTCTATGGACAGGGGGTAGTCCCGACCAACGCCCGAGAGCGGGGCTACCAGGACCCGCGTACCCTCCGGAATCCTGATCCCGGCCAGGGCGGCGATGGTTGCTGCCGGCTTGCCGACGATCTTGGGGTTCGCCGTCCGCCTGGGAGTGACGACCACGTGGGCCAACGACTGGATTTCCTGTTCGTTCAGGAAATGGCCGCCGTTGTGCTTGATCTCTTCAATCACACGATCCTTGATGGCGGCATCGGTGACAACGGCCTGCTCCGAGGAACAGAGCGTGCCGTTGTCAAAGCACTTGCCGGCAAAGATGTCCTGAATGGCCTGAGGGATGTCAGCCGAGGATTCCACGTAGGCGGGGACGTTGCCCGGACCCACCCCGAAGGCAGGCTTTCCCACACTGTAGGCGGCCTTGACAAGACCATGCCCTCCGGTAGCCAGGATCAGGGCGGTCTTGCGATGGCTCATCAGCTCCCGTGTTCCTTCGATGGTGGATTGGGACAGACAACCGATTGAACCCTCGGGCGCGCCGGCTGCGACCGCGGCCTCCGACAGGATTCTGCTGGTCTCTCGGATGCAGCCCGCGGCCGAGGGGTGGGGGCTGAAAACGATGGTGTTGCGGCCCTTGAGCGCAATCAGGGCCTTGTTGATGGTGGTGGAGGTCGGGTTGGTGGAGGGAATGATCGCGGCGATGACTCCGACCGGCGAGGCGATCTCCAGGATTCCTTTTTCTCTGTCCTCTCCGATGATGCCGACCGTCCTGAGGTCTTTGATGGCCTCGTGGACAAACTCGGAGCCGAATTTGTTTTTGAGGATCTTGTCGGCGACGTTGCCGAAACCGGTTTCCTCCACGGCCATGCGGGCAAGCTTCTCCGCGGCCCCCAGTCCGGCCTCGGCCATGTGTCGAACCACGGAATCGACCTGGTCCTGGGAGAATTGAGCGAGCCGGGCCTGAGCCTGGAATGCCTTGTCAAGGAGTGACCGCGCCTGCTGAATGGACTCGAGATCTCTATCCATGGCCTGTGGAAGGTCCGGAGTAGGTTGGAGAGGTTGGTCGGAAGAGATTCCGCCGGACAACGTCGGCGCCCGAGGCTGCAGGGCCGCCGTCATCCGCGTGCCAGGTTGGGAGAACGGCTTAGCGGGTGTCGCCGGGGATGTTCTTTTCAGCTTCAGCGTGGGGGCTGGGAATGACGTGGACAGCTACCAGCTCGCCGACTCGCCGCGCCGCGGATGCACCCGCATCGGTTGCGGCCTTGACGGCCCCGACATCCCCCCGCACGCATACCGTCACGAAGCCGGCTCCAATGTACTCTTTACCCACCAGAGTGACGTTGGCTGCTTTCACCATGGCGTCCGCCGCCTCGACGGCGCCAACAAACCCCTTGGTTTCAATCATTCCTAGCGCGTCGCCTGGCACAACCTCAGCTCCCGTGTCAGATTGGTGAAGGTGAACCTATCATTTAAGGTTTGTCGGGTCAACCGGCGGCAACCGTGGAAGCCGCAAGGCGAGGGATGGTAGCCGGGAGGATGCCGTTTCCGCGACGAAATCGGAAGGGGCTAAGGCAGGTAACCTTCCTTGGCTCGTACGCGGAAGTCCTTGTGCCGAGGGACGCGCACCGAGATCTTGCGCCACCCTCCGTTGCTGGAGCCGATCTCGGCGGGAGGATAGTAACCGAGCAGATAGAGGTGTTGAAGATCCTGGACGATTTCGCTGAAGACCCGGCCGATTTCTTCGGGACGTCGGATCCTGACGGCGACGCCTCCGGTGGCATCCGAAATCTCCGTCAGGCGATCGATCAGGAGCTGGCTCTGGAGCGCCCGTCCCTGGAAAACGGTATAGATGGGAATCCCGACCCGCTTGATGGTCCTGACCGAGTCCTCCATCGAGAGGACGCTGCTGGTATCTTCGCCGTCGGTGAAGAGCAGGATGGCCTTCTTGCCGGTCACCCGGGCCAGATGCGGGGCCAGTTGGGCCAGAGAATCGAAGAGAGCGGTGCTCCCGGAGGCCCGCATGCGGAACAGGGCTCGAAGGGCCGCGCGCCGGTCCTTGGTAAACGGCACCAGGACCTGGAGCCGATTGTTGAAGGCGAAGAGACCGAAGCGATCCTGGGGCTTGATCTCCGTCAACAGATCGGCCACCGCATTCTTGACGTGCGGCAGCGGCTTCAGCATGCTTCCGGTGGTGTCCACCAGCAACGCGATCGTGAGGGCCGAGGTTTGGGACTCAAAGGCCTGGATGGACTGGATTTGGCCGTCTTCTTCGATTTCGAAGTCGGCCGGCGCCAATCCCGGAACGTAGCGGCCTCTCTGGTCGAAGACGGCGGTGTAGACCTCGACCATTCGAACGTCGATCCGGAGCGTCCTTACCGTGGGTATGTCGTCTGCGGAGGCAGTGAGGCACAGCCCGCAGACAAGAAAGGACGTCAGCAGCAGTCGCGATAAAGCGTTCATGGGTCTGCCCGGGACTCCTGTCAATGTGTTCACGCGGTCGAAGAGCCTCGGTCTCAGAGAGCCGCAGGGGACTGGTTCAAGTGTTCGAGGGCTTGATTTTTCAAGACTGAGCGATTTTAAACCCGGAGCCGGTGCGATTTCAAATCCTTCCTCGAATTCTTGACAGGTTACGGGCTCGGGCGTAGTATTGATGGCCCCTTTCTCTGGTGGGAGATCCATCGTGTCTCTGGGCGCAGATCTGAAACGCGAGCGGGAAGTCAGAGGGATTACCCTGGAAGAAATAGCCAGGGAAACCAAGATCCGGACCAGTCTGCTCGGTTACATAGAAGCCGACCGCTTCGATCGATTGCCCGCCGGCGTTTTTCGACAGTCCTTTGTTCGCAGCTATGCCCGCTACCTGGGTATCGACGAGGACAAATCGGTCCGGGAATGCCTGCTGGCGCAAGACGGGCTGAAATCCGCGAGGCAGAGTTCCCGTGTGGCTCAGACAACCCGGCCATCCTTGGGCGCCAGGTTGAAGACCCGGGCTGCAGGGGCAAAATCGGCCGCCATCCTTCCCTCCGTGGTGGCTCTTCTTGGGGCCCTGACGATATTTTACTTCGTCGAAGTACGCGCCCGAACAGACCAGGATTCGTCGAACGTTCCCAAGAATGCCGGAGCAGCCCAGCTTTTGCAGGATAAAGCCTCGACGCCCGGAAGCGACTCCAACGATCATCGGCAGCTTGTCGGTGTGAGTGGATCGGGTGGTCAGGCCGGCTTGAGTGTCTTGGGAGAGCTGGCTCCCAAACGTTCCACTGAAGCGTCTTCGGGAGCCAAGCCCGCCTTGGTGGCGGAGCCGACATTACACATCAAGGCTCGGGAACAGGCCTGGGTACGGGTAAGCACCGGGGAAATCACCTTGTTCAGCGGCATGTTGCGGGCCGACGAGACCAGGAGCTTCTCCCTCCAGCGGCCCCTGAACGTGAAGCTCGGCAATCCCCTGGGGACTCAGCTCTCGGTGAACGACCAGGTCTTCGGCCAGCTCGGCGAGCCAGGGAAGACCAAGACCATCCTCGTTTCGCCAGATAACTATCAGAGCTTTCTGGCCGTCCCGGACCCGGTCGGCCCATCCCCCGGCCCATCGCAGGTGAGCACCCTCAATTAGCTTCCGGCTCGAACAAGAGGGCCCCCGATCTCACTCCTGCCGTCAGTCTTCGCCCCGGTCAATGCGTTGCCGGTAGGCCTCGTGGATTTCTCGGGTCCATGGTCCGACTTCACCGGTTCCGACAGCTTGGCCGTCCACGTGGGTAATCGCGGTGATCTCGTCTGAGGTTCCGGCGAGAAAGGCTTCACCGGCCGAGCGGAACTCGGCCAGAGAAAGCCATCGCTTCTGAAAGAGGAGCTTCAGATCGAGCGCAATCTCCTCGACGTATTCGCGAGTGATGCTTGGCAGTATGGCAGACGTCTGAGGGGGAGCGACGATGGTTCGGCCGAGAATCGCCAGGGCGGCCGAGGAGCTGCCCTCGGTGACATTTCCCTTGGTGTCCACCAGCAGCGCTTCGTAGGCACCCAGCTTCTGCGCCTGCTGCTTGGCCAGCACGTTGGGCAGCAGGTTGAGGGATTTAATGTCGCACCGGCGCCAGCGCAGGTCCGGAACCGACTGAACCTTGATGCCCGCCATGATTCCCCGGTCGGCGAATGGGCGCACGCTCATGAAAAAAGAGGGCTCCAAGGCGTCGCTCCAGGAATGACTTCTGGGGCCGGCGCCCCGGGTCAAGTGGAAATAGACGGTCGCGTTCGGGATCTGGCTGGCTCGGTAGGTCTCCTCGATCCAACCCCGGATCTGGTCCAGGTTGGCAGGCCGGAGGCCGATCTCCCTCAAGCTGCGCTGAAATCTCCTCCAGTGTCGGTGCAATCCCCAGAGCCGACCCTGATAGGCGCGCACGACCTCGTAGACCCCGTCTCCAAACAGGCAGCCTCGGTCCTCCGCCGGGATTACGGCATCCTCGAGGGCACAGATGGTACCGTTGACGTTGGCCAGTTCGCGCATCGGGATTGGCGATTCAGTGAGAAAAGAAGTTTCGGATACTCACCCGCAGAGTGCCGGGATGAGAGTGTCGGCCCCGCAAGGCAGCCGATCTGGGGAAGTCACGCAACAGTCGCCGTCACAGCATTCTGCCACCGTCCACGACCACGATTTGCCCCGTGACAAAGCTCCAATCGGTTGCCATGGAAAGCGTGACCTCGGCGACATCCTCGGCCGTTCCCATGCGGTTGAGAGCCGAGGCCTTCCTGAAGTTCTCCCGCATCTCCGGAGCTCTCGCGATTCCGTCCAGCCAGCGGGTCTCGGTGAGAGCCGGAGCCACCGCGTTCACCAGGATGTCGGGGCCCAGGGCTCGAGCCAATGACTTGGTCAGACTGATGACTCCGGCCTTGGACGCGCAATAGGCGATGCAGCTGCCCTGTCCGGTGATTCCGGCCACCGAGGCGATGTTGACGATGCGTCCGCCGCCTTGTGCCTGCATGAGGGGAGCCACGGCGCGACAGCAGAAGTAGGTGCCCTTCAGGTTGACGGCGAAGAGGCTGTCCCAGATGTCCTCGGTCAGCTTCTCAAGGTCCGCAAAGTTGATGAATCGGGTGAAGCCGGCGTTGTTGATCAGAATATCGACCGCGCCCAATTCCCCCTGGACTCGTTCCATCATCTGCCTGACCTGGGAATCGGATGAGACGTCGGTGCGAACCAGCAGGCTGCGCCCTCCCGATTCTTGAACCCGGGAAGCCGTTTCGGAAGCCTCCGCCTCGGACTTGGAATAGTTGACGGCAACGGCTGCGCCCTCCCGGGCGAACAGCAGAGAAATGGCTCTGCCGATCCCGGTGCCGCCTCCGGTGACCAGTGCTACCTTGCCGGCCAGTTTCATGGATGGTTTCCTCTCTTGGCCCACTGGGATGAAATGGGAGCCCCTAATATAACCTCACAGCCTGGAGATTGTTCAATTATTGTGGGGAGAATCAGATGGAGTAGTCGACACGTTCCGGAAGGGGCGCGGGTTTGACAGGTTCCTCCAGCATGCCCGCTCCCACGGTGGCCTGGGTGGATTCGTCAATGAGCACGAAACCACCCAGGCTCCGGTTGCGGTGATAGCGGTCGTATAGCAGGGGAGTGGCCGTCTTCAGGGCGATTCGTCCGATCTCGTTGAGTTTCAGCACATGAGCCGAGTCCTCTTCCAGGCGGTTGATGTCCAGCCGATAGTGCAAGTGGTGGACCATGGCCTTGGTGCTGTGAGTGGTGTGTTTCAGCAAGTACTTCTTTCCGAGCTGCAGGGGGGTCCCGTCCATCCAGCAGCACATGGCCTCCAGGTCCTTGCCCACGTGGGGCAGATTGTCGGAAGCCACGATGAGGTCCCCTCGACTGACGTCGATGGTGTCTTCAAGCAGGATGCAGGCCGACATGGGGGCGTGGGCGACCTCCAGGGACCGGCCCATGAGTTGAATGTCCTGAATCCGGGACTGTCTTCCGGACGGCAGGACCGTGACCCGGTCGCCAATCCTGAAGGCCCCGCTGGCGACCTGTCCGGCAAAGGCCCTGAAATCGGTGGAGCGGCCGAATTGGGGGCGGATGACCCATTGAACGGGGAAGCGGGGGTCCTGCATATTCCAGTCGCTGGCGATGTGAACGCTCTCCAGAAAGGAAAGAAGCGTCTCGCCCAGATACCAGGGCATGTTGGAGGAGCGATCGACCACGTTGTCTCCCAACAGGGCGCTCATGGGGACGAAGGTGACGTCCCTGATTTTGAGGCGGGTCGAAAATCGGGTGAAGTCCTGCCGAACGGCTTCAAAGACCTCCTCGGAAAAACCGACCAGGTCCATCTTGTTGACACACAGCACCAGGTGGGGAATGCCCAGCAGGGATGCGATGGCGGCATGTCTCCGGGTCTGCTCGATGATTCCCTTGCGAGCGTCCACCAGGATCAGGGCCAGGCTGCTGGTGGAGGCGCCGGTGACCATGTTGCGGGTGTACTGAACGTGACCCGGGGTGTCAGCGACGATGAACCGCCTGCGGGGGGTGGCGAAGTAGCGGTAGGCGACGTCGATGGTGATGCCTTGCTCCCGCTCGGCCCGCAGGCCGTCAGTGAGATTGGCCAGGTTGACCTCCGACTCACCCCGCATCAGGCTGGCTCGCTTGAGAGCGGCCAATTGATCTTCCAGGATCAATTTGGAATCGTGGAGCAACCGCCCGATCAGGGTGCTTTTCCCATCGTCGACGCTGCCACAGGTGGTAAATCGCAGTAACTGAACAGCGGCCTGCGGATCGTTCGTTTGGGCAGTCACCTAGAAATACCCCTCCCTTTTGCGGTCTTCCATGGAAGTTTCGGAGACTTGATCATCGGCCCGGGCACCCCGTTCCGTGATCTTGAGGGAGGAAACTTCTCCAATGATCTCCTCAACCGTGGAGCAGGACGATTCAATGGCCGCCGTACAGAGGATGTCCCCAACCGTCCTGAAGCGAATCGACCGGGTTTCGACCGCCTCTCCGCGTTTGAGCGGGAGCAGGTCGGAGGCGCTCATCCATAGACCGTCCCGCCGGAAGACCTCCCGCCGGTGGCTGAAGTAGATGCTCGGAATCACCAGCTTCTCCCTGGCGATGTATTGCCAGACATCCAGTTCGGTCCAGTTGGACAAGGGAAAGACGCGGATGTGTTGACCCGGGTGTATCCTGGTGTTGTAGACATTCCAGAGTTCAGGCCTCTGGTTGCGCGGGTCCCACTGTCCAAATTCGTCCCGGAACGAAAAGAACCTTTCCTTGGCCCTGGATTTTTCCTCGTCGCGTCGCGCTCCCCCGAAGGCCGCGTCGAACTTGAACTCTTCCAGAGCATGCAGCAGCGTGGGGATCTGCAGCCAGTTGCGGCTCTTGTCGGTGCCGCCCGGTTCGGTGACGATGCCGGCGTCGATGGCGTCATCCACGGTGCGGACGATCAACCGCTCCCCAAGCTCCTTGACCCGCCGGTCACGAAACTCGATCACCTCCGAAAAGTTGTGGCCGGTGTCGATGTGCAGCAGGGGAAAGGGGAAGTGAGCCGGACGAAAGGCTTTCTCAGCCAGCCTCAACAGGCAGATGGAGTCCTTTCCGCCCGAGAAGAGCAGCACCGGCCGCTCGAATTCCGAGGCCACTTCACGCATCACGTAGATGGCCTCGGCTTCCAGGACGTCCAGGTGGGATAGAAAATAGCTGTCCATCGTTTCGGTTCAACTTGACCGGTTCGGCAGGCAGAGGAATGGCGTCTTCAAGACAGTAATCACCGGTTTGCGGCGGGGCTTGGACGGCGGTGCAGTCCGCATTCCTTGTGCTCGGGGCGCTCCCACCACCAGCGTCCGGCCCGCAGGTCTTCTCCCGGTCCCACGGCCCGCGTGCAGCAGGCGCAGCCGATGCTCTGAAAGCCCTGCTCGTGCAGCGAATTGTAGGGAACCTGGTTGGCCTTGATGGTCTCCCAAAGGCGAGACTCCTCCCAATTCCAGAGAGGGTTGATCTTGACCAGACCATTGCCGTCATCCCATTCAACGGGATACACATCCCGTCGGGTCACCGATTGCTGTCGCCTGAGTCCGCAGATCCAGGCGTCCATGCCCTTGAGCGCCCGCCCCAAGGGGTGGATCTTTCTGATGCGGCAACAGAGCTGTCTCAACTCGACGCTCCGGTAGAAGAGGTTGATGCCATGGTCCCTGACCATGGTCTCCACCTCTTCGGTTCGGGGGAAAAAGGTCTCGATTCTCAGTCCGTAGTGTCCTTCAGTCCGTTCGACGAGCTGAAGGGTTTCGGGAAAGAGTCTGCCGGTGTCCAGGGTCACGATCCGGACAGGGAGAGCGTCTCGGGCCAGGAAGTGGGTAATTACCTGGTCTTCCAGACCCAGGGCGGTGGCGAACACCAGCCGGGACGCAAATTGGCGATGGGCCCATTGCAGGATCCGGCTCGGAGAGGACGAGCGAAGCTCTTGCTGCCAGTGCGCGATGTCGCCAGCGATGGGTGGGTTGGAAACCATGGATCTCACATAAACATGACTAATTTAATAAATATAGTCAATATAGTGGGTGGATCTTAAAAAGTCAAGTGATTTCTTTAAGTTAGTCTGTTATTATTGTTGACGGAAGGTGTCATAATCAAGTAGGTACAGTATCTAGATTAATTTAGTCATGTATTAGTGCCTGCACGCGGTCGATCATGAAATTGTCCACAAGAGGTGAATATGGCCTGTTGGCGATCATCGATCTGGCCCTGCATTCCCTTGAGGCGCCCGTACAGAGCGCCCAGATCGCCGAACGACAGAACATTCCCAAACAGTACCTGGATCAGCTCCTGCTGTTCCTGAAGAAGGCCGGCCTGGTCGAGAGCAGCCGGGGACGTCAAGGCGGCTACCAGTTGGCTCGATCCGCCAGTCACATCAATCTGCTTCAGGTGGTGAGGGCGCTGGAGGGTTCGATCGACAGTAGCGACCTCTTCATGAGGGAAGGGGCGAACCAGGACCCTACCCGGAAGATTCTCAGAGATCTCTGGGCGGAAATCGACGCACATGCGTCGGCTGCCTTGCGTTCGACTACCGTGGAAGAGGTGTGTGAAAGACGGAAGAAGCTGGACCCCCAGATCATGTACTACATTTAGTGGAGAGTGGAGAGTGGAGAGTGGAGAGTGGAGAGTGGAGAGTGGAGAGCGAGGCTGTGCCTCAGATCAACAAGGGTGCAGAGCGATGGGTATCCTCTTTGTGACCAAACTCGATCGATCCGCAGAACTTGACTCAACGGTCAAATTTCTTTCGACTCAAGAGATTTAGGAGGCCGCCATGGCGAGGATCGCAAACAATGTCCTTGAACTGATGGGCAATACTCCCCTGGTGCGGTTGAATCGTGTGACGGCAGGGGCGGTGGCCACGGTGGTGGCCAAGCTGGAATCCCACAATCCTGCCGGGAGCGTCAAGGATCGCATCGGGATCAGCATGATCAATGAAGCCGAGAGGATGGGGGCCATCGACAAGGACACGGTGATCGTCGAACCGACCAGCGGCAACACCGGAATCGCCTTGGCGTTCGTCTGCGCGGTGAAGGGGTATCGGCTCATTCTATCCATGCCCGATACCATGAGCGTGGAACGGCGCACGCTCCTCAAGGCCTTCGGCGCGGAACTGGTCCTGACTCCCGGATTCGAGGGCATGAAGGGCGCCATCAAGGCGGCCGAGAGGATCGCCGCCGAGACTCCCAATTCCTGGATACCCCAGCAGTTCCGCAACCGTGCCAATCCCAAGATCCATCGCGAGACGACTGCCGAAGAGATTTGGAAAGATACCGAGGGACGGATCGACATCTTTGTGGGAGGCGTAGGCACCGGCGGCACCATCACCGGAGTGGGGGAAATCCTCAAGTCCAGGAAAGCGGGCTTTCAAGCCATCGCCGTGGAACCGGAGGATTCCGCTGTAATCTCCGGAGGGAGCCCCGGGTGGCATGAAATCCAGGGCATCGGCGCCGGCTTCATTCCCGACATTCTCAACACCGGGGTGATCGACGAGGTGATCCGAGTCACCAACGGGCAGGCCATTCGCATGGCCCGCCGCCTGATCAGGGAGGAGGGGTTGCTGGTGGGGATCTCCTCCGGAGCCGCGGCTCACGCTGCCGTGGAGGTAGGCAAACGGCCGGAGAACGAAGGGAAGCTGATCGTGACCGTTCTTCCCAGCACCGGCGAACGCTATCTAAGCACATCCCTGTTCGAAGACTTGAACGGCGGCCCGCCGACCGGGTTCTGACCCGCCCTTCCAGGCAAGCCGCGCCCCCGCCCCCCACGACGGAATGGATCATACGAGAGAGGAACAGGATTGTTTTACAACAGGTTGTAGTTTCCAGGAGCAGGCAAGCGCCTTGTAACGTGGTTGCACTCTATTTTTTATGAACATGGATGCACAGGATGCACAGGATTGACAGGACGAGACACTGTGCACGGGAAGCGGACTGGCTGCGTGTTCCCTCACCCGAACGCAAGGGGCGTTCCCTTTGAGGGGGTCAAGAACATTAGTCTTTCTTCGTGTGCCTTCGTGGAGTCCTCTTTTTTTCTGTTGTTTCAGGTAAGGCACTGCAAAACAGCATCGGTCTTACGTCTGTGGCGGCAACCGATCCGTTTGACAGGGAGGCTCAATCGGTGGACGAGGCGCCGGTAGCGGAAGGTGTATTCGGAGACCGGCGGTTGACCAGGTTGAGGATTTCCAGGACGAAATTGGCCGCCATCCAGAGGCCGGCCAGCAGGGTGACGGCGATCCTGGCCGGCTGAGCGTCCGGCAAGTGGACCAGGTAGATCACCATGATCGCCAGGATCAGGGGAATGGAGACCAGATAACCCAAGAAGACCAGCCTGCCGATGAGCCTGGCGGCACTGCCCAGGCGGCCGCTCATGTTCTGCCAGTGGCGGCCGGCAAAAAACCGCCCGGTCATGATGCCGACCACGAAACCGGGGATGGAAATGAGGTAATAGGTCTCGAAGTTCAGCAAGGCGAGCCCTCCCAAAGATCCTCGCAGACCTGATTCAAGGCCGCTTCAGGGTAGATGGCGGCAGACCCTGGAATCCTACCGCCGTATGGTTTCGGTTCTGAAGAAAACGGTGATCCGCCAGGCGTCACCCTCTTTGGTGAGCAGCCACAGCCCTTCCCCCGCCACGCTCTTGATGCCCTGATCGGCGTACCTGTCCGAAGTCTTGACGTAACCGGAACGAACCACCGCTGACCTGTGGGTGATGGTCACCTCGGGCTGGCCGAGTTGGAGGCGTATGCCCTGGTCGGGCTGGAACACCTGGTGGTAATGAATGAGCGCCTGAGCCAGGTTGTAGCTCCTGCCGCTGTTTCCATCGATTTCCACGAAAGACTCCTCGCAGTCCCGCATCAGCAGGAACGCATCCCGGAGCCGGTAAGCCTCGACCTGTCGCTCCAGGATCGATTGAATTGCCTCGGAATCGGCTTGGGTCGACTCCGCCGGGGTTTCGACCGGGGGCGGGGAGACCACCATCTCCCGCCCCACAAAAAAGCCGATGACCCCTCCAACCGACAGGACGATCAGGATGTAGAGGTAGGGTTTCATGATGGGGCCTCAAGTGTGATCCTTCTGAGGCACTTGTCAAGATTTTTGTGGTTCTGCGCCACGAGCCCGCATTTCTCACCAGGACGCACCTGTATTGTTAGAGACTGCGTATTTTCAAACCGTTATGGGTCCTCTTCAGGGTGGCAAGAAAAACAGACGGTGCTGGGCATGCCCTGGCTTGTCTTTTTTCCTCCAGCGCGCACAGGCTCCC
>JAJDUG010000065.1 GCA_022826755.1 Acidobacteriota bacterium
CCCCAGGTCCGGCGGCAACATCAACAGTTGCTTCGGCTGATACGGGCGAAACCTCGTCCCCATTCACCACCTCCCCGTCATCTCTCTGTGCCCCTTATTGTATCATTCAGGCCTGCCCGGGTTTTCTGCGGCGCAGACTCCGAGGTCCCCACCGGTCCCTGGGTCGGGTCCAACCGGCTGATCACGGGATGCGGGACTACCGTAAAGGCGACCCCGTTGCTCGCCTGGCCTCCAACCCTCACCAGCACGTCGCCCGTCGTCACCCATCCGGGCACTGCAACCGTGATCGAGGTGTCGCTCCAACTCCTCGTGGGCACCCACCTCTTGTTCATGGTGACCCGGCTGCTTCCCTTCGTCGCTCCAAAGTTGCTCCCCGTGATCGTGAACAGCCCCCCGACACCGGCCGCCGCCGGGCTCAGCCGCGTGATCACCGGCGCGGGCTTGCCGTCCGGGTCGTTGTCTTCCAAGGTCATCTCACAACTGTGCGAAAGGAATCCCTCCGCGCTTACCTGGACGATGATCGTCTCGTTCCCTTCCCGGCCGCTATCGTCGCTGATAAATAGAGTTCCTTGCGCCGCCGTCTTGCCGGCCTCGATCGTCAACGTCTCCGGCGCCACGTAGTCCCAATCGTTGGTCGCCGTCCCTCCATAGGTGACGCTCACCAACAACGCCCCGCTCCCTGTCCCTTCCCGGCTTACCCCTATCGTGACGGATCCCGACGGCTCCCTGAGCCTGCGGTCCGAGCACGCCGCTCTCAGCCACGGAAGCCGCCTGTACTCCACTCCGTTGCTGGCCTCGCCTCCCACCGTCACCACCACCGCGCTCGCTCCGAAGCCGAGACTCGTGGGCGGCAGCACCTCGATCCGGGTGTCGCTCCAACTCGAATAGCCTGACGCCTCGGTCCCGCCGAAGGTGACCGTCGAGGTTCCCTTGCTTGCGCCGAAGCCCGTCCCGGTAACGGTCACCCCGTTGGAGACGCTGCCGCTCTCCGGCGAAATCGAGCTGATGACCGGCGCCGCCTGCGCTCCCAGGCCCAGCAGGCTCCACGCCACCGCCAGCAGCAGGGCCCTCCCCGGTCTCTGCGCCGGCTTCGCTCTCGGCGCCAGGGCCGGTTGTCCGTCTGTCATTGGGTCCCTCGCTGGAATCCCGGCATCGGGGTAGAGGTTGTAGTGGACATAACGCCACTATTATGGCGGATATGCCACCTGGGTCAATAAAAAGTGGCGCATATGCCATCTTTCTCATTAGTTTTTTCCGTGGCATAATTGCCAAATCATGACGTTCTCTGAAATCATCGAAACCCACCTCAGACTAACCAAGGTCTCGCCTATCACTGCTGCAAGGCGTGCGGGGCTCAACAGGGATGCGATCCGGTCGGTATTGCGCGGACGGTCTCCGTCTGTGGATAGGGCCCAACAAATCTGTTCCGCCCTGGGCCTGGAGTTCTACGTCGGCCCGCCCCGCGAACCAGCGTCAACGCGTGGGGCGGAGCAGACTACCGAATATTCAGCCGGCACGAAGGATCAGATTGTGGAAGAGTTGCGAGGCGTGTTGGACCGGATCACCGGCACGCTGGACAAGGACTACGTTGAAGTTCCGGTGTACAGTGAGGAAATCACTGGGTTGTCCCAGAGTTTGAATCGTGCCACGGAGTGCCGTTTTCCCTATCACAGAAACTGGCTGGAAAGGTACGGGGTCGACAAGGAGAGTTGCTTTATGGTCCGGGTGCGGGGGTGGTCCATGGCACCGACTCTTCCGGACAAGTGCTTTGTGTTGGTCAACGGCGCCGCAACGGAACTGCGGGACAACGCAGTTTTATTGGTCAGGCACCAGAACCGCGTTATGGTTCGCCGGGCTGAAGTAGACGACCGGGGAAGCTGGATGTTGAGCGGCGACGCTGATCCCAGCCTCAAGCTGCAGCGGAAACCGGACGATTTAGTTTTCGGCGAGATTGTGTGGATGGCTCATCACGTCCGTATCCGCATGCAACCGGTGTCCATCGCAGCACCTGCTGCCGCCAGCCCGCACATTAACCCGAATTCGTTTCCACCCCTGCCTTCCCCTCACATTCATCACCCACGGTGACACTATGGACAATCTGTTGAAGCTGCTTTTTGCACTGATCAAGTTAGCCGTGCTGTTGCCGCTGATTGCGCTTTTCGCATAGATGGCTGTCTCGGGTTTTTGGACAGCGTTCAGCGCCATATGGGACGCTCTGTGACATCTTGCATTCTGTTGTCATTATCTTGTCAGTCACTTACACCACTTCACACCTTTAAAAACCTGCCTTTTTCGTGTAAGTCCCTTTTTTAACTGCCATTTAAACAGCTCTGTAAAAGCGCCAAACCAAGTGCGGCAGAGTTCCATTTTTTTGTTTGTCGTCCATACCGCCAAGCTATAACGTTGCTGCGCCTTTTGCCGCTTCGGCGGCCACAGCACCTGCCCACAGGTGCAAGCCCGAAGGGAGCGGTGGAAGCATCGGAAGGAAGAGGATGCGGGCGGGACGCCCGCGCTCCCGGGGGGCACGACCCATCCCGGTAACAACTCCCGCACCCTCCCGAATTTTGAAAAAAGGCGCTGTTGTTTCAGGCAAATCAAAGGACCATGCCTTCGTGGCCTTGCGATCCCGTCACGGATCACCTCAGCGCCTTGGCGGCCCTTCGTCGTCCGTCGTGTAACTTCGTGGATCACTCATTTCTGTTTTTTCCGGCAATTACCCATGGCCGGCCTGGCGCCTTCAGGGCCGGGGCGTGAATTCGTGCCTGGGTTTGACCGACCGATTGAAGGGGAAAGGAGGCCAGTATCCCTGGATCATGCTGGAGAGGGCCTCGGTCACGCCCCGGCGAAGGTCCTCGCCCGACTCCACCGAGCTGGATCCCTGATGGGGTGTGAGCACCACGTTGTCCAGGCTTCTGAGGGGACTGTCGGCCCCCAGGGGCTCCTCCTCGGTCACGTCCAAGGCGGCGCCGCCGATCCGCCGTTCCCTCAGGGCCTGGATCAGCGCCTCCTCGTCCACCACTCCGCCCCGGCTGGTGTTGACCAGGAACGCCGAGGGCTTCATCAGACTCAACTCCGGAGCGCCGATGAGATGCCGGGTCCCGGCACTCAGGAAGGTGTGCAGCGAAACCAGGTCCGACTCTCTCAGGACCTGTTCCAGCGACATCAACTCCACGCCCGCTTCAGCGGCCGACCGGGGATCCACGTAGGGGTCGGTAGCCAGGATGCGCATGCCGAACCCGCCCAACCGGGGGACCATGTGCCGGCCGATGTTTCCGAACCCGACCAATCCCAGGGTCAGGCTGCTGATGCGGCGCAGCGGGTGCTCCAGCGGTGGTTTGTCCCAGCCTCCGGCCCTCACGTGACGGTCCAGAACAACCACGCGCCGGGCGGATGCCACGACCAGGGCCGCCGCGTGGTCGGCGACTTCCTCGACGCAGTAGTCGGCCACGTTGAAGACCACGATGCCGCAGTCGGTGGCGGCCTCGACGTCGATGTTGTCCACGCCAATTCCGTAGCGGCCCACGGCCCAGCAATCGGGCAGTGCTTGCAGGACTCTTCGGGTAATGGGTGTGAACAAGCCCTCGGTCAGGATGATCCTGGCCCCGGCGCAAGCTCGAATGATCTCCTCCTCGGTTTGCGCCGACAGCAGAACCAACTCCCCTCCCAGATCCTCCACGGCTTTCCTCTCGGCCGCATAGAGACGGTCCTTCTCCTTCTGCGGACGTTCGCAGTCCACGTTCACGACTCTGACGGGCTGTTCTCCCTGTTGGCTGGCCATGTTGTTCGCTCCTTGCTAAGTGTCGATGATTTCGTCTGTTCCGATCCGAATTCGAGTACCCACGCCGGAGCATTGTACCCGAGCCCGGGGCAATCGGAAGAGTGAATCGGGTGGTGTCGCCATTGGCGGACCAGGGTGTGCGAATGGTTGTCCTGTGCCCGGATGATTTCCCCATTCCTGCGTCACCTGCTCGAAATTCGGGCGCCGGTTGCAATGGCGTTGAACATGATGCACAATCGAGGCAGATGGAGTTGTCGTCTTGGGGCGGGTACCGGGGCGGGTACCTGAAGATGGGACTCACTCATCCTTCCGTTTGCTTCCCTGCCTGCGGTAGTTATGGCCGCCTTGATCAAGTCTCGCGTGTCAAGTTCGGGTCAGGGTGGCCCCAGGAGGCGTGCCGTGTTCGTTAGACCCTTTGCAATTCCAGGCTTTGCGGGTGGTGGGAGTTTGGTTGCCTTTGCCGTGGTGCTGCTTGCGGTGGCCATTCCCGCCGCCGGCCAACTGTTGACCTCCCGCGTGGATGGGAGGGTGCTGGATCAGACCGGCGCCGTGGTGCCCGGCGTGACGGTGACCTTGACCGACGCCGCCACCAACGTGGCCCGGGAGACCGCCACCAACAGCTCCGGTCTCTACGTGTTTCCCAACGTCTCCCAGGGAACCTATAGCGTCGAAGTCGCCGCGGACGGCTTCAAGACGGCCCTGGTCGAAGACGTTCAGGTTGCGCTGGGCGCCCCCGCCAACGTCGACATCGTGGTGGAGGTGGGCGTGGTGACCCAGACGGTGGTGGTGACGGCGGCTGAAACTCAATCCGTGATGAATGAGGTCAACGCCGAAATCAATACCAACCTCAACCGGGAGCAGGTCAAGGATCTTCCCCTGAACGGGCGGAGCGTGACCCAGTTGGCCCTTACCCAGGCCGGCGTGACCAGCCCGGGCGGGGCGCGCTCGGCCGCCATCAACGGCGGCAGGGGCACCTTCAACAACTTCACCCTGGACGGAATCAACAACCAGGACACCTTCATCCGGACCGACGCCCTCTTCGGAATCATACCGGTGCAGGAGAGCTTCATCGAGGAGGTGAGCATCACCACCGCCAACGCCGACGTGGATGCCGGCCTGGGAAGCTCCCAGACCCAGTTCGTGACCCGCTCAGGGGGCAACGCCTATCACGGTGAGGTCTTCTACTACCACCGCAACGATGCCCTCAACGCCAACGACTACTTCAACAACGCCGCAGGTATCGACAAGGAGCGGGTCTTCATCCACCAGTTCGGCTTCAACGTGGGCGGTCCCATCCTGAAGGACAAGCTGTTCTTCTTCGTCAACTACGAGGAGGAGCGCAGCCCCGGTACGGCATCGGTGGTCCGCACCGTGCTGACGGAATCGGCCCGGGCTGGCGATTTCAGCTACGTCAGGCAGGACAACGGACAGATCGCCACGGTGAACCTCTTTGACCTGTCCGGATTCAGCCCCGACCCGGCCATCGCCTCCCTGGTGGACGTGACCCCGCTGCCCAACGACAGCAGCGTGGGGGACGGAAGAAACACTTCCGGCTATCGCTTCAACAGCATCAACAAGAGCGATTCCGACTGGTTCGTGCTGCGGGGAGACTACGAGATCAGTCCCAGCCACTCCTTCACCGGGACTCTCCACCAGTTTGGCCTGGATACTCCCAACTCGGTGTTCAACGGCATCGGCTCCGTCTTTCCGGGTCTGCCCGGCGCCGGGCAGAGTTCCAAGCGCAGGCTGGGTTCCTTTGCCCTGACCAGCCTGTTGAAGCCCAATGTCACCAACGAGGCCAGGGTGGGCTACCAGACCTCGAGTCCCCGGTTCTTCACCAACGAGACCTTTCCCCCGGGCTACCGGCTGTCGCTGGGGGGCGGTTTCAGCAACCCCGTCCGGAGTTTTATGGCTCAGGGTCGCGATACCCGCAACGTGGACATCATGGATCACATTTCCTGGGTCAAGGGGAACCACACCGTCAAGGTGGGCGGAAGCGTTCGCCTGACCCAGGTGGATCAGTTCAATGACGCCGGAACCGTCCCCACCTACTCCCTGGGGTTCGGTCCCGGAAACCCCGATCCCCTGGTACCCGATATTTTCCCCGGGGGGATCGCCTCCGGCGAGCTGGGCGCCGCCTCCGGACTCCTGGGCACCCTGGGGGGATTTATCGACAGCGCCGATCAGACGTTCAACGCGGCCTCGCCCTTCTCAGGCTTTGTCGACGGGGCCTCCAACACCAACCTGCTCAAGCAGAACTTCGTCAACTTCTACATGGGAGACACCTGGCGGATCACCCGCTGCCTGAGCCTGAACCTGGGTTTTCGCTGGGAATATCACTCGGTTCCGGATGAGGCCAGGGGGCTGGCCCTGTTGCCGGTGGGCGGCTGGCAAGCGGTGCTGGACCCGGATGCCGTGGTGGATCTGGCCGGCTCCACCAACGGAAGGCCCTTCTACACCGGCGACGGCAACAACTTCGCTCCCAACATCGGCATCGCCTTTCAACCAGGCCCCGGCCACAAGACCGTCATCCGCGCCGGCTACGGCATCAACTACGTGGTCGACAACGGCTTGACCACGGTGCTCAACGCCCTGCGGGGCAACGACGGCCTGAGCCAGTCGGTGAGCCTGTCGGGACTCAGCGGCACCGTCAGTGGCGGCGGGCTGGTGCCCATTCCGGTTCCCGAGTTCCGGATTCCCCGCACCGCCCGGGACGGAATTCTGGCCGATTCCGGAGCCGCCCTCTTTACCATCGATCCCGGGATGCGCACCCCCTACGTGCAGCAGTGGAACATCGGGGTGCAGCACAGGCTCATGCGGGACACCGCTGTTGAGGCGCGCTACGTGGGCAACCATGGCGTCAAGCTGACCCGCGCCATCGATCTCAACCAGGTGATGCTGCCCCCGGACTTCATCGAGGACTTCCGGCGAGCGCAACGCAACCTGGCCGCCAATGGGGATCCCAGGATCGGTGAGCCGCTGCAGATCTTTCCGCAACTGGGTTTTGCCGGCTTCCTGCAATCGGGGGGCGTCCAGAACTGGATCCGCAACGGGGAGATCGGCCAGTACATCGGCGCTTTTCTGGCCATCAACCGCATTTTCTTCTTCAACGGCGAGGGAGGCGAGCGCTTCGGGGCTACCCTGCCCGCCAGCTATTTCCTGCGTAATCCCAACGCCTTCGTGAGCGACGTGGTGGGAAACAACGCCTTCTCCAAGTACCACGCCCTGCAAGTCGAGATCAGGCGGCGCTTGCGCTCGGGCCTGACGGGCCAGTTCAACTACACCTGGGGGAAGGTGCTGACCAATTTCTCAGGCAGCCAGTCCAACTTCCGCGGACTGTTCGACAACGCCCAGCCGGAACTGGAGATCCTGCGTCCCGATTTCGACATCACCCACACCTTCAACGGCAACTGGGTGTGGGAGATCCCCTTGGGCGCCGGACGCCGCTGGATGAACAGCGGCAGCATCCTGGACACCATCGCCGGCGGCTGGGACCTCAGCGGATTCTTCCGGATGCGTTCAGGGGAGGCGGTCAACATCATCTCCCAAAGAGGAACCATCAATCGGGGAGGTTCCAGGGCCCTGACCAATACCGTTCACCTGGAGGGGATCGATATCAAGGCTCTGCAGACCAAGACCGGGGCCCACCGCCACCCGGACGGCCGGGTGACCCTGTTCGATTCGAGCCTCATTGACGACGGCGGCTTCGGAAATGCCAACGTATTCAAGAATCCGGCAATGCTGCAGGCGGGCAGCCTGGGCCTGTCCCCCGTGAGCGGGCCCTGGTTCACCACCCTGGACGTGGGCCTGCGAAAGAGCATTGCGCTGCCCTTCACGGAAGAGTCGCGGTTGCAGCTTCGGGTGGATGCCTTCAACGTTCTCAATCACACCAACTTCGCCGTTACCAGTACGTCGGAAATCAGTGGCCTGGGGATCTCCAACATCCACAACCCCAACACCACCGACTTCGGCCTGATCAGCTCGGCCTTCTCCGCCCGCACCCTCCAGGTGGGTCTGAAGATAGAGTTTTAGTCGGCAAATCTCAACGTAGGCGATGGACGGTTGCGCCATCGTCGGCCAGGCTGGAACCCCGGGCTTTCCGCCCGGGGTTGCCTGTTTCCCCGGCGCCCGCAGCCGCGCCGGCGGCCACCGAGTCGCACCGCCCCGAAACCGGCTGCTGCTCCAAGGAATGGCCAACTGCCGTCAGTTCCTCCCATCCCGATTGTTTTCCTGAAACAACTCGCGTAGAATACGCGCCCATATGGACACCGCACCCGGCCAACCCTGGCACAAGAAGCTGCACTGGCGGATCGCGATAGCGATGCTGCTCGGCATCGTTGCCGGTCTGATCGGCGGGGAGCCCCTGGCCGACAAGGTGGGCTGGCTGGGAGACCTCTTCATCCGCATGCTGAAGATGATCATCGTGCCCCTGGTGCTGACCTCGATCATTACGGGCGTCGCTTCGGTCGGGGCGGGGGCCGGCCTGAAGCGTCTGTTCGGCAAAACCCTGGGCTACTACGTGATGACCAGCCTGACTGCCTGCCTGGTGGGCCTGGTGCTGGTCAATACCATCCGCCCCGGAGTCGGCGCCGACATGGGGAATGCCGAGGTCGAGAAGGTGCCCGATCTCACCGTCATCCAGTCTCCGGTGGACCTGATTCTGGATATGGTCCCCGAGAACATCGTTTCGGCGGCCGCCGAGCCCAACATGCTTTCGATCATCTTCTTCGCGATCGTGGTGGGCATCAGCATCAGCAGCCTCCAGCAGCGATACCGCGAGCCCTTGCTGAATTTCTTCGAGGCGGGCTTCGAAGCCATGATGCGGCTGACCGGCGGCATCATTCGCATCGTGGCTCCGCTGGGAGTGTTCGGTCTGATCGTGCGCCTGGTGGGCACCACGGGCCTGGGCGCCTTCAAGGCTCTGGGGCTTTATGCCCTGATGCTGGTCTGCGGCCTGACCATACACCTGTTCCTCACCCTGCCGCTGGTCCTGCGATTCCTGGGCGGGATCAATCCCATAGTGCACTTCCGAAACATGGTCGAGCCGATCGTGATGGCCTTTTCCACCAGTTCGTCGGGCGCCACCTTGCCCGTCACCATCAATGCCGTTGAAAACAAGGTCGGCGTTTCCAACCGGGTCAGTTCCTTCGTGCTGCCGATGGGGGCCACCGTCAACATGGACGGTACCGCGCTCTACGAGTGCGCGGGGGTGCTCTTTATCGCCCAGGCGATGGGGGTTTCACTGGGTCTGGAACAGCAGTTGCTGGTGGTGTTCACGGCGCTGTTGGCCTCCATTGGAGCGGCGGCCGTGCCCTCCGCCGGACTGGTGGTGATCTTCATCGTGCTGGAGGCCGTCAACCTCAGGGGACCTCAGGTGGAACTGATCGTGGGAGCCATGCTGGCGGTGGACCGTCCGCTGGACATGTACCGCACCGTGGTCAACGTCTTCAGCGATTCCTGCGGCGCCGCCATCATCGCGCGCTCCGAAGGCGAGACCGGAGTGGATGAAGCGGTTGCGCCTGCGTCCTGAGAGCGGCTGCCGATCCGGGTCCGCAGTCGCCGTCACGGCTGAGATGGACCCGGAAAAACATGGCGGTACTATGGGAGTTCATATAAAATCGTTTGCTTGTCAGCAAGTCTGACGTTCCTTGAAGACCAGCGAGGCGCTATGCAGAAAGGGAATAACTCTGGAATGGAATCCCAATCCTTGTCGTCGGCACCCGAACCGTTGATTCCCGGGCCGCCTGCCCAATCGTCTCCCGCAATTCCGGCTGCAGCCAGAACCGTCCGTGCAAAGGCCGGTAGAACCGCGGCCATAGGAAAATCGCTGGTACTCACCGGAACCCTTACCGGCCAGGAGGACGTCTTTATCGACGGAACCGTGGAAGGGACCGTCGAGCTACCGGACAGCGACCTGACCATCGGTCCCAACGGAAACGTGAAAGCCAACATCAAGGCCAGGAAGATCACGGTATTCGGGAGAGTTACCGGGAAGATGTTTCCGGCGGAGAGGATCGAGATCCTCAAGACGGCAACAGTCAGAGGCACGGTAAAGACACCTCGAATCGTGGTCGAGGAGGGCGCGGTCATAGATGGAAAGATCGAGTCCCTCGGACAAGACATGAACTTCGCGGGGGCCAAGAAAACGAAACCCCTGATCATTCGACAGGAAAACCGCGGTTGAACCCACCAGGCGCCGTCAAATGACAACAGCCAACATAGGAGAATCCATCAGATTCGAGGGAACGCTCAGTGGGCTCGAAGACGTTGTTGTCGATGGGGACGTGAAGGGCAGCATCCGGCTTCCGGCATGCAGCCTGACCGTCGGCCCCAGCGGGCGGATCGATGCCGACATCGAGGCCGGAAACCTGACGGTTCTCGGTCACATCACAGGGAATATCGTTTGCCTGGAACGCATGAGGCTTTGCAATACCGGTTCGATCGATGGGGACGTGAGGGCGCCGCGGATCCTCATTGAGGATGGAGCCGTCGTCCGTGGCAGAATCGAAGTAGCGAAAACGTCACCGGCGTCCGAAGCCGTGCCGCAGGCCAAGTCTGCTTTCCCTTCCGCTCAAGCCGCGCGCTCCGCCGATTCCTGAGCATCCTGCCGGGGCATTCCGCCATCTCCTCCCCGTGGCGGTTGAGATTCTCAAGACCAGCAGAGAGAAACGCAATCCCCACATTGCTAATATGGGTTTTGTGAAGACGACGATTGATATCCATGACGAGTTGCTGGCACACGCCAAACAGCACGCCAGGAAAAAAGGGTGTTCGTTGCGTTCCGTGGTGGAGGACGGCCTCCGTCAATTGCTCTCCCTGCCTGAATCACGGAACCGGTACCGGTTGCCGGATCTGAGCACCGGAAATCCGGAGGCTGCCGACCCGCTGGAGGCCTATTCGTGGCAGGACCTGCGTGGAATGATCTACGGAGAGCCGGAGAGACCTTGATTGCGGTCGATACGAACTTGCTGGCTCCGTAATTTCGGCGTTTGAGTGGGAGCGCCTCGGCTCCCGCCGCTTCACAAGCCGCTCCCACCTGACTGTTTCAATTCCGGCTTCTGTCCCCCCTGGTTTTTCCTGGTGTCACTTCGCCGTTCTTCGTGTCCCTTCGTGGAAGCCCCTTTTTTCTTTCCTGTCCTACCCATCCCGCCCTCCCCACCAGCGCGGTGGTGACGAGTTCAAGATCAGAAGAATCGCATGGTATAGGTCAGTCGGACGCCGCGGCCGATCTCCGGAGCCAGGTCCTTGATGAAGGAGGAATGGTTGCGGTAGAGCCGGTCGCTCAGGTTGAAGACCTTGACGGAGAACTGATGAGCCAGGTGCTGCTGGGCGAAGGTGTAGGAGGCCTTCAGGTTCATCACGGCGTATCCCGGGGTGCGGGTCTCTCCGGTAAAGGTCTGGTGCTGCTGTGCGGCCACAATCAGCTCGGGCGAGACCCGGAAGCCCAGGTGGTTGAAGTCGAAGCCCAGCTTGCCTCGAAGCGGAGGAATTCTCGGCAGCGGCGTGCCCAGGTCGGTCTCCTGGGCGTCGACGTAGTCCGCTCCGAGGTTGAGCCAGAGCTTGGGATTCAGGTTGATGCCGAGGTTGGCCTCTGTTCCCATGAAGCGGGCATTGAGCTGGGTAAATTCGATCACCGGCAGCCCAGCTTCGACTACTCCGGGAGCAAAGGGAAAGATGAAGTTGTCGAAGTTGTAGTAGAAGAGGTTGAGTTCTCCTCTCAGATTCCGGCTGTTGTGTCGCAGGGACATTTCGATGCCGTCGCCGGTTTCGGGGCGAAGAGCCGGGTCGCCTATCTCGAAAGACAACGTCCCCGCATGGGGACCGTAGTTGTAGAGTTCCTCCAGGGACGGAGCCCTGAAGGAGTGCGAGTAGTTGACGACCAGCGATCCTCCACTCCAGGTGTCCACCTGAAGGCCGGCTGACGCCGATGCTCCGGTAAAGGTCCGGCGCACGGCCTCGGGGATTTCCTCGCCTTCTTCGGCCTCGTGTTCGTGCTCGTCCTGGCCGTCCCCCTCGCCTGCATGATCTCCCCCCGGGTCGGCTAACCCAGGCCGGTAGCGCTGGGTCTCCAGGCGGCCGCCAAACTGGAACCGCGCGGTCTCGAAGTCCAGTTCCTCCAGGGCAAAAAGGGCGAATCCGGTCTGATCGATGGGGGGCGACAGCGCTTCCTCCCCGACCGCCGAGTATTCTCGATCCAACCCCCAGAAGCCGAAGCGACCGCTCAGGGGTCCTGCCTTTTTCTGCTCGAAGACTCCCCGATAGACGAATTCCTGCTGGTCAAACGTGGTGCCGACATGTTGCGCCCCGCTCTCGAAGAACTCGATCTCCTTGTGATTCCAGTCTGTCAAGTTCAATTTGAGAACGAATTCGTCGATCGCCGTCCCCAGGTCCCTCAATCCCCCGGTGACGCGGAAGTTCCGGCGCCGTGAGTCGAGAAGGATGCGTTCGATCTCATCCTCGCCGTGTCCGTGCTCGTCGCCTTCCTCGTCGTGGTCTTCATCCTCCTCGTCGTGGTCGTGATCCTCGTCCTCGTCGTGGTCCTCATCTTCCTCGTCGTGGTCGTGATCCTCGTCCTCGTCGTGGTCCTCATCCTCCTCGTCGTGGTCGTGATCCTCGTCCTCGTCGTGGTCCTCATCCTCCTCGTCGTGGTCGTGATCCTCGTCCTCGTCGTGGTCCTCATCTTCCTCGTCGTGGTCGTGATCCTCGTCCTCGTCGTGGTCTTCATCTTCCTCGTCGTGGTCGTGGTCCTCGTCCTCGTCGTGGTCCTCATCCTCCTCGTCGTGACCGTGCTCGTCTTCCTCGTGACCGTGGTGTCCGTGGAACTCCTGCGCGAAGGGGACACCGTAGGTGCCGTCGTCGAACTTGGCTTCTACGCTGAAGAAAGCCTTTTTCCCGTACCAGCCCAAGCCTCCGCCGCCGTTTCTGAGTTTAGAGCGCGAATTGTAGATCTTGCCCTGTTCCGGCGCCCTGTAGTCATGGGTTCGAATGCCGCCGCCACGGCCCCAGATCATCCATTTGCCGATTCCATACTCCAGACCGGCGCTGCCCCCACCCAGCGCATTGGCGGTGCCGGCCGCTCCGGTCACGAATCCGCGAAACCCCTTGTGAGCATGACGGTGAGCTTCGTGGTGGCGACTGATGGCATTGACGGTGCCGCCCATGGCATTGCCGCTGTAGAGCAGGGTCGCCGGTCCCTTGACGATTTCCAGCCGCTCCAGTTGCGCGGGATTGATCAACTCGCCGTGATCGCCCGACTGGGACGAAAGCGTACCTGTCCGGATGCCGTCTTCCATGATCAGCACCCGGTCCCCGTCAAAACCCCGCACGATCGGCCGGGCGGCGCCCGGTCCGAAGCCGCGCTTGGCAATCCCGGTGCCGACTCTGTGGTCCAGCATCTCCCCCAGTGAGACATCGGTCGATTGACCCAGTTCATGGGGCCCGATCGATTCCACGCTCTGAAAGGATTCGAAGGTCGTTTCCCGCTTCTCCGATCCGGTCACCGTGATCTCATACTGGGGGGGCGCCAACACCAGCAGGAAGTCGGCTTTGGCCTCGCGACCGGCCTCGACGATCACCGTGGCGGAGGCTTCGGTAAACAGGCTGTCGAGATGGGACTCAACCGTGTATCTGCCGGGAGGGACTTGCTGGAACCCGTAGCTTCCATCATCCTGGCTGAGGGTGCTTCGACCCAGCTCCACAATTGTCACGCTGGCGCTGTGCAGGGGATCCCCGCTGGCCTTCAGAGAGACGTTGCCCGTCAGGCTGCCGTAGGTTTGTGCCTTGAGAGCAGTATTGGTCGCCATTGAAAGAGCAGCCACGCCCACGAGTGCGAGCAACCCCGGTCGGATGCGCATCGTTTCCTCCTCGTTTCCTGCAAAACCATTGCAGCCGCCAGATTAGGCGTACGTCCGCCGGCAGGCGAGTCTAAAGTCACCAGCGGGCGCTTTGGCTGAATGAGCGGGATAAGTGTCTTGGCATGGTTGTCGAGTGCCGGTGGGAGGCGCATTCCTCCTGACCTGCGGGGCGCTCCTGCGGTAACCTGTTATCGGGGTTCCGGCCCTGCGATGGTTCCGCGCTCGGACCGGAGGGTTTAGTATGGGGACGGTTCGATTGACTTCGTTGCACTCCCTCCGCAACCTGCGCGCTGTCCGGAAGGAGGCTTGAGACCAAATGCCATTTTCTTCCTCGGGAAAAAAGAGCCGATCAGGGCCCGTAGCTTCGCCGCCGCCGGCTCCCGAACGACTCGAAGGCTCCATTGAGCGGGTGACCTTCTTCAGCGAAGAGAACGGGTTCTGCGTACTTCAGGTCAAGGTGAAGGGGCAACGGGAGCTGGCGACCGTGGTGGGTTCGGCGCCGGCCGCCAACTCCGGAGAGTGGCTCAGCGCCGAAGGCGCCTGGGTCATCGACAAGAATCACGGACGCCAGTTCAAGGCCGGCCAACTCAGATGCATCCCGCCCACCACCGCTGAAGGCATCGAAAAGTACCTGGCCAGCGGCATGGTCAAGGGCATCGGACCGGTGTACGCTCGCAAGCTGGTGCAGAAATTCGGCGAGGAGATCTTCGAGATCATCGAGGAGCACCCGGCCTGCCTGGAGGCCGTGGAAGGCATCGGACCGGGCCGAAGAAGACGCATTACCCAGGCCTGGTCGGATCAGAAGGCCATCCGGGAGATCATGCTCTTCCTTCACTCTCACGGTGTGGGAACCCGGAGGGCCACGCGGATCTACAGAACCTATGGATCCAACGCCGTAGCCCAGGTCCGGGAGAATCCCTACAGGTTGAGCCAGGACGTTACGGGTATCGGGTTCAAGACGGCCGACCAGATTGCCGCCAATGTCGGAATCTCGCGGGAGTCGGCCCTGCGGGCCCGGGCCGGTCTCAACCACGTTCTGCTGGAAGCGACCCAGGCCGGCCACTGCGCGCTTCCTGCCTCCCAGCTCCACCAGGAGGCCGTGAAGGTCCTTGAAATCCCTGAAAGCATCGTGGAAGAAGCGCTGGCGTGGATGATCGCTCAGGGACAACTGCTGCGGGAAAGCCTCGATGGGGAAGACCTGATCTTTTTGCCGCACCTGGCGAGCGCCGAGAGGGTCATCGCGGCCGGAATCGGCCAGTTGGCCCGCGGGCGGGCCGACTATCCGCCGATCGAACTGGAAAAAGCCATTGCCTGGTGCCAGCAGCGCTCGGGCAAGATCCTGGCGGAGAGTCAGAGAGAGGCTCTGGTCCAGGCCCTGAGCCACCGGGTTCTGGTGATTACGGGGGGACCGGGCGTGGGCAAGACCACCCTGATGAACTCGATCCTGATGATCCTCAGGGCCAAGAAAGTGAAATGCCTGCTGTGCGCTCCCACGGGCCGGGCGGCCAAGCGGCTTTCCCAGGCCACCGGAATCGAAGCCAAGACCATCCACCGCATGCTGGAGGTCATTCCGGCCACGGGTCGATTCGCCAGAAACCGGCGAAACCCCCTGAAGTGCGACCTCATGGTGGTCGACGAGTGTTCCATGCTGGATGTCCCGCTCATGAGCCATCTGCTGGCTGCCCACCCCCCCGGCGGCTCGCTGATTATGGTCGGAGACGTGGACCAGCTTCCCTCGGTGGGGCCGGGGATGGTGCTGCACCATGTGATCGCCAGCGGGGTGGTGCCGGTGGTTCGTTTGAAAGAAGTCTTTCGTCAGTCGAGAGACAGCCGGATCATCACCGCCGCTCACGAGGTCAATCGCGGCAAGGCGCCGTCTCCGGTCTCGGGCTCTGCTCCCGACTCGGACTTCTACTTTCTGGAGAGGGAGGAACCGGAGCAGATCACGGGGCTCCTGTCGAGGTTGGTCCAGGAAAGGATCCCCAGGCGGCTGGGTGCCGACGCCATCCGGGACATCCAGGTGCTCTGTCCCATGCACCGCGGGTCGCTGGGGGCACGGGAGGTGAACCGGAGGCTGCAAGATCTCCTCAATCCCGCTCGGCCGGGACGGGAGGAGGTCGAGAAGTTCGGATGGAATTTCCGTGTCGGGGACAAGGTCATTCAGATGGAGAACAACTACGACAAGAATGTCTTCAACGGCGACATGGGACGAATCGAAATGGTAGACCCGCTGGACAAGGGCGTGGCCATCCGATTCGAGAGCCAGAAGGTGATCTACGATTTCAACGAGCTGGACCAACTGGCTCCCGGGTATGCCATCTCGGTACACAAGAGCCAGGGTTCGGAGTTCCCGGTGGTGGTCATTCCCCTGGCCATGCAGCAGTATCTGCTGCTCCAACGCAACCTGATCTACACCGGCATCACTCGGGGGAAAAAGCTGGTGGTGGTCATCGGGCAGGTCCGTGCCCTGCAGGCGGCGGTCAGGAACAACAAGCAGGAACGCCGCTACTCGGGACTTCTCAGCCGACTGAAGTGTGAAGTGTGAAGTGTGAAGTTTGAAGTGTGAAGGGTGGAGAGTGGAGAGTGGAGAGGGGGGGTCACCGTTACCATGTTTACCATTTCAAGGCCGCGGCGCCAACCGCTTGGCCGAAACCAATCCCACGAAGTCGTTCCTGGAGAAACAACGTTCCGGGTGCCGAGGTCGACCAGGACCAGAAAACCGCCGCTCAGATCGGGAGGACCTTGGAGGGGCCGCGCCGCCATTGCGTTGGCCGGTGTTCTCGTCTGGTTGCTGCTTGGCGTCTTCCACCAGGGAGCCGAACGATACGTGGCCATCGACAACGTCTGTGCCTGGCCCAACCTGACCCTGATGCCGGACGGAAGCGTGGTGGCAACCATCTTCAACCGGCCCTATCACGGGTTGGGTGTCGGTGACGTGGAGTGCTGGGCCAGCCGGGACGGCCGCCTCTGGGAAAAGCGGGGCAGCCCGGCCGTTCGCGAGGGGGAAAGCAATCGGATGAACGTGGCCGCCGGATTGGCTCATGACGGATCCCTGGTGGTGCTGGCCTCCGGATGGGGCGGACGGGATTTCCGGGAAAAGATTCTGCCCACCCTGGTGGCGCGGTCGTCGGATGGCGGCAGGAGCTGGAGTCGATCCTCCGCCGTGCGGTTGCCGGAGGGGGTGGAATTCCTGATTCCCTTTGGAGACATCGTTCAAGCAGAAGGCGGGCTGCTGGCAGCCAGTTTCTACCATGAGATTCCAGGGGAAGCCAACGCCTTTGTGTTGTTCAGTCGGGACGACGGGCGGAGTTGGGGGGAAGCCGTCAAGATCGCGCCCCATGACTACAACGAGACGGCCCTGGTGCGGCTGAGCCCCCGTCGCTGGCTGGCCGCCTCCCGGAGTCACGCCGACGGCCACCTGGCGCTCCATGTCTCGGAAGACGAGGGGAAGCACTGGGCCAGGTCGGGATTGCTGACACTGCCCGGGCACCATCCGGCCCACCTGCTGGAGATGGCCGACGGGCGCGTCCTCCTGACCTACGGGATTCGGGAGAAAGGGCACCACGGCATCGGCTACCGTACCAGTAAGGACGAAGGCCGAACCTGGAGTCGTCCCACCCGGATCGTCAACCTCGAAGAAACCACCGACGGAGGATATCCCGCGACCGTCCAGATGGCTGACGGAAGCCTGCTGACCGCCTACTACAGCAACCGGATCCCCCAGCACCAGCGCTACCACATGGGCGCGGTGCGCTGGGAGCTGGAGACGGAGTAGCTTCTGCTGCCTATCCTCGCCGTTTTCGGGAGCGGGCTTCCTTGATGACGGGTCCGTAGACCTCCTTGTCGAAAGGAGGGCAGCCGGTGGGGTGTTGGCCCCAGGGATGGGTCTTCTGGCGCATGAGGTAGGTGCAGAAGGTCAGGGTCTTGCAGGTGGTGGCCGCATTCAGGACTCCTCGGGTGAGGATGTCGGCGGGAAGATCGGGATAGGCCAGGGCTCCACGGCCGATGCCCATGATGGTTGCCCGGCCGTCCCGAAGGTTGGCCGCCCCGGCGTGATGCTGCCAGTGCTGCAGCCAACTGTAGCCGGTGCCCACGATGGGCAGGTCGGGGAAGGCCTGCTGGATTTCACCGCACAGCCTGAAGTGCCGGTCCACGCCGATCAGGGGATGCTCCGGGGTCTGGTAGTTGCCCTCGTCCGGCTTATCGAAGGGGCGCCCGATGTGGGGATTGGTGTAAGGGTTTCCCATGGAAACATTCACCAGGTCCACCCCTGATTGCTTCAGAAGCGCGATCACCTGCTTGGGTTCGGTGAGATCGGGTTCCAGAGGTCTCTGTTCATTGACGCCGAACCCGTAGCGGTAGGGCAGGGTACAGGGCCAAGGCTCGCCCCTGCCGTTGTCCGCTCCGGTCCGGTAGGGGAGCCCGTCGAAGACCCCGAGACGGGAAGCCAGCAGGAATTGTTTGTGGGTGGCCGCTTTGATTTTCTCAATGGTGTTTCTCAGAAAACGAGTCCGGTTGCTCAGACTCCCACCGTACCTGCCCTTCCTGGTCTTGGCCCCCAGCAGTTCATTGCCGAAGTAGCCGTGGGTCAGCTTGATGTCGATCCCGTGAAACCCGATGGCGGCGGCCAGGCCGGCTGCCCGGGCGTAGGCGTCTTCCAGCCGTTCGATGGAGGCGTCGTCCATCAGGGGATAGTCCGGCGGCAGGGGGACCCGCTTGGACGCATCCAGGTAGGTCAGGCGGTCCAGGATGGGGTGGCGGTGGCAGATCAGGGGCCGGGGATGGCTGTAGCGCCCCGAGTGGGTCAGTTGAAGGATGACCACCAGGTCGTCCACCGATCCATGGACCTTCCGGTGGGCGGCCAGGGTTCGGTCCAATAGCGACCGTAGCGACTTGGCGGTGGCCTGGTTGAGCAGCAACTGCCTGGGATTGGCTCTGCCTTCGGGGACCACGGCAGTGGCTTCGAACCAGATCAGCTTGGCGCCGCCTCGGGCAAATCGATCGTACCGCCGGAAGGTGAGTTCATCCGGTTCACCCAGGGGGGTGCCGTCGCACCCCTCCATGGGATGGATGGCCAGGGAATTGCCGGCCTGGTAATGGCCGATGCGAACCGACCGTCCCAGCAGGTTCCTGACCCGCCGGGTGTCGGGTTCCAGGCGCAGGTCCAGCTTGAGTTGCCGGGCTTCCCGATCCAGCTCCTCCAACGATTGGTAATGGAAATAGCCTCGGGGCATCAGGGTATTTTCAGGTATTCGAGATCCAGCACCTGTCCCTGCCGCCGCAGGATTTCCTGGAGCCGGCTCACCGGGACCTGGCGCGGCTGGAGATGCTGCTCCAGGGCCAGGTGGGCGGCAACGCCGGCGGCCTGACCCAGCGCCATCCAGGTCGGTTCCGTGCGGATCGAGGAGTATGCCAGGTGGCTGGTGGAGGCGGCCACCGGGACGATCAGTCCGTCCACCCGCTCCGGAATCATGATGCGATAGGGGATCTGGTAGGGCCGGGTGCTCTCCAGCATGTACAGATACCCCTCCAGCACTGCGGTGTCCCCGGGCTGGCGCTTGCGCACCGGAAAGCTGTCGATGGGAAACTCGCCCACGGCCACGGCATCCTCGAAACGGCCGGCCTCGGGCCTGGCCTGGTTCCGGCTGACATCCAGTTCCGTAAGCGTGTAGTGGCCGACCAGGCGGCGCGCCTCGCGAACGTAGAGCTGAAAGGGAAAGTGCCCGTTGTCGGTGAACTCGTCCAGGGGCAGGTGATATTGCCCTGCCATGCGGCGATGAGCCGGAGGCGCCTCCGGGTCCTGTTGCAGGAACCACAGCAGGCCCAGGGTCAGTTGGCGAATCCTGGCCTGAATTTCCCGCCGGACCTCCCAGCCGCCCTCGACATAGCCCTGGTTCTCCTCGGCAAAGGGAAATCCCAGGGGCCGGGGATTCATGTTCACATCCGTTTTGCGGTTGGGAATCTCGGAAACGGACAGGGCGCGTACCAGCGTGTTGAAATGGGCCGGATAGTATCCTCGACCCGGCTTGAAGCGCTCGGGGCCGGCCAGGCGCCCCTGCTCGAGATCTTCGAAGTAACCCAGGTAAGGGGAGCGGTCGTAGTCGAGGGGGGGCTCGCTCAAGGGATGGGCGTTGCCCGGGTCGGTTGTAAGGCAGAGACGATAGGTGTAGGCCGGCAGGCGCCGGTCGCCTTCACCGGTGGACCCCGGCAGAAACATCCGCTTGCGGTAGTCGAAATAGATCACTCCGGCATGCGGTTCGCCGAATTCTTCCCGGGATTCCCGGCCCAGCCGGTAGCGGGCTCCGGCGGAGGCATAGACGTCTCCTTCGTAGGTGGCATCGATCACCAACCGGGCCGGGAGCCGCCGTTGGACTCCGGTTCGACGATCCTGGACCACCACCCCGCATGCGGTTCCCTCTCGAGTGATGGCGGACTGGAAGCGGTGGGACTTCAGCAGGCTGATGGAGGGCTGCTCTTCCACCATCCGGTCGAAGGTGGCTTCAGCCACCGAGGGTTCGTAGGTGTAGCCCCCGCGGCACGAGCGGACATTGTCCGAGTCGGGACCGTACTTTTCCAGGTAGTGCCGGTGGACGCGCTCGACGAATTCGGCGAAAAACCCCCGTATGGCCGCGCGGTTCTCGATGTCGCTCTTGCCCAGGCCGCTGGCGGACATGCCGCCCAGGTGGGCGTGATCCTCCACCAGCGCCACCGAGCGTCCCATGCGCGCGGCGGTCACGGCCGCGGCAATCCCCCCGGGGGTGCCTCCCACGACCACGCAGTCGAATGGCCTCGATGGCGGGGCGCCGCCGGGCTCCGCACCGGTGTCGGACCCGGTCCGGCTGGCAGCCAGTCCTGCCCATAGGCCGGCGCCGGCCATCGACGCGGCGTGCAGGAAGCTTCTGCGGCTGGTTGGCTGTCCCGAGTCGTTCATGGACGAAATCCGGCGCCCCTTTGAAAAACACAGTCTGATCAGCTTTCCGGGATGAGCAGCAACGAGGGGCCTGGACCCGGCCAGTGATAGCAGGCCAGACGCCCGCCGCCCCGGCGGGTCACCTCCAGGCGTCTGGGGGGCTTGCCCATAAAACGAATCAAAAAAGTGCCTCGTACAATCGCCGGTAGGCGTCGAAACTCTTGAGCAACTCCCTGTCCTTGGCGTAGTCCCAGGGAGTCTTGCCCTTATTGTCCCGAACCTTGGGGTCGGCCCCGGCGTCCAGCAGCCCGGCGAGGATAGCGGGATTTCTGTTGTATCGCGCCGCCCCGTGCAGGGGAGTTTCGCCATCCTCATTGCGCGCATTGGGGTCCGCTCCAGCGTCCAGCAGCGCGGCGATAATGGCGGGATTCCTGCTGCCCCGGGCCGCGCGATGCAGGAGAGTGTGGCCTGCATCGTTTCGTGCCTCGGGGTCGGCGCCGGCCTCCATGAGCGCAGCCATTACGGCGGGATTTTCGTTTCCCGAGGCTGCGCAATGCAAGGGGGTCCAGCCATCCTGGTTGCGCGCATTGGGGTCCGCTCCGGCGTCTACCAGGGCGGCGATCCAGGCAGGATTGCTGTTACCCCTGGCCGCAGAATGCAGGACCGTGTCTCCATTCCCGGTCCTTGCCTCGAGATCGACGCCGGCGTCTACCAGCGTGGTGAGGACGCTGAGATGCACGTTGCTTCCGGCCGCGCTATGCAGCAGGGTTTCGCCAAACTCGGTCTTCGCCATGGGGTTGGCGCCGTTCTTCAGCAATGTAGCGATGACCGCAGCGGTCACGTCCGGATCCCTGCTGTCCACAACCGCCTGATGCATGGGTGTCTCGCCGCTAATGTCCCGAGCGTTGGGATCAGCGCCGGCGGCGACGAGCACGCTGATGACGGAGGGATTCTTGTTGTACCTGGCGGCCCGATGCAGAGGGGTTTCGCCCGACCTGGACGCTGTCTTGGGATCGGCGCCGGCCTCCACCAGCAAGGTGATGACGGCGGCGTTCCTGTTACCTGTGGCCGCCTCATGCAGGGGTGTTTGGCCATATCTGGTCTTCGCCGTCGGATCGGCGCCGGCTTTCAGCAACTCGCTTATCCACACGGGGTCCCGGTCCCATCCGGCCGCACTGTGCAGGGGCGTTTCACCATGATCGTCCGGCACATTCAGGTCGGCGCCGGACTCGATGAGCGCCGCCACGATGGCCGGATTCTCGCTGCTGAGCGCCGCCCGATGCATGGGAGTCCATCCGTTCTCCCTCCGCGCCGATAGATCGGCCCCGGCTGCCACCAGCGCAACGATGACCTCGGGATTGTCATTGCCGCTGGCTGCCAAATGCAGGGGGGTGTCGCCGTAATCATCAGCCGCCTTGGGATCGGCGCCGGCCTCCAGCAGCGTGGCGATGACTTCGGGATTGTCATTGCCACTGGCCGCCCTGTCCAGAGGGGTGCGGCCACGTTTGTTCCGGGTCTTGAGGTCTCTGCCGCCATTCAGGAGCGCGGCGATAACAGTGGGATTCCTATTGCCATCGGCTGCCACATGCAGCGGCGTGTCGCCGTCCTTGTTCCTGGCCTCCAGATCTGCGCCGGCCCCCAGCAGCGCGGCGATGACGGTGGGATTCCAGTTGTTGCCGGCCGCCACATGCAGGGGGGTGTTGCCGTCATCGTCCCGTGCTCCGGGATCGGCTCCGGCCTCCAACAACGCGGCAACGACACTGGGGTTCCTGCTGTCCCTGACCGCCCGGTGCAGCGGAGTGCGACCGTCCTCGTCTCGTGCCGCGATTTCGGCTCCGGTCTCCAGCAGCTTGGCGATGATACTGAGGTTCCGATTGTACCCAACGGCCGTGTGCAGGGGTGTGTTGCCGTCCTCATCTCCGGCTTGGATGTCGGCTCCGGCCTCCAAGAGCGATGAGATAATGCTGAGATTCTTGTTGGTTCGCACTGACCAGTGCAGGGGGGTCTTGCCCTTCTCGTCCCGCACCTCGATATTCGCCCCAGCCTCCAGGAGCGCCGTGATGACAGCAGGATTCTCACTGCCGCCGGCCGCTCTGTGCAGGGGAGTGGCCTCACTGTCCTTGTCCCGCGCCTCAAGGTCTGCACCGGCTTCCAGCAGGGCAGCGGTGATGGCAAGCTTCTCGTTTCGGTGGGCCGCATGATGCAGCGGAGTATTTCCATGATCATCCCGCGCCTTGATATCCGCTCCGGCGTTGATCAATGCGGTGACGACGGAGGGGTTCCAGATGCGCCGGGCCGCCCGATGCAGGGGCGTTTCGCCGTCCTCATTGCGCGCTTTGATATCCGCTCCGCCCTCGAGGAGCGCGGCGATGACGGCAGGTTCCCCCGCCTCATGCAGGGGAGTGTTGCCAATCCCGCTCCGCGCCCTGAGATCGGCACCGGCTTGCAACAGCGCCTCGGTCACTGCAGGATTCCTGTTGCTTCCCGCCGCATAATGCAAGGGCGTTTGTCCCCGTTTGTCTTGTGCTTTGAGATCGGCGCCGGCGTCCAGAAGGGTGGTGATGACCTGGGGATTTCGGTTTGACCAGGCCGCAGCGTGCAGGGGTGTCATGCCAGCGTAGTCTCGCGCCTCGATATTCGAACCGGCCTTGACCAGCGCGGCGACTGCAGCCGTGATAATGGACAAATTTCGGTTCCCCATTGCCGCGCCATGCAGCGGCGTCCAGCCCCGCTTGTCGCGCGCCTTGACATCGGCGCCGGCGTCCAGGAGTGCGGCAAGAACAGCAGGATTCCTGTTGCTCCCGACGACTCTATGCAGAGGAGAACGGCCATTCTTGTCCTGCGCATTGATGTCGGCGCCGGCGTCTACGAGGGCGGTGATCACAGCGGGACTCAAATTGTGGCCGGACGCCTGGAGCAGGGGGGAGCTGCCACCCTTGTCCTCTGCATTGATATCGGCGCCAGCCTCCAGGAGCGCCGCGATGATGGCCGGATTCCGGTTGCGTCCGGCCGCCGAATGCAAGGGTGTAACGCCATTCTTGTCCTGCGCCTGGATATTGGCGCCGGCCTCCAGCAGCGTATTGATCACGGCAAGAGTCTGGTTGCGTCCGGCCGCCCGGTGTAGGGGGGTTTCGCCATCCTCGTCCTGCGCCTCGATGTCGGCGCCGGCATCCAGGAGCAGGGTGATCACAGCAAGATTGGTTGTGTAGGGGGCCGCCTCGTGAAGGGGGGTTGTGCCGTAGTCGGTCCGAGCCTGGATATCCGCTCCGGCCTCCAGCAGCACCTTGACGATGGCGGGATTCCGGCTACGCCTGGCCGCATGATGAAGCGGGGTGTTGCCATCCTTGTCCCGTGCCCTAAGTCCTGTGCCTGCCTGGAGACAGGCGGTAACTTCCTGGACCGTTGCCACACTGAAGTAATCTCTCGTATTCCAGTCGTCACAGTCTGCCGCCGACATCGGGACGGCCAGGAAAGCCAGGTGAAGGCCGATCGCCGCTACGAGCCGGAACGCGTCGTTTATCTGCACGGGCACCTCCCCTCGTAATCCCATCGGTCTTGTCGCCTGTTCCCCGGGCAAAGCCCTCGATGGTTCCCTGCAGGGTCGGCGGCCAATGATATGACCGGTGAGTCCTTCGCTATTTTAACCCGGTTTTCTCACCAGCAGCCTGTTGTGTTTCGGCACGGTGAAGATGCCCGAGGCAACGTTGGCGCCCGGAGCCTCCTTTGGCAACCATGAAGTGTTGTATGCTTCCGCCCATGGGCAAGTTCTCCATCTTCGATTACCTGGTGATCGGGATCTACCTGGCCTCGATGGTGGTCATGGGAATCCTCTTCTCCGGCAGGCAGAAGAGCCTCAAGGAGTATTTTCATGCCGGCGGCAATCTGCCCTGGTGGGCGGTGGGCATCTCGCTGATTGCAACCCACCTGAGTCCGATCAGCTACCTGGCTCTTCCCGGCTGGATCTTCGAAAGGGACACCCGCAGCTCCATTACGGGGGGCTTGATCGAGTTCCTGATGGTTCTTCCGACCGCCGCCCTCTGGATTCCGATCTGGGCGCGCCTGCGAGTGCTGTCGATCTACGAATACCTGGAGAGACGGTTTCATCCCGCCGTGCGGTCGATCGGCGCCATTCTGTTCATCGTCTATACCGTCTTCTGGCTTTCCACCGCCCTGGTGGCGGCTTCCAAGGGATTCGAATCGGTGAGCGGTTTCGACGGGCGGCTGTGCCTGCTGGTCATCGGACTGCTGGGCGCCTTCTATACCGTCCTGGGCGGGATGAGGGCCGTCATCTGGACCGATGTGGTCCAGTACGTGGTCTTTGTAGGCGGCTACCTCATGATCGCCATCGTTCTTCTGAGCACCTTCGACCCGATGGAGATCTGGACCCTGGCCTCGAACCAGATTTCCGAGCGCACCGGCCATCCCCACACCAAGCTCATTTCCCATGAATGGAGCATGGCGGTGGAGGGGACCATCTGGGTATTGCTGTCCGGTGCGCTGGTGCGTGCGTTGGCCTTCGGAACCAATCAGATAACGGTGCAGCGCCTGCACGCCACCAGGGACAGGCGCACCATGTTCAAGGCCTTGCTGGCCAACGCCGTCACCGGCTACGGCTTTGTCCTGTTCACGGTGCCGGTGGCCTGGGGATTCGTGGCCTACTACTCCCAGCATCCGGAACTGAAGCGGGAAATCACCCATCCCGACATGGTGCTTCCCCACTTTGTCCTGCTGAACCTGCCGCTGATCATGCGCAGCCTGGTGATGGGAGGGGTGTTGGCGGCCCTCATGTCGACATTCGACTCGGCCCTGAACTCCATGAGCAACGTCACCAACCATGACTTCTACCGGCGCTACCTGGAGCCGAATCGTCCCGAGGGCCATTACGTCAGGGTGGCCAAGCTCCTCACCCTGGGTTTCGGCCTGGTCTTGCTGGGGTTTGCCCTCTCTCAATACGACCAGCAGAGTGGCACCGCCGGGGAACATTTTACGCGGCTGACGAGCCTGGTTTCAGCTCCCATCGGTGCGTTTTTCGTGTTGGGCATCTTGTCCAGGAGGGTCAACACTCCAGGCGTCCTGTGCGGTGCGGTGGCGGCCATTGCCCTGTCGCTGGGGTTCAACGGCTTGCCGCCCATGGTTCAGCCCGTCCTCAACAAGACGACTTTGTTTACGGTTGAGTCCGGCGTGGGGGACGATCTGGATAGGGGTGTGATCTCCGGCAGGCTGGCGCGGACGTTCAGATCCCACGGAATCGTGGTCAGGAGCGATGCGGCCGTCTTGGCCCGGGAAGAAAGACGCCGCTGGCAGATAAGAAACGGAGAGCTCTTCTACTTCCTGGACAGGGAGGGCGGAGTGGTGACGGTGGCCCATGAGCCCATAAGCTGGATGTGGATTCCGGTGCTGAGCATGGTGTTGAACCTGCTGGTGGGGTACCTGGCCAGCTTCCTGTTCACGCGTCCGCCCCCGGAGAGGCTGGCCGGGCTCACCCTGCGAGGGTAACCGCCCCCACCCCCGGCAACCCGGCAGATTCATCGAAAAGGACCGACCATTGGTGCGACGATGTCATGGGGTGAAGCCCACCCGGGAACGCGGGCGTCCCGCCCGCACAAACCCTGGCACGGCCTCGCCCATCTCCGCCACCGGAATCAACCGGAGACGGCGCCCTGGATCTTCTTCGGTCGGGCCGATGCGGTTCCCGCCGGCAGGGCGGCCGGCTGCACCATCGCAGGGAAACCGAGCGGCAACCCAAGTGAGAGAATGCGGGCGGGACGCCCGCGCTCCCGGGGGTGTCGTCCCGATGGTGCGTTGGAGGGTTTCCCGCGGAGATTTCTCTGAAAGCCGCCCTCCACAATGGTGCGGATGAGACGAGTGTGAAACGGAATTTTTCGGGAATGGGGGCGGAACCGGGCCCACGGACCTGTCCTGTATGGGCTCTGCGGCCCGTGTCGGAGCTGTGATAGGCTGAGAAGGGCTCCCCGGGACGGGGAAGTCCGGAGGAAGCCGTAACCGAAGGACAACCATGTCCAGCTACCTCTACATTCCCCTGATCGCCGAGCAAAAGTTCCTGATCTTCGGGATGGATGAAGACTCCGGCAAGCTCCGGCTGAACCGGCAGATCCAGTTGTCGGCGCGTCCCTACCAACTCTGCGCCGATCCCCGTCAGCGATATCTCTACCAGCAGCTTCGCAGCGAATCCTACAGTGGGGTGGCCAGCTTTCGCGTCGATCCCGCCAGCGGGGATGTGACCCAGATCGGCGAGGTGGAGCTGGAAGCCGATGCCTGCTACGTGGTCACCGACCGCGGCGGGCGCTTTCTGCTGGCCGCCTACCTGATTGCCGGAATGGTGACGGTTCATCCGATTGGCAGCGACGGCGCCGTGCGCAGCCCCGCTTGCGACTGGCGAATCACCGAGATCTACGCTCACTCCATCCTGACCGATCCGTCCAATCGATTTGCGTTTGTCCCCCACGTGGCTCCGACCGACGCCATTCACCAGTTTCGCTTCGATCCCACCAGCGGCAGTCTGCGCCCCGGTCGGGTCCCCAGGATCGCAACCAGGCCGGGTCGCGGGCCCCGGCACCTGGCCTTCCATCCCTCGGGGAGGGTGGTGTATGCGAACGAGGAGCAGTCCTCCAGCGTCGGGGCCTATAGCCTGGACCACTCCAGCGGCAACCTCACCCCGCTTCAGTCCTTGTCGACCCTTCCCCCCGGAGGCTTCCGGGGAAAGAACAGCACCGGGTCGGTCCGGGTCCATCCCGAGGGAAAGGCCGTCTACGTCTCCAACCGCGGTCACAACAGCATTGCCGCCTTTGCCGTGGATGCCGCAACCGGACTGCTTTCGCCGCTGGGTTGGGTCCCCAGCCAGCCGATCCCCAGGCCCTTGGGCATTACCCGGGATGGTCGCTTCTTTTTTGCCGGCAGCGACGAATCCGGCCGGCTGACCAGCTATCGGATCGATGAACGTGGAATGCTGGAACCCCTCGAAACCTATGAAGTCGGGGAATCGGTCTCCTGGATCCTTCCCCTGGCCTTTAATTGAACGGGAACCAGGAGTGCAGGTTCCCAAGAAGATGAACGGAGCGCCCTTATGGGAAATGAGACAGTGCTCGAAGTGGGGAACAGCCGGCAGCTTTTCATCGATGAATGGATCGTGGAGGAGACCCGAAACCTGGGCCGCACCCTGAACCAGCCCGCCAAGTATGCGGGCAATCCCCTCATGTTTCCCCTCTATCCCTGGGAAGGCCGACTGGAGCTGTATGGCACGGTCTGGCGGGAGGAGGAAACCGGCCAATTCCGGATGTGGTATACGGGATTGGGGAACATGGGAGTCACCCCCATGGGCAAGAGGAATGAGACCCGGTGGGGGTTCATGGGGTTCGACCCCGAGCAGTTACTCTACAGCATGGCCTACGCAACCTCGGACGACGGTATTTTCTGGGAACGGCCCAACCTGGGCCTGGTCGAGTACGAAGGTTCCAGGGACAACAACCTGGTGCTGCTGAACGCCGCCGGCGGCAACGTCATCCGGGACCCGCGCGACCCCGATCCGGCCCGGCTGTACAAGTCTCTCTTCTATGAGTCCCGCGATCCGGACGGCACCTCCAACGAGGGAGACGGTGTTTCAGTCGCCTTCTCGCCCGACGGCCTGAAATGGACCAAGCATCCGGGCAACCCCGTCATCACCCGGGCCAGCGACTCCCACACCCTGCTGGGTTGGGACGAGAACCACCGCCAATACGTGGCCCATTGCCGCCCCTCGGTCCACGAGGGCGATCCAACCCGCCGGATCGGGCGCGCGGTCAGCCAGGACTTCATCCATTGGAGCCTTCCCCAGGAGATCGTGGTCCCCGACGAGCAGGATCCCCCGGGCCTGCAGTTCTACCAAATGCCGGTCTTCAAGTACGAGGGTCTCTATATCGGTCAGCTTGAGGCCTACCATACCCCACCGGAGGAGCCCCATATCCGCTTTTTCGGGACCATCGACATCCAGCTTGCAGCCAGCCGGGACGGCATCCGGTGGGAGCGTGTGGGCGACCGCAAGCCCTTCATTCCCAACGGTCCGCCCGGCAGCATCGACTCGGGAGAGGTCTACATGGCCAATGCTCCGGTCAGGGTGGGGGACGAGCTCTGGTTCTATTATTCGCCTTCCGCCATCGAGCACGGCCCCACCGGACGCAGCGGGCCCATCTGCCTGGCCAAGCTGAGGCTGGACGGATTCGTCTCGGTGGACGCGGGTGAGGACATGGGGACCCTGATCACCCGGCCGTTTACCTGCGAGGGTGACTCGCTGGAAATCAACGCCCAGGCCCGCGGCGGCCTGGTAGCCGTGGCCGTCCTGGACGCGGAGGGGACCCAGTACCCGGGCTTCGGCAAGATCGACTGCGCCGCATTCGACAGCGACTCGGTCCGCCACGCGGTGACCTGGCGCCACGCTTCATTGGGAAGCTTGAAAGGGAAGGTCATCCGCCTCAAGTTCTATCTGCGGAACGCCCGGCTCTACTCCTTCAAACTGGGGGGCTGAGGAGGGCAGTCCGCGCCAGGAGTGTGGAAATGGCCATTGGCCTCAGGAAGCTGCATCCGTTGATCGGGGCCGAGGTCACCGGGGTCGATCTGGCCGGGCCGCTGGACCAGGCCACCGCGGAAGCCATCAGGAACGCCTGGAGCCGCTACGGGGTGCTTCTGTTCCGGCGGCAGCCGATTACCGATGAGCAGCAGGTGGCCTTCAGCCGCCACTTCGGGTCGCTTGAGATCTTTCCCCAGGCAGCCAACCGTTCCCAGGCGGTCCCGGAGATCTTCCGCGTCACCAACGTGGGCGACGACAACCGCATCCGGCCGGTCGACTCTCCCGGCGCCCGCTACAGCACGCTGATTTGCGTCTGGCACACCGACAGCAGCTACCGTCGAGTGCCCAGCAAGGGGGCGGTGCTGCATGCCATCGAGGTGGTCAGCAAGGGCGGCGACACCCTGTTTGCCAACATGTGCCACGCCTACGAGGAGATGCCCCGCGAGCTGAAAACGAGGATCGCGGGGCTGAGGGCGCGTCACAGTTTCCAATATTCCCGCCAACTTCGCCGCCTCCCCCCCATGGATCCGGCCGAGGCGGCCCAGGTGCCGCCGGTGGACCATCCCCTGGTCCGCCGCCTCCGGGACGGGCGCCTCTCGCTCTACGTCAGCGCCACCTACATGGAGCGCATCCTGGAGCTACGCAAGGTCGAAAGCAGGAAACTCATCGACGAACTGATGGCCTGGGCCACCCAGGACCCGTTTGTCTACCGGCACCGCTGGCATCCCCACGACGTCCTGATGTGGGACAACCGCTGGTGCATCCACGTGGTGACTCCCTTCGACCACGGGGCCGAACGCCGGGTGATGCACCGCACCACCATCGCCGGCACCGAACCGGTGGAAGGATAGGTCGGCACTTCCGGCCTCTCTTCGAATCCCTCCAATGGAACAGGAATCCGTTGGACGTCTTTGTGTGGCGCGTTCCGGGTGCGATAATCATGCCGTGAAAACCCTGTGCCGTGACTGTGGCAACCAGCCGTCCCCCGAGGCCGAAACCTGCCCGGCCTGCGGATCGGCACGCATCGTGCGGCACAATGAGCTTCATGGCCTCACCATCGCCCATCTCGACTGCGATGCCTTCTACGCCACCATCGAGAAACGCGACCGGCCGGAGTTGCGGGACCTTCCGGTGGTCGTCGGCGGGCACCACCGGGGCGTGGTGGCCGCATGCTGCTACATCGCCCGTGCCCGGGGCGTGCACTCGGCCATGCCGATGTTCAAGGCCTTGAAAGCCTGTCCCGACGCCACGGTCATCAAGCCGGACATGAAAAAGTATGCTGCGGTGGGACGCCAGGTTCGGGCGATGATGCGCGACTTGACCCCCCTGGTGGAACCGCTCTCCATCGACGAGGCTTTCATGGACCTCGGCGGCACGGAGGCTCTGCACCGCTGCAGCCCGGCGACGACTCTGGCGGCGCTGGCGCGCCGCGTGGAGGAGGAGCTTTCCATCACCGCCTCCATCGGGCTCAGCTACAACAAGTTTCTGGCCAAGATCGCCTCGGACCGGGACAAGCCGCGCGGTTTCACCGTGATCGGACGAGCCGAGGCCAGAACCTTTCTCTCCGACAAGCCCGTCAGCCTGTTGTGGGGGGTGGGGAAGGCGATGCGCCGGCGGCTCAGCCAGGACGGCATCAGGCTGGTTGGCGAGCTGGCCCGTATCGACGAGGCCGAGCTTGTCGCCCGATACGGCAAGATCGGGCGGCGGTTGTGGTTGTGCGCGCGGGGCGAAGACGACCGCCGGGTCGACCCCGAGAGCAAGGCCAAGAGCCTGTCGTCGGAAACCACCCTCGACAGGGACACCGCCGAGTTGGCCGGGCTGCGCCCGATCCTGTGGCAGCTTGCCGAGACGGTGGCCCGCCGCATGAAAAAGGCCGGCATCGCCGGCAAAGGCGTCACGCTGAAACTCAAGACCGCCGACTTTCGCATCCTGACCCGCAGCCGCCGGCTGCAAAGTGCTACTCGGTCAGCCGAAGAGCTGTTCCGGGCCGCCGAACCCCTGCTGGTTCGGGAAACCGACGGACGTGCCTTCCGCCTGATCGGCATCGGCGTTCATGACCTTGTTGAAGCCGGGCAGGTTGTCCAAGGGGAACTCTTCGGCGGCATTGGGTCGACCGAAAGCAAGGTCGAGAAGGCGCTGGACGCGGTGCGGGAAAAGTTCGGAAGCGCCGCTATCGTCAAGGGCCGAGGCCTCGGTATCAAGCTTGAGCGGCAGGGACCCTCAAAAGTCGAATAGGTCAACCGGTCTTCGACTATCTGAATGCGGAACCGAAGGAATAGCTGAGGCGAGCGTAGAAGTAGGCGCCGTTGAATCCGAAGGGAGAGCTCTCGCTGTACCGTTCGCCGACGTTCAGCGCTATAGGGTTTTCATCCGGGTAGGTGTTGAAGACGTTCCGGCCGCCGATTGCGAGGGTGATGTCCCGTTTGAGGGAGTAGGCCACCTCCAGGTCCAGCAGGTGCTTGCCCCTGGAGGTGTGTGCGTTGTCGAAGTCGAACCAACTGCCGTAGTAGCTGAACCTGCCTAGAAGCCGCAGTCTTTCCTCCCGTGCCTTGTGTTTGACGGTAAGGCTGTGCCGGGTTTCCGGAAGCCCTTCCTGCAGCGAACGAAGCCGACTTTGGCTGAGGGTGTCGGAATTGAAGTCCGTCACCTTCGTATCCGTGTGGTTGAGCAGGAAGCTGAAATCGGTGTGCCCGCCCAGTTGCGGAGGCGACCAGGTTGCGATCACATCGAGTCCTGCGGTCCTGGTTGCGAAGTCGTTGGTGAAAAAGCGGAAGTTCTGCAGGTTGGAGGCGCTGGTGACTCCTTCGGCGACCAGGTCGTCAACCTCCTCCGGCCTCAGACTGTAGAGCTGAGTCAGGGTCAGGCGATCCTCCACGTCGATGCGGAAAAGATCCGCGGTCAGTGTGAACGGTCCCCGCTCCAGGATTCCGCCCAAGGCGAAATTCCGCGACCTCTCCGGTTGCAGAGGGTTGCCGCCTCTCAGCCTGGCGACCGCGGAGGTTGACGGAATGGTTCCGTTGTTGACCAGGTCCATGAGCGCAAGATCGAATTGGGTCGATACGTTGAATGCGTTCGACTGTCCTGGTGTGGGAGCGCGGAAGCCGGTGCTCAGACTGCTCCGCAGGGAGAAAGACTCGACCAGGCGGAGACGAGCCGAGACCTTGCCGTTCAAGGTGCCGCCAAAACCCTGGAAATCCTCAAAGCGCAGCGCGCCTCCGGCGGTCCAGGCATCGTCATCTCCCTGAAACTCGACGTCTCCGTACACCGCGTAGTTGGATCGGTTCCATTTGCCGGCCGCAATTTCGCTGAAACCGGGAAAACCGTTGGAGGCAGCGCTGAATCCCTGCGGAGCCAGCGGGCCGATCCGGAACGACTCAAGCTGGCCCATACCGATCTCGAACTGTTCGTTGCGCCATTCGAAACCGCCGGCCAGGTTGGTCTTGCGGTTCAGCGGGTACGAAAGGTCGAGGTTGAAATTCAGTTCCCTTTGGGTGTACTTGCCGGGGTTGAAATCGGTAGGCGAGTCGGGTCCGAGCGAGGCATTCACCGTGTGGAAGATGAAGAAGTCTGCCGCGTTGCTGCCGGCGCTCAGGCTGACGTCCCAGTTGATGGCGTTCCCGGTCTGCCCGCGGAACCCGCCCACCAGCGAGGCATCCAGCGTCTCACCACCGAATTGGGGGGTGAAACCGCCGGGAAAGCGTTCCTGGAAAGAGAAGCAGTCGGGGTCTTCCAAGACCCTTTTCAGCGCCGCCGGATCCGGCACGTGGTCTACAACGCGAACCTCGGGGCAGCCGGCAGAGCCGTCGAGCACGCCGTCCTTGGCGTCCAGCAGGTCGCCGATGAGGAGTGTCCGGCCCCTGTCGGCGCTGAAGACGCCGGCGCGGGTATTGGGGTTGCGGAAGAAAAAGCCGCCGGTAACTTTCTTCTAGGCATAGTTGGCATGGCCGTAGAACTGGGTGCTTCCGAACACGTTCCCGAAATTGGCCCACAGCTTGACATCGTCATCGATGTCGGGTGATCCCCAGATCTGGGCCGGGTGGCGAACGTTGGTGTTTCCCCGGGAAATCAGGGCCGTGGCATCGGCCCGCTGCACACTGCGGTCGGTCGGCTTGCTGGTGGTGAACTCACCGCTGAGATTGAGGAAGCCGAATTGACCCCAGGGCAGACCCAGGTTGCCGGCGGCGCTCCAGCTCTCTCCGTCACCGGCGGTGTAGGCTCCGGTTCGTAACTCGACAGTGCCGCCTTGGCGGGCATCCTTGAGTTGGAAGTTCATCACACCCGCAATGGCATCCGAACCGTACTGGGCGGAAGCACCGTCACGCAGCACCTCGACCTGGCGTAGAGCAATGGCGGGAATCACCGAAAGGTCAGGACCTTGGGCGCCGGTAGCAGGGCCGCCACCGCCCCAGTGGATGACCGCCGCGCGGTGGCGCCGTTTGCCATTGACCAGCACCAGGGTGTGGTCCGGGGCGAGGTTGCGCAGGCTGAGCGGTCGCACGATGGTGGAGGCGTCGCTGATGGGCTGGGTGTTGACGTTGTAGGACGGCGCCAGCGTGCGAAGCAGGTTGCTCAAGTCGGTATCGCCCTGGCTGCTGAAGTCCTGGGAGCTCATCACGTCCACCGGCACCATTGACCTGGTGACTGAACGCGGCTTGGCGCGACTGCCGATGACGACAATCTCTTCGGTGATGACTTCAAGAAGCTCGGACTCTTTTTCCTGTTTCCCCGATTGAGCCTGGTCTTCCCGGCTGTCAGTCTGCTGAGCAAGCGCCTGGAGCGCCACCACCTGCAGCAAGAGCGCGGTCAGCCTCGACAAGCGGTAGAGAGGGTTGGGTTTCAGCATGTCTTGGTGGTTCCGGTCCCGGAAGCATAGAGAGTATCCACTATTTCAAAGAGCCCTTTGCAAAATTCTTCGGTAAGCGGGATTTGTAGGCGGGAAGGGTTGTGATCCCCGGGAGGTGGCGTTTGCCCCCCCAATCCGCCCAACGTCGTTCAAAAGCTCAAGTTGTGCCAGCTCCCCCCCCCCCGTGAGGGGGAGTCGACAAGGGCGAAGCCCCCCGGGATTGGTAAGGCCGAATGAAAGGCAAGGCCCCGCTACCGATCGATCCAAGTGGCGGAGATGGCCAAGGCCGTGCCGGGAAAATGGTGCGGGCGGGACGCCCGCGTTCCCGGGTGGGCATCAACCACACAACAATGCGGGAACATGATTTACGTCACGCCCAGGAATGGGGCAAGGGGCTGTTTGCAAACCTCAGAATCACTCCCCCCGTGAGGGGGAGTCGACAAGGGCGAAGCCCCCCCGGGAACGCGGGCGTCCCGCCCGCATGCTATTCCGTTGCGTACCGCTCAGTCTCCCTTCTTCACTCTCCACTTGCACTTGTCTTGCGGCCCCGGGTGGTTCCAACTCGTTGCTTTCCCTATCGAACTGCAATAGCATGACCCCGCCTACAGGTCGCACCCGAAAGATAACTCCCCCGATTGCCGAATCCACCGATGAAGAATCCTCGCCCGGTCCCAAGCTCCCGTTGGTTGACCTCCATCGGCGGGGTTGGATTGCGGCTATGCTCGGGTTCGGTCCAGTTTGCCGGTTGGTGCGCAGTCCTTGTCTTGAGCTCGGGCCTGTCGATCTCTGCCGCGGATCCCCTGGATTGGCCTCAGTGGCGGGGTCCCGGCCGCGCCGGGGTGTGGTCCTCGGTCCAACTGCCGCAGCGGCTCGGCCCGGGTGCGGTCGAGAAGCTCTGGAGCAGCAAGGTCGGCGGCGGGTTTTCGGGCGTGGTGGTTGCCGGGGATCGGGTGCTGACCATGGACCGGGTCGGGTCCGGGGAAGAGGAACGGGTGCTCTGCCTGAACCGGAAGGACGGCTCCCTCCTTTGGACCCACAGCTATCCGGCGCCCTACGGGGACCTGGATTGGGGCAAGGGTCCCCGGGCCACCCCCGCGGTCGAGGGCGGGGAGGTCTTTACCCTGGGAGCCGTCGGCAGGGTCGCCTGCCTCCGCCTCTCGGACGGCAAGCCGCGCTGGAGCCTGGATCTACAGAAACGCTTCGGCGGGAAACAACCGACCTGGGGGCACTCCGCCTCGCCCCTGGTCGTTGGAGACCTGGTCTACCTGCAGGCCGGAGGGCAGCGCGGCGCCAGCGTGGTGGCCCTGGACCGGCAGACAGGCAGGGAACGCTGGCGCGCCCTGCAGGACCGTCCCGGATACTCCTCGCCTGTCATGGCCAAGGTTGGATCAACCAGGCAGTTGCTGGTGTGGACGGCCGATCGGCTGGTGGCTCTCGACCCGCGGACAGGAGAGGAAATCTGGGGGGTGCCCTTCCGAACCAGCAGCTACGACGTGGCCATCATTTCACCGGTGTTCGACGGCAGCCGGTTGTTCGTCTCGGGTTACTGGGACGGCGCCCTGGCCTGTGGCTTGCAGCACGGGCAGGGTCCGGTGGAGCTGTGGCGGTCACGCAGGTTGAGCTGCCTGATGTCCACGCCGCTCTGGTCAGGAGACCACCTCTACGTCCTGGACAAGCGGGACGGCCTGCAGTGCATCCACTGGCCCAGCGGGCGGGTGGTCTGGTCCGACCAGCACCGTCTCACCCCCAGGGGAAGGAACCCTCACGCGGCCCTGGTATGGGCGGGGAAAGACCATTCCGGCACAGAGGCCGGGGGATCAGCCATGGCCGTCAACGCCGTGGGTGAGCTGGTCCTGCTGAACCTGACCCCCGAGAGGTTCGAAGACCGGGGGCGGGTGAAGATCATCGAAGCGGGCGACGTGCCTCTTTGGGCCCACCCGGCCTTTTCGGGCCAGGAGGTTTACGTTCGCAGCCAAAAGGAGCTGGTCAGTGTCCGAATATCGCCCTGACGGGTGGGGGACGCTATGCCAACCGCAGTTGCACCGCTCTCCCCACGACCGCCACACATCGGGAAGGAAGCCTGCTTTGGTATAGAATACCTGGTGTCGCAATCGACCCCATCAATCCCGGGAATCGCCATGTCATTTCGTTTTCTGCCGCTTTCGGTCCTGATGGTCGCCTGCGCGGTCAATGCATCCGGGCAGGTATCGGAATCCGCACGGATCGAGTTCTTCGAGAAACAGATCCGGCCCCTGCTGGTGGAGCATTGCCAGGTGTGCCACGGACCCAGGCTGCAGCAGGGAGGCCTGCGCCTGGATTCGGCCGAGTTTTTGCGTCAGGGGGGCCAGTCGGGTCCGGCGGTGGTGCCGGGTGAAGCGGAGAAGAGCCGCCTGATTCAGCTTGTGAGGGGTTCCGGGGACCTGCAGATGCCTCCCACCGGACCCCTGTCGGAGAGTCAGGTCTCTGCCCTGGAGCAGTGGGTTCGAGACGGCGCCGCTTGGCCACAACCCCGGGCGGTCCGCAAGCAGACAACGGAGCGGCAGAGCGGCGTGGTTGCCCGGTCCCCCGCCGACGGGGAGTTGGCGGCCGGGCTGCAGGCCTGGCTGAAGGCCGACGCCATCCAGCTCAAGGAGGACGAGACCCTCAAGACCTGGGAGGACGCCGGCGGACGCGGCAACCATTGGAAGGTTTCCCCGGTGGAGGGACACGGGGGCGGGGCCGCGGCGCCGGAATGGATTGCCGAAAGCCGGGTGCACGGCAAGCCGGCCCTGAGGTTCGACGGGAGGAATCGCCTGGAGGGTCCCGACAGCATTCTCTCCAAGGGGGCGGAAACTTCCGGGACCGTGTTTGCGGTGGCCCGCTTTGAATCGCAAGACAGGAGTAATGGGGCGGAAGGGAGCGGTGCCGCGCCGGGTGGCAAGCGCCCCTGGATCATCGCCATGACCCTCGAGCCCGGGGCAGAGGACGGCGCCACCCGCTATTTCCTCAACGGACGCCATTCGGAGGGTTTCCCGGCGGTCCAATCCCTGCTGAACCAGGTTGCCTCAGGCGGGATCTCCTTTCGTGGAGACCTGGCGGAAGTGATCCTCTACGACACCGCCCGAACCGAAGCCGAGCGACGGTCGGTGGAGGCCTACCTGGGGGGCAAATACGACATCCTGCTCCCCTGGAACCCGCGGGAGACCGCTGCCGAGTTCACCGAGGAAGAGAAGTCCTTTTGGGCCTTCCAGCCAGTGACTCCCAGGGAGACTCCGGCAGTAGGCGACCGGACGTGGCCCCGCACCTGGCTGGACCGATTCATCCTTGCCGGCCTGGAGGCCAAGGGCCTGCGGCCGGCTCCCGCCGCGGACCGCCGCACGCTGATTCGCCGGCTCTACTTCAACCTGCTGGGTCTGCCCCCGGAACCCGCTGAGGTCGAAGCCTTTGTCAACGACCCCTCGCCCCAGGCCTATGCGAACCTGGTGGAGCGCCTGCTGGACTCGCCCCACTACGGCGAGCGCTGGGCCCGTCACTGGCTGGACGTGGTCCGCTATGCCGACACCACCGCCCATGACGGCAACTACATCATGCGCTACGCCTACCGCTACCGCGATTACGTGGTGCGGGCCTTCAACCGGGACAAGCCCTACGATCGGTTCATCCTGGAACAAATTGCCGGGGACCTCCTCTCGGGAGACGCCGACTGGCGGGCCTTCCGGGACCGGACGGTGGCCACCGGGTTCCTGGTGCTGGGTCCCAAGGCGCTGGCGGAGCAGGACAAGAAGAAGTTCCTGTTTGACGTGGCCGACGAGCAGATCGACGTTACGGGGCGCACCTTCCTGGGCCTGACCCTGGCCTGCAGCCGCTGCCACGACCACAAGTTCGATCCCATTCCCACCGCCGACTACTACTCCCTGGCCGCCATCTTCAAGGGTACCCGGACCATGGCCGACCTGGAGTTCGCCTCCAAGTGGCAGGAATGGTCCCTGGCGAGCGAGCTGCGCAAGCGCTACCCGGACCGGTTTCCCGCTCCCGTACCCAGCCTGGCTCCCTTGGGCGAGGCCAGCCAGTCCAGCACCAGGTGCCAGGCCACGGCCGACAAGGCGATCGACGGGGTCTTCAACAACCGCCAGGAGACCGGCGAGGGCGACGCCAGCCCCTGGTGGGAGGTGAAGCTGGCCGAAAGCGGTCCCATCGGCATGGTGGTCCTGTGGAATCGGGTGGATGCCGAATTCAAGCGCCTCTCCAACTTCCGGGTCTCGGTGCTGACCGATGAGCGGCAGGAAGTGTGGAATCGGGTGTATTTCCCGGAGGGTCCGGATGCCGAGGAGTTCCCGACCCCGGCCGAGGGATTTCGCATTTGCCCGCCTCGGGGAACCGCCGGCCGGATCGTGCGGGTGGAACTGCTGGGGCCTCGGGAAGATGAGACCTCCTATCTGCATATGGCGGAAGTGGAGGTGTTTGCCGGCGGGGACTGCTCCAGGCCGCCGCCGGATCCGCTGACGGTGATGGCGGTCAAGGACGGGGGTCCGGCTCCCATGCGGATCCTGGTCCGCGGAAACCACCACAATCCTGGCAAGCTGGTCCCCCGTCGTTTTCTGCAGATCCTGGATCGGGGCACAAACGGGATCGTCGACAGCGACCAGAGCGGACGCCTGGAGCTGGCCCGCTTCATTGCCAGCCCCGACAACCCCCTGACGGCGCGGGTGATGGTCAACCGGATCTGGCAGTGGCACTTCGGGACCGGCCTGGTGGCCAGCAGCGACAACTTCGGGACCCTGGGGGACCGGCCGTCCCACCCGGAGCTGCTGGATCGATTGGCGGCCTATTTCGTGGAGTCGGGATGGTCCGTCAAGCAGTTGCACCGGCTGATCCTGAACTCCAGCGCCTACCGGATGCAAAGCGGCATTTCCAACCCCGCTGCCGAGGTTGCGGATGCCGGCAACCGCTTGCTCTGGAGGTTCCCGCGCCGCCGACTGGAGGCGGAAGCGCTGCGAGATGCCATCCTGGCCCTCAGCGGGCGGCTGGACCGGACCATGGGCGGGTCCATCTTCGACTACAAGGGCAAGTCCGCGGTGGACGACTATTACCGCGGCCTGTTCTCTGCCGGGAAGGGGGGCTACGGCTTCGACGCCTACCGCAGCGGGCGTCGCAGCCTCTACCTGCCGGTGGTGCGAAATCAGCTCTTCCCCATGTTCCAGCTCTTCGACTTTGCCGATTCCAACGCCGTCACCAGCCGGCGCGGCGACTCCACCGTGGCCCCCCAGGCCCTGTTCCTGATGAACAGTCCCTTCGTCATGGAGCAGGCTCGCCATTTCGCCGAGGACCTGCTCTCCCGGGAGGGCGCCGATGACAGAGAGCGGGTGGAACTGGCCCATCGCAAGGTTCTGGCGCGGCCTCCCTCCGACCGGGAGACCGAGCAGGCGCTGGCCTACCTGGCAGCCTACCCCCGGGCAGAGGGGACGGCGCAGGAGGAGAATGCGGAGGCCCGGCAGGAGGCTTGGGCCAGTTATTGTCAACTACTGTTCGGCCTCAATGAATTCATGTATATTGAGTGAGAGCGGAGCGTATCCTTTCCGAGATTACCGGCATGAATGACTCTTCGGCAGCGCACCCGGCTTTCCTTCCCGGACCGGTTTCCCGGCGCCATCTCCTGCGCCAGGCCGCCTGCGGATTCGGCTACCTGGCCTTCGCCGGACTGTCCTCGCTGGAAGCCCGGGCCGCGCGGGCGCCGTCCAGGGATCTCAATCCCCTCAGGCCCAAGTCGACCCATTTCCGGCCCAGGGCCAAGCGGGTCATCTTCCTCTTCCTGCACGGTGGCGTCTCCCACATCGACACTTTCGATCCCAAGCCCATGCTGACCCGGATGCATGGCAAGCCCTTGCCCTTCCCCAAGCCGGAGGTCACCTTTGCCGAGACGGGGAACCTGTTGAAGTCTCCCTGGGAATTCCGGCAGTACGGGGAATGCGGCCAACCGGTGAGCGAGCTCTTTCCCCATATCGGCACCTGTGTGGATGACCTCTGCATGATCCATTCCATGGTGGGAGACTTTGTCTCCCACGGGGGCGCCGCCCTGCAGCTCCACACCGGGGACGGGATCCTGATCCGGCCGAGCATGGGGTCCTGGATCCTCTACGGCCTGGGAACCGACAACCACAACCTCCCCGGGTTCATCAATATCTCCCCTCCCTACATCCATGGCGGGGGCCAGAACTTCGGATCGGCCTTTCTGCCCGCGGTCTACCAGGGAACGGGGATCGGCGATGGCGCCACCCAGTTCGTCGAGGGTGAGATACCCAACCTGAAGGGCGAGGGAAGGGATCTGGCGGTGCAACGCAGGCAACTCGACCTGATGGGAGCCTGGAACCGGCGGCACTTGGGATCGACCGCCTACGACGCCCGTCTGGAAGCCCGCATCCAGGCCTTCGAGCTGGCCTTCCGCATGCAGCGCCATGCGCCCGAAGCCCTGGATTTCTCCAAAGAGTCCAAGAACACCCTGGATCTCTACGGCATCGGTGAGGAACCCACCGACGAGTATGGGCGCCAGTGCCTGCTGGCCCGTCGGCTGGCCGAGAGGGGAGTGCGTTTCGTGCAGGTTTCCCACAGCTACCCCAGAAACTACTGGGATCAGCATTCCAAGTTGCGCGAGGGCCACGAAAGGAACGCCCGCAAGGTCGACAAGCCCATCTCCGGACTGCTCAAGGACCTCAAGGGCCGGGGATTGCTGGAGGACACCCTGGTCATCTTCGGCACCGAGTTCGGGCGATCACCGGCCGTGCAAGGGGATGACGGGCGCGACCACAACCCCACCGGGTTCACCATCTGGATGGCGGGCGGCGGGATCAAGCCCGGGATCCGCTACGGCGCCACCGACGAGTTCGGCTGGTATGCCGTGGAAAACAAGATGACCTTCAACGATTTTCACGCCACCGTGCTCCACCTGATGGGCCTGGACCACACCAGGCTCACCTATCGCCACGCCGGACGCGACTTCCGCCTGACGGATGTCGCCGGCGAGGTGCCGCAGGAAATTCTTCTGTAACCGGCAGGAATTCTTACAGTCAGTATTCGATGGGATGGTCTTCGAAGTGTCGATGGCGTCGATACCGGATGCGGCAGTCGACACGCAGCAGGGCCAGGCGGCCGGCGATGTCGGGGTCTCGTCTGAGGAGCTTGACCGTCAACCGGTTTCGGCCTCGCCTGGGGTAGCGGGCGGGGTCGAGATGGTAGTCGTAGGCATACCCGTAGGGCGTGATGGAATGGGTGCTGGACTGCTGATCCACCAGCCGGTAGGTCATGTCCACCTTCCGGAGAATGGATTCGGGCAGCTCCTGTTCATTGAGATGGACCTCGACCCTATCGTAGTTGGGGAGGATTTCCCGGAAGCGGACTCGCAGCACCACCGACTTGACGCGCCCCAATCGGCGCCAGCGCTGCAGGTCGTCGGCCACCCGGAACGACACCCGAACGGAGTCTCCAGGATCCAGCTCCCTGGGGAGCTGGATGTCTCTTCCGGGCAGCCAGCCGGCCGTGGCCTCGTCCCGGATGTCGGAGCGCACCAGGTAGTGCTTGTCGGACTGGGCCAGTAGCTCGGGGTGGCCCAGCAGGCGCAGCGCTTCATACTCCCGCGGGGTCCAGGGCCATCCGTTGGGAGCCCAGACATGGTCGGCAATGGCGAAGCCGTCCACACCCTGAGCGTAGGCGTTGGCGGCGGCGGCCCGGATCATGTCGGGGGTGGCGCTGCGGGCGAATTGCCGATAAAGGTTGGTGTGGAAGGCGAAGTAGACCCGGCATGGGGTGCCCCGGGTCAGGGCCACCACTGGGGCCAGATCGACGTCCTGGTCCACGCCCTCTTCCTCGGTGAAGCTGCTCTCGCAGAAGAGCCCGTCCACCAGCTTTTGCGAGACCCACAGGCCGACTTCGTATCCCACCAGTTTCCAGGCATCGGGGTGAGCCGGAATGCGCAGGTAGATCGGCTTGGGGCGTTTCTGAAGGTCCCCGGCCCGGTCGGCCACTCGGCGCAGTTCCCGCAGCCATTGGGTGAGCAGCGGGGCCAGCCGGTCGACTTCGCTGAACCGGCAGTAGGGCATGGCCGAGGTCAGGTTCAGCTCGACCCCGTCGGTCTCGTAATCGGAAAGCACCTCCGACAGAAGACGGAAGCGCTCCTCTCGAACCTCGGCGTGGAGAAAGCTGAAGCGGGTCTTCAGGAGGCCGGCGGCCCTGGGGTCGGGATCCTCGCCCACCTGGAAGTGGGGATTGTCCAGGGTGAAGGCCGACCAGCGCCCCAGGTTCCGGTGGGTTTGCCGGTTGCCGCTGTGAAGACTGATCCAGGTGCTGGGGATCATGCGGATGCCGTGATGGTGGCAACGGTCGCAGAGGAGCTTCAGCGGATCGTGACCGTCGGCGATCAACCGGCGCAGGACCCGTGCCGTTCTGCCCCAGACGTAGTGGTCCCACCGCTGGACCGTATCCCCCCACATGTCGGTCACTCGACTGGGATAGAGAACCGTCCCATGGGCTCCGGCCGCGAACAGCACCAGGGCGTCCACGCCGCTTCCGGCCAGTTGATCGGCGATGGTGCCGTGATCCTCCGGGGTGATAGGCGGCTCGAAGCTGTCCAGCCCCCCGACGTGGCGTCCGTCGTTGAAGAGGAAGACCCGTGGCGGGGCCTTCGGATCCCGACGGACCGGTTGGGCTGCCGAACCGCCGGCCGTCGGAGCAGCCGGAACTGCCGAGAGACCGGTGGCCCGGGTTTGCAAGAATTTTCTGCGGTTCATTCGGGACCGGGATGTGGGGGATTCAATCGAGGACCGTGGTGGAGAGGTCCGTTGGGGACGCTGGGGTGCAGGCTAGGCCAGGATCTTGTGAGCCACCACTCCCGCCACGTCGGTCAGGCGGAAATCGCGGCCACCGTAGCTGTAGGTCAGTTTTTCGTGGTCGATTCCCAGCAGGTGGAGCATGGTGGCGTGAAAGTCGTGAATGTGCATGCGGTCCTCGACCGCGTGGTAGCCGAACTCGTCGGTGGCTCCGTAGGCAATGCCGCCCTTGACTCCGCCGCCGGCCATCCAGATGGAGTAGCCGTAGGGGTTGTGGTCCCGCCCGTCCCCGTTCTGGGAAACCGGGGTGCGACCGAATTCGCCGGCCCAGATGACCAACGTGTCTTCCAGCAACCCCCGCCCCTTGAGGTCCTTCAGCAAGCCGGCGATGGGCCGGTCGACCTGCCGGGCGTTGTCGGTATGCTTGGCGTAGAGCTCGCCATGCTGATCCCAGCCGACCCCGCCGGGCATGTAGGTGTGTGTGCACTGAATGTAGCGGACGCCTCTTTCGGCCATGCGCCTGGCCAGCAGGCATTGCCAGCCGAAGTCGGCGGTCAGCGGGTCGTCCAGTCCGTAGAGCTTCCTGGTGGGTTCCGACTCCTTTTCCACTTCAAAGACTTCCGGAGCTGCCGCCTGCATCCTGAAGGCCAGCTCGAAGGCCTGAATGCGGGCTTCCAGCTCGGGGTCGTGCCGGCGCAGCAGGCGGTGACGCCGATTGATGTTCTGCAGCATGTCGAGCTCGTAGCGGGCCAGCTCGGGTGAGTAGCGCTTGTTCAGGAGGTAGCGGATGGGCTCCTTCCGGACATCCTTGACGTAGAGCCCTCCATGTCCGACGGCGGTGCCCTGATAGGCCCCCGGCAGGAAGGCCGAGCCCCAGTTCTTGGCGCCGCCGTGGGAGAGGGCCGGCTTGATCATGATGAATCCCGGCAGGTTCCGGTTCTCCGTTCCCAGTCCGTAGACGACCCAGGAGCCCATGCTGGGCCGCACGAACGTGCTGGTGCCGGTGAAGGTCTGGAGCATGGCCGCGCCGTGGTCGACGCCCTCCCCAACCATGGAACGGATGACGCAGAGGTCGTCGGCGCAGTCGCGGACGTGGGGAAAGAGATCGCTGATGGGGAGTCCGCTCCGGCCCCCGGGCCGAAACTCCCAGGGAGACTGCATCAGCGGCCCCGCCGGGTTCTCGTCGTCGAAGGCCAGGGGCCGCTCGATGGGAAGCGGTTTGCCGTGGTCGCGGGTCAGGCGCTCCTTGGGATCCAGAATGTCGATCCCCGAAGGCCCTCCGTGCATGAAGAGGAAGATGACCCGCTTGGCTCTGGGCTTGAAATGGGGTGGTCGCTTGGCCAGCGGGTTTCCCGAGGACGAGGCCAACAGCCCCGATTCCTCGGCAAGCAATCCGGCCAGACCCAGAAATCCGAATCCGCCGGCCGAAGCCCGCAGCATGGCGCGCCTGGAAACCGGCACCTGGAGTTTTCGGTAAAGGGAACGGAGATCGCTCATGTTCGGATCCATCAGTTGACCGCTGCAGGCTAGGCGCTCAATCCACGTACATGAATGCATTGGACGACAACAGTGCCTTGCAGTAGCTCTGCCAGCCCTGGAGCCGGCTCTCGGCGCCCGGCGCGCGCTCCTGGAATCCCTGGATGTATTTCAGGGCCTGGTCCAGCTCTGCACTCTCAGGGTGTCGACTCAGGGTCCTGAGATGGGCAAGGTTCAGCCGCTCCCGGTCACTCGAGTTCGGGTCCTTCAGCAGAAGCTCCGCCAGCCCGCGGGAGCGTGTCTCCACGAATTGGCTGTTGAGCATGAACAGGGCCTGGGGAGCCACGTTGGTCTGGAGGCGCTCTCCCGAGGAAGTGGTGGCGTCGCCGAAGTCGAACAGGTTGAGCAGCGGGGGCAGATTGGCGCGTCGCAACGGCAGATAGATGGTGCGGAGGCGCTGGGTCTCCGGATCCACGCTCAGCCGCTCACTGCTGTTCTCCGGCTGGTATCCGGTCCCGCTCTGCAAGGTGCCCCCCATCTTCAGGTCGAGCGAGTTGTCCAGGGCCAGCATGCCGTCGCGAATTTCCTCCACCTTCAGCCGCCGCCTGGGGAAGTGCGACAGCCAGAGGTTCCTTGGGTCGGTCCGGGCCGTCAACTCCGACTGCGAGCTTGCCATCCGGTAGGTGCGTGAACGCATGATCAAGCGGTGGAGGTGTTTCAGCGACCAGCCGTTCTCCCTGAACTCCCGGGCCAGAAAATCCAGCAGCAAGGGATGGGTGGGGGCATCCCCCTTGGCTCCAAAGTTGTCGGGCGTCCTCACCAGGCCCTGGCCGAAATGCCAGTGCCAGACCCGGTTGACCATCACCCGGGCCGTGAGCGGGTGCTCCGGCTGAGTGAGCCAGCGGGCCAGTTGCAGGCGGCCGCTGCCCTGACTCGCCTCCATGGGCCGGCACCGGGTGTCGAACACCCTGGGCGAGACCTTGGGAGCTTCCTCGCCCGGACTGGCGGGATCGCCTCGGACGAAGACCTTCTGCTCGACCACCTTTCCGTCCTCCACGGCGTTGGCCATGTCCGGTTCCGGAGGCAATTCCTTCTCCAACTGCTCGATCTCTTGCTGGAGCCGCACGATGGTTTCCCTGTGTTCTTCGGAGAAGAGTCGGGTGTCGCTGGGCTTGAGGATAAAGGGCGTCTGATAGCTGTCGTCCCTCGGATTGCCCTGCAGATAGACTTCGTGGAAGAAGCGGTCCCTTCCGGGGATGAACTTGGGTCGATCCTCCTTGGCTGCGTCCGGCCCGGCCTTCTCGACGCGCTGCCGCCAGGCCTCCAGTTCCCGCTTCCACTCGTGGAGGCGCTGTCGGAATTTCTCCTGATAGTCCTTGGCGATCGAGGCGCGCTGGTCCTCTCCGGACCGCCGCCAGGCCAGCAGGTGGGGGCGGAACCCCTGGCCGGGCTTGAGATAGCCGGCCCAGCGTTGGAGGATCGATTCTTTCAGATCCAGCTTGCGCGACAGCTTCGCCGGATCGGCTCCCTGGGCGTTTACCCGATGGGCGGCCAGCATGTAGTCGGCCAGCCGCCGGCTTTCGGCCTCCGCGAAGCGTTCCTTTTCCTTTTCCACCAGCTTCCCCTGGGCTTGCCTGCGATCGTCGATTTTCTTCTTGTGATCGAGATAGACCTGGTGCTCTTCGGGAAGAACCAGGGGCTTCATGAACATTTCGGAGACATGGGCGGTCGGGTCCACGAAGCTGCGGGTGCTGGCGAAGACGGAGATCAGGGAGTAATAGTCCCGGGTCAGGATGGGATCGAACTTGTGGTCGTGGCAGCGGGCACAGGTGATGCTCAATCCCAGAATGCCCTTGGAGACCACGTCAAGCTGCTCGTCGTAGACGTCATAGACCATCCGGATCTTGTCCTGCTGGGCGATGGCCTTGGGCCCCAGGGCCAGAAACCCGGTGGCGATGATCCTGCGCCGGTCGGTATCCTGGTTGCCTGTCCTGGGCAGCAGGTCTCCGGCGATCTGTTCCAGGATGAACTGGTCGTAGGGAAGGTCCCGGTTGAAGACATCGATCACGTAGTCCCGGTAACGCCAGGCATGAGGGTACTTGTGGTCCTCGTCGTTGCCGGTGGAGTCCGCGTAGCGGGCCACGTCCAGCCAGTGCCGGCCCCAGTGCTCCCCGTATCGGGGTGAGTCGAGCAGGCGCCCGATGACTTTGTCGAAGGCATCCGGGGAGGTGTCGTTCAGGAAACGCTCGATGTCCCGGACGGCGGGCGGCAGACCGGTCAAGTCGAAAGTGGCTCGCCTCAACAGGGTCAGCTTGTCGGCCGGAGGCGCCGGTTCCAGGCCTTGCTCTTCCAGCTTGGCCAGTATGAAACGGTCGATGGGCGTCCTTGCCCAGTCCTGGCGGGTTACCGGCGGCGGCTCGGGATCGGCTACGGCTTGGAAAGACCAGAGGGCAGTTGAGCCCTTGGAGTCGGTTCCCGCTTCCTCGCCCGTGCCGGAAGAAGATTCGGGCCAGGGTGCTCCCAGCCTGACCCAGGTGTCCAGGTCGGCTATTTCGGAGGGGTCCAGCTTGCCGGCCGGTGGCATCTTGACCGCGTCCTGGTAGCGGACGGCTCTGAGGAGGCGACTCTGAGAGGGAGATTCCGCTGAGATCAGAGGGCTCCCCGCCACCCCCTGGCGGAACCCTTCCGCGGTGGAGAGATCCAGTCCGGCGGTTGCCAGCTCGGAGTTGTGGCAGGCCGCGCAGTGCCGGACGATCAGCGGCCGGATCTTTCTCTCGAACAGTTCCTCCGCCTGCGGTGCCTGGCCCCGGGCCGGGGCGGCGAGACCGCAGAGGGCCAGCGCCGGCAGGAGAAATGCCGCCATGCGGGAGGGATGAATCAGGCTCGATCGATACATGCGGACGGTCTGCTTCGCAATCGGGATCCGACAGGATGCTCCTCGCAGTATACCGCGATGCGGACCCTGAAGAAAGAGGTCAGGGCATTCCGGCGATTGTTGTATGCTCCTGGCAGTCCAAACGCGAATGCGGGAGGCAGTTCATGACCTACAAGCCGTTCCGGCTGGGAAGCCGCAGGCACGTCTTTGTGGATTGGGACCTGATCGAGCCGGGCTACGGTCTGTCGTTCGGCGGCCGGCGGCCCGAAAGCTGGGAGATGCCCTACGGAGTTCGCCTGAGGGCCCATCCGCCGCGCCTGGACCGCTTTCCCCTGGTGACGGCCGGCAAGCCCTGGGAGGAGGGAAACGCCCGGACCGGCCTGGGGGTTTACAGCACGCTGCTGGAGGATGAAGGACGCTGGAGGCTTTACTACGACAGTGGAGACCTGAGCGGCGAGCTGGATGTGGACGAGGACGTGGGAACCCAGCGGGTAATGGCTTATGCCGAGTCCGGCGACGGAACCCATTGGGTCAAGCCGGAACTGGGGACGGTGACCTTCCGGGGATCGCGCCGCAACAACCTGGTCTTCGGCCTGGATGCCTCGCCGGGTAGAGATGCCCACGGGGCGACCGTCTTCAAGGATCCTTCGGCGCCTCCCTCGGAGCGTTACAAGATGGTCCATCTGGGCTCTCACCAGGGCCGTTTCTGCGTCTTCGGAGCGCTCTCCTCCGACGGGTTGCGCTGGAGAATGATCGAGGAGCCATTGATCGCGAACTACCTCAGCGATACGCAGATCGTGGTCGACTACGATCCGGACAGGAGAATTTACGTCGGCTACTTCCGAGGCTGGACGGCCCACGAGCACGGAACCTCCCACGCCCGCCGCATCATCAGCTACGCGGAGACGGACCGTTTCGAGCACTGGCCGGTTCCCCGGCCGCTGGTGGGTATCGACATGCACGACGGCCCCGACACCGACATCTACACCAACTCCTATGCGCGCTGGCCCGGAGCCGACGCCCACCTGATGTTTCCCGCTTTCTACCGCCACTCGGGCGATTTCTCCGAGGTGCACCTGATGACCAGCCGGGACGGCCTGAACTGGCAGAGACCCCTGCGGCACCCGATCATTCCGGCGGGCGAGCCGGGTTCGGAAGCCGAGGGAGGCGCCTATGCCGGCTGCGGCCTGGTCAGCCTGACCCCCGGGGAGTGGTCGCTGCCTTACTCGCCGCGGCGCGGCACCCACAACCAGCTCTTCTTCGACAACTCCCGTCCCGAGACCGGGGTGCTGACCGCCAACTGGCGCCGGGACGGGTTTGCCTCCCTGGAAGCGGAGTCCCTGGGCGGGTGCTCCACGCTGATCCTGGCCTTCACCGGGTCGCGCCTGGTGCTCAACGCCTGGACCCGATTCGGCGGAGAGATACGGGTGGAAGTGGCCGACGCGGCCGACGACAACCGCAGGACTCATGCTGCCCCCCTTCCCGGACGCGCTTTCGAAGACTGCGATCCCATCTCCGGCGACCACCTCGACCACACCGTCACCTGGAGGGGGGAGTCGGATCTCTCCGACTGGACGGGACGGCCGGTGCGGTTGCGCTTCCGGATGCGCCGGGCCAGGCTCTATTCCCTTCGCTCTGTCTGACAAGGACCATGGCGATCCGCCCACTGCTGGCCTGTTCTCTGGCCGTTGCGGCCTCAGTCGCCTGGGTCCCTCTCGCCCGGTCCGGGCAATCCGGCCGCGGCCTGCCTGAGGCGGGCTACGACCAGTGGAACGCCTACGGAGGCGGCCACCGGCAGATCCGCTACTCCCGCCTCGCCCAGATCAACCGCAACAACCTGCACCGATTGCGGGTCGCCTGGACCTACGATACGGGGGATGCCTTTCCGGGTTCGGAGATGCAATGCAACCCCCTGGTGGTGGGTGACCGGTTGTACGCCGCCAGTCCCCGCGGGCGCGTCTTTGCGCTTCAGGCGGCCACCGGCAGGGAGATCTGGTCCTTCCGGCCGGCCGTTCCGGGCGGGACTCCCCGCGACAGGGTTCGCATTCGGGGATTGATGTACTGGAGCGGGCACGGCCAGGCCCGGATCTACTTTTCCTACCGGCACCGGTTCTATGCCCTGGACGCGGCCACCGGCAGGCTTTGCCCGGACTTCGGGAACCGGGGAGCCATCGACCTGAGGGGCCACCTGGGGCGGCCGCCCGATTCGCTCACCGTTTCTCTGACCACGCCCGGGGTGGTCTACCGGGATCTGCTCATTCTCGGCAGCACGGTGGGCGAGAGCCTGCCCAGCGCCCCCGGGGACATTCGGGCCTATGACGCCCGCAGCGGCAAGCTGCGCTGGAGGTTCCGAACCATTCCCCGTCCGGGCGAACCGGGCCACCGAACCTGGCCCGGGGAGGCCTGGAAAACCGCCGGCGGGGCCAATAGCTGGGCCGGGATGAGCCTGGATGAGCAGCGCGGCCTGGTCTACGTTCCCACCGGATCGGCGGCATTCGACTTTTTCGGCGGGAACCGTCCGGGCCACAACCTCTTCGCCAACTCGTTGCTCTGCCTGAAGGCTGAGACCGGCGAGCGGGTATGGCACTTTCAAGTGGTCAGGCACGATGTCTGGGACCGGGACCTGCCGGCACCGCCCAACCTGGTGACGGTGTTGAGGAAGGGCAGGCTGGTTGACGCCGTGGCCCAGATCACCAAGTCCGGACACGTCTTCACCTTTGAACGGGAGACCGGCCGGCCGCTGTTCCCGCTCAGGGAAGTCAAGGTTTCCGTTGCCGGCGTCCCGGGCGAGCGGTTGGCCGCCACCCAGGTCCTTCCGGCGAAGCCGCCGCCGTTCGCCCGCCAGCATCTGACGGAAGACCTGTTGACCGATCGCACTCCGGAAGCGCGCCGGGAGGTGTTGAAGCGCTTCCGCAAGCTGCGCAACGGACCCCAGTTCACCCCTCCCAGCCTGGAGGGGACGGTTCTCCTTCCGGGTTTCGACGGAGGCGGACAGTGGGGCGGGGCGGCTTTCGATCCGGAATCGGGACGGTTGTACGTCAACTCCAGCGAGATGGCCTGGATCCTGCGGCTGGTGAAGGGGGAAGCGGCCGACGGTCCTTTCACGGCCCGGCAACTCTACCGCTGGAACTGCAGCGGCTGCCACCGGCAGGATCGTAGCGGCACGCCCCCGGAGTTTCCCTCGTTGGTGGGCCTGGAACAGCGCCGTTCGGAGGAGATGGTGCGCCGGACCCTGCGCCAGGGCGGGGGGCGCATGCCGGGCTTTGCCCACCTGGGGAAAGAGGCGCTGGAGGCTATCCTGGGGTTTGTGCTCCACGGGAGGGAATCTTCCGTTCCGGCGGACCGGGCCGGCAGGCCTCTCTACCAGTTGCCCTACAGGCATGACGGTTACAACCGCTTCCTTGATCCGGAGGGCTACCCGGCGGTGAAGCCGCCTTGGGGAACCCTCAACGCCATCGATCTCGACAAGGGCGAAATCGTCTGGCGGGTTCCCTTGGGTGAAATCCCGGAACTGGCGGCAAGAGGGATGGCGCGTACCGGATCGGAAAACTACGGCGGCCCTATAGTGACGGCGGGCGGGCTGGTGTTTATCGGCGCCGGCAACTTCGACCGCAAGTTCCGGGCCTTCGACAAGACCGATGGACGCCTCTTGTGGGAAGCTCTGCTGCCGGCCTCGGGAAACGCAACCCCGGCAACCTTTGAAGTGGCGGGGCGCCAGTTCGTGGTGATCGCGGCAGGGGGAGGCAAGAGCGGGGCCCCCTCGGGAGGAAGCTACGTCGCTTTCGCCCTGTCTGAAATAACAGAAAACAGAGCTATCCACAAAGGAAAACGGCGAACCACGAATGGACACGAATGAACACCAATAAACTGATTGATGAGGTGTTGCTGGGCAGGAGTGAGACCCGAAATCGAGGGGTTATCGACGAAGGGACACGAAGTCATAGCAAGGTAGCAAAGTTGCAGAAGTGTTTTGGTGCCGCTTGCCGTTCGAGCGAGTCCAACTGTATTCGTGTAAATTCGTGTTCATTAGTGGTTCGTCTTTTGTTAACGATCGGCTGGTTTTTCTATGAATGATCTACCCGCCGGGCTGAGGGGGCGACTTGTCCGAAGATCAGCCAGGCTCCCGGCGGCTTCCCGGGGCGGCGACCGGCCCCACCGCCGCTTCATCGCTCCAGCCCGTCTGCAACGGCCGCTCGATGCCCGCCGGCCAGGGAAGTCCTTCAGGCCAGTGCTCGGTAAACCACAGCAGGGCCCGTTCGTAGCTGCCGACGGTGAAGTCCCGCCCCGCCCGGATTCTGGCAATGCGCCCCCCGTGGTTGAAGACAAGGCTCGAGACCCGCGACTGGCTGAGTTTCACTCTCCGGCAATAGCACTCGAACAGGGTCAGGAGAACCTCTCGGTGAGTCATTCCGCTACTATACGGTAATAAAACCGTGATTCAAGTGCTTTTTCTCTTCCCGAGCCTTTTGCAAAACTCGGCAAAAGGTGGAATTTTGATGTGTTGAGAGGCAGGTGAGGGTAGGTGAATGGAGGGGTAAGACCACTCCCTGATGTATCATGAAGGTGACCAAACCACATGATGAAGGAGATTGAACTTGC
>JAJDUG010000055.1 GCA_022826755.1 Acidobacteriota bacterium
TTCGGAGAGAGTCAGCTCCGTCGGGGTAACCGATACCCCGGCCGTCTCGTCGTCGGTGATGGTCACGTCCACGTCCGAAACCGTAGCTCCGTTGTAGTCCGTATCGGCGCTGGCTGACGTATGGCTGAAGGTCGCCGCATCATCCCGGGCATCGTCGTCCTGGGTGGCCGAAACCGTCACCGTCTGCGCTTGGCTCCAGTCGGAGCCGGTGAAGGTCAGTTCCTGGTCATTGACGCCGACGTCCCCGTCACCACTGTGAGTGATGGTGATGGTCACGTCGTGGGACGGCTTCGAGGTCAAGACAACCTCGTAGCTGTCGCTGCCTCCCTCGACAATGGCCAGCTCCGTCGGGGAGACCGAAACCCCGGCCGAATCGTCGTCGGTGACGGTCACGTCCACGTCCGAAACCGTGATCCCGTTGTAGTCTCCGTCGGAACTGCTGGCAGCGTGGCTGAAGGTGGCCGCATCGTCCCGGGTATCGTCGTCCTGGGCGGCCGAAACCGTCACCGTCTGCGCTTGGCTCCAGTCGGAGCCGGTGAAGGTCAGTTCCTGGTCATCGACGCTGACGTCCCCGTCACCACTGTGAGTGGTGGTGATGGTCACGTCGTGGGACGGCTTCGAGGCCAAGACAACCTCGTAGCTGTCGCTGCCTCCTTCGGCAATGGCCAGCTCCGTTGGCGCGATCGACACCCCGGCCGAATCGTCATCGGTCAGGCTCAGGGAAAGCGGCGCACTGTCCAGGTAGCCATCTGCGCTGGCGATGAGTCTTATCTCCTCCTCGCCCTCGGCAACAGGGTCGTCGACGACGCTCAACTGCGCTTCACCCGAGGTTGCCCCTCCTTCAATGGTCAGCGCGGCTACGGTATAGTCGGTTCCGCTGGCAGCCTGACCGGAATGAGTCAGGGTAATCGCCAGGTCCTCAGGAGGCTCGGCTCCGCTGGCAACGGCGGCGGTGACGGTTGCCGTCCCGTCCGGCTCCGAAACACCGGCCCCATCACTCGAGAGGGAAATCCTTGGCAGCGCCGGCGGCTCGTCGTTGTCACGGATGTTCACGGACACGCTGGACATGGACATGCCGGAACAACCCTCATCGGTACTGGATGCCGTGTGGTCGATGGTTGCCCTGCCGTCGGTAGCGTCGTCATCCTCACCAGCCTCAATCGTTATTCGTTGGGGAATATTCCAGTTTCCGCTTGTGAAAGTGAGGGAGGACTTGTCCGCAGACAGGCTGGGATCGCCTGTCAGGTCGAGCGTGATGTTGACGCTCGCCTCAGGGCTTGTGGCCAATGCCACATCGTAATATCCATCATTGCTCTCTCCTTCGTCGATGGTGAGACGGGTGGGGTTAACGGTTGCTGCGCAGCCGTCGGTATCGTCGTCGGCAACGTTGACCGTGACGCCAACGGCAGAGCCGCCGTAGGACGAGGGTGGGGTATTGGTAATCCTGGCCCTCCCCGTTGCCGTACCCGATTGCTCCGCCGCAAATACCTGAACGGCTTGATCCCTTTCCCAGTTGGTCGTGTTGAAGGTGAGGGAGGATTTACTTATTTGCACCCTCGAGTCTCCTCCGGATTCGATTTCTACCGCGACGGTGACGGCAGCGCTCGGCCTCGTTTTCAGCCTGACGTCGTAGCTCTCTCCAGCAGTTCCTTCAGTAATGTCGAGTGTGTTGGGTGAGACGAAAAGACCTGGGCTCGAGACGCGCCGTCTGACGCTGACTCGAACGGTGTCAGTCACGGCGCCAGCATCGGTATAGCCCGGGTTGGAGGCCGAAAGCGTGTAGGACGTGTCTTGAGTCGGGCTCACCCTGGTAGTTCCGGACTGGTCATCAACGGAAACCGACCCGACACCCTGGTCGATGGAGACAGCAGTGGCGTGGGTGGTGGTCCATTTCAGACCGGAATCTTCTCCTTCATTGATGGTCGAAGGCGACGCGGTGAAACTGTCCACGCTCGGCCGGTTCCAAGCAGTGACCGAGACCGTGGCGGTGGCTGCATCGGCGCCGGAATAGGCCGGATTCGAGGCTGTCAGTGTGTAGCTCGTGCTCTTGGAGGTGTTGGCTGTGGACGGTTGGGGAGGCGTAACCCTTCGACCTCCCTGGGCGCTGTCAACCGAAACCGTCCCGATACCCTGGTCGATGGAGGTGCCCGAGGCGTGGCTGGTAGCCCAGGTCAGCCTGGTGGTCTGCTGCGCTCTCAGAGTTGCGGGGCCGGCGCTGAAACTGTCCACGCTCGGGGGTCTCCACACGGTAACCGTTACACTGCAGGTGCCGGGATTGCCTCCTCCCGAGGCGGTGAACCGGTAGGTTGTGGAACTGGAGGTTTCAGCCGCGCCAGGCTGAGGAGGCGTAACGGTCTTGCCTCCCACCGGGCTGTCAACCGGAACCGTCCCGACGCCTTGGTCGATGGTGACGCTATCGGCGTTGGTGCTGTTCCAGCTCAGGGTTGAAGAACCGCCAAGTCGGATGTTGGTGTTATTGGCCCCGCAGGAAATGGCCGTCGCCTCCACGGTTACCGAGGTGCTGTTCAGGTTGTAGCCGTCGTAGCGAGAATCGCTGCTGTCCACGTCGTAAGTGATGGTCGTGCTCCCTGCGCTCTTCCCGGTTACTTTGAAAGCCTGCGCCGTGTTCCAGTTGCCGGTACTGAAGCTCTTGGATCCGGTTACCGCAGTGGTGGCGGTGGCCTGACTGGATGCGTCAATGCTTACGGTACCGCTGGGTTTACTGCTCAGACGCGGGCTGTAGTAGGTCTTGGTCTGGCCGACGAGTACCCCTACATGCGATGGAGGTTGGGTGATCCCGGCCGGCGCCTGCAGAACCGTCACCGGAAGGCTGTCGATGGCCAGTCCCTGATAATTGAAATCTTCACTGGTGGCTGAGTGGCTGATGGTTGCGCCGGTGCTGGTGGCGCCAGAGGCGACAGAAACGGTAAAGCTCTGGGTACTGTTCCAGGTTCCGACATAAAACGTCCGCGAGGAAGGAGATACGCGGACATCGCTCCGGTTGCTAGAGGCCCAGACGGTCACCGACGCGGTTGGTTCCTCGGTCAAGGACACACTGTAGTTGCCGGATTTCCCCTTTCGAATGGAGAGGCCGGAGGAGGGACTGATGTTGACTTCGTGGCTGGGGACAAATTGGTCCAGTACGGTCACGGTCAGGCTCGAAAAGCCTTCGGCAACAGCCGCCCTCGCCTCTGCCGCTACCCCCCGGTTTTCGGAAGGCGCGCGAACGGAATGACTCACGGTGGCCACGTCATCGTCGGCATCGGCATCCTTGATCGCTTCCACCGTGATCGTTCGGGGGCTGTCCCAGTCGTCCGCAGAAAAAGCGAGCGAATCGGGTTTGACCCTGACGTCGCTGTTGGTTGTCTTAATATCCAGGGTGATTTCGGCAGACGGTGGCGCATCCAGATGCACCTTGTAGGAGCCTTCTTCACCCTCGTCGATAGTCAGGCTCGACTTTGAAATGCGTATCTGCGCCGTGGCTTCGCCGACCATTAGCGCCAGTCCCAGGCAGATCCATGTTCCGGTGACCGTCAGCCGGTACTTGTGTTCCATGACCCCCTCCCATCCATCTGCAGGCGGAAGCCTTTCGTCGCCATCCAATTCCTTGCGCGAGGAAATGCCGTGAGAGGGAGGTCGGCTTCATGGAATGTCAGGGCCCAACAAAAGGCAGTCCGCACCTACTTGACCACCGCTCCGGCCGGAATCAGCCGGGCGCTGATCTCGACGGTTTAACGGAATCTCAACCGTCGCTTTTCATTGTCGAGGGAGTCCAGATACGAGGGAGATTGACTGCGATCAGGTCTCAGTCCGGCTTCATGGGAAACCTGATTTCCTACTGCGTCCGGGTGCAACTGGCAAAGAAAGTCGTTCCACCACAATAGGCTCAATGATCCGCGAGGCTCATCAACACGCCCTGCCCCAACGGGATTGGCTTCTAGCCCGCATATCTCGCCAGGTCGCACCCCCTGGGTAGAGTCGAGGGGAGGCGCGCCTGCCTTAGATCGAGGGAGTCGCTGTTGCCGGCGGCTTTCGCCACTCGCCGGTGCCTCAATCTCGCTCTTAGCCGCGTTTCCTCGCCCCCGCTCGTCAAACCGGACGTGCCGTTTTCCGGCATCCGGCTTTCAGTCGGGATCATGCCTTCGCCCACGGAAAGCTCTTCGTCCTCGTCACCAGGCGAGTCAGGCCGTACTGCTGCCACAGCCGCTCGTCCGGAAAGCGCACCGTTTCCCCGGACCTTACCTTGTGCCGCCGACAGAGCCACTGTCGCAGCCGCCGACTCGCGTGGCGATCGATCGCTCGATAGGCCGGGCTCACCTGCCCCAGGTTGAAGTAGTTGGCCCACCCCGTCATCATCCGGTTCAGGCCCTCTACCATCTGGCCCGGCAACAGAATCCCATTCCTCGGCGCCGTCCACTCGCTGATCTTGCGGCAGATGCCTTGAACGCTCGCCGGGCTGGGTCGGGTCCCGATGTAGGCCCCCTTCCCCTTATGGCGATAGTTGCGTCCAATCCGGTATCCCAGAAACTCCAGCGCTTCCTCCGGACACCGCAAGCATCGGGTCTTCCGCTCGTTGACCGGTAGCTTCAACTCCTCCATGATCCGCTTGACCGCCTCCAGCATCTCTGCCCCGGCAGCCTTGCCCACCACACAGAAGTCATCCGCATAGTTGACGATCTCCCCGCGGAAGCGCCGGGCATACCCCAGCACCTTCCAGCCCAACACGAAGCGCCTCATGTAGAGATTGCTCAGCAGCGGTGAGATCGGGGCTCCCTGCGGCGTCCCCTTCCGCTGCCTCCGCCCACGGTTCCGGCGGCGCTTGCCTCCTTTCCCGTCGTCCTCCTCCACCGGCATCTCCAGCCATGCCTTGATCCACTTCAGCATCCTCCCGTCACTCACCCGACGGGCAACGCTCTCGATCAACTCCGCATGCGGTATCTCGCCGAAGTAGTTGGTCAGATCTCCGTCGACTACCTCGTGGTGTCCCCTCTCCAGGAGCCCACGCACTCGGCCCACTGCGTCTTTGGCACTCCGCCCCGGTCGATAGCCATACTGCTCCGGTTGCAGGTCCGCTTCAAAGATCGGCTCCAACACCAACAACGCCGAACTCTGCGCTACCCGGTCCCGTATGCACGGTATGCCTAACGGCCGATACTTCCCAGGCTGTTTCTTCGGGATCAGTACCTGCCTCACCGCCTTCGGCTCGTAGGTCCCTTCCCTCAGGTCCCGCGCCAGTTCCCCCAGCCAGCCCTCCACTCCCTGCGCCTCGATGTCCTTGAAACTCTCCCCGTCCACCCCGGCCGATCCGCCATTACCACGGACCCGATCCCAGGCTTCCCTCAGAAAGTCCTTCCGCCACACCTTGTCGGCCAGCGCGTGAAACCGCCGCTTGGGGTCCTCCTTCGCTTTCGCATGCAGCACGGTCTGGAGTTTCCGAACCCGCTCTGACCCTGTTAGACCTCTGTCAGTGGCCACGCCCTGCCTCCATTCCATGCCGCTCCCAACTCAAGGCCCCTTCCCTCCACGGACATTACTCCGCTTCTACGGTACTACGGGCCTCTCCGCCACCCTGCAGGCCCGGTCTGCCCCTCCCGGGGTCCCGGTTTGGTGTGTGCCTCCCCTCCTGCAGGGCTTCCCGTGTTGCCACCTTCTTCCTCTTCCATGCGTGCCGACGTCACTACCCCGGCGGGTCCACAAGGGTGCACGTGTCGCTCGCTTCCCCCTCCGGCTCCGGCCTTCCCCATATCTCAGGTGGGTCGGCTCCCACATCGCCCGTTTCGAGGCCTGCTCGACGTTCACTCGCGTTCCGGCCCGCATGGTCGCTGAACCGCCTCAAGCGGCCCTTTGACACCAAGGAGCTTCAGACCATATCGTTGCCTCCATGATCCGCCCTGGCTGCTACCAACCGGAGCGACAGTTGTTGGACGGGTTTCGCACCCGTTAGAAGAAGGCGCCTTTCCACGGCGCACTGAGAAATGCGGGCTAGTGTTCTGTCCGAGGCTGTCCTCTCCAAATGGTCTTCACGTCCCAGCAGTCAGTGGCGGCATCGTAACCCTCTACAAACAGGGCCTCCTCCGCAAACCGCAAACCCTCGTACCGCGTCATCTGAACCACCATGCGGACCCCGTCGACGATGCTGCGGCAGGTCACGCTCCAGGGAAGCCGGCCGGTTGCCTGGGCGGCGCAACTGGCAAGCCTCGCCAGAGCCGTTTGGGCGCTATTGGCATGGATCGTCGTCAACGACCCGCCGTGGCCGGTATTGAGGGCTTGCAAGAGGTCCGCGGCTTCCCCGCCGCGGACCTCGCCCATGACGATGTGATCCGGCCGGTGGCGCAGCGCATGTCGTACCAGGTTCCGAATCGTCACCGTGTCCTTGAGTCCGCGAGCCTCGAATCGAAGACAGTTGCTGCGTTGAATGCGCAACTCCAGCACATCTTCTATGGTGATAATGCGCTCGTTCTCGGGCAACAAGCCGATCAGAGCATTGAGAAGGGTCGTTTTTCCGCTCCCGGTCCCTCCGGACACCAGGATGTTCTGGCGCGCCCGCAGCGTATTGGCGGCTTCATGCAGAATCTCTTTGGCCAATACACCCTGGCGCACCAGATCGTCCGTCGAGAAAGACCGCCCCCCGAAACGCCTTACCGTGATGGCTACAATCGGACTGGCTGGAGGCATGCAGATCGCCACCCGGGAGCCATCGTCCAGCCGGGCATCCACCAGGGGCGAGAGAGCGGGATCCAGGCCCAGGGGACGAGCAATATGGATAGCGGCCCGCCCCAAGGCTTTGGAATCGAGGTCCGGCGCCGGCCAAGGATCCAGTTGCCCATCCTTCTCGATCCAGACGTTGCCCGGACCGTTGATCATGATTTCGCTGACCTGCTGATCCTCAAGCGCCCTCTCCAGTCCCGGCAGCAAAGGCTTGAGCATTTCGATTCCACTGGCGTTCATGGGGTGACATCCCTTGTTGGTTCCGTTGTCATTCCGATACCAGAGCCCGATCGGCCTGCAGGTAGGTGACGACGATGCCCATCGGGTTGTGGACCATCAAGTCGGGGGGGATTCGGCTGATGTAGGAAAATTGCAGGGAAAGAGACCACTTTTCCCGCCCCACTTCTTTTTCCTGCCGGATGCGCACCATTTCAAAGTCGGCGGTCGCTCCATGGGGCGGCGACCGATTGGCATGGATGCGCAGAACGATGTTCTCGACTTTGCTCTCCTCCGGAGCCGCCCGAGCCGCCACCAGCGCAATATTCCTGTTTTCGTCCTGGAATGCGGCATTGGCCAGGTCGGTGGTCAGAAAGCGCAGGCTGCGGGTCCAGTGTTGCTGTACCGTGGCAGCCCGGCGGGAGTAGTGGTCGTGGATGAAGCGATTCAAGAAGTACTTGGTGGTAGGATCGAGAGGGTCGGACTTGGCCTCGACTGCCTTGTATTGCAGAGCTTCGGCCCGGCCGACCTCGTCCACGCGCACCACGATAGGGCGGGGCATCTCCCGAAAACCCAGGCGCACCACTACCACCGCCAGCAAGAGTGCAAGTCCGCCAAGCCCCATGGAGAGAAGGCGCAGGTGACGATTGGAGGTCACGGTTTCGCCCCAGATTTCAGCATATTCACGGTCTGTGTCTTTGGAGGGCATCATCGCCTGGGACCAGCTCTCGATTGACTCCTGGCAGCTTTACCGGCCCGATGGATGGTGGCGGAAAAACTCCCGGCTCCAATGAAGCCGGCGCCTGAAATCAGTAGTGAAGCCATCTCTCCCACTTTGCAGGCCGCCAGGATTCCGGCGGCGCAAAGAGGGAGGAGAATCAGCGACCAGTAAACGACCGCGGCGAAGTTGTCCAGGGGCGGGGAATGGCTGAAAGTGGTGACGTAACCCAGTCCGACGCCGCCCCATATTCGAAGGATGGCTCCCGCGATTGCAGCGTAGAGAGAATAGGTAAGCACCGTCCGAAACCAACCCCAGAAGAGGAAGGCCATTGGTTCGAATACCAGCCAGGGGATGAACATGGGGCCGAGCAGAATAGAGATGGATACGGCCAGGTGCCCCCAGAGAACTTGCGCATAGGTGATGAAGAACAGGGCCAGCAGGAGCAGGCCGAAAAAGACGAACGCTACCGACGGAACTGCCTGTGTGGCTGCGGCATATGCCGTGGAGGGCGACAGATCCTGGAAATCGATCCGCTGCCAGGCCTCCAGAATGGCGCTGCCCTGCTGGGTGAACAGGGTACTGAGCTCGGTGTGCATCCCGGAGACGATGTCGGAGACGAACATGTTTTGCAGCCAGATTCCCTGTTCCACCACGATCTGAGGAAACGTAGAGGTGGTGTGAGGCAGAGTCTGCGTGTAGTAGTGCAGCATGGTCTTGGGAATACTCAGAACAATGACGAGCTTCACCATCTCCCAGGGATTGAAGGTGCCGCTGAAGGCTGCCTGCAACCCGGCCCAACTCACCGCAATGGTGGCTATTGCCAACCACAGTTCGTCGCCCGCCTGGATAATGCCGGGCGAAGCCGCACCCACAACGTCATCCAGCACCCTGTCGAGGAAACCCTTGAAATTCTGTTGCTGTTCCTCGGGGATAATCGCCGGAACATTGGGATCGATTGATTGTGGGGGACGGAGTTGCATGAGATCGGATCCTTACCGTGAACCGCCAAAGGCGGAAGGAACCCGGTAGACCAGGCCTTCCCGCAGTCCCTCGGCGCTGGCGGCAATGTCGGCCTGCTGCTTTTCGAAGATCTCCTTGGCTGCCTTTTGTCGCTGCTGCCACTGCTTCCATTGCTGACGTCGCTTGAGTTCATCCTGGTAATCCCGAGCAGCTTCCCGGGCAGCCTGAAAGGCCATCAACTGCGCCATGGAGGATAGAAGCTCTCCCTGGGTCGCCAGACCTGCCACCTGGGCCTGAGCCAAGGCGGTGTTCGAGACATTGGTGTTGGACCGCAGTTTGCGGAGAGACTCTTGCGCGCTCACCGCGGTTCCGATCAAGGCCGTTGCCGAGTCGTCAACCAGGTAGGTGGTCACGCGCCGCTTGTCGGCTTTTTCCTGATCTCGGCGGTAGTGATCCGACACCCGGGCCGTCACCCGGGGATCCAGGTGACTCAACAGATCGGAGATGTCTGCCTGGTTGGTTCGATATTGATTCAGGATCTTCCTCCAACTTTCCCGCAACGGTTCGCCGGAGGCCAGCTTTTTGGAGGCGGCGACCAACTCTCTGGCCGACCCGGTGAATTCCGTCTGCCACTGCATCCCTTCAACCACCAGGTCGGTGGGCCCTGCGACCAACTCTGCGAAAGACTCTCCTAGAGCTCCGATTTGTCCCAAGGCAGCCTCCTTCATGTGGGTGATCTGTTCCCTCGTCTTGGTGAGTTGTTCGGTAAATTGCTTGATTTGGGTGATTTGGTGGGTGATTTGCATTTTCTCGTTCAGCCTTTGAAGAACCTGGTTCGCGATCATCTTGGCTCGTTGGGCGACCGCAACCGGGTCAATACCGTAGAGGGGGGCGGCGCAGAGGCTGACGAGCAGCACCAGGGATACGATTCTCTTTTTCATGACTGTTCTCTTCCTTTCTCGGATTTGATCTGGGCACCAGAACATCGGAAGTAAACCAGATTCGCAACCGATGGCCGGCCCGGATGGTTATGGTGGGTAGACGATTGAGAAAGCGCTGCAGTACCTGGGTCGCGGCCAGGCCAAACCCCTGGCCGGCCCCGGCTCGAAACCCCCGGATCCCCCCGCCGTAGGGATTGCTTCCCTGCAAGGTGAGTCCTGACAACACCCCTACGGCTCCGGCGGCGGCAAACATCGATACGTAGTGACGATCGACCCGGTCCTTGAGAGCCGACTCTCCCACTTGGTCGAGTCCCCGGAATTCAAGCGAAATCCATTGCCCGTCGGGGAGAAGCAATCGGTCGAAGGTCACGGCCAGCCGTTGCTGGTCAGCGTGAGCGACCTCCCGGGCCGTGCCGACGGCCCGCGCTCCTCTCGGCACCAGGACCCGCTGGCGATCTTGAGAGTAAAACGGCACCGATACCATGGCCAGCACCGGTCCGGGGAAGTCTCCCGAGAGTTGGGTCAACAAGACACCCTCCAGGAAGGACCCTTGATAAATCCGCTCCCAACCCGGCGGGTCCGAGGGCCGGAACAACCTGGAAGGGCGCGTCGGGTCCTGGGAGGCCTGTGGGGGAGCCGGCTCCGAAGGATCCGGAAGCGCAGATCTCTTCGGGGCGCCGTTCAGCCCATTCGAATGGGCGCTGAAGGAGTTCAGGGCGGCGCTGAGGTCGGCCGCGGCATCCCGCAACTCCGATTCCCCGCTGGAGGGCGCCGTTGAGATCTGCGCTGGCCGGATTGCGGCCGAACCGGGATCCGGCATGGGAAATTCTCCCTCCGTATCCCGTGCGGATCGGTAGGTTTGAGCTAGCGGTCGGGAACGAAGGGACCTGGCTTGCCTCTCGATGTCCTCCAGCCTCAGCGTCTCTCGCAGCTTGCGCTCGTCCTCGCTCGGACCCGGATCGGAGTCGGCAAGCGTCTCTGCGGCTACCCGGAAAACCGGGACCATCGCGGCCTGACTCGGTTCATCGGAGGTTGGGGGCGCTGGCGTTTGCCGCGGCGGCCTGTCCAATGCGGCGGAGGCAAGCCGCTGCTCCTGCCTTTCGGTTTCCCTGTCGATCAGAGCGCTGAGGTGTCGTTGAACCCCTCGATTTGCGGGTTGCGCGCTCGCATCGGGACCTGCGCCAGGATCCCTGCTCGTCCTGGTGAACGAATGGCTGAGCATCAGCGCCCCACCGAGCAGGGCAATGGCGCCGACGCCGACGCGGGTCATCAGATTGCCGGGGAGGGCTCCGGCCGGCCTGGAGTGTATTTGTTTCCACTGAATCATGGTTTTTTCAGGGCCGCAGACCCGCATCCACAAACCGCCACTTGGCCTTGTTCTTCCCGATGGCAAGCCAGCCATCGCCCAGGACATGCCGTACCACGTAGAGTCCATCCTGGCTGAGGTCGTAGGACACCAGGCTGGGCGATCCATCCTTGAACTCGTAGAGCGCCGGGGCTTCCTGCGCCCGACAGCGCAGATAGGTGAATTGACCATCGTGCCAAAGGGCCTCTACCAGGAAGGGCCGCTCGAAGGCCCGCTTCTCGAGACGGTAGGGCCACTTCAGGCGAGCCGGATAGGCAGAGCGAAATTGGTCGATGGTCTTGGTGGCCTCTTGCTTTGCGTCGTTGATGCGGGCTTCCGCATCAGTCTTGGCGGCCAGCGCGGCCTCGTTGGCTTGCCGAGCCGCGTGCTGGTATCCCTCCACCATGGTGCGGGAGACGAACGCCGGCTTGTGCGGCGACTCGGCAGCGCGGCCGGCCCCACCTCCGATTCTTTCGATACGAACCACCAGGTGAGGAGACTCGGCGCCCTCACTCGCCACAAAGGCGTATATCCGACCGCTGGCGCAAACCAGCGTCACGTTGGTGCGCACGCCTGTAGCGATGGGTTTGAGGTAGGCCAGGTTGGCGGCCCCGCTAAGGTGCCAATAGTCCGAGTCGCCGACCACGAAGTCCAGGATGTTCTCCGTCTTCGGAAGAACCAGCACGGTCGTATGCCGAATCTTGGTCCGGATCTCCACAATCTGATCCTGCCGCTCCTTGATCCGAAGCACGCCGCTTCCGGTCGCAACGCCTGACAGCAACGTCCAGCAGATCGTCAGCAACGCGACGGTTGGAGCCGGGATTTTCCCGGGAAGCCTTGCCTTCACACCGCCACCCCCTGGGATAGCCGTTCGATGCCCTGTTCCAACCCGAATCGCCGGATGAATTCTCCCCGCTTTTCCGCATCCGGCGGCGAGGAGGTGTAGAGCCAATAGCTCTTTGGGTCCACGTTCAGCCGCAGCACTCCGGTCGAATCGGGGCGCCGCAAATAGAGCTCCCTCTTGGGAACCAATTCTCTGACGAGCTCCAGCTCCCGTTCGTTGAGCCGAAACACCTGGCCGGCCTGAGACGGCAAATCCGGGTTGGCCAGAAATATCTTGGTCGGCATGGACTCCAGCAGTGCTTCGGCGCCTGGGGTTCCGGTGATATCCACGGCGGACTGGGTGGCCATGACCAGGGCGGCATTGCGCTTGCGCCAGGTTTTGGCAGACTCGGCCAGGTAGGCCACAACGGCGGGATCTCGCAGATAGCGCCAGGCCTCGTCCACGACCATGAGCTTCACCCGGGCAAGGTCGGCGGGGTCTTCCAGCTCCAGGCGCAGGCGCTCCAGCAGGTAGAACAGGGCTGCCTCGCAGAGGTCTTCATGCTCCGCTGCTCCGGCCAGGTCGATGACCTGCCAGTCTTTCAGATCGAGGTCCGCCCCGGCGGCGGAGTGGTCGAAATAGCCTGCCCAGGCTCCATCGCCATGCCAGCGCGACATTGCCGGCCACATCTTGCTGGGAAGGGCTCGCACCAGGGCGCTCAATGTGCGCCGTTCCGGAGAAAACAGATAGAGGTCCTGGATGCGGCTGCGAATTTCGTTGGTATCGTCCCCCTCCACCGTCCACCCGCCCAGCCGCAGCAGGCGAACCATCCAACCCGTGAGGAATTGACAGGTTCGCTCGGTGGGAGGCAAGGAGAACGGCCTGAGCTTGAAGGCGGGATTGAGCGCTCCGGAGGGAGCCATCTCCAGGTAGCTTCCTCCCAGGAAGGCCGTGAGCCAACGGTAGGATCCACCCAGGTCGAGTATCAGAACCCTGGGATGGTACTGAAGGGCCGAAACCAGCAGGAAATTCAGCAGGAACGACTTGCCGCTTCCGGTCGCCCCGAGCACCAGCGTGTGACCCACGTCGCCGGCAAAGAGGTCATAGTGATAGGGGGTATTCCAACGGGTTTCGAGGACCGCCAATGCCGGGCGCTGCAAGTGCCGGCTGGTCGAGGATCCGACGGGAGGGCCGAAGATGGGAGCCAGGCAGGCGGCCAGACCGGCGGAGCCGAACAGGGTGCGAACCTGGCGCTTCCTGGGCTGAGCCGGCCAGCGGCAGAACCAGGCGGGCAACTGCCCGTAGCCCTCCCGAATGACCTTGGCGTCATGGGAGGAAAAGATTCGGCGCACGTCGCCGTCCAGGCGTTCGACCTCGTCCAGGTCTCCGTGCAGCGCGATACAGAGGGCCATTTCACCGTAAGCGATCCCGTCGGCTTCGAGTTCCACCAGCGCTTCCCCGAGCCGCTCGGATTCGACGTCGGCGGCCGAGTCCACCATGGCCGTATCCGTTCCCTCTTTCTCCTGCATGTGAGCCGCCAGGGAGTAGCGCTTGGCGAAATAGTGCCGGCGGGCCGATCGAATTCTCTTCCGAGCCTGGTCCGGCTCGAGAGGCCTCCATTCCAGGGAGGCCGTCAGAGTGGCGTCCAGGCAGTAGAGATCATTGAGCAGATTCGCCGAGGCTTCGCCGGGAGGGGACAGCAGGGAGTAGAGAATCACCGGCTCGCCATCCAGGCGCAGGTGGCGGCGTTCCGCCTCCAGCTCGGAAAGGGCCAGACGCCAATTCAGCCCGCTTCCGGTGGCCCCCTCCCAGGGGATGCCGGGACGGTTGATCAACTCGCTCAACAGGCGCGATCCGGCCTCGGGAGGCAGCAGTTCGATGGGAGTGAGATCGTCCACCAGCGCCCGATGGGCTTGAACGAGCTGACGAAAATGGTCGGCGGCCGCTTGAACGGCCGAATAGAGGTAGGCCGATTCAGGGGTTTTTCCCCGGCGAGCCATCCAACCGCGGGCGTAGGACATCCAGCCGGAATCCCGATGGACGGCAGACCTCAACTGCGGGTCATGACACCACACCAGGAAGGTCTGCATCTCCCGGACTCGACGCGCCAGGAACCGGCGTCTCTGCTGCTGGGAAAGCTTGCTGATGTCGCTGCCGAACTGCCGGATCTCATTCAACCGACTGGGCCGGCGAAGGAGATAGAAGTAAAGCCGGGTACGCGGACCCACGTCGGAGAGCAGCCGCTGCCAGCGGTCCAGTACCCGATCCAACTGCTCGGGTCTCCGCCCGTCGATTTCCATGGGCGCCAACCGGCCGATGGCCAGAAGCTCACCGGCGCGAGTGAGGCAGGATTGCGCATCCGGCAACCACCCCCAATAGGGGATCTCTTCGGCGAGCGCCCCCGATCTGTTGTAGTCCCAGGTCTCGGCATTCATGTTCATCAAGGCCACCTGTTGAGCAATGCGGGCTAGCGGAGATCCAGATACCAGGGCGATTCGGTCCACTTGCCGGGGTCATACCGCACTTTGGATCGGGTTGCTTCCCGCAACAGGCTCAGCATTCTGGGATCCTGTTTCCAGGCCAGCCGGCCGGCGCCAAGCAGCAATGCCAGGACGAAGATCGCTGCCAGAAGGGAGTCGCCGGCATTCCAAAGCGCTACTGCCAGGGTCGCGCTCAGGAGAAACCAGCGCCGTTCCACACCCAGAATCATCAGCGGACGGCTCAAAACGGGGTAGCCGCTCCATCGACGTTTTCCCGTCATTTCACGGTCACACCCCAAACAGCCATTTCATGAAATTGGCAGCCCCCAGGGCCATGCCCAACCCGAAAACGGTGCCGGCCAGGGCTCGCTTGGACCCGCCCTCACCGTAGGCGAACATCAAGCCTCCGACCACGATGGCGATGAGTGACAGCCCCTTGGCCAGTGGTCCTGTAAAGGTATTCGCCAATTCGTCGACAGCCATGACCCACGGGCTGGTTCCGGTCCCCTGGGCCAGCAGGGCACTCTCTTGAAACAGCAGCAACAGTGTTGGAATCGCTTTGCGAAGAGGGGCAAAATGGGACGCAATTCGGCACGCACCGGAGACAGTGGACATAACGACCTCCGCCGTTCTCTTTCGGCAAGAATTTGTCTGGAAACTGTAGAATGTTTCTCGGAGGGAGTGGCTAGAACTTACAATGACTCCCTACGGAATTGCAACCAAAATTTTCAGGCTGGCCAATCTTTGATTGGAGGATTCCGGAGCAGCACGGGACTGTGCTGAAAACCACGGGAGGAACGCCATGAAGATCGTCGCCAGGGGGACCCTGCACCGGGGGGAGGTGGGAAGCGACCGGGCCGTCGCAACCTTTCCCATGGTGTTGGGACTGAAGGACGGGCGGGTGCTGGCCACCTACAAGGCGGGTCCCAACAAGGACTCGGACCGGGCCACCCTGGAGCTCTGCTGGTCGGAAGACCTGGGGCGGAGCTGGACGGAACCGACGATCCTGGAGACGCCCAGGATCGGGGGAAAGAAGGGCTCGCTGTGGGTGGCCTATCCCACCCGGCTCTCATCCGGGCGCCTGGTGCTGATCTCCATGTGGGTGGACCGGGAGTCCTTCCCCGGCTCCAAGATCTTTCATGCCGAAACCGAGGGCTGTCTGCCCATGACGGTGCTCTGGTCGGAGTCGGACGACGGCGGCCGGAGCTGGAGCCCCTGGCGGGTCATCCCCACCCCGGCCGAGCTGGGGCCGCCCAGCGTGACCAGCCCCCTGATGGAGCTGGCCGGCGGCCGGCTGGCGTTGAGCGTGGAGACCAACAAGCCCTACCTGGACGCCTCCAGGTGGTATCAGCGGGTGGTCTATCTCTACTCGGAGGACGAGGGGCGGTCCTGGAGCGCCCCCCACACGGTGAGCCAGGACCCGACCGGCAGGATGTTCAACTGGGACCAGCGGGCGGGAGTGGCCCCCGACGGGCGCATCGTCACCTTCACCTGGTACTTCGACAGCCGGGAGGGAACCTACCTGAACATCCGGCGCCGCATCAGCCGGGACGAAGGCCGAAGCTGGACCGAGCCCGAGGACCTGGGCTTCGCCGACCAGGCGGCCACCCCCGCCATCCTGCCCGACGGCAGAACGGTGCTGGCCTGGGTGGACCGGTTCGGCACTCAATCCATCCGGGCCCGCCTGGCCCCCGCCATTGACGCCGCTTTCCCGGCCGAGACCGAGGTCGTCATCTACGACCACGCCGCCGTCCTGAAAAACCGCCCCTCCGCCGGGGTGAACATGGCCGACACCCTGGACGTCATGAGCGACTGGAGCTACGGCCTGCCCTACGCCACCGTCCTGTCCAACGGGGAGGTGCTGATCGTCTACTACGCGGGGACGGTTGAACGCATGGACGTGGAGTGGGTCCGCCTGTCCTGTTGAGGATGCTCACCAGCGCTTGCGGCGGGCCGGGCCGGACTGGATCTCGGCCCTGTGCAGTGTCGACATCCGCAAGCCGCTGCAAGCCTCCAACGCAAGATCCAGGCCGAGGCCCGCCTCGACGGCCTCTACCTCGTCCGCACCAGTCTGGATGCGCGGGCCATCGACGCTCACCAGGCGGTGGCCGCCTACAAGAGCCTCTCCCAGGTCGAGCGGGCCTTCCGTTCCCTCAAGACCACCCGGCTCGACAGCCGGCCCGTGTTTGTCTACAGCGAAGAGCACGTGCGCGGGCATGTCTTTCTCTGCCTGCTGACCTGGTACCTGGAATGGCACCTGCGCCGGCGTCTGGCTCCCTTGCTGTTCGAAGATGAGGCTCCTGCCGTGCGCAACTCACCGGTGCAGAAGGCCGAACCGTCCCCCCAGGCCAAGGCCAAGGCTGCCACCCGGAAAACTCCTGACGGGGATCCCGTCCACAGTGTCACCACCCTGCTGCAGGACCTGGCCACCGTGACTCTCAATCAGGTCACCCTCCCGGGACATCCCAACAGTGCATTCAATCTGGTCACACACGCCACGCCATTGCAAGCCAAGGTGTTCCCAATGCTTACAATCGACCCCGACAAGGGTGTTGCCATAAACAAGACAGGTTGATTCTACGTAAACTCCTCTTTTACAATCAATTACGCTTGTTTTGCTCGTGAAGTTCCGCTTGGTTGAGAGGAAGGACGGAAAACCATACACGTCCTTGGGTCGGACACCGTTGGAGAGGAGGAAGCCCCAGCGCTCCGGATGAACGGCCGGAGCTACGAAATCGATGCGGGCAACATTCTGACTTCGAGGCGCGCTGATGGTCGCAGTAGGGAACCGATTACCCGACGCCACCCTGCTTCTCCCGTTAAATTAAATCGATGTTCACGCGGCGCCCGACTATTGCGGCGGCCCGTTGCAAGCTTCCGAGCGTGATGTCGTTTTTCGGATCGAGCAGCCGGTCCACCTGAGTGCGGCTCGTCTTCAGCAGCAGCGCCATCTTGCTCTTGGAGATCTTCTTTTTTTTCATGGCCTCCGCGAGTTGCCACGCGACGACTTCCTTGATTGCCTGCGCCTGCGCTTCCTCGAAGATGCCCTCCTCCTGGAGGAAGGCATCGATGCTGGATCCCATATGTTTCTTGCTCATCGTTCCAACTCCTTCCGACGCCTGCGCGCCATTGCCAAATCCGAATCCGGCGTTGCCCGCGTTTTCTTGATGAACCCATGCAGCACCACCAAGTGCTCACGGTAGTGGCAAAGCAGCACGCGCGCCGTCCGTTTAGTCGGCAGATCCGTCCGGATTTCCCAAAGGCCGTTTCCCATCGGGCGGCACATCGGCATGCCTATCGGCCAGCGCCATTGCGCCCGAAGCAGGTCCTTCCCTACCTCGTGACGCTCGGTCTTAGCCAGCCCTTTCAGCCACTCCCTCACGGGTTCACTGCCCGAACGCGTGCGGTAGAAGATCAGTGGGATTTTCTGTGGCTCCGACTCGTCGGCCATGCTGCACCCTTCAATGTACAGTGAACCATATAATGTACACATCTGCAAGCTGCGTTGGTTGCGCACCGTGATAGTCGGACTTGAGGAGCCAAGGTTGGCAACTGCTTTTTGTTGCGCAGATGTGCCAGACCATTCCTGTTGGGCCAATTCGGCAACATGCGATCGTGAAAAGTAGAGAGCCGCGCGGAATCAAGCAACTGAGAGGATGGACGCAGCGGGTATCGGCCTTCGGACTTGCCCTGTGGGCCCGCTTGTCCTGTTGAGTGCCCTCAATAGCGCCGGCGGCGGGAGGGAGCTGACCTCTTCGGTCCCCAGCGGGTCAGAAAGCGCTTGAACCTGCGGGCGTGGTAGGACTTGCCCTTTTCCAGCTTGGCGGTGTCCTGAGAGTGCAGGAGCTTCCCATCACCGTCCAGCACGAAGAAGTGGGGATAGCCGGCCACCTCCGGGTAGCCTGAGAGCACCTCTTCGTTCTCGTTCTCGGGGCTGTAGTTCACCTTGACCATCACGAAGTTCCGCTCCAGCAGGGCATTCAGCTTCCTTTTCGCCTTCAGATAGTCGTCCAGCCGGTGGCACCAGACACACCACTCGCCCCCGACCTCGATCAGCACGTGCCGTCCCGAGCGTTTGGCCTCGGACACGGCGGCGTCGATGTCGGCGGCGGCATCCCGCTTGGGATCGTACTTTTGGACCGGCTGGTAAGCGGGGGCGGCCTGTTCGGCAGCCAACCCGGACAGGAGCAGGGTGAGCATGGCCGGCAGCATGAAGAGCACCGTCCGCCTCGTCGACCTGTTTGTCACGAGAAACCTCCCGGCCCGCCCCCATCATCGGGTCCAATCCGCAAGTGACGATTCCCTTCAGACAAGCCAAGTCCCCGCCCCCCAGGACGGGCGGATCATTCGAGATTGAAACAGGGGGCGTTAATAAAGACGAACCACCAATGAACGCGAATAGGCACGAATCCGAATGGATCTGTTTCGGTTTTTCTTCGCGGCCTATCGGCAACCAGGACCCTGTCCCGTTGATCCGGTTATCTAACTATTGAACATGGATACACAGGATTAACAGGACGAGACGCTGTGGCATGGGAAGCCGACTGGCTGCGTTTCCCTCACCCGAACCCAAGGGGCGTTCCCTTTGAGTGCGTCAAGAACATAAGTCTTTCTTAGTGGCCCTTCGTCGTTCTTCGTGTGTCTTCGTGGACAACTCTTTTTTTCTGTCGTTTCAGACGAGGATTCTACCGGGTCAGGATGTTGCTGGCGTACTGTCCGGTTTCGCCGTCGATCATGATCTCCGCGACCAGCCTGTATTCGCCGGGAGCGGAGGGCGTGTGGGCGCACAGTTCTCCCACGGTTTCCGTTCCCTCGATGTCGGTCCATTGGGCCTCCGGGCCGGCCCGGGTCTGCCACTTGGAATGGAGGACGGCGAAGTGGGTGGCATCGATGAACACGTTTTCGACGGCGATGCAGCCTCCGCTCGAAACCGGGCCGAAACCGACCTGGCCGGGTGAGACCGAGAGCATCTCCAGCCGCACGAATCCATCGGCGCCGACCCCGACCCGCTCGAAGATGAGCAGGCCCGCCTCTTCGGTGCTGAGGTAGGCGTGCCTGCCGTCCGGACTGGCCGCGAAGTGTCGCGTGTGGCCGAAGTCGGGGATGGAGTTGTTGAACCGGTCCGGCCGCCAGGGGGCCACCAGGTCGGTCGGCGCCAGGGCGCCGTTCTCCGGCTGCCATCGCACGCCGAAGGCCGAATCCTTGCAGAACAGGTCAACCGCCGGGCTTCCCCTTCTTGCCATCCCTCCGCACCGGTTGTCGAAGGCCAAGTACCCCCGCGGCGGGAACCAGAATTGCGGCAGGCTGCCCACCGGCTGCGGACTGGCGGGATCGTCCTCCAGTTGGAACAGGTTCGACCGGGTGCCGTTGTCGTCGAAGGCGAACAGATAGCGGTCGTCGCTGCTGATCGCAATGGATTGCAGGTTCCACAAGCCCGGTTCGGTTTCTCCCGCCCGGGTGAGCTCTCCCGTTTCCCCGTCGCGCCCAAAGGCCAGGACCGACGAGTTGGTGGCCGCGTAGAGGTGGCTGCCGCCGTTGGAGATCAGCGCCCGCTTCAGCCCGGCAAACGTCACGGTCTGGACGTGGCGAAGATCGCTCGGTGAATCGAAGGCCAGAACCTGCAGTTGACCCTGCATGGGATCGACCGTGTGGATGAACGATCCCCCCGAGTCCATGAAGACATCGCCGCCGCAATTGGCGGCTCCCGACAGGTCCGTGACCGACAGCATGCCCTCGTCCCGAAGCTGCCGCCCGGTTCCGTCGACCGGCGCGAACCGGCGCCAGGCCCCGCACCGATGGACATAGAGCGCCGCTCTGTGTCGATCCCAGATCAGCGTACTGTCTTCCAGATCGTAGTCTCCCAGCTCCTGAAGCAGGGTCAGATTTCCGGTCCTGGAGTCGCGTTCAAACGCTTGCAGGCCAAGCCGGGAAGCCACGTAGAGCACCGTTCCGCGGCCATTGAGGGCCAGGCTGGCCGGACTCCGAACCGCCACCGGGTTCCCCTGGGCGTCCAGGTCTCCGTCGGCCAGGCTTCCCACGTACTTGAGCCAGACCGGGGCTTCGCTTTCCTCCCAGAGCAAGGTGAACTCGCCTCCGGATCTGCCGCCGCGGCTCCCGAGCCGGATCCTGTAGCCGGCCCCCGCCTCGGCAAAAAAGACCACCTCGATGGCGTAGGACTCGAGCCCTTCCGGCTGATGGCTGCTTCTGGCGTAGGACTCGAGCCCTTCCGGCTGATGGCTGCTTCTCACGAACTCGAGCGGTCCCAACCCCCGGAGGGTTTCCCGGTAGACGGCCAGCACCCAGGGAGCGAAGGGCTCGTCGATCCGAAACCTGTACCACCCGGAGGCCGGCGCCCGGTATCGCCACCAGAGCGAGGACTGGCCCAGCGGCCCGATCCGTTCGCTCGGCTCCATGGTTGCGAAACGATTGGACCCGGTGGTCGAACCCGTGGCTCCCGAAAGCGGCGCGGCGCTGGAGATGCGGTCGTTGCCGGGGGTGGGTCCCCAGACGATGTTGGCCGCGGCCCCTGGAATCGAATAGGCTGACAGATCGCCGGTCGAAAAGCCGGCCGCGATCCAGTACCGTTGTCCGCCCACGGCCTCGAAGACGAAGTCGGACGGCTCCGCGTCCATCCGGCTCTCGGCGACCAGGCGCAGGTCTTCGGTGGAGCTTCCGGTAAACACGGTCACCCGCAGCCTCGAATGGGTCGGGAAGATTGAAAGAGACAGCCCGCCGGGATCCGTCAGGCTCCAGGTATAGAGACCGTCCTCCGGAGCTTCCCACACCCACCAATTCGTGCGGACACCGCTCTCGGCCGGCTCTCCGGGCTCCACGGTCGCCAGGGGGTCCACCGCAATGAGGTGTTCGGACGACAGCGCGCTCTCGATCGGTTCGGCACCCGCAATATCGTCGTTCGGGGCGCGGAGAACGAAGGGCAGCGGCGACCACCTCAACGGGTAGGAGCCTCCGGACGAATAGGCCGTGGGCTCGGCCACCGCGATGAGATACTCCCTTCCGGCTCCGGCGTTGACCACGGAGCGTTCCACGGGAAAGCCCGACACCAGCCGGAGCCGGGGAATGCTTTCTGCGGTTGTGTCCCCCGGGAAGAGGTCCCTCTCGAAGACACCGCTCGCGGTTGCGCCTTTTTCGAACACGAAGACACGACGCGGTTCCTCGCTCTGGAACAGCCAGAGGCCGTCTCCGGGCGCGGTCCAGCGGTACCAGGTGGTGGCCGCTGCGAACCCGAACCACTCTCCGGGCTCCAGGGTGGCTCCCCGGTTGTTGCCGTGGACCATGCCGGCCGGCCCCTCGATGGGGCTGGCCTCCGACAGGTTGTCGTTGGCGGGGCGGCCTTCCTTGGACCAGCGGAGCTCGAGGGCGGCGCCCCTGGCGTCCTTGCTCACCCGGATGCGATAGGTTTGTCCCTGCTCAGCGAAGAAGGTCGATCCCCACTGGCCGGAGGCGATATGGTCCAGCGCCGCGATGCGGTCGCCTCGATAGATGTCGATGCGGTCGTTGCGCATGTCCCCGCGATCCGTACCCGGGGGAATGTCGAAATGGACCGGGCCGTCGGCCGGCGCCGTCCAGGCGTACCAGACCGAGCCGGCCGGGCGTCCCCGGCGGGAGGTGAACAGAGGTTCTCCCGGCTCCGGCGTGGCCGGCAGCAGATCCAGAGCCACTGACCCCGCCTGGCCTCCAATCGGGGCTGCCGACAGGAAGTCGTCGTTCAGGGGCCTGTCGGCAACGCCGGATGGGGACCGGCTGCCCGCGCCCAGGCCGACCGAAACCGATGCCGCCCCTGCGTTCCAGGCGCTGGCGGTAAAGTAGAGGCGCGCCGTATCCGGCTCCCCGGTGTAGGAAACCCTCAACTTGATGTCCCGGGCCTCCCCGACCGAGACTTCACCGAGCGGGATCGAGGACCCCAGCGGGACGGGCGAGGCGTCGATCGGTTCCTGCCCCGGCAACGCCGGCGTCTCAGGTCCCGGCAACGCCGGCGTCCCGCGTCCCGGCGCCTCGGGTTCCGGCGGCTCGAGTTCACTCGACAGATCCACCGTCAGCCCATCCTGGCGGGTCACCTCCAAGGTGTGGATCCGCACCTGGTCGCAGCCGGATGGGCCTCCGGCGTCGCGGCAGTCGATGTGGAGCCGGGTTCCGGCCGCCACGTAGGCGTCGCTGCCCAGGGTAAGCGCCACTTCCTGTTCCCGGCCGCCCTCGAGGGCGCTGCTTGCAACCTCGATCTCCAGGCTCGGGGTAGAGGCGCCCCGGATCACCGTCCAGGCCAGCGCCGCCCGGGGCGGAGCGGTGTAGATGCGGTGAGCCGCCACCTTGGCCCGATAGACACCCGGTTGCGGGTTTCTCAGGATGATCCACTCCACGTTGTCCACGCGGGAAGACGAAACATGCTCCCCGCAGGCGACGCCGCCGCAATCGCCGTCCCGGTCGAGCCACAGGTCGAGATCGTTCAACACGGCGCTGCCGATGGTGTCGGTGGGCGGCTCGTCCCAGGCCAGCACCAGGTCGAGGCGGCCGGCGCCTTCCGGCACCAGGATGTCCTGGTAGGCGTACTGGCCGTCCCGCAGCTCGGAGACCGCGGCCCCGCCGGTCCAACCGTCGGCCCGATCCCGGTTGAGCACGCTGGTCAGGGCCGACACCTTGCCCAGTCCGTACTGGGCATGCAGCCTGCCGGGCCCGTCGGTGTTGGTCGCGGGGAACGCCGCGGCGGCCTCCAACCAGGGGTCCGGCCGGATGGCGCCGGCCATCAGCCGAGCCCGGGTCAGCGCGGGCTGCTCCCGGAAGGCGGGGACCGCATCCATCAGCAGGGCGGCCACCCCGGCCACGGCCGGCGACGAGAAACTGGTGCCGTTGACGCCGATATAGCCCCCGCGGCTGCCGTCGCCCCGGGCCGAATGGATGCCGACGCCGCTGGCCACTACCTGGGGCGCCAGGCGCCCGTCGAAGGTGGGGCCATGACTGCTGAAGGAGGCAATGTCCCCGCTGTCCAGCACGGCGCCGACGGCCAGCGAGTTCTTGGCGCTGGCGAAGTCGGAAAATCCATGGATCCCGTCGTTCGATTGCGCGACGACATACAGTTGGCGGTGACTCCAGACGACCGAGTCGAGCTTGCGCTCATCGACGTCCCTTCCCTCGAACTCCCTGGAGGAATCACTCAGGCTCATGTTGACGATCAGGGGTTTGACCGGGAGCGAAGGGCTGGCCGCTTCGGCGCACTCGGTGGGGCGAGCCAGGAAATCCATGGCTCGACTGATGCCGTCCCCGAATCCGACTCCGGAGGTGTTCAGAACCTTGGCGAAACGGACGTGGCGCACCGAAGGCGCCATGCCGGCGAAACGGGGCTCGACGTACCCGTTGCCCAGGATGACTCCGGTGACTTGGGTTCCGTGTTCATTTGCATCGATCCACAGGTCCTCGGACTCGCTGGTCCCGCCGAACCCGAAGAAGCCGAGGTCCAGCGAGAAGTTGGCCCCGCACACGCTTTCCCGGTTGGACGCGATGTCGGGATGGTTGATATTGAGGCCGGAATCCATGACGCCGATGGGGACCGAGTCGCCGCCGATGCCCGAGAAGAGGCCGGGAGCCCCCTCGTAACTTCGCAGAGCATCGGCACCCATGGCGGGGACAGCCGTGTCGAGCACGGATTCGACGATTCCGATGGGTTGGAGGGCCAGCACGAAGTCGGCCGCGGCAATCGCCTCCAGCCGAGCTTCGGGCACGTTGGCCGCATAGACCCGGATGTCCGGGTCGAAGCGGCCCACCTCCGCCCCCAGGTCCTGCAGCGCTTCCCGCCAGCGGGCCTCGGGGTCGCCGGTCATCAGGGTGATGAACACGGGCGTCGCTTCCTGGAGAGAGGCGTCGGGCGATGGAGTCGCAAGCTCCCGGGCGAGTTTCCTCTCCGGGGGGAGAGCGCCCAGCCCATCGACCTCCGGCAGCGCCGCGATCGCTTGCAGGCGGGCCTGGTCGCCCGGGAGCCTGGCGCGCACCAGCGCTCCCGAGGAACCGACGATCCGGGCGCCCGTCCCTTGGAGCGCCTGGGCCAGATCATTGACCGTGGCGGCCCCGGCGAGTCGAATCCAGCCGAAGGACCAGTCCCGTCCGGCCGCGGCCGCCTGGTCGGACAGCATCTCGAGCGAGGTCTCCGCCCCCAGCCAGTCGAGATCCATCCGGGGGCGCTCGCCTCCGGTGTCAACCTCGCCCTCGATTCGCTGCCGCGGCATCTCACCCTCGTAGGAAACGAACGAATAGCCGGTGGGGGGAGAGGGAGAGGAGTCTTGCACGGACTGTTCGGAGACGGACGGCGTGGCGGAAGATCGAGGCGCGGCCTCAACGGCCGGTTCCCGGAGGACTCCCCGGCTTTCCGCGGAAATCCGGGCGGCGCCGGCCCGGGTCAGGCCGGAGGCCCGTTCCTGCGCCAAACGTGCCCTTTCCCGACCCTCGCCAGGGGGAGTCTCAGAGGTAGCCACGCCGGCAGAGCCCGCAATCAGAGGCAGGACGCCAAGAATCGCGAGGCATCCCCTGAATGCTGTTCGCATCTTCGACTTCCTGCCGACCGCTTGCTGGATTTGCTGTTCGAGACGTTCGGACACTTGTCGTTACCCCGATATCGAGATCTCGGAAATCGTCCAGCTCCCGTCGTCGTTCCTGCCGGCCACGAAGGTGATCCGATATCGATTCACCGAGGCGTTTCTCAAGTTGTGCGCTGTTGCCGAACAGGTCGTAAAGCCACCGATACTCAAACAGCTCGTGCCGTTCGGGTTTACGGTGAAGGTCCCGATCGGGCTGTCCCCGCTCTCAAGGCTGCATTGACCCCCGGATCGAAGGACGGTTTCGGCAGTGCAGGCCTGGAGGTCACCGGGATCGGTGGACGTTCCGCCGCCTTCTTCCGGTTTCATCGGATAAACCAGGGTTCCGTCGTTGGACCGGTTGTCGACCGACACCGCCCAAAGGTAGGTGCCACCGCTTGTTTTCCACTCGATCCATCCGAAGTCCACCGTGGCGCTGATGGGTTTCTGCTGCCAGGAGTAGGGCGCCATCTCAAAATTGACGGTTTCGAGCAGGCCGGACTCGCCGGAGACCTCGGCTTCAATGGAAACAGGCGCGTCGCTTGGGTTGAAGGCGCCGATGTTGGTTCTCCGATGCTCATTGACGGATATTCCGAAATTGTAGGCCCGATCTCCTGCATCGACCAACGGAGCGATCCCATTGACGACCGGCGTGGTGAAACGGCCGTTCTCCGAGTCGGAATAGACCTCGGCCGTCAGGTAGAACTTGTAACGGGACTCCCCGGCATCGCCCGCCTCGCTGTCTCTCTCGGACTCGAGCACGACCGATCCGTTTCCCGTATAGTCGAACACCGACCTGAAGAAATTGTCCCATCCCCGGTAGTGAGTCGCCGGCATGGAGATGATTTCCCGGCCCACCAGGCCATTCGGACCGTAGAGAGTGGCGGTAATGGAATATTCATGCGACGTCAGGTTGCCGATCACGACTCGGGTCCTGAAGCTTTTCACGTGCGCCGCCGTGGGAATCACGGCCAGCGAAGTGGGTCGAGCGTATCCGAGCGCATTCACGTCGCGTTCCGTAACTGCCGTTTCCGCGAAGGCGAGCGCCCCGAGATGGATCGACAGGGCACAGCAGGCAATGAGGTGTTTCATGGCTCTCTCTTGTGTCTTCTCTACGGATCCTCTCCGACTCGAGAGTGGTGATGTCCTTGGGCAATCCGTTCAGAAAGGCTGGAGTGGGTGGCCCTTTCTGTGAGGACTCTCGTTTCTTGTCGTTATTGTAGCAGGGAAATTCCGAGAGCCTGTTGGCGATGCGGTGGAGGGTGGACGCCAAGCCGCCGGACTGCGGCGATGCGTCCGATGCTGGCCGCGGCATTACTCGGACAGAACGGTGGCGGGCTGCTGCAGCGGCACCCGGAAGCCGACCCTGGTGCGGCCGGCGGCAGATTCCATCCGGAATGAGCCCTGCTCGCCGTAGCTGAGGCGCAGCCGGCGCCGGACATTCTCCAGGCCCTGTCCGCTTTCCGGCGGCCCGGAGGGCTGAAACCCCGGGCCGTCGTCGGAGACGGCGACCTCGAGGACGCCATCCTCCACAGTGGCTTCCAGCCCGATGCTTCCGCCCTCGGCCATCCTGCTGATCCCGTGCTTGACGGCGTTCTCGACCAGGGGCTGGATCGACAGGGCCGGGATTTCCACCTGGAGGGCTTCCCGGCTGACCTCGATCCGGGTGGCCAGCCGCCCGCCCAGCCGCAAGCGCTCCACCTCCAGGTAGGCCCGGACGGTCCGAAGCTCCTCTTCCAGCGGCACCTGCTGGCGATTCCCCTGCAGCAGGTAGCGAAAGATCTCGGCCAGGTTGACCACGGTGCGCCGGGCCTCGGCGGCTGCTCGCGGAATGAGCCCGTAGAGGGCGTTGAGGGAGTTGAAGAGGAAGTGGGGATTGATCTGTGCCCGCAGCGCCTGCAGCTCCGCCCGGGTGGCCAGGCCCTGGAGCTCGGCCCGCCTGCGGCGAGCCACCTGCGCCACCACCTCGGCCGCCAGCCGGTTCAGATCCTCCAGGTCTTGGCTGAGATAGCGCCTGCCGGCCAACCGGGCGCTCAAGAGCAGCACCTGCCGGTCTCCCTCGGCAAACCGCAGGGGCACCGCCACTTCGGCCCAGCGCCTGGGGCCAAGCTCCGAACTCTGGCCTCGGTCCAGAATCCGCGGGCGCAGCCCGTCGCCGACAAACCCCGTCGCAAGGACGCTTTCCTCCAGCAGCTCCACCCGGCCGGCCTTGGCGAAGGAGGCCACTTCCCTGGCCGCCCGCTGCAGGAAGGCCTCTTCGCTCCCGGCGCCGCCAGCCAGGGCTTGGAGGCGCTGCAGCCCGGCCCTCAGGTTGCCTCTGCGGAAAACACGCTGCTCCACCCATCGCTGAAGGTGGCCGCGAAGCACGGAAAATCCGAGCAGGGCCAGCCCCACCCCGGTGATGGTCACCGCCAGGGGGAATCCCCCTTGAGGGAAGGCGGTATCGAGCTCCAGTCGACTCAGCAGCCCGATCAGCCCCACCGCGAAGACCACCGCCAGCAACGCATTCCCCAGAAAGCGAATGAAGACGTCCAGGAGCAGAAAGCGGTATTCCTGCAGCAGCACCACCAGCGCCAGCGGAATGCCGGCATGGTGCACCAAGAGCTCGTAGACCCAGGCATCGGGTCCGTGGGCTTCGCCGAAGTGGGCGAAGGAAACGGCGAACAGGAACAGGGCCATGGCGCCCAGCATGCGCATGCCCGCCCCCTTGCGCTGCTGCTGGTCCCTCCAGAGGACCAGGGCCGCCAGAACGGCCAGGGCGCCGAATCCGAAGGTGATCAGACGCAGCCCGAATTGATGGGAAGCGACCCCGGTGCCGAAGATGTCAGCCAGGTGGATGCCGCAGGCCAGCAGCCCTACTCCGTAGCCGATCCAGCAGAGCAGGGACCGCCGTGAGCCCAGTGATACATGCAGCAGCACGCTGGGCAGCAGGCTCAAGGTGGCGAAGCTTGCGGCCACCAGGACGCGCCGCGCCAGGCTGGGTGAGTCCGCCGCGGCCAGCACTCCCAGGGAGCCGGCGTTCCACAGCAGGGCCAGCAGGGCCGCCCCGCCCGGCAGCCGGATGTCCCCCAGGAGAGACCGGCGGCGGCTGCGCCAAAGAAAGTAGAGAAAACCGCTGAATGCCGCCAGGCCAAAGATGTGCCCCAGGGTATTGACCAGCAGCGGCAGGTGAATGGCGGGTGCATTGTCCATGGATCGGGCCTGCTCTCGTCAGTATACGATCTGAACGGTCGAATTCCATGGGTGCGCCGCCGCTGGTGCATAATAGGAATTCGGGAGAAATGCCGGGACGCTCCCGGATCTCCGGTCGTGCAACGGCTGCCGCGCCATCCTGCGGCGCGGGCAGGCGGCAGGCCGCGGGGCTATGGCGGGGCCGCCCCGGCCGGGTCCAACCTGTTCCGCCCGCGGGTCGGAGGGGGCCGCCGGTGCGGTCGAACCTCCCGCCGGTCGAAACCCCTTCGGCCTTGAATGCGGAATCGACTTATAACAGCAGGCAGTCATGTCCACGAAAACCCTTCGAACGCTGGTGGTGGAAGACGAACCCGTGTCCCGGCAGGTGCTGCTGGAGGACTTGGCCGAGATGGATGACATCTCGGTCGTCGGCGAGGCCGAAAACGGCCAGCAGGGCCTCCGGCAAATCGAAACGCTCCGGCCGGACCTGGTCCTGCTGGACATCCAGATGCCCCTGATGGACGGCTTCCAGATGTTGCGGCAGCTCCGCGGGCCCCTTCCCTCCATCATCTTTGTGACCGCCTACAGCGAGTACGCCCTCAACGCCTTCGAGGTTGGCGCGGTCGACTACCTGCTGAAACCGTTCAGCCCGGATCGGCTGCAGACGGCCGTTGAACGCGCCCAGGCGTCCCTGGGCAATCGGCAGGAAGCCGTGGAACGGGTCGCTCAGACGCTGGGGGCGGCCACGGCCGGGAAAAAGCGCGGGATGGTGAAGATCGTGGCCAGGAAGGGTGCGGACTACTATCTGCTGGATCCGGATGAAGTCTTTGCCTTCCAGGCCGAACGTGAGATCGTCTGGATCCGGACCGGCGACAAGAGCTACATGGCCACTCAGACTCTCCAGGCCATCGACGAGCGCTTCAGCGGCACCCAGTTTCAGCGGGTCCACCGGAGCGTTCTGGTCAACCTCGACAAGGTCCGCAGGATAAGCCCTCTCAGCAGTCAGCGCTGGCTGCTGACCCTGACCAACGGGCTGGAGTACACCGTGAGCAAGCGGCAGACTCCCGTGCTCAGGGACATGCTGCGCTAAGCTTCATTTTCGCCGGGTCGACCGGTAATGGAACACCGGGGATGATTGCCGCCGCCCTGGCGGCTTATTGGCCCCCGAAACCGCTCCCCCGGGGATGGTCATGGGAAAATGCTGTCCCTTGTCCCAGCCACGGATCCCATCTACACGATGAACTCTCTGGTCAGATAGACGGTCGCCGCTTCCCCGAGCAGCACGGCCAGGATGAAAAGGGCGATGGCCCAGCCGCCCTTCATGTTGCAGGAGAAGGTGGGAGAGGCGCTTGCAGGACCAGCCCCGGCCGGGTCAGGCCAGGACTTCCTTGATGGGCCTGCCACCCAGGTCGGTGAGCCGCTTGAGGCGTCCCGCGTGGTAGTAGGTCAGTCGCATGTCGTCCAGACCCATCAGGCGAAGGATGGTGGCGTGCAGGTCGTGCAGGTGGTAGACGTTCTCGGCGGCCTTGATGCCCAACTCGTCGGTGTTGCCGACCACCGTGCCGCCCTTGATCCCTCCGCCGGCGAACCACATCACCATGGCTTCCTTGTTGTGGTCGCGGCCGGGGTTGGAACGGAAGAAGGACATGGAATTGTCGGCGGTGCGTCCGAACTCGCCGCCCCAAACCAGCAGGGTCTGGTCCAGCAGGCCCCGCTGCTTCAGATCCTTCAGGAGGGCGGCCACCGGCCGGTCGGTTTCATAGCCGCGCAGTCGATGCTCGGCGGCGATATTCTCGTGGGAGTCCCAGCCGCTGCAGTAGACCTGCACGTAGCGCACCCCGCGCTCCACCAGGCGACGGGCCATCAGGCACTTGCGGGCCATGGGCTCGGTGATCCTGTCGTTGAGCCCGTAGAGCTCCTTGGTCTTCTCCGACTCGCTGTCGATGTCCAGGGCCCCCGGAACGGCGAACTGCATGCGGAAGGCCAGCTCGTAGTTCTTCATGCGGGTCAGCAGGCCGCTGTTGGAGGGGTCCGACTCCAGGTAGGGCTCGTTCAGCTCGTTCAGAAGCTTGACGCTGGCTTCCTGCTCCTCCCGCCCCATCCCCGCGGGCGGCTGCAGGTCCACGATGGGGACACCGTCGGGGTTGAGCATGGTGCCGTGACAGGCGGCCGGCAGATAGGCGTTGGAGTAGTTGACCGCGCCTCCCGATATACCTCGCCGCCGGTCCGGCAACACCACAAAGGAAGGCAGGTTCTGGTTCTCGCTGCCCAGGCCGTAGATCAGCCAGGAGCCCACCGAGGGACTCCCCGGAATAGAGACCCCGGTGTTCATCAGGAAGCACCCGGCCGGATGGTTGTGGGAATCGGTGTGCAGCGACCGGACCACCGCGATGTCGTCCACGCAGGTCGACAGGTGGGGAAAGATGTCCGAAACCTCCATTCCGCACTGCCCGTGCCTGGCGAACTTGAAGGGGCTGCCCACGTAGATCCGCTTTTCCATGCTCCCGTAAATCCGGGTGACCGGCGTCCCGTGGTGCTTGTCCAGAGCCGGCTTGGGATCGAAGGTGTCCATCTGGCTGGGCGCGCCTTCCATGAAGAGGAAGATGCAGGACTTGGCCTTGCCCTGGAAATGGGGGGCCTTGGGCAGCAGGGGATCTTCGAGCCGGGGGAGAGCGCCGCGAAGCGTGTCCTGGAAGAGCAGCGAGGACAGGGCCAGGCTTCCGACGCCGCGGCCGAACCGGAACAGGAAGTCCCGGCGCCCCAACCCGCCCAGGCGAGGATCGGGACCGGGCTCGACCTGTCCGCAAAAGCTGAATTCCGGTTTTGGCATCGGGGACTCCTTTTCGATTCCGTTGCCCTTCAGGCTATTCCAGGAACACGAATTCGTTCATGTTGAACAGCACCAGGCAGAGGCCGGCCAGCGAAAACTTTCGGGGGCCTGCGTGCGCCGGCGGTTTCCCTTCCGCACTGGCGTTGTCCGCAAAGGAAATCGCCTTCAGGGTCAACTCGCGGCTCTCGCCGGGCAGGTCCCGGCTTCCGCCCAGGAAGGACAGGCACTTTTGCCTTTCAGCGGGGGAGGGCGGCCGCTGCAGGGCCAGTTGGAAGGCCCGTTCGATCTGCCGCTCGGGATCCTTCCCCACTTCTCCGACGATGCGGCGGGCCATGGCCTGGCTCTGCTCGTGGGAGAAGTCGCTGTTGAAGAGGGCGAACACCTGCGGAGTCACCGTGGTCACGCCCCGAACGGGGCAGGTTTCCTGGATGTTGGGCCCGTCGAAGGCGCTGATCATGGGAGACTGCAGCGAGCGGCACTGCAGCATGTAGACGGTCCGCCGGCTGCGGTCCTCGACCGGCGAGGCCTCCCACCAGGTGCCGGCCCGGTCCATCACCTCCTGGTCGATCCTGGGAAAGAAGGGCGGGCCTCCCCGAAGGGCATTCAGCTCGCCGCTGACCGCCAGCAGGCTGTCGCGAATGACCTCGGCCTCCAGGCGAATGGGACTGCGCTTCCACAGATAGCGATTGGCGCTGTCGATCTCCTCGTAGGTCTCCCACCGGGGATGACGCAGGGACTGCTGATAGGTGTTCGACTGCAGAATCAGGCGGTGGATCGCCTTGACGCTCCACCCGCTCCGGATGAATTTCCAGGCCAGCCAGTCGATGAGCTCGGGATGGCGGGTCCCGCCTCCGTTCTTCCCCAGGTCGCTGGGTTGGGGCACCAGCCCCGTGCCGAAGTGGTATTGCCAGATGCGATTCACCATCACCCTGGCGGTAAGGGGGTTGTCGGGACTGGCGATCCATTCGGCCAGCACCTTGCGCCGGCTGGACAATCCCTCCAGGTTCACCGGATCGGAGTGTCCGGTCACCGCGCTGAGAAAGCCCGGCTGCACTTCCTCGCCCCTCAAGAGGTAGTTGCCGCCCTTCAGCACGTAAGTGCCCACCGAGTCCCGCAGGGGGGAGTCGGAAGCCGTGAAGGCCATGGGCTTGAAATAGCCCGGGTTGTTGGGGTTGGCGAAGCGGGTGGTCTGCTTGCGCAGCAACTGGTAGAGGTCCTGCTCCTCCTTGCTGAAGAGCACTCCCCGCTTCATGGCCCATCTCAGATCGGTGTCGGTGATGTCCAGGGCCCAGTCCTTGAGATCCTGGGCCATGACCGGCGAGCGGTGGGCCTTCATGCGGGCCTTGAATTCCGCCTTCTTTCGCTCCCCCAGGGCTTTTCGGGACTCCAGCACGCCGTCCCAGGCGGCGGCCTTCTCTTTCCAGACCTCGGGCTGCCGGCCGGCCAGCTCGAACTCGGTAAAGGGAACGGAGGTGGCCTTGAGCAGCAGCGGGGCGAAGAAGGCCTCCAGCCGGTAATAGTCGCGGGTGGGAATGGGGTCGTACTTGTGGTCGTGGCAGCGGGCGCAACCCAGGGTCATGCCCAGGAAGACCGAACCGGTGGTCCCGACCACGTCGTTGAGGACATCCCGGCGCCGCTCGGGACCCCTGTCCCGCTGCACCGGAATCCACTGGTAGAGGAACCCGGTCCCCAGCTTGGCCTCGTCCCCGAAGTGGCGGTAGGCGTCGCCGGCGATCTGTTCCTTGATGAACCGATCGTAGGGTCGATCCTGGTTGAACGCCCGGATCACGTAGTCCCGGTATCGCCACAGATGGGAGCGGGCATCGTCGGTCGACTCTCCCCCGGTGTCGGCGTAGCGCACCAGGTCCAGCCAGTGCCGGCCCCATCGGACGCCGTAATCGTGACGGGAAAGCAGGCTCTCGATCTCCCGCGCATAGGCCTCGGAGGACGGTTCCCCCAGAAAGCGTTCGGCTTCCTCCGGAGTGGGCGGCAGTCCGACCAGGCCGAAATAGAGGCGCCGCAGGCGAGCCCGCTCGGAGGCGGGCGGCGCCGGGACCATTCCCTTTTCCTCCAGCCTGGCCAGGATGAAGGCATCCACCCCGTTCCTGACCCAGGATGGGTTGCGCACCTCCGGCATCGAAGGCTCGGCCAGGGGAGTCCAGGGCCAGGCAAGCGACCGCTCCTCGCCTCCTCCGCCGGCTGCCGCCGGCAGCTCGTCGATCCATTGGGAGATGGCCGCGATGTCGGCTTCCGGAAGCGGACTGCCGGTGAGCGGCATTCGGGGCTGCTTTTCCCCCTTGAGGTACTGTACCAGGGGACTGGAGCTGCTCTTCCCAGCCAGCACGGCGGGACCCGAAAGAGCCCCTCCCTCGAGGAGGTCGGCCAGGCTCTCCAGAGCCAGTCCACTCTGGCGGGTTTCGCCGTCGTGACAGGCCAGGCAGTTCCGGCTCAGGATGGGCCGGATCTCGCGCTGGAAGCGTTCCTCCGACTCGGACGGGACGGCAGCCGACTCGCCGGCCGCGGGAAGCGCCAGGAACGGCAGAAGGCAGGAGGCAAGCAGATTTCGAAACAGGGATCTCATGTGGCGGTAGGAATTCGGGGAAAATTGAACGTTGTCGGAAGGGATACGTTACCTCCAAGGGCTTGAAAAGTCAACCGCAACGCCGGTAGTGCCTCAGTTTGACAAGAAATGGTGGGGCGGGGGATTGATGACACCCAGCGCACTGCTCAATAGCCGCTATCTTCGCGAACTGGTATCCCTGCCGCCAAAGAACAGTGTATTTCCTCTCATACCCTGCGCGGCCTGGTGTTATGCCGTTGGTCTACGTGACAGGTCCGGATGAGCGGGAGGGCGGTAGGGAGCAAGCTCATGCCCGGGCCGAGACGGCTCCATGAAGGTTATTGAATCGCTTCAGTCGAGGCCGGTCCGCCCTTTCCAGATGGTCAGCCCTGCCAGGTGCTCCTGCTTGCGGCTGCCCGTCAGCAGGCTGGCGAAGTAGGCGATCCCGAACAGCAGCAGGTTGGCGAAGGTGCTGACCCAGAAATTGCCGGGCATGGCCGCGGCCAGCCCCGGGAACATTCCCTTGCCCAGGGGCGTATCCATGAAGAGCCAGCCGGCCACCGACAGCACGGTGACGGCGGTGGCCGTCATGGCCGCCCGGCTGTTGACCCGGAGAGTCACGAAACCCACCAGGAACAGGCTGAGCAATCCCCCGCCCATGACCGACAGCAGCATGCGCTGCAGGTCGTCCAGGGTCTCGGAAACCCGGTAGAAGTGGATGCCGCAGGCGGTGGTGATCATCGCCAGGCTGAACAGCAGGCTCACCAGCTTCCCCACCCTGCCGTAGTGGATCGGATCCCTGTCCTTGACCCAGAGCCTCCTGTAGAAGTCGTTGGTGACGGTGGCGGCGGTGGCGTTGATGCTGGAATCCAGGGTGGACATGGCCGAGGCCAGCAGTCCCGAAAGCACGAAGCCGCCCACGCCCGCCGGGACCTGGGTCAGGATGAAGCGGGGGAAGACGGCATCGGGAGGCAAGCCCTCCAGCCCCGTCCCGGGCACCAGCTTGACGTAGACGTAGAGGCAGGTGCCCAGAAACAGGTAGTAGCTCCAGGTCGGCACCGACAGCCAGCAACCGATCCAGGCCCCCCGGGCGGCCGCCTTGTCGCTGGCCGCGGCGGCATAACGCTGCACGTTGGTCTGATCGGTGCCCATCAGGTGCATCAGGATCATGAACTCGGCAAACAGGTAGGCCCAGAGGGTCTTCCCCTGAAGGCTCAGGGTGGGATCGCCCAGGTCGAACTTGTTGTCGGCGGCAGCCACCCGAATCAACTCGGAGAAACCTCCGGGAACCTGGGACAGGATGATGGGCAGGCAAACCAGGCCGCCGCCGATCAGGGCGATGCCCTGGAAGACGTCGGTCCAGATCACGGCCCTGAGGCCGCCCACCACGGTGTAGATCGATACCAGCACTCCCCCCACCACGATGATGGCCGGCACCGAGCCTTCCCCCGATCCCAGGATCGACTGGATGGCCAGAGAGACCGCATAGAGCACCATTCCCGTACGGATGAAATGAAACAGGACAAAGGCGCCGGCGGCATACATCCTGGCCCAGAGCCCGAACCGCCGTTCCAGGTACTCGTAGGCCGAGTTGACCCGGGTCGAGCGATACATCGGAATGAACAGGTGGACCGCGATCGCGATGGCGGGAATGTAGCCGAAGTGGGACACGAAGTTCCGCCAGTTGCCGTCCCCGTAGGCAAAGGCCGGCAGCGCCAGAAAGGTGACGGAGCTGACGATGGTGGCCATCAGGGAGAATCCGATGACCCATCCCGGCATGGACCGGCCCGCCAGGAAATAGCCTTCGTCGGTCTGGCTGGATCGCGCCGAGCGCACGCCGATCAGGACGAGCACCGCGAAGCTGGCGGCCACCACCAGTTGATCCAGCAACCTGATTTCAATACCGGCCATATTCGTTCATCCGTTGCCGGCGTTGGAGCGCAACAACTCACCGTCCTACCGGCGGGCTAACGCCTCGGCCATACCAGCGCACCCAATGGCACTGCAGCCAGGACCGCCCAGACCAGGGCCGCTGCCTCGAGTCCCGCCAGGCCCCGGGTGAGCGCCTGCAATCCGGCCAGCAGGCCCACCGCCATGCCGGCCCGTACCCGAGCCGAAGAAAGTGGCATCCCGGTGGCGTCGGCCAGGGAGTTTACCCTACGGGTTCGCCCCACGGTGAGCCCGTAGGCGACTGTAACGATCACGATCATCCCCGCGGCGGTTGCCGGCAGCGTTTCCGGGGTCCACGACAGCCCCTGCCGATCCAGGCAAAACCAGGTAGACGCCAGGCAGATACCGGCGAAAAACCATTGACGGCGAAGATGCTCCATCATGGAAGCGTCCAGCCCGAAGGCCAGGGCGCCGATCAGCCCCAGTCCGGGAAAAGCCCCGCTCCAAGCCGCCCAAACGGTGAGCGCCGCCACAAACACCGAATCGATAACTCGGGCCGGCGGACCGACGCTACGGTTGACGATGCGCACCATGAACTGGGCCGCAAACAGGAGGAGCAAACTGGACGATTCCACGGTCAGGAAGGCGCCAAAGGTCAGCAGCAGACTGAGGAAGGCAAGCCGTTCCAGTTCGGGAGCCAGCTCCCGTGCAAACGCCCAACCGGCCACCGCCGCCCCCACCCCAAACAGAGCCGATAGCGCGATATCCGGCAATCCGCTTCCCCGCATGAGGGCCATGCCCCCCGCAACGCCGGCGGCCGCCGGCAGCAGGAGCAGAACAGCAAGATTGGTGGGGTGCCGGGGACTGAGGGTCCGAGCGATCGAGGTGAAGCGATAGAGGATTTTCACAGGTTCCTGCCGGTCCGGAAGTGGGTCGAGCCCATTCTACCCGCAACTTTTGTCTCAGTGGAACCGCGCCGCGAGTTTACAATGACTTGCCGTTCCGTTGTCTGGAACGGGGCGCCGCTTACCAGCTTCGTTCGAGGTCGTCCCATGTATGCCCTCCTGGACTTCTTCTTCATGGTCTTCCACACCGTTCAGATCGTTTTCAACCTGACGGGATGGATTTGGAGGCGAACCCGCCGCTTTCACCTGGGGTTGATGATCCTCACCCTCTTCTCCTGGTTCGGCCTGGGATGGTTCTACGGCTTCGGCTACTGTCCCAGCACCGACTGGCACTGGCAGATCAAGGAAGCCATGGGCGAAACCGAGCTTCCGAACTCATTCATCAAGTACTACATGGACCGGCTGACGGGAGGGGATTGGGACCCGGACCTGCTGGACGCCTCGGTGGTATTTTTCGGAGTGGCCGCCTTGGGGGTTTCGGCCTGGGTCAACTGGAGGGATTGGAGGCGCCAGGCCCGCGGCTCCACGCCTTGCCGGAATTGACTCCTTCGGAGTCAAACCAAACCGGGCTTACCGCCGGCCGGCGCTCACTTCAGCGACTCCACGACGGCCGTCAATTTCAGGATCTCATCCTGACTCAGACGCCGGCGAATCCTCGCTTTCATCGAGGTCGATCATGGGTACAGCTTCAGAGAGCCCAAGCTTTGCAGCGGCTTCTTCCGAAGGTAGCTTTTCGACGGTTTGCAGCTTGCGCGCCATCGCCCGTGTCCGGACACCCGTGTCCTCAATGGTCTTGGAGGCCGTGTTCAACTGACGCTTCACCTTCTCCAGGACACCGGAAAACTTGTCGAACTCCGTCTTGACGGCAGCAAGAATCTCCCAGACCTCGCTGGAGCGCTTCTGGATCGCCAGCGTTCGGAAGCCCATGCGCAGACTGCTCAAAATAGCGCTCAGAGTAGTAGGGCCGGCCACAACGACGCGGAAGCGCTGTTGGAGTTCCTCGACTTGCCCCGGCTGTCGAAGCACCTCGGCGTACAGACCCTCCGTCGGTAGAAACAGTATTGCGAAATCCGTTGTCCTTGGGGGCTCAATGTATTTCTCGCTAATCTTCTTGGCTTCACCCCGCACCGTCCGTAGGAGCGCCTCGGTCGCCTTCCGCACCGCTTCTGCATCGGCAGCCTCAGCGGCCTCAACCAACCGGTCGTAATCCTCAAGCGGAAACTTGGAGTCAATCGGTAACCACACGCAAGATCCGGGATCGACATCGTTACCCGGAAGGCGAATGGCGTACTCGACTTTTTCACTTGAATTCCCCTTGACCGGCACGTTGGTGTCAAACTGCTCCGGCGTGAGCACCTGTTGGAGGAGAGCGCCGAGTTGCACTTCACCCCAAGTGCCTCTCGCCTTGACGTTCGTCAAGACCCTCTTGAGGTCGCCGACTCCGGTAGCCAGGTCCTGCATCTCTCCGAGGCCACGCTGCACGGCTTCAAGACGCTCGCTGACCAGCTTGAACGATTCCCCCAACCGTTTTTCCAATGTGGATTGGAGTTGTACATCGACGGTTCGGCGCATCTGTTCGAGCTTCTTTTCGTTATTCTCCTGCAGTGTCTGGAGGCGTTGATCGACGGCCGTTCTCACGGTCTCGAGGCGCGTCTCATTGGACTGCGTCAAGCCCTGGATCGTCCTGGTCACGCTCTCGAGTCGGTTCGCCTGGGCTCGACCCAACTCACTGACAGCCGACACCAGAGTGTCGGTTGTTCGCTGCTGCCCTCGTCCCACTTCCTCTCTCAGGTCACGAGCTGACTGGGACATTTCCTCTCGCAGAGGACGAATCTCCTCCCGTATGGTCTGCCCTGCCTCGTCCTTCCCCACAGAGGCGAGACGCCTCAAGACCAGCAGGAGCAGTACGAGACCAACCGCCGACAGACCCGCAGCGATCCATACCCCCATCTGAAGCACCCTGTTTCGCCTTTCTCCATTCCTGTATTCGCCTGCCCGACCGGCACATCAGGAAGAACCGGATTTCTTTGCTTCCATGACGGCCTGGCGGCTAAAAAACCCATCAACCTTTTGCAAAATTCGGAATCAGCCATGACATTGGGGGCGGTAGAGGTGATGTTCTGCAGGTTCTGGCATCAACCACAAAAGGCACAAAATGAAATACGAGACTTGTCTAAGGGTGTTTTTGTGCCTTTTGTGGCCATCGAGGTACACAGCAGATCTGTTCCTCGATTGAGCTGCCCTCGCTCCCGACCCATAAATCCGTTGCCTGCAGAATTTTGCAAAAGGCTCCCATTACTCCATTCGTCCGTCGTGCCCCTTGGTGGATATCTTCTTTCCTTCGTGGATTGATCGGCGACGTTTCGAGGAATAGCGTCTATACCGTCAGGCAGCGGTCGCGGGCAGCCACCTCCCAGCGCTCGCGGATGCGTCCTTGGCTGACCACCACCACTTCCTTGTTCAAGGCTGTAGTGGGGCAGATGTGCCAGGGAATGGCCGCCAGCTCGTCTCCCGGGCGCATGTCCCCGGCCCGGGTGGTCTCAATCACCAGGTGCTCTTCGTTCTGAAGGACCAGCCTGGCGTCGGGCAATTGGGGGAAAACCGCCCGCGTTTCCATGGGTTGGTCCGAGGCCACGGCCTTGTAGCCCAGGTCCAGGGTAACCCGGTTCTCTCCCGGCAGGCTGATGACGCGGGTCAGAACGACCGCCGCCGGAACAAAGGGAAGATCGGGGAAACCGGTCCCGTATCCGGCGTCGTGGAAAATGCAGGCGCCCGGGCTGAGTTCGATGGCCGGATCGTCCATTCCGGCATAGACGGGAAAGGTCACCGACCCTCCGCAGACCAGGCTCGGCACCTCCCAGCCGGCAGCCGTCAACTCCCGGCGAAAGCCGTCCACCTCCCGGAATTTCTCCTTCACCGCGGCCGTCCGTTCCGCCAGCGAAGGATGGCGCAAGTGGCCGTCGTAAACGTGGAATCCCCCCGCCCGCAACCCGGGACTTTCGGCGATCTGCCCGTAGAGCCGGCGGGCGCGGCTGCCGACCGGAAGACCGGTGCGCTGCTGGCCGGTATCCAGGTCCAGCAGGACCTCCACCTCTTGTCCGCCCTCGGCCATCGCCTTCGACAGGGCTTCCACCGGATCGGGGTGGTCGGCGATTGCCATGAACCGGACCTCGGGAAAGGCTTGCACGAAGCGAACGGCCCGCTCGATGTTGCGCCCCACCAGGTGGTAGGCCAACATGATGTCCCGCGCGCCGGCTTGCGCCAGCATTTCGCACTCGGCAAAGGTGGCCGCCTTGAACTTGTCGATTCCCTGCTGCAACTGCAGTTGGACGACCTCCCGGGTCTTGTGGGTCTTGACGTGGGGTCGCAGGCGGACCGGGTCTCCGGCCATCGCCACCATCCGGTCCAGGTTTTCCCGGACCAGCTCCAGAAAGACCACCAGCGCCGGCGTGGCAAGCCGGCGGCTGTCCTCGATGCGGTATCGATCGGGCATGGCTTCCCTCCTAACCCGCGGATTCGGCGGCGCGGGCGCGGTCGACCTCGCCGGTCTTCACCAGGAACAACAGGAAGACCGGGGCGACGGTGATGATACCCGCCAACCCCAAAGCCCACTGGTAGGAAACCAGGTGGTCGGCCGCGCCTCCCTGCAGCGCGAGCAACCACTCACGCACTGGGCCGGCCAGCCAGTTCCCGATGACGTGGGAGACGTTGGACAGCGTCATATAGGTGGTGAACACCGTTCCCGCGGCCACGGTCCAGGAGATCCTCATGGCCATGGAGAGGAACCCGACCGAACCGATGGCCGCCAGGGTCTCGTAGGAAAGCAAATAGGACATGGCGAACCAGCCCTCGTTCCACAGGCCGGGGAATGCCGCGAAGATCACGCAAGCCGCCCCGTAGCCAATATAGCCGACGGAGAGGATCAGCCGCCTCCCGTAGCGGTCGGCCAGATATCCGCCCCCCACGGCGCCAAGGATAATGGGAGCGGTGGCATACAGTCCGGAGGCTCTCGAGAACTCCACATCCGTCCAGCGGGGACTCAGGTGCTGGGTGTAAAGCACGTTGGACAGGACCTCGTTGACTCCCAACCCGATCAGCTTGGCCAGCGTGAACACGATGAAGACCCAGGTGGTCGTCAGCGAAAACGCCCTGAGAACACTGCCCAGGGTCGCCAGCGGGTTGCGTACGCTCTGAACGGCGGTGGAAGCAGCCCGGCCGGAGCTCCAGGGGAACCGCTTCTCGCCCCGCCGCTCCAGGAAGACTATGGGGACCAGCATGATGGCCAGCAGCAACAGCACCTGAACGGCCGCGCAGGCCTCCAGCCCCCACGCGTTGATTACATGGGAAAGACTCCAGGCGCCCACCCCTTTGCCGATGAGCTTGGAGGCCCACATCAAGCCGTTGGTCCGCCCCTGCTCGTGCGCGGGCAGAATGTCGACCGCCAGGGCGTCGGTGCAGACGTCCTGCAGAGAGGCGAAGCAGTTGTGCAGAAAGTACATGTAGAGGATGAACTTCAACTCCTGGGAGGGATCGGCGATGCCGATGAATCCCAGCAGCGTCAGGGCCATCATCAATTCGGAACCGATGATCCAGGAGCGTCTTCTCCCCATGGAGCGAATGGTGAAGCTGTCCATCAAGGGGGCCCAGATCAGCTTGAAGGACCAGGGCACCAGGATGATGGCCTTGAGGGCTCCAATATCGCTGTCGGGAATCTGGTAGTTGTAGGAGAGAAAGGAGGGCAGCGAAATCAACATGAATCCCCAGGGAATCCCCTGGGCGAAATAGAGCGCGCACAGGGTCACCGTTCGCTGCCATCGAGTGTCGACCAACGCCATGGAGAGTATCGACCTCCCGCGTGTCCGTAGAGCCCGCCGCGGCAAAGCAGCCCAAACTCTACCAGCCGCCTACCCTTCCCGCAAGGGACAAGCCGGACACTAATCCTTCACCACGTAGATCGGGCTCGACCAAGCCATGTGCCCGTCCTCCTGTACCACCTTCACCAGGATCGGATTGTCCCCCTGGCGGCAGTCTCCGGCGGGAAGCTTGAAGGTGAACTCACAATGAGCCGGGCCACCGCCGGCAGGGAGCCGGTAGAGCGAGATCCGCTTGTCCAGTCCGCCCAGGGGCCAGGTCCTGCCCTCCACCCCCAGGCCCTGGAGCCCCGCCTCAAGACATGCCTGACGTGTATCCACCCGGATTTGGCCGGTGTCCGCCCGGGCCAACTCCAGGATCAGGCCGGCCACTCCGCCGGTGGTGACGGATTCCCAACTGAGCCGGGTGGGGCCGTCTTGCCGGCAGGGAAGATCGGGGTTGTGGAAATTGAGGGCGGTCACCCCCTGAATCCGATTACCGGACAGGGTCAATGACCCCTTCCAGTCGACCTGCCGGCCTCTCCCCCGCACCTCGGCTCCCTCCCAGAGCAGCTTGATCCGGTTGGAAAGATCGACGGCGGCGTAGGTTCGAAAACACTCCACCACTTGCGCTCCGTTACGAACCTCCACCCGCTCGATGGGGGCGGTTCCGCAGACCCGGATGCGAAACTCGGGATCCGAACCGGACCCAGGGCTGAGCAGTCCCCCCATCGGAACCCCATCTTCGGTTTCGACATCCAGATAAATGCGAGCGCCGGTGGTTGCGTAGACCCGCCGGGCCCGGTAGGCCTCCCACACGCTTTCGCGGGTCAGGCTCTCGGCCAGAACACAGGTGAGCCCCCCGTAGCTGCCGAAGTTGCCGGCCCCCGGATAGCTGGCTCCGGGGCGGCCCTTGTGTCCGTCGGAATTGGCCACCATCGCCAGGCGATGCCCCCGGGCAAAGGCGTCCGCCAACATCCACTCGAACGTCCCCCAGGCCGAATGAACCTCCACCGCCCACTCCAGCCCGGGATCGTGCCGGCTCAGGTCGGCAAAGCGTCCTCCGACGTGGGGGATGGCCATCACCTCCCGCCCGCAATCCCGCAGGCGGGCAAACAGCTCCTCCACGGTGCGGCAGCAGGGCTCCCGGGCCTGGGCCGGGGAAAGCAGGGCGCGGGAGCTGCGGCCGATGGGGCCGCCTTCTTCCCGGAAAATCACGTTGCGGTCACCGCCCAGAGCGGTATTGCCGCTCCATTCCCAACCTGGAAAGGTCACCAGGCGTTCCGGTTCATGGAACTTGCGGGTGGTGGCCTGGATCTTCCTCCAGAAGCCGTCGGTGATCTGAAAGTCGTTGCCCTGGTGGGAGCAGATGTCCAGGAAGGCGTAGTCGCGGGCGAAGCGGAAGTAGTCCTGGATGGAATTGGTTCCGATGGTTTCCTCGCTCTGGCCATGGAGATCCGCCCAGTATCTCCCGAACCGTTTCCCTCCGCCGACCCGGATGGGATTGGTTTGCCCCGCCAGACCGGTTCGGGCGTCTTTCACGGAAAGTGAGTAGTTTCCGGGCTCATAAAAGGCGGGGAAGACTGTGTTTCGCGGGCGCCCCACCGGATTGCCCCAGCGATCCTCCAGCTTGCTCCGGACCGGAATCGGCTCGCCGGCGGCGGCCACAGTGGGAGCCACCGCCACCAGGCGCACCGGCTTGCCGGCCACCACCCGGAACCTGGGAGAGTCCGGCAAGCGGTCGAAGGAATAAGTGGCGAAGCGGTCTACCAGCACCCGCAGCTCAAAGGTTTTTTCAGCGAAGGTCTGAATTCGCCAGCCGGGTGAGCCCCCGCCGCGGTCGCCCAGCGTCAGCTCAATGCGGTCCCCCCGGCGCAGAAATCCCTGCGCGACTTTCAGGTGAAGCGTCCTGCCCCAGGGGCGAAGGTTGTCCTTGGGGTCGTAGCGCAACTGCAGGCGGGCGCCATTGGATGCCCGGGCGGTGGTGTAGTTGGGGTCTTCGGGCCGATCGAACTGAGGGACGCCGCAATCGGTGGCATAGCGCATGGCCACCTTGATGGAGCCGGTGTCGTCGATGCCGTAGAAGCCGGCGGTGTAGGTCAGCCGGCAGGTCCGGTAACTGCCGGCAACCACCCGGCCGCCCAAGCTGCAGCTCACCTGGCCGAGCAAATCGGAGTTGGTGTCCACTTTCTGATTTCCTGATCAATCAGTATATTCGTGTCCATTCGCGGTTCGTCGTCTTCCTTCGTGGATATCTTCATCAGAGATCCAGGGGGAACTTGTCCTGGCCGAAGGCTGTATTCTATAGGACAATACAAGACCGGGCGTCACGCGGAACGCCACCCCAAGAGTCTCAAATGATGCCACGAATCTTCTTCCCCCTGCTGCTGGCGGGGCTGATCTCCTGCAGGCCCATGGCCTCCGAAACCCCTCCCCTGGTGCTGGACCGTCCCATGGCGCCACCGGCCTGGGCATTGATGGAGCGCGAACTGCTGCGCCTCAACTCGGAAGCCTGCGAGATCTTCGCCGCCAAGTATGTGGATGAGCGAGGCCACCTCCTGCACACCCCCCGCTGGGGGACGCTGGACGGACCCGACGACGCCATCGAGACCTTTCACAACTGGACGCTGCTGCATGCGCTGGGGGCTTCCGACTCCGTGCTGGAGCTATTCAAGAAGGCATTGGAGGGGCACCTCCACCAGTACGGCCAACTCCGAACCACCCTGACCGAGCTGGCCCGGGAGGGCGCCTACCACCGTGAATTCATCACCATGTCGGACTGGTTTCATACCGGGGAGGGAATGCGGGGATTCATGTTCCAGGGGCTCTCCGAACCGGGTTCGGCCCGCCTGCGGGAGCGCATGAAACGCTTCGCCGGACTCTACATGAACGAGGACCCCGAGGCGCCCAACTACGACCCCGAGCACCGGATCATCCGCAGTATCTGGAACGGCAGCAAGGGCCCCATGCTCCGCAAGGCCACCACCTACGACTGGGTGGGCGATCCGGTCCCGGGCCGCTTTCACATCCTCCACAGCCCCTTCGGCCGCAGCAAGATGCTGGACCTGGAAGAGGTCTACCCCAAGATGCTGGCCCACTGCGACGAGTACCTCGACAGCGTGGGAGACCATCCGCTCAACCTGGCGGCCACCAACCTGGCCCTCAACGCCTACATGCTCACTCGGGAGCCCAAATATCGGGACTGGGCGCTGGAGTACGTGGATGCCTGGAAAGAGAGAATCGAGGCCAACGGGGGCAACATCCCCACCAATATCGGTCTGGACGGCACCATCGGCGGGGAGTACGGCGGCAAGTGGTACAAGGGAACCTATGGATGGAACTTCACCATCTTCGACGGGGAAATCGAGCGGATCGCCCACCGGAACACCTTTGCGGCGGGCAGTTGGCCGGGTTTCGGCAACGCCTACCTCCTGACCGGCGATGCCGGCTACATCGACACCCTCCGACGCCAGATGGACAACATCTACGCTCAAAAGAAGGTCGTCGACGGCCGGCTCATGGTTCCCCAGATGTACGGCGACCCCCGCGGCTACAAGTACAGCGGCCGGGAAGAGTGGTACCACTGGACAACCAACCTGTTCACCGACCGCCTGAACGAGATCTACCTGTGGTCGATGGACCGCCGGGACCTGGAGCGCCTGCCTCGAACCGGTTGGATCGCCTTCCTGGAGGGAGCCGATCCGAGATACCCGGAGAGAGCCCTGCAAAAGGACTTCGAGAGCCTCCGCGCCACCATGCAGGAAATCGAAGAGGATCCGACCACGCCCGAGACCCGGCTGGCCGACTGGCTCCTGGACCTCAATCCGGCCAGGACCGGCACGCTGGTCAACCTGATGCTGGGCGGCCATCTGGCCGGCCGGATCTGGACCCTGCACACTCGCGTCCGCTACTTCGACCCGGAGCGCCGGCGTTCCGGCCTGCCCCGGGACGTGGCGGCCCTGGTCGAAAAGCTGACCGGACACAGCGTTACTCTTACCCTGGTGAACACCAGTCCCCTGCATCGCCGCGACCTGATCGTACAAGCCGGGGCCTACGCCGAGCACCGGTTTCGGAACGTGACCCTGAACGGGAAGACCACTTCCATCGAGGATCCGTCAATCAGGTTGCGACTGGAGCCCGGCTGCGGCAGCCGGTTGGAATTCTCCATGCAACGCTACGCCAACCAACCCACCCTGGCCATGCCCTGGGGTGCGCCATAGCCCCCCAACAGGTCATCCCGCCCACAATCCGACGAAACCTTCCATAAGAAAGTATCACTCCCCCCCTTGAGGGGGAGTCGCAGCCGAATGGCGAAGGCTGATGCGGTGGGGGGCAAACGCCGCCCGCCCCATCAATCTCCAGCGGAGAGCCTTACGGCTCGGATGCGATTGTTGTAGTGGTCGCTGATGAACAGGAGGTCGTCCCCGCAGAGACAGAGTCCCAGCGGTTCGTTGAGGCGTGCCGCCGTCGCCGGCCCGCCATCCCCGGAGTCACCTCCCTCCCCGCAGCCCGCCACCGTCTCCAGCAGTCCGTTTCGAGTGATGCGCCGCACCCGGTGGTTGTGGCGGTCCGAGAAATAGAGGGTGCCGTCGCGGCCGATCGCCAGGCCGCCGGGCGCATGGAGGCGGGCCTGCAAGGCGGGCGTGCCGTCCGGAGAAAATCCCGCCCCGCCCCTGCCGGCCACGGTCGAGATTCGGCCCTCGCGGTCTACCCTGCGGATGACGTGGCAGGTGGAGTCGGCGAAGTAGAGGTTTCCCGAAGCGTCGAAGCGGATGGCCGAGGGAGATCCGATCCGGGCCCGGCGGGCCGGGCCGCCGTCGCCGCTGTAGCCCGGAAGACCGCAACCGGCCACGCTGTCGATGGTTCCGCTGGATCGGTCGATCCTGCGGATTCGTCCCACTTCCCCGTCCCCGATGTAGATGTTGTCCCCGGAATCGTGCGCCACCGCTGTCGGGGCCACCAGGCAGGCGCAGTTGGCCGGGCCGCCGTCGCCCTTGTCCCACTGAAAGGCGGCTCCGGCAACCCCGCGAATGGTTCCATCCGGCTCCACCCGGCGCACGTGGCCGTGGCGGTGGTCCGCGATGACGGCACGACCCCTCGAGTCGACCGAGACGTCGTAGGGGTTTCCCAGGTAGGCGGCCGCAGCCGGGCCGCCGTCTCCCCCGTAAGCCCGGGCGCCGTTGCCGGCCACCGTGCGGATAATCCCGGTTTCGGGATCGATGGCGCGGATGCGCTGGCTCCAGACGTCGGCGACGTAGAGTTGCCCGTCCGGCCCCAGCGACAGGCCGCCGGGACCGCACAGGAAGGCTCGGGTCGCCGCCTCCCCGTCATGCACGCCGGTGCCGCCCAGGGCGGTGGTCACGATTCCGGTCCGCCCGTCGTAGCGCCTCAATCTCCCTGAGCAATCTCCCCAGTGCACGGTGCCGTCGGGATCGGCGAAAATGGCCGCTTCGCAGGAGTTGCACTCGGTCAGCGAACCGTGCAGCCCCTCCTGTCCGAAACCGGGGACACCGGTGCCCACCAGGGTGTTGACGACACCCGTGGCAACCTCCACTTTCCGCACCCGAAACCCGTACTTTTCTCCCACGTAGAGGTTGTCGTGGACATCCAGGCAGATGGCGTCCGGCATCAGCGTGGCGGCTTCCACGGCCGGTCCCCCGTCCCCGTTGGAGGCCCGTTGGCCGTTGCCCAGGACGGTGGTGATCACCCCGGTCTTCCTGCTGATTTTCCGGATGCGGTCGTTGGAGTTGTCGCAGACATGGAGGTCGCCTTTCGAATCGAACGCCAGGTGCTCGGGGTGGTGGAAGGCTGCCTCGCCGGCCGGCCCTCCATCCCCGTGATAACCCATCAGGCTGAGCCCCGGACCGAAAAAGGGCCGGCTGCCGCCCCGCTCGGAGGGGTAGTGGCGCGCGCTGCGGCCCGCCCAGACCCGGATGGTTCCGCTTTGAGGATCGACGCGACGAATGGTGCAGGACCACTCGTCGGAGATGTAGACCCGGCCCCGCTCGTCGACCGCCAGGCCGCAGGGACAGTCGAACTCGGCCTCCAGCGCCGGCCCGCCGTCACCGCCCCGGCCCCGCCGCCCGGAGCCGGCGACCCGTGTGATGACTCCGGTCCTGGCGTCGATCCGGCGGATGGTCACGTTCCCCAAGTCGGTGAAATAGAGATTCCCTTCCCGGTCCAGGCACAGATCGTGAGGGTGGCGCACCCGCGCCTCCAGCGCCGGTCCCCCGTCGCCCCGGCTGCCGGCTACTCCGTCGCCGGCGAAACGGTGCAGAATGCCCTGGCGATCGATCCTCCAGAGCCGGTGGGCCCAATAGTCCACCACGATCAGCTGCCCGTCCCCGCGGCGCACCACCCCCATGGGCCAGCCGGCGTCGGCGTCCCGGGCGGGAACACCCTCCTGGTAGCCGACCCCCGCAACCGTGACGATCCGTCCCGGCGGCAGCTTTCGAAGATCGTTGAAAGGAGTCATAAGCACCTCCCGGAAAGTCCGGCCCCCGCTGTGCGGACCTCGTAGCGGAGAAAGGGCCAGCCGCTATCGTTTTGAAAGATGTTCCCGGTTTATGGCGTGGAGGATGCCCCCCCGGGAGCGTGCGCGTCCCGCCCGCACCAGTCTTGGCACAGCCTCGGCCATCTCCTCCACCCGGGTCGACCGGCAACGGCTCACATGCCCCAGCATGGTAGAATGGATGGCCTGACTCCGTTAGACAAAACCGCCGGCCCGGGTTCCATCCCGATTGCAACATTGCAAGGGTCTTTCCCAGCCGCAAACACCAAGAACCATGAAATATGACCTTCTCGTCCGCAATGGCAGGGTGGTCGATCCTTCCCAAGGCTTGGACGATCCGCGGGACGTCGGCCTGCGGGGCGGCAAGATTGTCGCGCTGGGGAAGAATCTGGACCCGCTGGAGGCCCGCGACACCGTCGATGCCCGGGGCCTCCTGGTGACCCCCGGCCTCATCGACTGCCACGTGCACGTCTATCCCGGAGTGTCCCACTACGGAATAGACCCCGATCCCAACTGCCTGGAGCGGGGGGTGACCACGGCAGTGGATGCCGGCTCGGCAGGCGCAGCCACCTGGGAGGGTTTCCGCCGCTACGTCATCGAAGTCAGCGCCACCCGGCTCTTTGCCCTGCTCAATATCTCCTCGGTGGGCATGGTGACCGGCGTCGAGACCGATCCTGCCCTGGGTGAGCTGGAGGACCTGCGCCACTGCAGCGTCAGCGCGGCGCTGGAGACCGTCGAAGCCAATCGGGACGTGATTCTGGGAATCAAGATAAGGCTCAGCGCCAACCTGGCCGCCGACGGGCGCAACGAACTCCCCGCCTTGAAGCTGGCCCGCGAAGCGGCCGAAGCGGCCCGGCTGCCCTTGATGATCCATACCCCCGGGTCTTCCCTGTCCCTGCCCCGCATTCTGGCCGAGATGCGCAGAGGAGACCTGCTCACTCACTGCTTTCACGGCCATGCCGCCGGTATCCTGGACGAGCGCGGCCGGGTCCTGTCCGCGGTGCGCGAGGCCGTCCGCCGGGGCGTCCGCCTGGACGTCGGCCACGGCAAGGGCAGCTTCCGCTACCCCGTCGCCGAGCAGGCCATGCGACAGGGCATCCTGCCCGGCACCATCAGCAGCGACCTCCACAGCTACAACCTCGAGGGACCGGTCTACGATCTGGCCACCACCGTCTCCAAGTTCCTCCTGCTGGGAGTCTCTCTGGAGGAGGCTCTGCGGATGGTCACGGCAGCTCCGGCCGAAGTGGTGGGGATGCAGGGCCGCCTGGGAACCCTGAAAACCGGAGCCGAGGCCGACCTGGCTCTCTTCGAGTTGGCGGAGGGCAGATTCGAGTTTGCCGATGTCGCCGGAGAAACCCGGACAGGACGTTGGAAGCTGGTCCCTCGCGGCGTGATCCGTGCCGGCCGGGTCGTCAGGCGGCCCGCGGAAACGGCCTGATCAAGGTGGAGTGGGTGGTCTCGGCGGGCAGCATCGTTCCATCGTGCGCGCCCCCAACCGGGAGCGGGATTTCAGGAGGATTGGCTCTCTTTGTTTTCCTCCGAGTCCGGAACCTTCTCCTTCGAGGGCGCCTTGACCGGCAGGGTCTCTATTCTCTTGGTCCTGGCGTTGACTCGCCGCACCCTCTTGTTGCCGGTGTCGGCGATATAGAGGTTGCCGCGGCGATCCGGAACCACATCGAAGGGATCGGCCAGGCTGGCTCTCCGGGCGGGGCCGCCATCGCCGCTGAAGCCCCGTTGGCCATTGCCCGCCACGGTGGTGATGACGCGGTTTCTGGCGCCGACCCGGCGGATGCGGTGGTTGCCGCGATCGGCAATATAGAGGTTGCCCGACCGGTCCAGGGCCACCGAGAAGGGATCGTACAGGCTGGCCCTTGCGGCCGGCCCCCCATCGCCGCCGAACCTGCCCTTCCCGTCGCCGGCATAGGTCGAAATCAGCCCGGTTCCGGCATCCACTCTGCGGATGCGATGGTTGCCCGTATCGGCGATATAGAGGTTGCCGCGGCGATCCACCGCCACGTCGAAGGGCACTTCGAAAGCCGCTTCGGTGGCCGGGCCGCCGTCACCGCTGAAGCCCGTCCTGCCGCTGCCCGCCACGGTCGCGATCTGTCCGGTCTTGGCATCCACCCGGCGAACCCGGCGGCTGCTCTGCTCGACGAAATAGAGGCTGCCCTCTCGATCCAGAGCCACACCCACGGGGGTAGACAGGCTGGCTTCGGTGGCGGCCACATCGTCATAGCGATAGCCGAACTCCCGGTTGCCGGCCACGGTGGCCACCGCCCCGCTCTGGCGGTCGATGCGGAAGATCCGATGGGTGTTCCGGTCCGCCAGGTACAGATTGTCGGCTCCATCCAGGGCGATGCCGACCGGTCGGCCCAGGTCCACCTTCCGGCCGGACCCCGGATCGACGGTTCCCCGTTCCAACTGGACGGTCAGGACGCCGGACGGATCCAGACCCAGGATCCGGTACTTGACGTCGTCGCTGATGATCAGCGTCCCATCGGAACGAACGGCAACCGAGCGGGGGGTGAAGGTCGGAGCGTCTTCGGCCAGAATGCCGGGGGAGAGCACGGCCCAGCTCAGCAGGAAAAGAAAAAAGCGCATGATCGAACTCCCTCGTCGTTTCAGGTGGCCCTAATGTAACGCCGGAGCGATGAAAATGTAAAGCCAGGGATCGGGCCAAGTGCCCGTGGGACTTCCTTCCCGGGCCGAGCGGGGCATGGACGGCCGCCAACGAGGGAGGGATGACTCCGTTTGGTCTGATTTAAGGCACCTGCGGAATGGGTTGGCGAGTGTATACTGAACGGCGCAACAGGCAGTCGGATAGCAGCGGAAAGACGGACATTCAGAGGAGGAAGCCCGATGAAATGGATCGCCGGAATTGTCATTGGAGCCGTTGCGGTCGGTTTGTGGCTGGGAATGACCCCGACCCCGGCGGACAGCCGGACCAATTGGTCCCAGTGGAGGGGCCCCGATGCCACGGGAGTCTCGCCCGACGGTGACCCGCCGGTGGAATGGTCGGAGGACAGCAACGTTCGCTGGAAGGTGGCCGTTCCGGGCAAGGGCCACGCCTCCCCGATCATTTGGGAACAAACGGTATTCGTGGCCACCGCCATCCCCACCGAAAGGGAAAATCCGGTGGAGGGGGAGGGCCAGATCAAACCGACCCAGGTGTTGAAGTTCGACCTGCTGGCGCTTGACCGCCAGACTGGGAAGGTTCTCTGGCAGCGAACCGCCCGGGAGCAGGGCCCCCACGAGGGAACCCACGGCGCCAACACCTGGGCCTCCGCCTCGCCTGTCACCGATGGTGAACACGTCTACGCCTATTTTGGATCCTTCGGTCTCTACTGTATGGACATGAACGGGAATCCGGTCTGGGAAAAGGACCTGGGCGATATGACGGTTCGAATGCATTTCGGGGAGGGCAGCTCCCCCCTCCTCCATGGAAACAAGATCGTCATTATCTGGGACCACCAGGGAGACTCTTTCATCGTCGCCCTCGACAAGCGGACGGGAGACGAATTGTGGAGAGTCCCCCGGGATGAGGAGACCTCCTGGTCGAGCCCCATCGTGGTCGAGCACGGCGGTCGGGAACAGGTGGTCACCAGCGCCACCAACCGGGTGCGCAGCTACGACCTGGAGACCGGCGACCTGCTCTGGGACGGCAGCGGCGTGACCTTTAACGCCATACCCTCTCCCGTGTCCTCGGAGGGGCTCGTCTTTGTCACCAGCGGATTTAGAGGCAACGTGCTGCAGGCCATTCGGATCGGATCGGCCCAAGGGGACATTACCGGCTCAGAGGCTATCGCCTGGGAGCTGGACCGCGACACCCCGTATATACCCTCTCCGCTTCTCTACGGGGACCTGCTCTACTTCGTCAAGAGCAACAACGGCATCCTTTCCTGCCTCGACGCCAAGACCGGCAAGGCTCACTACGGCCCCCTCAGGCTGGAAGGTATCGAGGGTGTCTATGCCTCTCCGGTGGGAGCCGGCGACCGCGTCTACCTGCCCTCTCAGAACGGCACCACCATAGTGATCCGGCGAAGTCCTGAATTCGAGGTCCTGGCCAGGAACACCCTGGAGGATGCATTCGACGCCTCTCCCGCCGTCGTCGACAAGGAGCTCTTTCTGCGGGGACGCAAGTTTCTCTACTGCATCGCCTCCGATTCCTGACGATGAAGAGACTGGTTGTGATCCGCCATGCCAAGTCCAGTTGGAAAGACCCCGGGTTGAGGGATTTCGATCGTCCTCTGAACAAGCGCGGCAAGGCCGACGCCCCCGAAATGGGCCGGCGGCTGGCCCGGCGCTCCCTGGTTCCCGACCGCCTGCTCGCAAGCCCGGCCAAGCGGGCCATCCGGACGGCTGAGATCATTGCCGGGGCCGTCGGATTTCCTGCCGGGCGCATCACCCGCGTGGACCGGCTCTACGGCGCCGGGGTCGCCGACCTGGTCGGCGTCCTCCAGGGACTGGACGATGCCGAGGAGACAGTCTACCTTGTCGGGCACAACCCGGGGCTGACGGACCTGGTCAACTTCGTCTGCGGCGCATTCCTGGACAACCTCCCCACCTGTGGCGTGTTCTGCGCCGATTTCGAGATTTCATCCTGGAAGGAAATTCGTCGGCACCAGGGCAAGTGCCTGTTCACGGACTTTCCCAAACACCCTCCGGCCGGACTGACCGCCTGAATTCCGTGGCCGGGAATACGGGCCTCTGCCGTGGGGATCATTCGAGAGTGAAGCACCCGAGCTTTGTGGCCTTTCGGGAGTCGAGGGACGTGTTCCGTTGAATTCGAGCCTCCGGTTCAGGCGTGACAACGCCTTGCCCTGCAAGCGGCGGCTCGGGTATGGTGGGTCCTGTCCATCCGGGAAATCGAGGACAGCAGGATTTCTGATACTCTAAAGGGGTCCAGGTGCCGGGACCCGGACCACCTGGTTCCGCCTCCATGTGAGGGGATGGAATCCCTCTCGGGGGCAGGTCGCGACCGATCCCTTCCGGTCCACGCTGCACGGAAGTGGGGATGACCGCCTATGATTCTGATAAACCGGCACACCAAGATCGGAGGGGCGCCTTTTCAAGCCACGCTGCACATCAAGCCGACTTTCCGCGTTGGCCTGCTCGATGTGAGGCGCAGGTTGAGAGAGGAGTTCAAGTCGGACTTCACCCGGTATTCCAAGGAGTTCTACATCTCCGACCACACCACGGCCGGCTATCTGGACCAGCGCCTCGTCGAACTGCTCGAACACGACAGCGTCAACATCCGGGATTACCTCAAGGTCTTCGAGCAGCTCTTTCCTGCCGGCGCCGGCTACATCCACGACAAGCTCAACCTGCGGACCGAACTCTCCGACCACCAGCGCGCCGTCGAGCCACTCAACGCCGACTCCCACCTCGTGTTCATGGGGGGCGGACTGCGCAACTGCGCCTCGTACGAGCTGACGGGAAACGAGCCGGTTTGGTTCGTAGAGCTAGACGGGATCCATACGGGCGGCACCCGGAGCCGGCGCACGACGGTGATTGCATACAACGGCGAGGAGGATGTCGCCCGGATGCAGGTACAGGTGGCGGCGTCGCCGCACTCCATCGACGCCCAGAACCTGCGTGACCCGCGTATCGGCCTCATCAGCCAACTGCAGAAGCTGGCGCAGGAACACCAGGTGTCATTCGGCCGATTCGACGTGTCCCTCGCCGCCAGCGAGCGCCACGCCGGGCTGACCGTCAACGAGTACGAAACCCTGCTCATGACCCACGACCTTCGGGATGTGCTCAAGAATCCCCTTCGTTTCATGGCGCGGATAGGCAGGGAGGCAATGCAGGCGCCCCTGGCCATCCCGACCAAGGCCCTCAATTATGCGCAGTACGACGCCGTGCAGCTCTTCAACGAGATCGTGGATCGGGTAGGCGTCCGGCGTTCAGTGGTGGAGCTGCTGGTCAACCGGGCGCTGGCGATTCCCTTTGCCCATTTTCTGCGGATGAAGCGGGAGATCAGCCTGCCGGTTCTGGACCGCCGAGGCGAAGGAATCGGCGAGATCGGCTGGGGCACCTACCAGAGCCCGATTCTGGTCCAATGGAAGGTCGCCGGCGGTCCGACTCGGACGCTGAATGTAAGGCTGGTGCGGTTCGTGTAGCCACGGCGACCGCATCGCCTCTCCTCGTCTCGCTGCCAGTGTCCCGTCTCGCAAACAAGGTTGCCGTCTCCGGTTGATCGGCGCACCCAATCACACCCATGGGCAAATTTTTCCGCTTGTCCGTGTTTCGATAGTCCAAATTATCTGTCGTCGGGTTAAGATGGGCCCCGTGCGGGTGTGTCCGGTTTGCAGACCGGCGGCTCAGACAACGCTCACAAGAATGCGACCAGGGTGCTGTGGTGCGACTGGATCGATACATTGACCTCATTCTCCGCCGCCGGTGGCTGGTGGTCGGCGTCGCATTGCTGGTCGTGTTCATCCTGGCCTCCGGCGCCCCCAACATCACCGTCACCAACGACTACCGTATCCTTTTCAGCGAAGACAACCCTCAACTGGAGGCGTTCGATGCGCTGGGGAACACCTATGCCTCCTCCAATACGGCCCTGATCGCCGTGGCCCCGCGCGAAGGGTCGGTGTTCACACGCGAGGTCCTGGGCGCCATCGAGGAATTGACCGAAGCCGCCTGGCGCACGCCCCACTCCATCCGGGTGGATTCGCTGACGAACTACACCCACAGCGAGGCACTTGGAGAGGACGACCTGGCGGTCGGGCCGCTTGTCGAGGGCGCCGCCTCATTGACTGATGCCGACCTGGAGCGCGTCGAGTCGATCGCGCTCGAGGAGGTCGGCGTGGCCGGGCGCCTGGTCTCGACCGACGGACGCGTGGGTGGACTGACCATCAACTTCCTGCTGCCCGAGAATTCGGACCTGGGAGTGATAGAAATCACCGATCACATCAACGCCCTGCTCGCCGCTGCCCGGGAACGCCATCCCGGTATCTCCTACTACCTGACCGGCGACGTGGTCATGAATCGAGTGCTCGCCGAGGCAACCGCAACCGACCTGCAGACCCTGGTTCCGATCGTGTTCCTGATCATCGTCCTGAGCTCGGCCCTGCTCTTGAAGTCGATATTGGCAACGCTGGCGATCGTGACCGTGGTGGTGCTCGTCATCCTCGGCACCATGGGTTTCGCCGGTTGGACCGGCCAGATCCTCAGCCCCGCCAGCGCCGGTGTGCCGATCATCGTCATGGCCATTGCCGTCGCTCACGCGGTCCACATCGTCACCAGTGCCCTGGCAGGCCTCCGGGAGGGGAAGGGCCGGGAAGAGGCGATCCGCAAATCGCTTCGGATCAATGCCTACCCGGTCTTCCTGGCCGCGTTGACAACCACCATCGGGTTTCTGAGCCTGAATGCCTCGGATTCCCCCCCCTTCCATGTTCTGGGCAACATGGTGGCCTTTGGCCTGGTGTGCATCTTCGTCTACTCGATGACGTTTCTGCCGGCCATGCTTTCGATTCTGCCGTTGCATCCGCCACCGACACCCTCCAACCGTCCCGGCTTCTTCGAGCGCTTCGGCGCACTCGTGGTGGAACGGCGCAAGGTCCTGCTGGCAGTGGTCTCCATGGTGACAGTGGTCCTGGTTGCCGGAATTCCACGCGTCGAGTTGAGCGACAATTGGACCCGCTATTTCGATCAGCGTTACAGTTTCCGCAACGATACCGACTTCGTCATCGAAAACCTGACCGGGCTGGATACGCTCGAATACTCGCTGGACTCCGGCCGCGAAGGCGGTATCACCGATCCGGCCTATCTGCGCAGGGCCGACGCCTTTGCCGAATGGTACCGGGATCAGCCTGAAGTCAACTTCGTCCAGTCGTTCCCCGACGTCATGAAACGCCTGAACAAGAACATGCACGGCGACGACCCCGCCTTCTATCGGATTCCGGAGGATCCGGCGCTGGCGGCACAGAATCTGCTGCTGTACGAACTGTCCCTGCCGCTTGGCAATGATTTGAACGACCGCATCGACGTCGCCAAGTCGGCCACGCGCATGACGGTGGTGGCCAATGCGTCCGCGCGGGGTCTGCGCCAACTGGACGAGCGAGCCCAGGAGTGGGTCAAGTCCAACGCGCCCGGGTTGACCGGAGAAGCATCGGGCGTCACCATGGTCTTCGCCCACCTGGCTCAGAGAAACATCCAGAGCATGCTGCGCAGCACGATTGTGGCCATGGCCATGATTTCGTTGATCCTTGTCGGCACCTTCAAGAGCCTGCGCTTCGGTCTGGCCAGCCTGTTTCCCAACTTCATCCCCGCGGCCATGAGCTTCGGTCTGTGGGGCTACCTGGTGGGCCAGGTAGGTCTTTCCGCTTCGGTTGTCTGCGCCGTGGCATTCGGCATCGTGGTTGACGATACCATCCATTTCATGAGCAAGTACCTGGAAGCCCGGCGCGGGGGAGCCTCCGCGTCCGAGTCCGTGCGCATCACCTTCCGGACCGTCGGTCATGCCTTGTGGACCACGACCGCGGTTTTGTCGGCAAGTTTTCTGGTGTTCGCTTCATCGGGATTTCAGGTCAGTTCCGTGCTGGGCCTGCTGGTCGCCATCACGCTGGGGTTTGCGCTTCTCGCCGATTTTCTGCTGCTCCCGCCCTTGCTGATGGCCATCGATGGAGAAAAATCATGAATCCTCCCCATATCCGCCGCCGGTCATTTCCGTATTGCACGAGCTGTCTGGCTGTCTGGGCGTTCTTGTCAACTGGGACTCCCGCTTGGGTGCAGGGGGCGGACCCTGAGGCCCGAGGTCTCAAAATCGCCATGGACGCGCGCGAGCGCGGCGATGGTTTCGGCGATTTCAGCGCGAGTCAGGCCATGGTGCTCCGCAATCGGGGAGGACAGGAGAGTCGGCGCCAGTTGCGTTTGCAGGTTCTGGAGGTGCCGGGAGAGGGAGACAAGAACCTGTTCGTGTTCGACGAGCCGCGCGACGTGAAGGGAACGGCTTTGCTGATCCACTCCCACAGGGAGAAGGACGACGAACAGTGGCTCTATCTGCCGGCGCTGCGACGGGTCAAGCGAATCAGCTCGTCGAACCAGTCCGGATCCTTCATGGGCAGTGAGTTCGCCTACGAAGACATGGGCACTCCGGAGGTGGAGAAGTTCACCTATCGCTACCTGAGGGAGGAACCGTGCGGGGATCTGACCTGCACCGTCTCGGAACGCATCCCGGTGAACCCGCGCTCCGGCTACAGCCGCCAGGTGGTCTGGCAGGACCGGGACGAGCTGCGCGTCTGGAAGGTCGACTACTACGATCGCAAGAACGCCCACTTGAAGACGCTTTCGGTTGCAGACTACCGCCAGTATCTGGACCGCTACTGGTATGCCGGCAAGATGACGATGGTCAATCACATCACCGGCAAGAGCACGACTCTGACGTGGACGGATTTTCAATTCCGGAACAATCTGAACGAGAACGACTTCACACGAACAGGGCTGAGACGAATCCGTTGATGAGGTGGCGCGCGGCCCGAATCCACATCGTTCTCGTTCCCGTTTGGGTGGCCCTGTTCGGGGTGGCCCCGGGGTCTTCGGCTCCGCCCATTGACTTCGACGCTTCCGGACGCCTGAGACTGGAGGGGCGCTGGCATCCCCAGTCCGGAGCTTATCCGGAGCAGAGCGGGCATGCCAGCGGCGTGGTGGCGGAGCCGGAATTCCATCTTGAAGACGCCCGTGGCCGCAGCCTCACCCTGACCCCCTTTTTCCGCTACGACAGCGCAGACCCTCGCCGAACCCATTTCGACCTGCGCGAAGCCTATCTGCTGTTGTTCGGCCAGAGCGGCCGCGGTGAATGGGAGTTGCGCCTCGGTGCCGACCAGGTGTTCTGGGGGGTGGCGGAGTCGCGCCACCTGGTCGATATCGTCAACCAGACCGATCTGATCGAACACCCCGACGAAGAGGAAAAGATGGGCCAGCCCATGGCCCATCTAACCTGGTCCGCGGATTGGGGGGTGGTCGAGGTTTTCGGCCTGCCCTACCACCGCGCCCGCACGTTCCCTGGACCCGAGGGCCGCCTGCGCTACTCGCTGGCCGTCGACACGGACAACCCTCTCTACGAGAGCCGCGCCAAGCAGTGGCACTTCGATGTCGCAGCCCGTTACAGCCACAGCTTCGGCCCCCTGGACATCGGCGCCAGCGTCTTTGACGGCACCAGCCGCGAACCCTTTCTCCAACCGGAGTTGAACTCAGGCGGGGCGCCTGTCCTGCGGCCCTACTACGAGCAGATCCGCCAGTTGGGTCTGGACGCTCAGCTTACGCTCGGCGCCTGGCTGCTCAAGCTGGAAACGATTCAGCGGTCCGGCGCGCGCAACATTCTGGGGGTGGAACAGAACTACGGAGCGATGGTCTCCGGTTTCGAATACACCTTCTATTCGGTCCGGGGATCGGCCCACGACATCAGTCTTCTGGGCGAGTGGAACTACGACGGGCGGGGAGGCAACGCAACCAATTTCTTCGACAACGACGTCTTCGTGGCCACGCGGTGGGCGCCCAACGACGTCCAGGGAACGGAGTTGCTGGCCGGCATCATGTTCGATGCGACCCGTTCCTCGCAGGTGGTGACCCTGGAATTCAACCGGCGCATTACGGATCGCTGGTCGTTCAGCGTGGAATCGATCGCGTTTCCCCGCGTGGACGAATCCGACATCCTCCATGAGACCCGGCGCGACAGCTTCTTCTCGTTCAGCTTCAACTACAATTTCTAGCCGGCTTTTCTCACCGGAGTTCGCGAGTGAATCACGTCGGAAAAGAGCATCGCTTCCCACCGTTGATCTACTATTGCTCTACACCTCCCGCGACAACAACCAGGGTGACGGATCCGGAATCGAGTCATCCTGCTTCCTGTTGACGTACGGAAGAGGCGCGGCGCCACGGGCTCACCACTTGCCGGATTCTTCTGCGTATACGTGGTCGGGCAATCTGTAGCTGATGCCTGCCTCGTCGAAGGCCGAAGCCTCCAGCAGAGACGTAAATCTGGTGAAATTGTTGTCCTGAATGCGTCCCGGCAAGATCTTCTCCACGATGCGGTGATACCGCTCTTGCATTCGGAACCATGCCAGGACTCCAAGCGTCGAGCCGGCGGGATACATCAGAGATTCGGCAAGAGTATTCCCAATGAGCGCGCGCGATATATTGAACACGTACTTTGCAAGGTTGCGGCGAGCGGCCGGTTTATCGATTCCTATGACCAATGGAGCGGAGTTGATCAGTGAATTCGCCATCACGACGGATTCTACCTGGGGAGAAGGCTCGCACAGGAGGCCGATCTCGAACAGCTTCAGGGCATCCTGTTCATCGCGAAACAGAATCGTCTCGGGAATACCCATCAAATACCCCGAGTATCGCCACACTTCCATAAAGCTCTTCCGCTCCTCGTTGTTGTATTCAGCACCCAGGTTTTTCATATGCTTCAGTAACCTGGCCGAAAAAGCGGTGATTGCAAAGCCCACGTGGGCCGCGCTAAGCGGCACGCCCCAAGAGTCCGTATCCCAGTCCTCCGAGTTCTTCAGCAGGTATCTGACCTGGGCGTGGATCATCCGCACACGGACAGACAGCTTCCAACCGTCCCCTCCCCTTTCCAGGCCGCCCGGCATGAATATCTCGATCATGTGACGGTTGTTCTGTTTCAAACGTCTGACGCCCTGATCACGCACCCGACCGGTAATGAAGAAGGACTTGCTGATATTGGTCGAGAATCCCTCTACGAGAGTGCCTCCAACAAACGCCCCCAGGATCAGTCTCGAATTCCTGTGAAACATGCGGCAGGCTTGAGTCAGCGCCGACAAGTCCAACCAGTCGGGCGGGGATTCCATCGTTTTGAAAAAATCCCTCACCACGGGCGGGGCCATGCGCAGAATGCTCTCGTCCTGTTTTTCGATGGCTGCCCTGAGAAACTGCATCGTCTTTCCCGGTCCGAGGGGGGCAAGCTGTTCGATCACCGCATCGGCTTCAGGGTCTTCAATCATCGTGTGAGCGATGTAATTGGATGCTCTCTCCGGGTCGGCGGAGCGGGCCTTCTTGTAACCCGTCGTGTAACAGGATGGAACTTTCATCGACTGCATTCTACAACCATTGGGTCAGGCTGACCGACTCTAATATCATTGAGCGGGATTACACTTCCATCTTCACTGTACGATATGCGACCGGTTGGCCGTTACTGCCGCGTGGCGCCGGGCAGGCCGCGGGTGACCGTGGTGAACAGGAACTTCAAGGCGGAATCCGACCGGGCGAGAACACTGGTCAAGACAAGAAGCGCCGCCACGCTCAACCGCGACAGCTTTATGTTCCGGCCGCTCCTGAACGAGGGAGTCCTGTAAAGGGACCTCAAGGTGAGTACCGACAAGCCCAGGCTCCACAGCAGATATCGACGCAGACCGGTCTCGTGGGCGGGAATGAGCAGAACGTAGCGCAATCCGTCCCGGAGCTGGCGCCCGGTGATCGCCAGAAGCTGGAAAAGCCCCTTGAGGAACTTTGGATCGACCTCGCTGGGTGCCAGACGATCCAGGTCAAACCCAGACGCCCGGAACACGTCCCTGGGAAGCCAGCACACCCCGCGCCGCTTGTCGTCCCACACGTCCTTGAGAATGTTGGTCATTTGCAGTCCCTGGGCGTAGGCTACCGATAACGCCAACAGGTCCTTCCGTCGCTTGTTGACTTCGGCGGAGTAGTCGCAGAACAACTCGGTGATCATCTCGCCGACCACTCCCGCAACGTAATAGCAATAACGATCCAGACAGGAAATGTCCTTCAGGCCCACGGGACCCTGAGGCACCTGGAACTCCATCATGCCGCCAGACATGATGCGCAAGCAGCGCACGATCGCTCCACGCTGGCTGGAGCCGAGGCTTGCGGTGATACGGATCACCCGGTGACAGCGCGCAACAAGGTCCCGCTCGTGCTCGGTGGTGGATGAAGACAGCAATACGCCCAGGTCGCGAGCGAACAAGCTTGCATTTTCATGACCGGCAATCACTTGAACGAAGCGGTCAAGGAAAGCCTGCTTCTGCACTAGAGAGAGTGCAGGCTCGTCTTCGATGGTGTCGGCTATCCGACACAGGAGATAAGCATTGGTCACGGGCCACCGCAAGCGATGGGGGAGTTGTGGAATGGTGAGGGCGAAGGTGCGTGAAACGTCCTGCAGCAACCGCGCCTGGCAGGCAAGATCGCTGTCGGTCGGTCCGTTTGCGGAGGTCTTGCTCATGCCGCCGACGTCTTGGGCAAGCCGAAGACAGAGAGCTTGAAGAGAAAATTCAACGCCAGGTTGGAACGCACCAGGACACTCGTCAGGATGGCCGCTGCCCACACGCCGCGCCGTGAGACTGTGACCTCCCGTCCGCTTGTGAAGGTCGGCTTGCGGCTTATGCGTCGCAGGGTCAGCACTGCGATTGCCAGAGGCCACAGGCAGGAACGGCGCATGCCGGTCTCATGGGTCGGGAGGCTGTCGATGAACCTCAACCCGTTTTCGAGGTGGCGGCGCGTGATCGCCACCAGCTCCAAGAGTCCCTCGACATAGCCCGGATCGGCCATTCCGGGAGAGAGGGAGCCAAGTTCAATCCCGGTCGCGCGGAAGACGTCTCGCGGGAGCCAGCATACGCCACGGCTACGGTCCTCCCACATGTCCTTGAGGATGTTGATCATCTGCAGCCCCTGACCGAAGGAGACCGACAGCGGCATCAGCTCCTCACGCCGTTTGCCGATCTCTTCGGAGTGTTCGCAGAACAGTGTCGTCAGGGTTTCACCGACGACCCCGGCCACGTGATAGCAATAGCGGTCCAACTGCGCCAGGTCCCGAAGGCCCTCGGTGCTCGCGTCGCGCTGAAACTCGACCATGCCGCGCGACATGATCCGTACGCAACGGAGAATCGCATGGCGCTGGGCAAGGGTGAGACGCTGAGTGATGCGAATGACCCGCGGGGTGTTGGCGACCAAATTCGCCTCGCGATCGCTGGTTGATGAGGACAATCGCGAGCCTAGCTCGCGCGCAAACGGAACGGGATCATCCCGGCCGGCCACGATCTCGGCGAAACGTTTTGAGAAATCCTCCTTTTGCGCCAGGGAAAGCGCCGGTTCGTCTTCGATGGTGTCGGCAATCCGGCACAGGAGATAGGCGTTTCCCACCGCCTCGTACAGGTTGCGCGGCAACTGAGCCATTGTGAGCGCAAAGGTGCGGGCGACACCTTCCAGCATCTCCGTCTGGAATGTGCAGTCGCTCGCTGCCGAAGAGCTCACGTGACTTGGGGGCAAGAGTTTGAGGAAAACCCGTTATTGCAGGATGTGTTCAGCGACCCGGTGGGAGATGCGGGCTATAAGCGGTTGCAACTGCCCAACCCGGGCCGGGTCCAGGCCAGGCGGAACCCGACCGCAGATCGCCGTGGGTACGGCCAACCGGTCACTACGCCCTTGGGGTCGCTTGGCTTTCGGTCCCCGGGCTGCCGACATCGAGGCCGGCTGGAAGGCTGAAGTGCACGTTCTCGACAATACCGTCCATCGTTGATACTTCCAGCGTTGCGTACTCCCGCAGCTTTCCGATGACCTCCCAGACCAACTCCTCCGGAGTGGAGGCGCCGGCTGTAATGCACACGCTCTTCTTGCCCTCCAGCCAGGTCGGATCGAGCTTCGATGCCTCTTCGACCAGGTAGCTCGGCACGCCGGCGTCCTTCGCCACCTCGCACAGCCGGTTCGAGTTGGAGCTGTTGCGAGCGCCCACTACCAGGACCACATCCACTATAGAGGCCGCCATTCGGACTGCCGCCTGGCGATTCTGCGTCGCGTAACAGATATCCTTGACGTCCGGTCCCACGATTTTCGGAAACCGCTTCCGAAGCCCGGCGATGACCTCACGGGTATCGTCCACGGAAAGCGTGGTCTGGGTAATATAAGCCACCTTTTCCGGATCGCGCACCTTCAAGGCTTCGACACCCTTGACATCTCCGATCACATTGACCCTGCCTGAAATTTGCCCGACGGTGCCTTCGACTTCCGGGTGGTTCTCGTGCCCGATCAGCACGATGTCGTAGCCGGCGCCGGCGTACCGCCGTCCCTCCGTGTGCACCTTGGACACAAGCGGGCAGGTGGCGTCAATCGCACGCAGGCTCCGCGCCGCGGCGTCCTGCTCCACCCGCGCCGCCACGCCGTGAGCGCTGAAAACGGCTACCGCCCCCTTTGGAATCTGCTCGACCTGCTCCACGAAGCGCACGCCCTTTGCCTTCAGATTCTCGACGACGCGCCGATTGTGAACGATCTCATGCCGGACGTAAACGGGCGGCCCGAACTTGCGCAGCGCTGCCTCCACGATATCTATCGCCCGTTCGACACCCGCGCAAAAGCCCCGGGGCTGGGCTAGAACGACTCGTAGACAACTCTCATTTCTTTGGTCCATCATCGGTCGTTTCACCCACTCCATTATGAGTAGGAGTCCTAACTCGATCGGGACACCCGCTCCGGGCGCCGGCATGATGGTCGTCGCGACCGGCAACCCGAGCGACCATGATGACGTCGAAGCCCGGTCCGACAACGCCGGCAAGTTCTCCAGGAAACCGAGTACCGCCGTCAAACCTTGCGCCGACTCCAACCCCAAGTGCGCGCCTGCAGCAGGCCCCTTGGTTACCCCTAACGTATTTTTACCACATGAGTAACCTAAATTTACCATAGAAAGTTCGAAACGATGTCTGCAAATCGTACACCCATCGATGCCCGCACCATCCGGATGGCCGCAGCCGCCTCCCGATGGCACAAGGCCTGCATGTGTTCGTCAGTGTCCTGTCGGGGACCCGGCAACGGTCCAATCCGGTCAATCCACGGCAAGACTTGACTTGACCTATGGAGAAAACAGGGAGGAGGGACCGGCCACTGAATGGAAGGAGGGAGCAATCCGTTTCAGGAGAGGGAACCGGCTGCTTGCTGAGCGGGACGCCGGAAGCGGTAGCCTACGCCGGTGACGGTTTCGATATAGTCTTTGAAGTTGGGCCCCAGCTTTCTGCGAATCCTTCGAATGTGGACATCCACGGTTCGAGCGTCACCGTAGTAGCTGTACCCCCAGACTGCGTTGAGGATTTTCTCGCGGGTCAGGGCCCTGCCGGCATTCAGGATCAAGGCCTTCAGCAGGCCGAATTCCTTGAGGGTGAGCCGGCGGTTCTCACCCTCAAAGCGAATCTCGTAGTTCTCGAAGTGCATCTCCAGACGACCGTCGTCGTAAGACTCCACCTGCCGGCCATCACTCTTTCTCAATGTGGAACGGACCCTGGCCACCAGTTCGCGAACCCCGAAAGGCTTGGTCATGTAATCGTTGGCGCCCAATTCCAGTCCCAGAACCTTGTCCGATTCGGTGCTTCTGGCCGACAGGATCATGATGGGAATGTGCCGGGTCTCGGGGTCCCTGCGAAGGATGCGGCAGACCTCGAACCCGCTCACACCCGGCAGCATGAGATCCAGGATGATCAGGCTCGGCTTGAGCTTGAACGCCAGGTTGATGCCTTCTTCCCCGGTATGGGCTTCGACCACCGAGAAGTTCTTCTCCTTTTCCAGGTTGTAGCGTACCGCTTCGCAGATGTCCTTGTTGTCCTCGATGGTGAGGATGCACTGTCTCATGGTCTGAAACAACAGTGAAGAGTGGCTAGTGGAGAGTGAAGAGTCTTGTGATCGACACGTTCAGCATCCTGTTGATCGCGGGGGGCGGGGTCCAGACTTACTGGAAGGACTGCGCCGAGACCGACGAGATGCTTCGCGTGTCGATCAAGTAGCTTTTCACTCTCCACTCTTCACTCTTCACTCTCCACTTAGAAAAGCGAGAAGCTGGTCCCGACCTTGAAGGTCCGTCCCAGGTGATAGCGACGCTGCAGGTGGTCAGCCTGCGTCCAGCGATATTCGTTGTCGGACAGGTTCTCGATCGTAAACTTGACGCCCCACCGTTCCCCGATGGTGTAGAGGTAGGCCAGGTCCATGAACAGGTTCCCCTCCTGATAAATATCGGGGAGGCCGAAGGTGCCCACATCGCTGATCTTGCGGGACACCGAATTCAGGAAGAACCGGACCGTGCTGCGCCACCGAGGCTTGTTCCACTCGGTGCCGAAGTTGTAGATGAAGCGGGACTGCCCCAGCAGCGGCCGTCTTTTCGAGGTGGCCAGCAGCGCCAATTCCGGCGGAATGTCGACATTGGAATCCACGAAGGTGAAGTTGCTTTGCAGGCTGAACGGTTCCAGGCCGCCGTGCAGGTAACCCAGGTGTTGGCGCCATTCGATTTCGAAGCCCTGGTTCCGGGCGCTGGTGGCGTTTACGAAGCTGCGCCGCTGGTTGATGGTGGGCTGAATGGTGGTCTCGATGGGGTCGGTGAAGTCCTTGAGGAAATAGCTGGCGGCAATCACCTGGTTCCCCCCCGGGAACCACTCCCAACGAGCATCGAAGTTGTCGATCCTGGCGCGCCTCAGGTCGGGGTTTCCGGCCGTGTCGTAGCCACCCAGCACGTTCAGGAAATCGAAGGGGGAGAGCTCGCGAAAGTCGGGCCGGTTGAGGGTGCGCGCATACCCGAAGCGCAGGTTCTGCCGGGGGCTCAGGGCATAGCTCACGTTGATGCCGGGCAGAGGGTCGCGGTCATCCAGCTCGGCCACGGCCGGAACACCGCCGGGAACCAGCGGATCGATGGTGGTGACCTGAATCAAGGCGTCCTCCAGGCGGAGGCCGCCCACCAGCCGCCACTTGGAGCCCAATGAGATATCCAGCATGGCAAAGGCACCGAAGATGTCCATGTCTCCCCGATAGGTGTCGGTGCCTCGCGTGTTTTCGCGCAGGACGAACCGGTCGGGAGCGATGTTGTCGGGCCCCAGGAGTTCATTGGGGGCAAGGCTGGTATCGATGTGGCGGAAGTTGGTGGGCTTGAAGCGGAAGCGCCGGGCTTCAAAATCCCGTTCCCGGAAGGTGGCCCGAACCCCGACACTGAACATGCCGGTAACGCCGCTGCCGAAGAAGGGCTTCCCCCACTCCACCAGAGGCTCGTGGATCTTGTCTTCGAGCGAATTGTAGAAGCGTAGCGCCGATTGGGGCAGCGAAAGGAACCCCAGGCTGTCATCGTCCCGTCGCTGGAAGATGGTTTCCCTGAAATCGGGCTCGTCCCGGCCCGACTGGGAATAAGTGTACTGCCAGCGGATCAGGCTGTTGCCCAGTGCCGACAGGTTGTGTTCCCCCTCGATTCCGGTCGAGAACAGCCCCCGCTCAATCCAGCGCAGCCGTTCGGCTACGATATCCAAATCAATACCCCCGTTCAGACCCTCGAAGCGGCGGGCTTCCTTGTCGGAGTCGTGGGTGTAGGTATTGCGGAAAACAATCTTGTTGTTGCTGTTCAACCGCAGGGCTGCGTTGAACACGGCGCCCACCCGGGATGCCTCCATGCCCCGGGCGAAATCGGGATAATCGGTGCGAATGCCGATGTTGCCACCGCCGGTATTTACCAGGTAACGCCGGGCCTCCCGGTAGATCTGGGGCTTGTTGGTGAAGGTGAAGGCTCCCACCAGGCCCAGCGGACCCACCGTATCGCCTCCGGCAAAGGAATAGGTCTGAGAGGGACGGGCGCTGTCGATGGAGGTGCCCTCCCAGTTGACGGGGAAGGCCCGGCCGAACTCCTGCATCTCCTGTCGGCTGAAGCTGCCCGGGAAAAGCCTGGTTTGTGGAATCCGGCCGGGCACACTGCGGGACCCGTCATCGTAACCCCAGAAATCGGACTCGCCGCCCCGGTAGCTCTGGAACTCCTTGAAGGTGGTTCGGCTGTTGAAGCCGTAACTCATGCCGCCATTGAAGGTTCTCGCCACCGGGAACTCGATGGTCTGCATCTGAACCAGGCCTCCCGAGAACTCGCCGGGCATGTCGGGCGCGTAGGTCTTGATGACCTTGATGTTCTCGATCAGAGCGGCGGGAAAGAGGTCCAGCGGCACCACTCGCCGTTCGGGGTCGGTGGTGGGCACCATGGCCCGGTTCAGCATGGTGGCGCTGTAGCGTTCCCCCAGGCCTCTCACGTAGACATAGCCGTCGTCGACCACGGAGACGCCGGTCACCCTCTCCACTGCTCCGGCTGCATCGGAAGCCACCGACTTTCTGATTTCATCCCGGCTCATGCTGTCGCTTACGGTGGGCGCCAGCTTGCGCTCGGTGAGCATGGCCTCTGCGGTGGCGGTGACGGCGTCGATATCCGCGGTGACGTCGACCACCGTCTGGGTGGCGACGTTGGCCATGACGGTGCTGACCTCCTGGACGGCACCGGCCGCAACCACGATGTCGCTCACCGTGGATTCATGGTAGTTGTCTGCGGTGAAGAGCAGTTGGTAGGTGCCGGGAGGCAGTTGCAGGGAATAGTATCCGTCCAGATCCGTCACGGTCGAGAGTTCGGGCCGGCCCTCCACTTCGACTCGGGCCTGCCGCACCAGGGAGCCGTTGGCGGCATCCAGTACGGTCCCTGCCACGGTACCTGTTTCCTGACCGGCCAGATTCTGGGGAAGCAGCAATAGCAATGAAAGAACGGTTAGAAGGCGGAACACTCCAGTCACTCCTTTTCTTTCCACAGGTCAAGGACCTGGGAGTTCATGGCCAGCAGGCTGAAGGTACACCGAGCCTGTGAACACCGTGTTAAGGGGGAATAAAGAATTGATTAAGATCGACCGATGGAAAGTTCGGATACAGCGTGAACAGGATTAGCGGGAACCACGGCTGTCCTCCCGAGATTCCCGGCGCCGGGAATCATCGCTGAAAGGAAAGAGTGGAGAGTGGTCAGCCGAGGGTTTCGGGAACAGGCAAGCACCGGATGACCTGACTGCGCCGAGGCCAACAAGACGCTTGACCTGTCGATCAGACAACTATCCACTGACCACTGACCACTGACCACTACGAAATTACGGAGGTCCGATTTCCCCTTCGACGTGATACTGGACCCACTCCTCGTCCCATCTCTCGTCACCGAAGGCGCCGAGATAGTTGGCGGACTGATCGAAGAAGCCGTCGTCCGGGGGCAGGATCCAGTTGGCGCGGAAGATGGGCCCTCCCCCGCGGGGCCTGAAGTCGGGGTCGCTCAACTGCAGGGGGCGCACCAGGTCGGGGTCGGCAATCTTGACGTTGGCCTGACCCGGCAGAAACTCGGGTCCCAGGTTGTCCTTGCTGCCAAGAGGGTCGAGGACCTGGTCGGCCATGGTGTTCATCCGGCCCGACATCAGCCCGTTGTTCCACATCAACAGACCGTTTACCGACAGCGCTCCATTGTCGATGGATTCCTGGTCCAGAACGACGAATCCGGTATTGACCCAATTGTAGAGGAGGATATTGTTGTAGCTGCCACCGGAACCCCGGCGGAAATAGGCGCCGGCCACGCCTGTCCCCTCGTCAAAGCCCTCGGTGTAGCTGTCTCCGGCTCCCACCATGGTGACATTGTAAACCTGGGGCTCGGTGACCGGAGTGGCGGTATAGTCCTCTTCGTTGTTGTCCGACTCGATGCCGCGGTTTCCCTGCTGGTCCACGCCGGCCACGCAGACGGCGTGCTGCAGGCGCCCGGTCCAGCCGATCTGGATATCCAGGAAGTCGTCCTGCCCGTAGGTGCCCACCAGGTAGCTGGCGTCCATGGTGCCGCCGAACCACTCGAAGAGATCGTCCAGCCCGTACTTGGCCTGCAGGTGATGGGCCACCGTTTCCGAGCCGCAACCCCCGAAGGTGATGGCGTTGATCTCATTGTTGGGACCAAACTCGGCGCCCGCAAACTCCACCCGGACGTAGGTCAGAGTTCCGCAGTCATGGGTGGGATCGTCCCCGCCGTACTCGGTGTCGTCCGAGGGCGGAAGTCCCTCGATGTTCCCGAATCCGGTAGGCCAGTTTACCGGGGCGGCTCCCAGCAGCACCAGTCCTCCCCAGTCCCCGGCATTGCGCTCGCCGAAGGGCAGCTTGCTGGTGAAGGTGATGGGACGGGAGCGGGTGCCGGCGGCCATTAGCCGTCCCGTAGTGGTGACAAAGAGAGAAGAGGCCGGCTGGGAACCGGGCTCGCCGGTGATGACGGTTCCGGGCTCGACGGTCAGGGTGGCCCCGTTCTTGACGAAGACAACCCCGTTGAGGTTGTAGGTCTTGGTATTCTCCCAGGTGGTATCGGAGGTGATGTCGCCGCTCACTTCAACGGTTTCATCCACCACCGAGATCTTGAAGTAGGCGTTTTTGAGAACGCGCCCGCCCCGATAGTCTCTCAGCTGAACTACGACAGTGTGCATGCCGAGCTCGTTGGGAATGGTGTAAGCCATCCCCGAGGCCGAGCCGCCGGATCCGACGATCACGGCCTTGTTCACCTCGGACACTCCCGCGTCCAACCGGGTGAGTCCCAAGCCCCTGTCGATATCGTCCGGGGTCTGGCTGAAGATGTTCTGCGGGATCATTGTCGTGTGTTCTCTTTTGGTGAAGAACGTCCTGACACCCGTCTGGTTGTTGATGATGTAGGTGAACATGGCGTAGGGCTGGATGTCCTGATTGACGTGGTATGACCCCCGAACCGTCATCTGCTCGCCCGGACGGTAGACATACTTGTCGGCCCAGATCCACATGCCGATGTCGGAATCCTTTTGAATCAGTGTCGCCTGGTGGGCATCGCGAGCCAGGCTCCCACTTCGGGCGAGGGACGCCGGAGCCAGGCTCAGAGCGGCCACTGCGATAACAGCGGCGAGAGAGATTAGGTTTCTTTTCATGGAATTCCTTCCTTGGTGCTGGTCTTGATCTCGATTTGGAATGGCCAGGCAGCCTTCTTCCGGTACGTCCCATGAAGAAGCGCCGCCTCACACGGCCGCCAAAGCTACCAGCAAGGAATTGCCGGGAAATGGAATCCCAATGAAAATGTGATGAATTCATTTGTTACTTAGCCCTTTGATCTTATAAATTTTAGGGTTTGCAACTGTTTTTACCGTCAAAAACAGGGCAACATGGAGACCCATATAGTATCGTCAGCGACTTGGGGCGAAATGCGGGTATAGCGTCTGAAGCAACGCAGGACCTACCGGGAGAGGAGATCAAATGCCAATGAAACGCCTTTCGAAAACGACCAGGATGCGGGTGGGACTTCTGCTGGCCCTGATGATCGGGACGCTGGGCAACCACTGGAAGGACATTCTGCCGGCCGCCGAACCCGACCCCGACGAGATTCACGTCCTGCAGCAAGGCGGGAAGTTCGGCAAGCTCTCCCTGGAAGTCAAGGAAGCCGGGTCCCATCTGCATATGCCGGCCCGGCTCTACTTCACTCATGACGACGGCCGGGAAGAACTGCCCACGGTCGGCCGCTTCCAGCACTTCATGGTGACCGCCTCCGGCCGGGATCTGAAAACACTCCCCGTCGGTGAATACCAGGTCTACGTCTCGCGCGGGACCGAGTACTCGCTGGACCGGCAGAAGGTCAAGATCGAAGAAGGCAGGACAGCTTATCTGAACTCGACACTGGAGCGCGTGGTGGACACCAGCGGGTTCATCTCGGCCGACTTCCATCTCCATCTCCAGTACGCCATGCGGGACGGGGCCATGACGTCGGCTGCCGAAGGGATCGACCTGCTCACGGCCACCGACCACAACATCCTGAAGGACTACTCCCCCCACATTCGCGCGCTCAAGCTGGAGCGCTTCATCACCTCTACTGTCGGCTCGGAGATCGACACCGCCTTCGGCCACTTCAACAGCTTCCCACTGGAGATCGATCGCTGGGGCCGGCGCGAGTTTCGCCACGGCATTCGGACCCCGGGAGAGTTCCTGCGGATCGTCCGACAGGAACCGGGCGAGCAGATTGTGCAGGTCAACCACCCGCGGCGGTGGACGTCCAGCCCTGTCAGCGGCTATTTCGATGAACGGCTCAACGCGGACACCGGGGCCTTCGACTACCCCTATTTCGAAACCGGCTTCGACAGCTTCGAGATCTTCAACGCCATCACCGACAAGAGCGAAACGATTATCGGCCGCACCAAACTGGTCGATCAGAAACTCCAGGACTGGTACCGACTGCTGAATCGCGGGGTGCTGATGGCCGGCGTGGCCAACACCGACGCGCATCGCTATCCCCAGGACTCTCTCGGCTATCCCCGCAACTACGTGGCTTCCGATACCGACAACCCCTGGGAGATCGACCCCCGCAAGGTCGTCCAGGCCGTCAAGCGGCGGGCCGTCACCGGCAGCCTGGGGCCCTTCCTCCACTTCACCGGAAACGGATCGGCGGTGGGATCGGTGATCACCGATCCGGATCGCTCCGTTTCCCTCAGAATCCAGCTGCAATCGGCACCCTGGGTTCCGGTCGAGACCCTGGAAGTCGTCCGAAACGGCGAAGTGATCAAGACCTACTCGGTGCCGCCCCCGGAAGAAAAGGAAAGACCCTGGAAGTTCAACACTGAGCTGGTGGTGGATTGCCAGCAGGATAGCTGGGTTCTGGTGATCGCCTCTTCCCAGACCCCCTGGGAGAAGCCCTTCGAAAACTACCGCTCGTTCTCCTTCACCAACCCGGTCTTCGTCGACGTCGACGGCAACGGCTACTTCGATCCCCCCAACGGTGGCTTTCCGTTGCAGGAGACGGGTGATTGAACGGGGCTAATCGGAGGACATGTCGTACTCCAGGGTGAACTGGCTGTCGGCGTCTCGCTCGTACTTGTCCAGGGTCGGCGAATAGGTGCTCACCTCGATCCGGTTTCGGGTCGGTGAGAACTTCATGATCCTGAGCCAACCGTCGCCTCCCCTTTCCCGACCCTGATAGTCGGACAGGAGGCTGTAGACCCGGTTGCCGTTGTAGGTGTCTTCCCTGAGAGCCTCCCCCAGGACGTGCCCGCAGAGCATCATGAAGAAATTGGGATTGTCCTTCAGCACGTCATAGGTGGTTTGCCCCTGATGGCTGAAGGTCTTGTCGAGCTTGAGTACGCTGTGGCTGACGACAATGGCCCGCCTGTCGCTGTGTTCCTTCAGGAGTTCATCGGCCCATCCCAGCACGTCGCTGCCGGCAGCGAACTCCAGGAAAACGAGGATGAAATCGAGCCCGCCTGCGCTCAACAGGTGGTAGAAGTTGTCGTTGTCGTCCCCGTGGTTCTCGCCGAACCAGGGCCTGTCCTTGAAGCGGGCCAGCCCGAAGTAGCGGTTGTAGAGCTGGGTGGTCTCGATACGGACGCCGTCGATGCGGATCGGAAGCCTGCGGTAGATGTATTTGTCATGATTGCCCAGTGCAATGCCGTAGGGAATCGGCGGCGTCCCCTCCAGCTTGCGGAAGGCAGCGTCGGCGTGTTGCCACTGATCCTCCCGATCGGCATGGTTGACGGCATCTCCCACGTGAGCCACGTAGACGATATTGAGGGCTTCCCGGTTCTCGGCGATCCACCGGGTCTGGGCCTTGAAAATCTCCGGTGTTCCTCCGCCGTCGCCGGACGCATAGTTCTGGGTGTCGGGTATTACGGCGATGGTAAAGTCTGCCTGGGCCCGGGCGCCGGCCGGCCAGAGGAAGAGGGCGAGGATCAGAACCACCCCCCAAATGCCATAAACGGAACCACATCGCCAAACTCTGAAGTCTGTTGTCATGTCAATTTCCTTGGATTTCGACCGTGGGATGCCGGAGATCGGCATCAGCGCTGAAATCGTCTGAAGCGGCTGCAAGCGAAACGCCGTTCTCGAGCCAAGTGTGAGAGCCGCAAATGAACTTCCCGTGATCAACCCATGAAGCGTGGATGAACCGGGTCCGGGGCCGGTGTCCTGTCTCCAGCCGACTGGTCAGACTGAATTGTCCGGAACCAATATACTGAATCCAGGCGGGGCGGCCAAGGCTTTCAATCCCATCGGGGAAAGGTTATGATCCTTTGCCACAGGATACAGTTTTTGGAAGGACGGACGCCGACCTTCCCGGGGAGACGCCGGGTTCGCCCCTCTAATTCATATCCGGCCGCCGGACTCTGGCGCTCACCGGACAGTCGTCCCCTCCGAACAACATTTTCCCACTAATTCAGAGGAGGAACCTCCATGCCACGACTGATTTTGCTCGGTGGTTTTTTCCTGTTGACGATCTACGCCTTCTCGGCCCGACAAGGGCAGGTCGAAGTCTTCGAGATCGGCAAGCACAACGTAGACCTCTTGCCGGGCGGCAAGGAAGCCGACGGCATCATCGGCGACTTCGTGATGCGGAATGACCGGATTCAGCTTCTGGTGGCCGGCAACCTGCCGCTGAGAAGGCCCAACATGACCGTGGAGAAGGACTTCGTGACGCCCGGCTGCCTCTACGATCTCGACCTGGCGGGAGAGAGCAACGACCAGTTGACGGCTCTCCGGCCCGGCCATCTGGGCGGACCTCTGTCCCTGGTTCAAATCAGCAATCCCGGCACGGCTGGGATTGCCCGCCTGGAAGCGGTCAGGACGGCCGCCAAGGGAGAAGGCCTCGCCATCCGGCACGAGTACGAGTTGGCAGCCGGACAACCCTTTGTCAAGATCACCTCCACCTATCGCAACCAGTTCGGCGGCAACAAGATCATCGAACCGGGGGCTGCCTGGAAGGAATTCTCCCAGCGCTGGACCGTGGGAGCCATCCAGGTGGGAGACAGCATCGACCCCTTCGACAAGCGCGCCTATGCCTGGGCCGCCCTTCAAACAGGTGGCCGAAGGGGTCGATCGGCTCGCCTGCTGGCTTCCCCGCTGCCGGAAAAGGTCGATCTCCCACCGGGTGAGGAGCGGCGGTTTGCCATTGCCGTGACTGTGGCCGCATCTCCCCTGGAGGCATACGGAATCCTGGCGAGCCTGGGAAGAAAGGCGGGACAGGTTGCCGGGACGGCCGCTGGCCCGGGGGGAGCGCCGGCGGTTCATGCCCGGGTGCTGGTGGAAATCCAAGGCGAGAAGCTGCCGGCCTATCCCGATGCACAAGGGAACTTCCAGTTTCAGTTGCCGGTGGGGGAATATGACGCTCAGGTCGCCGATATCGGCCGGGAAGAGACCTCCGCTACCCGCCGGAGCTTTTCCGTGGCCGCGGGACGGGCCAGGCGGCTCGACTTCAAGCTGCCGCCGGCATCCAGGGTTGCGTTCGACATCCGGGATCAGGCAGGCGAGCCTTCTCCCTGCAAAGTTCAGTTCATCGGCCGCAACGGCACCTCCACGCCCGACCTGGGCAGCCCCTACCGGGCTCACGGCTGCGACCACCAGTACCACTCCCACAACGGCCGCTTCACCCAGCAGCTCCCCCCGGGGACCTATCTGGTGAGAATCACCCGGGGGCCCGAGTTCGACCTGTTGGAGGAAACGGTCGAAGTCGAGCCCGGCCGGACAGTCAAGGTCAGCGGAACGCTGAAGCGCACCGTGGATACCCGGGGATGGATCAGCACCGACTACCACTCCCATTCCACTCCCAGCGGCGACAACTACTGCAACACCGACGATCGCATCATCAACCTGGTGGCCGAGCACATCGAATTCGCTCCGGCGACCGAACACAACCGGATCTACGACTGGCAACCTCACATCGACCGCCTCGGCCTGACACGGCACATCAGGACCATCGTCGGGCTGGAGCACACCGGCAGCGGGCAACACTTCAACGCATTCCCGCTCCAAAGCTTCCCTTACCGGCAAGATGGAGGGACCCCTCCCTGGCAATTCGATCCACGGCTGAACGCCATTGTGCTGCGCAACGCCGACGGGGGCGGCCCCGACCGCTGGGTTCAGATCAACCATCCCGGCGTGGGGACCGTCTTCAACGACCGCAACCAGGACCAGGTTGCCGACGGGGGCTTTGGGGGATTCGAGGACCTGATCGATGCCGGAGAATTCTGGAGCGACCAGATCCTGAACCCCCATGCCTCGATCACCGACAATCGCGGAGGCCGGACCCGAAGGTATGAGAATCGAATCTTCGGATGGCTGCAGCTTCTCAACCAGGGACGCAACGTCTGGTGCGTGGCCGTCAGCGACGCCCACGGGGTATTCTCCAGCCCGGCCGGGGATTGGCGGACCTACGTTCCCAGCTCCACCGACCAGCCGGACCGCATCGATTACCGGGAAATCATCCGCAATTCCAAGGCCGGCCGCATGATGATCTCCAACGGTCCCTTCCTCCAGGTGGAGACCGCCGAGGGCATGCCCATCGGTTCCCAGGTGGTGTCGCAAGGATCCATCGACCTGAAAGTCAAGGTGCAGACCGCCAACTGGCTGGAGATCGACAGGGTTCAGGTCCTGGTCAATGGACGCCAACACCCGGATTACAATTTCACGCGGGCCAAGGACCCCTCCAAGTTCAAGGGCAGGCCCCTGGTCTTTGAGGAGACCATTCGCGTGAACCTCCAGGAAGATGCCCACCTGATCGTGGTGGCGACGGGAGAAGAGAGCGATCTGAGCAAGGGCTGGGGACGAGCCCGTCCCGCGCCCATGCGCCCGGTCGCCTATAACAACCCGATCTTCGTGGATGTCGACGGAAAGGGATTCAAGCCCAACGGGGACAACCTGGGTTACCCACTGCTGGTGGCGCCGGAGCGTCGCTGACCCCGGAACAAGGAACTCCAGGAATGATCCGCTCTCGTTTCTCCTGGAAACTCACTGCAGTTCTTCTTCTGCCGATTTTCCTCTCCACCGCGGTTGTGGGAGGGTTGGCCATTCGAAGCATCGAGGAGGACTCGAAGGAAGAGGTCCGCAGATCGCTGGCTGCCCAGGCCGCGCTTCTCAGGAATGTGGCCGCGCCCCGGCTGGGCCAATCTCACGAGACAGCCTTGAAGCAGGAGGTTCGGTCCCTCGGAGAAGAGATCGGGACTCGTCTCACGGTCATCGATGCCGGGGGCCAGGTGCTGGCGGACTCGCAAGAGGAACCTTCCAGGATGGACAATCTTGCCAGCCGACCCGAGATTCTGTCGGCTCGCTCCCACGGTTCGGGCACCGCGACCCGCTACAGCCATAGGCTCGGCGCCACCCTCACCGATCTCGCCTTGCCCATCGAAGAAAACGGTCGATTGCTGGGCTATGCTCGGGCCTCACTTCCCTTGTCCGGAGTAGATCAGCGGGTGGCCCGTCTCAGGACTGTTGTCGCGCTGGGGACTGTCCTGGCGTTGCTGGCCGCCGGGGTCCTGGGATTGGCCTTGGCGCGCAGCTTTGTCAAGCCCGTGAACGCGATGACGGCTGTAGCAGAAGGAATGGCCCATGGCGACTACAATCGCCGGTTGCCGGCGACCCGAACCGACGAGCTGGGAGACCTGGCTCGAGCCCTCAACCGAACGGCTGAAAGCTCTCAGAGCCGAATGGAGACGATTATCACCGACCGCAACAAGTTGCTGTCGTTACTGAAAGGCATGGTGGAGGGCGTGGTGGCCGTGGATCGCGAGGAACGGGTGCTTCAGATGAACTCGGCCGCCGGAACCATCCTGGGCGCCTTGCCTGAAACCAGTGTTTCCAAGCCCATTTGGGAAGTGACCCGGGTTCGACAGGTCTGCGACACCCTGAGTCGTACCCTGAAAACCGGGCGGGACGTGAAGGACGAACTGCGGTTGGTGACGCGGTCCCAGGATCAGGTAGTGGAAATGCTGGCGTCCCCTCTGCTTGACGGTGAAGGCGAACTGGCGGGAGCAGTGGTGGTGCTCCACGATGTTTCCAATTTACATCGCCTGCAAACGGTTCGCCGGGACTTCGTAGCCAACGCCTCCCACGAGCTCAAGACGCCGATTGCGGCGATCCGGGCCCTGGTCGAGACTCTCATCGAGGACCGATCCATGCCGTCTTCCGATAGAGAGCGTTTTCTGGACAAGATCTGGAATCAATCGATGCGGCTGTCGTCGTTGGTGACCGACCTTCTCACGCTCTCCCGGCTGGAATCCTCACCCACCGGCCCGGACCTGCAGCCCATCGATCTGCGCCAACCCTTTCGTGGAGCGGTGCAGGCCCTGTTACCCACCAGCGAAGAGAGAGGCATTGCCGTTCATGCAGAGATTCCCCCGGGTCCCGTCCGGGTTCTGGGGGACGCCGAGGCACTGGGGCAGTTGACCACCAACCTGCTGGACAACGCCCTGAAGTACACCGGCCGGGGAGGGCAAGTCTGGGCCCGCCTCAAAAACACCGGCAATCAAGTCCTCATCGAGGTTCAGGACACCGGAATGGGCATTGCGCCTCAAGATCAAGCCCGGGTCTTTGAGCGGTTCTATCGAGTGGACAAGGCCCGATCCAGAGAGTTGGGCGGCACGGGCCTGGGGCTTTCGATCGTCAAGCACATTGCGGTGATTCATCAGGGGCAGGTCTTCGTGGAAAGTTCGCCGGGTATCGGCAGTACCTTTCGCGCTTCCTTTCCGATTGCCCCCCAGGATCCCGTTCACGCCGATACACCTCTGTAGGGTTCTCCTCGCAGGAAATCACCTCCGATTCCAATCAAAATGCGGTCTCTTTATTCGATCTTTACAAGAGGCTGGTAGAGGTCTTGCTCGACAAAGGAGGACTTGATGAAGCACTGGACAAAGTTGAAGGTCATCATCGTTGCGATTGGTGTGCTGTACGCGCCGTTTTTCCTGATCGGCTGTGCCGGGGGTGATGGAGACGGGCCAACCACCGTGAGAGTGGACGGTTCCAGCACCGTCTTCCCGATTACCGAAGCCGTGGCCGAGGAGTTTCAAAAAAAGAATCCAAAAATTCGGGTTACCGTCGGGATATCGGGTACGGGTGGAGGCTTCAAGAAGTTCAGCGCCGGTGAAACCGACTTGAACGATGCCTCGCGGCCCATCAAGACCGAGGAAATGTCGATGGCCTCTGAAAACGGGATCGATTTCATTGAGCTCCCGGTCGCCTTCGACGGCATCTCCGTCCTGGTCAATCCTGGAAATGAATTCGTCGATTCCTTGACCGTGGAGGAGCTTCGGAAGATCTGGCAGCCGGGGAGCACCGTAAAAAAGTGGAGCGACATCCGGGCAAACTGGGAAGACCGCGCCCTGAACCTCTATGGACCGGGCACCGACTCCGGAACCTTCGACTACTTTACGGAAGCCATCAACGGCAAGTCCCAGGCCTGCCGTGCCGATTTCACCGCCAGCGAGGACGACAACGTGCTGGTGCAAGGAATTGCCGGGGACCCGAACGCCCTGGGATTCTTTGGCTTCGCCTACTATGGGGAGAATCGCTCCCGGCTCAAGGCGGTGCCGATCGATGGCGGCAAAGGACCGGTTGCGCCCTCAGAACAGAGCATCAACGACGGAAGCTATGAACCCCTTTCGCGGCCGATTTTCATCTATGTCGGCAAGAAAGCGTCCGAGCGTCCGGATGTCGAGGCCTTCGTCGAATTCTATCTCGAGAATGCCCCCAAGCTGGTGACAGAGGTCGGATACGTGCCGCTGCCGGATCGCGTCTACCAGTTGGCGCTCGCAAGATTCCAGAAACGAGCCACAGGCTCGCTTTTCGCCTCGGGACACAGGGTTGGCACGAGTCTTGAAGATCTGCTCAGCACCGAAGAAAAAGAATAGGAAGAAATTTTGCCGCAGGTCTCGACGGCCAATCCACTGCTGGCAGGCGCAAGCACCAGGAAGTACCGGACGCGGGAAGATTTGATCCGATTCGTACTTTTCCTTTGCGCGTTCCTGTCCATCCTCACCACGCTTTCCATCATCGCCATCCTGGCGTGGGAGGCCTACTCCTTTTTTCGAGAGGTGGGGGTGTTCGATTTCCTCTCGGGAACCCGATGGACCCCTCTGCTGGAGCCCCGATCCTTCGGTGTGCTTCCGCTGGTGGCGGGCACCGCTCAGATAGTCGTCGGTGCTTCTCTGATCGCAATACCCGTGGGACTGGCCAGTGCCATCTACCTGGCGGAGTTTGCCTCGGCGAAGGTCAGGAGGGTGCTGAAGCCGGTTCTGGAGATTCTGGCGGGCATTCCAACCGTCGTCTACGGCTATTTCGCACTCACCTTCGTGACTCCCCTGATTGCCGCCGTTTTCCCCAGCACACAGATTTTCAACGCTGCCAGCGCATCCATCGTCGTCGGCATCATGGTCCTGCCCATGACAGCTTCCCTGTGTGACGATGCGCTACGCGCGGTTCCGGAGTCTCTGCGGCAGGGAGCTTTCGCCCTGGGAGCCACCCAGTTCGAAGTAACCTTGCGAGTGGTCCTGCCCGCGGCCCTTTCGGGAGTCATGGCATCCTTCGTCCTGGCCGCCTCCCGCGCCATTGGAGAAACGATGGCGGTGACGCTGGCCGCGGGAGCGACACCGAAGATGACGCTGGATCCACTTCAAAGCATTCAGACCATGACGGCTTATATCGTCCAGGTGAGTCTCGGCGACACCCCCGTGGGCACCGTCGAGTACCAGACCATCTTTGCCGTGGCCGCCCTGCTGTTCACTATCACCTTGGGCATGAACGTCATCGCCCATCGAGTGCTGGCAAGATTCCGCGAGGTCTACGAGTGAGATCCGACCGCCTCCGGCGCCGGCACGCCACCACCAAGTGCTTTCGCCTTCTCTGCGCCGCCGTGGCCTGGGCCGGAATCGTCATTCTGGCAGTGTTGCTCTTTCACGTCTCCCGTGAGGGCATCCGTTGGCTCGACCTTCAATTTCTCACGGAGTTTCCCTCCCGCTTTCCGGAACAGGCGGGCATCAAATCGGCGCTTTGGGGAACCGTCTGGCTGATCATCCTGACAGCCGGAATCTCCATCCCCGTGGGCGTTGCAGCGGCGATTTACCTGGAGGAGTTTTCTCCAAAGAATCGCCTGTCACAGTTGATCGAGGTCAACATCGGCAACCTGGCGGGGGTACCGTCCATTGTCTACGGAATTCTGGGACTGGTTCTCTTTGTGCGGTTCCTGGCGCTGGGACGAAGCGTCCTGGCCGGAAGCCTGACCATGACTTTGCTGATTCTCCCGGTCATCATCATCGCGGCGCGAGAGGCGCTCCGCGCCGTGCCGGATTCCATTCGTCAAGCTGCTTTCGCCTTGGGAGCGACACGTTGGCAAGCGGTGAGAGCTCAGGTCCTGCCCGTGGCGCTGCCGGGCATTCTCACCGGCGTGATCCTGGCAATGTCGCGGGCCATCGGCGAGACCGCTCCCCTGGTGATGATTGGCGCCCTGACCTACGTCGCCTTCGTTCCGGAAGGGCCCATGGATGCCTTCACGGCTCTGCCCATCCAGATCTTCAACTGGGCCTCCCGTCCACAGGAAAATTTCCATCAATTGGCTGCAGCCGGAATCATTGTACTTCTGGTGACACTGCTGCTCATGAATGCCACCGCCGTCTGGATTCGACAACGCGCCGAGAGGACAGGTCGATGAACACCCTGACTAAATCCGATGCTCAAACCCTATCCACGGAACAGGCCCGGCCGGTCCTGGACGTCATTGACGTGACCATACGCTACGGGGAAAAACCCGCCATCAACAAGGTCTCCCTTTCCATTCCTCAACATCGGATCACCGCGATCATCGGACCCTCGGGTTGCGGCAAGAGCACCCTGCTGAGGGCCTTCAACCGGATGAACGACTTCATTCCCAACGTGGGCATGGAGGGGCAGATCCTCTATATGGGCTCCGACATTTATGCTCGCCAGGTCGATCCGGTAGAGGTTCGGCGCCGCATCGGAATGGTTTTTCAAAAGCCGAACCCGTTCCCCAAATCCATTTTTCAGAATGTTGCCTGGGGGCCCTCCATCAATGGTTTTTCCGGCAACCTGGAAGCCCGTGTCGAACAGTCCATTCGCCGCGCCGCCCTTTGGGAGGAAGTCAGCGACCGGCTGCATGAGTCGGCCCTGGCGCTCTCCGGAGGCCAGCAGCAACGACTCTGCATCGCCAGGGCCCTGGCCATGGAGCCGGACGTCATCCTGATGGACGAACCCTGCTCGGCTCTTGATCCCGTTTCAACGGCTCGCATCGAAGATCTGATGTTCGAGCTGAAGGAACGGTACACGATCGTTATCGTCACCCACAACATGCAGCAGGCGGCCCGCGTCTCCAACCTGACGGCCTTTTTGGAGAATGGCAGCCTGGTCGAGTTCGGGGAAACCGACCAGGTCTTTACACGCCCGCAACACAAGAGAACGGAAGACTATGTGACCGGACGCTTCGGGTAGCGCTTGCGGATTTCGGAGATACCGTGATTCACCCGGATCGCCATTCTTCAGCACGCCGGCCGACTCGCAGGCGAAAACCCCGTGCCAAGGGAGGACACCAATGTCCATCCATTTGCAGAAGGACCTGGAACACCTCGAGAAGGAGCTCTTGATCCTGTCATCGATGGTGGAGGATGCAACCAACAAGGCGATATTGGCCTTGGTCGATCGACGACTGGAACTGGCCCGGCAGGTGATGCGCGAAGACGACCGCATCAACCATCGGGAGGTCCTGATTGAAGAAGAATGCCTCAAGATGCTGGCCCTCCATCAACCGGTGGCGGCCGACCTTCGTTTCATCGTTGCAGTGCTGAAGGTGAACAACGACCTGGAGCGAATGGGAGATTTGGCCGTCAACATCGCCGAACGGGCCGCCTATCTCGCCACCCAGGAGCCGCTGCAGGTTTCCCTCGATTTTCCCAAGATGGCCGAAGGCGTTCGCGCCATGGTGCGGGAGAGTCTGGACGCCTTGAGCAACATGAATCCGCGACTGGCCCGGCACGTCCTGACCATGGATGACGAAATCGACGAAGCCAACCGCGGAATGTTCGACATCCTGCAGGAACTCATGCAACGGGACCCATCGACCATTGTGAGAGCCGTCCACTTGCTGTCGGCTTCTCGCCACCTGGAACGCATCGCCGATCTCGCCACCAATATCGCCCAGGATGTCGTCTACATGTCGGAAGGCCGACTGATTCGCCACTTGACCGAAGACGACCTTGAAAGGCTATCGGACCAAAAGCAATAACGAGGATCCACCTCAATGAGGATGCCATGGAGAAAGAGAAACATTGCCGGAACGATAGTATTGACGCTGACCTGGTGTGTCGTGAATGGTTTCGGCGCCGACAAGGAGGTTCAGGTTGAATGGAAGGACGGGGTGCGCCTGGAAACCAGGGACAAGAGCGTCCGGTTCCGGTTCGGTGGCAGAATCCACTATGACTGGGCCGCCATGTCTCAGGATTCAGGCGTTCGACAGCGCCTGGGGGCTCTTCAGGATGGCACCGAGGCTCGCAGAGCGAGACTTTATTTCTCCGGAGCTCTTCATGAACAGGTGGAGTTCAAGGTCCAGTATGACTTCGCCGGAGGTACCACCAAGCTCAAGGATGTCTACCTCGGCCTGGCCGGAATTCCCTACCTTGGAAAGATCCGAGTGGGACACATGAAGGAGCCTTTCAGCCTGGAAGAGATGACCAGCAGCAACAACGTCACCTTCCTGGAGCGTGCCTTGCCCAACGCCTTCGCCCCCTCCCGAAACACGGGCCTGATGATTTCGAACCATGCCAAGGAACGGGTGAGCTGGGGCATGGGTGTTTTTCTCGACACCAACGACCTGGGAGTGGACCAGGGGGACGGAGAGTTCAATTTCACCGGGCGGTTGACGGGAACGCCCTGGCAGGCGGAAAAGGGGAAAGACATGGTCCACCTGGGGCTCGGCTACAGCTACCGGAGTCCGAGTGAACCCGGTTTTCGCTACCGTCAAAGGCCCGAGGCTCACCTGGCGCCCCGCTTTGTGGATACCGGAACACTGAGGATGCAATCGGCCCACCTGGTGGGACCCGAGTTCGCGCTGGTTCACGGTCCGGCATCGGTGCAAGCCGAGTACATCCGCGCCGGGCTGAACCCGGTGGCGCCCAACGCCAACTCCAATTTCCACGGCTATTACCTGCTGGGAAGTTACTTTCTCACCGGTGAGCGGCGAAACTACCGTGCTTCGTCAGGTCAGTTCCGAGGAATCAAGCCCAGGAGGGACTTCAACATCCGCCAAGGGGGAATGGGCGCCTGGGAGGTGGCGGTTCGCTATTCGTCCCTCGACCTGAACCACCGATCTGTTTCGGGTGGAAGGCTGAACGATTTTACGGCAGGACTCAACTGGTACCTGAATCCCAATGCTCGCCTGATGTGGAACTACATCCGCGCCGAGCGCGACGACCTCGGCAAAGCCGACGTTTTTCAGATGCGTTTTCAGGTCAACTTCTAGCCAAGAGAGTCGGCTGCGGAACCCGCCGCCCGTTGCGCTTTGCGGATAAAGATCTCCTGGGCGTTTCTGACCGGCTCCGGCTTGGCGGGGCGGCGGCGAACGTAGGAACCGTCGTGCCGGGCGTCCCAGGCGGAGCAGTTGTCCTTCTCGTAGACCTCGATAATCCCGTCCAGTTGGCGTTTCAGCTTCGAATCCCGGACCGGCACGACCGTCTCCACCCGGTTGTTCAGGTTTCGCTTCATCCAGTCCGCCGAACCCAGATAGTATTCGGGATCTCCTCCATTGCTGAAGCGGAAGATCCGGCTATGCTCCAGGAAACGGCCCAGCACGCTGTAGACGCGAATATTCTCCGAGAGTCCCGGCGCCCCTGCCCGCAGGCAACAGAGCCCCCGGACGTTCAGGGCCACGGGAACTCCCGCCGCGCCGGCTGAATAGAGCTCCCGAATGACGTTGGGATCCTGCAACTGGTTCAGCTTGGCATAGATCCCGCTGGGCCGACCGGCCCGTGCATGGTCCGCCTCCCGGCGGATCAGCTCGGCGAAGCGCCGCCGCATGGTTACCGGCGCCACCATCACTTCCCGATAGTCGCCATGGGGAAGGCCGCCGGTCAAGGCGTCGTAGAGCACAGCCACCTCCTGGCAGATGGCCGGATCGCAAGTCAACACCCCCAGGTCTTCATAAGCCCTGGCGGTACCGGTGTGGTAATTCCCGGTCCCGATATGGGCGTAGCGGCGGATGCCCTGTTTTTCCTCCCTGATCACCAGGGCCAGCTTCACATGGGTCTTGAGCCGCTCCACACCGTAGGCGACGTGAACGCCCTCTCTTTCCAGGAACTTTCCCCAGGCAATATTGGGAGCCTCGTCGAAGCGGGCCGTGATCTCCACCAGGACCGCCACCTGCTTGCCCCGTCGGACCGCCTCGGCCAGGGCGCGCACGATGGGCGAGTCGCTGCTGGTGCGGTAAATCGTCAGCTTGATGGCCAGCACCCCGGAATCCACAGAAGCCGCCTCCAGAAAGCGCAGCACCGAGGTCTCGAAATCGTGGTAGGGGTGGTGCAGCAGGATGTCCCCTTTGGCGATTTCGTCGAAAATTGCCGAGGGAGCCTGGGCGGCAAGGTGCTGCAACCGAGGATGGTCAACCGGTTTATGAGGCGGGAAGTAGATCTTGTCGCTGTCCTTTATCTTCAGTTGAAGAAGGTCGCTGAGGCCCAGCAAGGGACGGGAGGAATAAACGTCTTCCGGGTCGATCTTGAGCTGCCGCGTCAACCATTTCACCAGCCCCTTGGGCATATCGGGTTCTACCTGGAGCCTGACAACGCCGGCGAAGCGCCGCGCCTTGAGCTCGCTGCCGACCTGTTGCACCAGGCTCCCCGGCTCTCTCAGGAGGTCCTCCTCTTCGGCAGCCGGCTGGACCTCCCCCTCGGCCCCACGGGTCACCTGGAAGAAGTAGACCTTGAAGGAACGGTCGGCGGGGTACATCAAGTCCAGGTTGGCGGCAATCACCTGTTCCAGGGGAACGTAGCCGCCGCCGGGCAGGGGTGCCCAGCGGGGACGGTTGTTGGGAACCTTGATGCGCAGAAACTGTTCCCGTCCACCCTTCCCGCCGGAGAGGAGCACTGCCAGGTTCAATCCCAGGTTGCTGATGAAGGGAAAGGGGTGCTCCGAATCCACGGTCAACGGCGTCAGGATGGGCCGTACCGATTGCTCGCAATAGGCGCGCATCGATTGCCGCTGCTCGGGGGTCAATTGCTTGTATTGAAGAATCGGATGGCCGACTTCGGCCAGCGCCGGGAGCAGTTCCTGATTGAGAAGACCGGTCAGAACGGCTGACTGATCCTGCAGTTCCAGTCGGCAGGCATCGAATTCCTCTCTCGGAGTGCGCCCATCCAGGGAAAGCTTGCGGGACCCTTGCTTGATCTGGCGCTTCAGGCCGCTCATTCGCTTCATGAAGAACTCGGAATGCAGCATGCCCATGATTCCGGCGAACTTGATCCTCTCCATCAGTGGAAGATCGCGGTTGGCGACCAAAGACAAGACCCGTCGGGCAAACCCCAGCCAGCTCAACTCTCGATTGATGTAGGCCTCAGGCGATTCCAGGTCAATTTTCTTGGGTGATGAGGTCGCCATGACAGCATCTGCCTTCCGGGATTCGCGGAACCCGGAAACGACTCTCCAAACTGCGGTAAAGGGGGAGACATCTTAGCATCGCCCACCCTGGGCAGGCGACCCAAAAACACCTAGCGAACAGGGCCGCAATGCGGCCCACCCTTGAACTTTTCGCCTGAGATGGTATGCTTTGGCCCCTTCAAAAATTGAGAACACTGGACGGAAGAAGCTGCCCGGCCAGGGGCAAGGAGTGGCGATGGCTGCATGAGGAGAATGGACATTGCCCCGATCAAGTCAGCTCCCAGGAGAACCTATGACCGCTGAGGCGAAAATAACAGGCCGCAAATACAAGGCTTACACCCGCAAGGATATTGACCGGATTCCGGAACTGCAAGCTCTGCCGCCCAATGAGATGCTAAGCGTAAAGGCCGTGTCGGCGGTGCTGCCGTTCCGTGTCAACCGCTATGTTATCGAAGAGCTGATCCGTTGGGAGGACGTTCCCGACGACCCCATCTACCAACTGACATTCCCGCAGCGAGGCATGCTGGACCGCAAGGATCTCTCCAGAATGATGGAACTGGTCTGGAGAAAGGCCCCGGCCAAGGAGCTCAATGCGGCAGCCCGCCAGATCCAGACCGGACTCAATCCCCATCCCGCCGGACAGATGGAGTTCAACGTCCCCCGATTGGGCCAGGAACCTCTCCAGGGAATGCAGCACAAGTATCGGGAGACCGTGCTCTTCTTTCCCAGCCAGGGCCAGACCTGCCACGCCTACTGCACCTACTGCTTTCGCTGGCCCCAGTTCGTGGGCATGGACGAGCTGAAGTTCGCCTCCAGGGAAACCGAGAAGCTGGTGGACTACCTGAAGCAGCATCGCGAGGTCACCAGCGTGCTCTTCACCGGTGGGGATCCCCTGATCATGAAGACGGCTGTGCTGCGACGATACCTGGAACCGCTACTGTCCCCCGAGCTTGATCACCTGGTCAGCATCCGCCTGGGGACGAAAGCCACCGCCTACTGGCCCTATCGTTTCCTCACCGATCCGGACGCGGACGACCTGCTTCGGCTCTTCGAGGAGATTCACCGGGCCGGCAAGCATCTGGCAGTCATGTCGCACTACAGTCACCCCAGAGAATTGCAACCGCTCGAGGCCCAGGCCGCTGCTCGCCGCATCCTGGCTACCGGAGCGGCCATCCGCTGCCAGGCCCCGCTCATCCAGCACGTCAATGACGACCCCGACGTCTGGGCCGAACTGTGGCGATCCCAGGTGCAACTGGGGGCCGTGCCCTACTACATGTTCGTAGAGAGGGATACCGGGCCCAAGAACTACTTCGAAGTGCCCCTGGCCGATGCCGCCGAGATTTTTCGCACCGCCTACAAGCGGGTCTCCGGACTGGCTCGCACCGTCCGGGGCCCTTCCATGTCCGCCACTCCCGGAAAGGTCGCCGTAGACGGAGTGTCCGAGATTTACGGACAAAGAGTATTCGTCCTCAGGTTCCTCCAGGGGAGGGATCCGGACTGGGTCGGCCGTCCCTTCTTTGCCCAATACGATCCTGAAGCCACCTGGCTTGACGATCTGCGCCCCGCCTTCGGCCAGAAGCAGTTTTTCTTCGAGCAGGTCCTGAGGCAAATCAAGAACACGGGAGAAGCCCAGACCTGGCGAAAGCGGCCCCCCTCGCAACAGCGCTTGAAGATCTTCGGAGACGTGGGCTGGGAATAGGCACGGCAAACGCTCCCTCACCCCTCTGTTCCGACCGCGGAGCCTGGCGCTACCCGGCCAGGATTTCCCGCGATTCGCCTGGACAGTCACCAGTCTGCGATCTTGGCCAGTTCCTGCGGCTGTCCGGTCACTCACGGACGGACAGGGGACCTTGTTGAACGACCGGGTGAGCGGCAGATCGCAACCGTTGCAGCCCAGGTGAGTCTCAGTACTCGATGGGCCGCTGCTCGAAGTGGCGGTGGAGCCGATATTCGATCTTGCAGTCCACCCGCGCGACCGAGACATCGAAGGCCACGTCGGTATCCCTCTTCAACAGCTTGACCTTCACATGATTGCGCCCCTTTTTGGGGAAGTGCTCGGGCCCCAGGTGGTAGTCGTGGGCGTAGCCATAGGTTCCCAGGGAATGGGAGCTGGACTGGGGGCCGATCAATCGATAGGTCATGTCGACTTTCCGGAGAATCGATTCGGGCAGAACCTGCCGGTTGAATTCGACCTCGACACGATCGTAGTCCGGGATCAGGTTGCCCAGGCGCACTCGCAGCACCACCGACTTGACCCGCCCCAGCTTGTGCCAGTGGTGCAATCGGTCGGCCACGTAGAAAGACACCTCGACCGGCCGATCGACCTGGATTTTCTGAGGGAGAGGCTGGGAACGGCCGGGCAGCCAGTTCAGGGAGGCATCGGGCCGGCGGTTGGAATGAGCCAAGTAGACCTTGTCGGCGGTTTCCAGCAATTTCGGATGCCCCAGCGGTCGCAGTGTTTCATACTCTTGAGCCGTCCAGGGCCATCCGTTGGGAGCCCAGAGGTGGTCTCCGATTCCGAATCCGTCCACCCCCTGGTCCCAGGCATTGGCCGCGCCGGCCCAGATCATGGAGGGTGTGGCGTATCGAGCCAGGGGCCGTCCCAAGCCGTTGTGGAAGACGGAGTAGACGCGGCATCCGGTTCCTCGAGCGAGCTTCACCACCCCGCTCAGGTCCACATCCTGATCCAATCCTTCCTCCTCGCTCTGGCTGCTCTCGCAAAAGAGCCCGTCAACCAGTTTTTCCGAAACCCAGGTGGGAACCTGGTAACCGCCCAGCCTCCAGGCTTCCGGATGGGCCGGGATGCGGGCGTAGATGCGCTTGCGCCGTCCCTGGCTTCGGCCGGCTTCGTCGGCCACCTTGCGCAAATCCCGTATCCATCGGGTCATAACCGGCGCCAACTCACCAACCTGGTCGAAGCGACAAAAGGGCATTCCCCAGGTGAGGTTCAGCTCGATGCCGTCCGTGTCGTACCGGGCCAGCAGTTCCCGGAAGAGCAGAAAGCGCTCCCGCCGCACCTCCGGGTGCAGGAAGTTGAACCGGTCCTTGACCGGACCCACGCTTCCATCTGCGAAACCCAGGGCGTCCGGCGCCCTCGGATCCGGGTCCTCTCCCACCTGAAACTGTGGATTGTCCATGGCAAAGGCGGACTTGCGTCCCAGCCCCTCATTTTTCTCCCGGGTCCCGCCCTGCACGCACACCCAGGCACTGGCAAACATGAACAGGCCCGTCTCGTGGCAACGATCGCACAGGATCTTCAAAGGGTCGTGTCCGTCCCGAATGAGCTGGCGCAGGATTTTTGCGGCTCGGTACCAAACGTAGTGGGTCCACTTTTTGACCTCATCTCCCCACAACTGGCAGACCTGACTGTCGTAGAGCACCGACCCGCCTTCGGTCCCGGCAAAGTAGACGAAGGTATCGGCTCCGCTGCCGGCAAGTTGATCCACGATGGCGGCATGGTCGGCCGGAGTTACCGGCGGCTCGAAACAGTACAGATCGGCGGCGTGGCGCCCGTCGTCGAAGAGAAAGACGCGGGGCTCGTCCCGCCGCTTCGATTCCCTCTTTGCTGCCGGATTCATCCCTGCAGAGCTACCGGCAACGACCAGGCTTGCGGGCGCACCCGTTCCCACCGTTCTCAAAAATTGTCTTCGCCTCATAGCCAGACTCCTCAATTGAACGCTAGAGTTCCTTCACCTCGATATTCCGAAAGCGGATCCTGGCCCCGGCGGGCCAGGATTTCCCCCCATGCACCTGGACGGCCACGAATCCGCAGTCTTCCAGGGTGCCTTCAAACGTTTGCTCACTGGTGTATTCGGTGATGAAGTGACCGTTCAGGCTGGTGGTGATGGTGGGCGGGTTGCCCACGATCCGGGCTTTCAACCTGTTCCAGTCGTTCAGCTTCCAGATCGCGGCCCAGTCTTCTACGGCGAAACCGGGCTCGCCGCCCGCGCCGCGCTGGTTGCTCTCGGCCGGCCGCGCCTCGATGCCTGTCAGGACTTTGGCGCCGCCCTCCCCATGGATGCCGTGAAGGCGAAAGGTCGCATTGGTGCTTCCATCCAGCCCTTCGCGGTAGATCTCCCCGATGTTTCCCTTCTCCCGGTAGTCGATCATGACCTGGTAACACTGTCCCTTTTCGGTGCTGCGAAGGAACAGGCCCGAACAGACACCCCAGTCCGGCTTCACCTCCAGGGTGACTTCGAAATCGCCGAAGGTCCGATCCGTCAGCAGGATGCCCCCGTTGCCGCTCCCCGGGGGGTCCTGCTCACCCACGATGGCCCCTTCTTCCACCGTCCAGCGTCCGCCCGTCCCGTGACCGATCTTTTCGGAATTGGTATGCCAACCATCCAGGTCCCGTCCATTGAAGAGGGATTGGGCGCCAGCCTCCTCCGCAACGGATTGGCTCTCGGATTCCGCCTTCTGCGCGGGTGGCGTAGAAGCGCAGGACACTGCCAGCGACAGTGAGGCCGCGGCCGCGGCCCACAAGAGGATTGGATGTTGGGCGATGGTATTCATGGTCCACCCTTGCAAGGATTGAAGTGAAAGAGGAAGACGATCTGTCGGTGAAGTTCCCATTGTAGCAAGCTGACCGCCAGGGATTCCAATGGCTCGCGCCCACGGCTACCCGCGGACGCTGCCCCCCGCCACGGATTCTTGCTTACGGGACGCCGCGTTGGCCCCCCACCGGCTCGACTGCGGGCGGAGCCCCACCCGGGAACGCGGGCGTCCCGCCTGCATCCTTATTCCTCGCTGGAGCAGATGGAGCGTCAGCGCAACGTTGCCGGCAGGCAGCCACCCTGCCGGCGTGAACAGCACTGGCCAGTCAGAATGAAGGGCAAGGCCCCGTTATCGGGTCGATCCCGGCGGCGGCGTCGGCCAACGCTGTGCCGGGCAAATGTGCGGGCGGGACGCCCGCGTTCCCGGGTGGGCCATCTTCCACACAACAAACCGGGAACATGGTTTCCATCCTGCCCGGGAATCGGGCAAGGCGCCAGGTCCAGCGCTCAAGTATCACTCCCCCTTTGAGGGGGAGTCGCAGATGCCGAGCCGAATGGTGAAGGCTGATGCGGTGGGGGCGAAGCCGGGCACGGTTGCGGCAACACTCCCACCTGGGATAGAGTTGCTCCGATAATCGCCCCTTTACCCCCTCCTCGAGGAGCTGACCCATGCAACTGGCATTGGATCCACTGATGCATTGCGACCGCCCCCTTCCCGACGTGGTCCGATTGGTTGCGGATCTGGGTTGGGAAAACCTGGAGCTCTGCTCTCGCGACGATTTCTTTCCCGAATACTGGCCGCCGCGAGCCGACAAGACCAGGATTCGGGAGTTCACGCAGGCGCTTCACGAGACCGGAATGAACCTGGTCAGCCTGCTGCTGACCTATCGCTGGGCCAGCCCCGACGAGCAGGAACGCCAGGCGGCCGTACGTTACTGGAAATGGGCCATCCCCATCGTCAAGGAGATCGAATGCCGGACGGTGAACTCCATCTTCGACCGCGGCCCCTCGCCGCAGTCGACGGCATTCGCCGGACCCGAAGCCCACGCCGAGGCCAGTGAAGCGGCTTTCTGGAAGTCGATGGAGGAGTTGCTGCCCGTCTTCGAGGCCGAGCAACTTCCGCTGCACATCGAGGCTCATCCGGATGATTTCGTGGAGGAAAACAACTTGGCGGTGGACATGATCCGGTCCATCAATTCCCCCTGGGTCAAGTATCTCTACTGCGCCCCCCACACCTTTCACCTGGGCGACGACGTGGCTGCCATGCTGCGCTATGCGGCACCTGTCCTGGCCCACGTCCACGTGGCGGACTCCTTCAACCACAAGCGAGGGTGGCGCTACATCATGAACCCGGCCGGCACCCCGGCGCGGATTCACCAGCACCTGGACATCGGCGCGGGGGAGGTGGACTGGGAGGCGTTCTTCTCAACGTTGGCGGAGATCGAATTCGACGGCATCATGACCAGCCAGGTGTTCGCCTGGGACGGCGAACGGGCGGTGCAGTCCTCACGCTTCATGCTCGGCAAGATGCGGGAGTACGTGGACAAGTACTGGAATCAGTCCTGAACGCCGGGCTGGCCACTGACCACTATCCACTCACTTCGACAGCCGGTCCAGTAGATTGCGGGTGATGCGCTCCACCGTCCTGTCCCGGCCCCGCAGGCCCTTGGCCCATTCGGTACACCCGGTGGTAAACACGGTCCCACCGCGGCTGTAGAGTCCCATCACGGCAGCCCCGGGCTGGGCGATTTCCCTGGCAGTCCCCTCGCCGTAGAGGGCTTCCGAGGCCAGGCGAACGGACTCGTCCGCGTGGGAGAGGGCGGCCGGCGCGGTGGCCAGGATGGTGAAATTGTCCGGGGTTCCTTCACGCCCGGTCGGAACCGGCCGGCCGCCTTCCCAGCCGAAGTCGCAGCCGTCGCACTCATAGCCCACCAGCCTGTCGGTGCCTCCCAGAGGATCGCCCTCACCCAGCCCGGTGCCCCTGAAGACCCAGTGGTCCGACCGATGGACGGTGTAATGGCCCGGTCCGTCGCGGTACTGGTCGAAGAAGTCGTAGTAGCCGCCCCGGGCAAAGCTCACTCCGGTGAGCCGGTTTTCCGGCCTCCCGACCAGGTGGTGACACCAGAGGGTGGTGAGTTGCTCGTGGCGGCCCGAGGCATAGTAGGGATCCCGCTTGAAGTCCTTCCAGCAGACCAGCGCCCGTCCCCGGTCTTCGCTCCGAACCTGCCACCAGAGGTTGTTGCCGCTGAAGAAGGCCACGTTGCCCCCCTCGCCGACGAATTGCTCCAGGTGATCCCGCATGGGCGCCGACCAGTACTCGTCATGCCCCACGCTCAGCACCAGCCGATAGTGCCGAAGGACTTCCGGGCAGAACTCCAGATCGCTGTTGACAGCGTAGTCCAGCCGATAGCCGGCGCGCTCGGCCCAGGCCACGAAGAACTTCTCCCAGTTGCGCCATCCGCTTTCCCAGGTGGTGAATCCATCGTAGACCTTCAACTGCCGCCCGTCCGACTTCAGGGTATAGGTAGTGCCCGGAACCACCAGGTACCAGCGGCGGCCCGGGTGGGTCACCTGAACGAAGGAATGGAGGGCAAGCTCGATCCCGACGCCCCGGCAAGCCGCCCGCAGAGAGTGGGAAATGCGCCGTGCATCCAGGTCCTTCTCAAACCGGCCCTCGAGTGTGAACAGGTAGATTCCGTCCTCGTCGAACCCCGCGTAGGGCCGGTCGAAGGAGACCCGGTGGGCGGGTCCGCCGGGGCCGCTGTAGAGGGTGTACCCGCCCCAACTGTTGTAGGCGGCATCGGTGTTGGTGGTGCGCTGCAGCAGGATCCTGGCCCCTTGGCCCGGCCGGGCCGCTCTGACCACGAAGGAGATTTCGCCCTGGACCCCGCCATGAGCTCCCTCTCCGCGAAGGACCAGGCTGTAGTACCCCGAGGACCAGTCAAGGGGCACTTCGATTCGGAACGCGGGAGGCCAGCCGCAGCCGTAGCTGGAGGCATTGGCCGGGACCGGGTGGCGGGTTCCCAACAGGCCGTCCCGGGCCCACACCACCTCCCGCCGCGCTCCCACGCGCGCGATCTCCGCCGAGTACCGGGGCAGGTTGGTGGAAACGTGAAAGCCGATCCCGTCTCCGGCCGGGACGCTGAGTCGATCCGCGTATCCCTCTACAAAGAGTCCCTTTGCACCAGGCTCAGTCAAAACGGGAGCCATCGATCCCTTCCTCGTTCACCCTCAGCGACCCTCACCAGCTACCCAAATCTCAGCTTGGAATCTTGTGTTACATGCATGAACAGGATGGACAGGATGAACTACCAGGCAATCCTGAATATCCATGATTCCATCATGATTGCCCCTACCGGCTGCAGCGGTCCTTTCGAGTCGGTAGAGTCTTGCCATGGGGATTTCCTTTAGTATTTCTTCGTGTGTCTTCGTGGTCCTTCGTGGATATCTTTTTTCCACGTTGCCCCTTCATGGATCGAGAGCCAATGTTTACTGCCATTGGCGATGTATGCGGGCTACCCCCCGGCCTGCGAGCTCAAAAACACCATCAGCGCCGACCCCGCCCAGACCAGGGACACCATCAGGCCGCAGCAGAGGGCGAACCAGAGCAGACCCCGGTAGTACCACTCCAGGCCCGGCTCCCGGACCAGTTCGATCGAACTCTCCCGACCGCAGATCTTTTGGGCGGCGTAGGACCGATAGAGCTGCGCCAGGGAGGCTTCATCGAGCTTCTCTTCCATCCGGGCGCCCCCGTCCGAGCCCTCCATGGCCGGCAACCGGATTCCCACGGCGCTCAACCGCTTCTCTCGTCCCAGCGGCGTATTCAGGATGCAGTAGAAGCGCTGCAGGCGTGTCTCCGACTCGGGCCGGGTGAACCGGCTGACCAGGAACATGGTCAGGGCGGCCGCCCCTATCGGGGGGAATACGCTCATCGGCACCTTGGCGCTGGGCGGCCCCTCGTAGAAGATCTGCACGACCCAGAGCAGACCGATGCCCACCCCCAGCGCGGCCCAGACCCCGCGCCGATTGGCCCCTCTCCAGGCGATCCCGAAAAACAGGGGGATGCCCAGGAATCCCTGGAGCGGCGCCACGAACTCGATGATCTCCTTGAGCGTGGAAAACTGCAGGGTAATCAGGTAGGCAAGCAGGACCGCCACTATCCCTCCCACCCGGGCCCAACGCAGGTAGAACTGCTGGCTGCGCCCCGGAAACCAGCGCTTCTTGAACAGGTAGTCCACCGTCATGGCCGAGCTGGCGGTGGCCATGGTGTCCACCGTGGACATCAAGGCGGCGAAAAAGCTGGCTACCAGCAACCCCAGCAGTCCGGCCGGAACGATCTCCTTCATCACGATTCCCCAGACCAGCTCGGTATCCTGAGGAAGCGGCTGAGTGTGGAGGCCGGGCTTGTAGATGGCGAACATGATTCCATAGACGGCAAACAGCACCGTCATGATTCGCTTCCAGATGTGGCTCCAGGCGCACTGGGTGGCCGCCCGTTCGTCCCTGCCCACCACCATGAAACTGAACAGCACGGGGGTGGCCACCGCCCCCAGCCCGCCCAGGATCAAGGCCAGCACGTACGTCAGTGGAATTTCCTCCGAGAAGAGCGACCAGCGTTCCGGAGCCACATTCACCAGGCCTTGAAACCCGTCCACCTCCGTCCAGAGAAAGGGCAACAACAGGAAGCAGAAGACCGTCAGAGCCAGGAGGCCCTGGAACAGATCGGTCAGCAGCGAGGACATCAGGCCTCCCGATCCCACGTAGAGGGCCACCACCAGGCAGGCCGCCAGCAGGGTGATTTCCACCGACCAGCCCGTCAGTCCGGCAATGGTCTTGGCCACCGCCAGAGCGAAGGTGCCGATGAGAAACAGACTCAGGGCGCTTCCCAGGAAGGCAATGCAGGTGGCCACCCCCGGCCCGAAGCGCATCTCGAAGACCTCGGCCAGGTTGAACACCCGAACCCGCTTGTAGATCGGGGCAAAGATGTAGTAGACGATCAGGCCAACGCCACCGGCAAACCAGAGCCAAACCCCCGACAGGCCGCTCCGGTAGGCCGCTCCGCCGACCACCACCGCCTCCGCTCCCCCTACCGAGGAGGCAAAGACGTAGATGAAGGCCACCAGGGACCCCCACTTGCCCCCCGCCGTGAAGAAGTCGCGAAGGTTCCGGGTCTGCCTCTTGCCGACCACCACTCCCAGAAAGGTCACCACCAGGAAATAGACTGCCAGGACGGCCAGGTCGAGTGGATGCAGGGTCGAAAACATGGCCGGCTATTCTATCACCCCGACTGCCGGCGGGAATAAGGCGCTGGAGAGCCAGCGCCGGGGGCGGGGCTTGTCTGAGACAAAAAAGAGTTATCCCCGAAGACACCCGAAGGACGACGAAGAGCCACGACGAAAACCGGAAGGGGAAAAAGAAATCCACCAAGGACACGAAGTGACGCCCTTCAAGTTCCGGCGTTTGGTCTCGGCCCCGAGCGCAAAAAGATTTTTTACATGGATGCACAGGATGCACAGGATTATCGTCCTCAACCCCCTTGCCCCGATTGCAGGTATCCAGTGTCTCGTTTCGCGTGAGTCAGCTTCCTTTGCAACAGCCTCTCGTCCTGCTTATCCTGTGCATCCTGTGTATCCATGTTCAATTGGTAGATAACCGGATCAACTGAACAGGGTCCTTGTTGCCGATAGGCCACGAAGAAAAACCGAAGGAGATCCATTCGTATTCGTGTCTATTCGTGTTCATTCGTGGTTCGTCTTTATTAACGCCCCCCTGTTTCACTCTCGGATGATCCGCCCGTCGTGGGGGCGGGGGCGCGGCTTGCCTGAAACAAACCGGTTTCGCGCTGCATGCGACGGGGTAAAAGGAGTTATCCACGAAGACACACGAAGAACGACGAAGCGCCACTAAGGCGTTGAGGTTAACCGTGACGGGATGCCAAGGAAAACGGCGAACCACCAATGGACACGAATGAACACCAATAAACGGATTGATGAGGTGTCGATTGGCGGGTGTGACAATCGATATCGAGGGGTTATCCACGAAGTCATGGCAAGGGTGCAGAAGTTACAGAAGCGTTTCGGTGTCGCTTGTCGTTCGAGCAAGTCCACCCGTATTCGTGTGAATTTGTGTTCATTCGTGGTTCGTCTTTATTAACGACCCCTGTTTCACCCTCGAATGATCCGACCCGTCGTGGGGGGCGGGGGCGCGGCTTGCCTGAAACAGCCCGGATTCGCGCTGCATGCGACGGAGTAGAAAGAGTGATCCACGAAGGGGCACGAAGGACGACGAAGGGCCACCAAGGGGTTGGAGACGACTCGATAGGGGCCCGCCAAGGGTCGGGCAGGGGGAAAAGATTTCTACGAAAGGCGCCACAGTAACAGGATCTGTTAACATCGACGCACAGGATAAACAGGACAATCGGAAAAGCTTCAATGGGGGCGACGGGGCCGGTCCGGCCAACTCAACCGTCTTCTCCGTACGGCTTTCCGCCAAACGGTCTGGAACGCTGGATTGGCGAAGGAGTTATCCATGCACCGACGGGATTTTCTCTACCTGGGTCCGCTGGCTCTCGGCCTCAGCCGCTGCCGCCTGGAAGACCCTCCCACGTCTTCGCTCCAGCCCATCCCGGAACCGCATTTCCCCAATCGTGTCTTTCAGTTCGTGTGGCGCAACTGGGAGCTGGCCAACACCTCCCGGATCGCTCGGGTGCTGAGGACCAGCGAGGCCAACGTCCTGACCCTGGGCGCCTCCATGGGGCTTCCCTCCAAGCGCCCTCTGACCGTCGATCAGCTCAGGCGGATTCACATCACCGTGATCCGCCAGAACTGGCATCTGCTCCCTCGCCACCAACTCATCCAGCTCCTGGACTGGGACCGCGCCAAGTTCGAGTTCGCCCTCAAGGAAGACGATTTCCTGGATATCAAGCTGGGTCCCAAGCCTGACTGCGGGGAGGTGCTCTATCGGAGTCCTTCCGGGGAGGAACTGCGCCGGGCTGCCGGTATCCGCGAAGTCCTGCAGGACACGCTGGGAAGCCGGCTTCAGCAATCGGGTCAGGAGGCTTTCCACTTCGTCCGAGAGCTGAGCCTGACCCGGCGGCCCCGCCTGCGGGACGGGGCCCGGAGAGCCTCCCGCGGCGAAGTGGACCTGAGCAGCGGCTGGAGCCTGGTACTGCCCTCCCGGCCCAGGTTGGCCCAGGCGGCCCGACGCTTCCGGGATTACCTGGCCGGCTCCATGGGAGCTCGGGTGGAGATCGCCACCGCCCCGCCCTCCCGTGGAAGAACCATTCGGATGGAGGTAGGCTCTGCCGGGACCGTCGGGACTCGAGGTTTCGAAGTCCGGGTGGGCTCGCGGGAGTTGCATATCACCGGTCGGCAGGAAGAAGACGTCCTGCAGAGCCTCTACTGGCTTCAGGACCGGATGGAGCTTGGAGGCGGCCCTTTCGTGCCAAAAGGGACCCTCCGGCGCGAGACGGCCTGGGACCCCCGCTACCTCTACTCCTACCTGGCGCTCTTCGGAGATCCGCTCATGGAAGAGGATATCGACCCCTTCCCCGGACCCTACCTGGAAGCGCTGTCCCGGGCCGGCATCAACGGGGTCTGGATGCACTCCCTGCTGAGCACCCTGGCACCCTCCCCGGAGTTTCCGGAATTCGGCAAGGGCTGGGAAAAACGCCTGCACCGGCTCAACTCCCTGGTGGAGCACGCCCTTGGGTTCGGTGTCCGTATCTATCTCTACCTGAATGAGCCGCGGGCCATGCCGCCATCCTTCTTTGACCGGCATCCCGACATCAAGGGTTCTCCCGACAGGGGCTTTTTCGCCATGTGCACCAGCGTCCCCAGGGTGCGCCGCTGGATCGCCGACAGTCTCACCCATGTCATGCGTCAGGTCCCGGACCTGGGCGGATGGTTTTCCATCACCATGTCGGAAAATCACACCAACTGCTTCTCTCACGGCAGCAGTTGGGGCCGGGAGGCTCCCCGGGCCGAGGGGTGCCCCCGCTGCTCCCAACGGAAGAGCTGGGACACCATCGGCGAACTGATCGGAACCCTTCGGGAAGGAGTTCGCAGGGCCGGCTCCACCGCCGAGGTCATCGCCTGGGACTGGGGCTGGGGAGACGACCTGGCAGCCAGGCTCATCCCGCTGCTGCCCAAGGACGTGCGCTTCATGAGCATCAGCGAGTGGGAGCAGCCCGTGTCCAGGGGTGGGGTACAGACAGAGGTGGGAGAGTACTCCATCTCAGTGGTGGGGCCCGGACCCCGGGCCAGGCGCAACTGGGCCAGGGCCGACCGGGAGGGCGTCCGCACCATGGCCAAGCTGCAGTTCAACAACACCTGGGAGATCTCGGCGGTGCCCTATATCCCCGTGGTGGATCTGATCCTTCAACACTGCCAGAAGCTCTCCGAGGCAGGCATCAGCGGCATCATGCCCTCCTGGACCTGCGGGGGCTATGCCTCGCCCAACCTGGAGGCGGCCAAGGCCTACTATTTCCGTCCGGCGGGAACCAACCGGGACATCCTCCTGGAGCTGGCCACCCGCCGCTACGGCCCGGCGGCAGCCCCGCTGATGGTCGAGGCCTGGCGCCGGTTCAGCCAAGCCTTCCAGGAATTCCCCTACGGGGTCCGCATCTACAACATTCCCACCCAGCACGGGCCGGCCAACCCGCTGCGCCTCCACCCCACCGGATACCGCTCCAGCATGATGCTCTTCCCCCAGGATGACTTCCGGCGCTGGTCCGGAGACTACCCGCCTGAAGTCGTCACGCAGCAGTTCCGCAAGCTGGCCGCGGGTTGGCGCCAGGGGCTGGCCCGCTTCCGGCAGGGCGCGGAGAAAGTGCCACCGACACGAAAGGACTTTGCCGAGATGGATGTGGCGATTGCCGAGACCTGCCAGCACCACTTCCAAAGCACGGCCAACCAGGTGGAGTTCTATCTGTTGAGGGAGAAGCTCCGTCACAGCCAAGGGACGGAACCCGGGGTTGCCAAGCGGATGATCGAGATCGCCCAGGCGGAAATCGAGCTGGCGCGGGCTCAATTCTCCATCGCCCGCCACCATTCCACCATTGCCTTCGAGGCCTCCAACCACTACTACTACCGGCCGCTCGACCTGGCTGAAAAGATCCTGAACTGCCGCCAGGTGATCGACGACCTGTCACGGGCCTGAGGCCGGCAGATGGTCGGATCTCCATTCAACGGTTGACGCGCACTCGGCGCGGCGAGGTGGGGTCCCCTACTGCCCGGCCACAAAGGGGGTTCGGGGGAAGCCCATGAGCAGCTCCGGACCGTCCTCGGCCAGGTGGAACACGTCGCCCAGCGGGACAAACATCTTGCCCGTTCCCGGCAGGCCGAAGACGGCGTGCATCACGGCGGTCATTCCGGCCTGCATGGGCGCCGGGTTGCTGTCGTCGAAGGGGACGGGCTGCTCGCTGTAATCCATGCCGATTCCGTGTCCGATCCTGCCCCCCAGCAGATCCAGACCATGGGGCTCCACGTGCTCTCGGATGGTCCGGCCCAATTCGGCCACGGGCGTGCCCGGCTTCAAGATCTCCTGTGCCCGATCGTGGGCTTCCCGGGTCACCTGGCACAGCCTGGTGAGGGCGTCGCAGGGTTTCCCCAGGGTTCCGGTGCGATGCCCGTGGCACCAGTACCCCTGGTACACAATGTAGGAGCAACTGGCCATGAGGTCGCCGTATTGAAGGATGCGCTCATGGGGCCGGATGTCGAGCCGGGTGTTGTTCCAGTCGGGGGGCGGACCCGAAGCCATCCAGTACTTGGCGTGGTCGGCTCCTTCCCGGCGCGCCACCCGCTCCATCTCGGCCACGATTTCTATTCCGGGCAGTCCGGGCCGGGCGACCTCCAGCATGGTTTGAAATCCCAGGTCGCTCAGCTCGGCCGCACGCCGCATCAACTGCAGCTCCGCCTCGCTCTTGACGGCTCGGAGCCGGGACACCACGTCGTCCACGCGATGGAGCCGGTCCCCCAGGCCGCGAGCCAGTCCCTCGTAGAAGGGAGCCGGCATGGTGCTCACCCCGACCACGCCCACCCCTTCTCCTCCCAGGCCGTTTTCTTCCAGGACGGCCAAAGTCTGACCGGAAAAGTCTCGGGGGCCCTTGTCGTCGGCTCCGCCCCGATGACCCGCCACCGCGTTGGGGTCGACAGCTTCCACCAGCCGCATGTCCTCGATCGGAGACACCTCGGCGGCCTGCTCGAACATGAACTGCATGCCGGCAGCCAGCATCACCGGGTCGCCCTGGCGGGGCACCACCACCACCGTTTCCACGATCCGGTCATCGTTGGCCCAACCCGACAGATAGGAGACATGACCGGTCTGACCCCACTTGTGCTCGCGGGCCGGGGAATAGGCCAGCAAGGCCCCCAACTGCCGGTCCTCCAGGAACCGTTGCACACGATCGTAGCGGCTCTGAAACTCCTGTCTGGAAATCGCCTGTGATTCCATCCCTGACCTCCCGTAACTGCCGAACCTGCCGAAAGAAAAATTAGCCCGGCTCTACCCCGGAGCATTGAATCGAGATCCGCCTCAGGCGGAATAGTTGTGGCGACCGGCCCGTGCCGAAAGAATAGCACCGGGTGAACCGGATTTCACCTCCGTTTCAGCGTCTTTCCAGGCAACAGCGCGATGCCCCGTGCCCAATAGGCGATACGCCCGTCGTGGGGGGCGGGGGCTCGGCTTGTTTGAAACAACAGAAAAAAGAGTTATCCACGAAGACACACGAAGGACGATGAAGGGCCACTAAGAAAGATCATGTTCTTGACCCACTCAAAGGGAACGTCCCGTGGGTTCGGGTGAGGGAAAACGCAGCCAGTCAGCTTCCCGGGCAACAGCCTCTCGTCCGGTTAATCCTGTGTATCCAGGTTCAATAGGTAGATAACCGGATCAGAGGAGGGCCCCCCCGGGAACGCGGGCGTCCCGCCCGCATGCTATCCCGTTGCGTGCCGCTCAGTTTCCCTTCGATGCGGCTCCCGGCTACCCTGCCAGCGGGAACGGCATGGGCCGGCCGAAGTAGAGCCTTGGCGTCGTTCCAAAATAATTGCTCGGCTCGCAGCAAACTGAATTAGACTGAGCCGGCGGCGGTTCAGGACGCAGTCGATCGAAGCCCGGGCCGCTGGGGATCGGCTCTAACCGGAAACCGCGTCCTTCAACAACCCCGAGGAGGCAAGCACCGGATGCCAACGACAACCCTGGAGCGCTCCAGGTCGGAGCTGTGGCAGAGCCAGGGATATCTGACCGGCCTGGAGGTCTTTCCGGAATCCGAGATGACGGACTACCGGTCGCAGTTCGACGCCCTGGAAGCGGACCAGGGACGGAGCAAAGCCGAAATCGGGCTCAACAACCTGCACTTCACCCACGAGTTCGTCTGGAAGCTAAGCACCCATCCTCCGGTTCTGGAAGCGATCCGTTCGGTCCTCGGCCCCGATGTCCTTCTCCTGGGAAACCACTTTTTCTGCAAGTATCCCTCCGCGTCCCGAGGCGACAAGTTCGTGGCCTGGCACCAGGACGTGACCTACTGGGGACTGGAACCGCCGCAAGCGGTCACCGCCTGGGTGGCCATCGACGACGTGGATGTCGACAACGGCTGCATGCGGGTCGTTCCGGGGTCCCACCGCCACGGCATTCTGACCCACGGAAGGTCGCCGACGGCTGGAAATCTGCTCAGCATCAACCAGGAAATCCCCGAGGAGAGCTTCGACTCGAGCCAAACGGTGGACCTTGTGCTGAAGGCCGGCCAGATGTCGGTCCACGACGGCATGCTAATCCACGGAAGCAACCCCAACCGCTCCGCCAGACGGCGCTGCGGTCTGGCCATCCGATACATTTCTCCGAGGGTCAGGCAGGTTCGGGCCAACTCTCTGGGAAGACACTACCGGCCGGTCCTGGTCTGCGGGCGGGACAACTACGGTCACTTTCCCAGGACTCCAGTGCCCTTCCAGAGGCCCGACCAAACTTGAGCGCCGCGGAAACAGCGAAAAGGCTTATGACACCCGGAGACCAGAATACCGGCCACCCGGCCGATCCCGGGAACGACTCGGTTGTGGTCCTTTTCAAGGGCGGCCGGCTTCCGACCTGGCATCGGCTTTCCCGCAAGGAGCAGGACGCCTTCTCGCAGGAGCACGTCGACCTGATGTTGTCGGTGTCGCGCCGATACCGGCTGATGCACCTGGAGGGGTTTCGACTGCTCGGTCCCCAAAACAACTGGCAACGCTTCTGGGTGATCGAATTCCCCTCCCTGGCGGGAGCCGAAACCTGGATTCGGGCCGAGATGGCCCCGCCCTACGGTCGCTACGGCTACTACGAGTACCATCTCGCGCGACGAGCGTACCCTGACGGCGTCATTGATCGGTCCGCCCGCCCTCCTGCACAGGAATCGGCCGGCGGCGACCCCCACCGCATTCCGTCCCTGAAGACAGACCCCTCCAGCCTGGTGGTTCTCACCTTCCGGCGCTGGTTGCCCGGGGCCGCCGAGCTGTCGCCCGAGGAGCGCGCTGAGATCAGACAGGCCCGCACGTTGAGAGCGGTCGCCCAACGCCACGGGTTGATACGGCTGGAGCTGTTCCGGCTCATGGCTCCCAAGGCGGACTGGCATGAGGTAGGGCTGGCCGAGCTGCCCTCCTTTGCCGCGGCCGAGGCCTGGATGGAAGCCGAGACCGCACTCCCCCACGGCAGTCTTACCCTTCTGACCATGCACCTGGCCCGCAAATGGGCTCCCGCCTACTTCGCGCAGTGGGTATGCCCGCCGTCTGCCGATTAAGCAGTGTTACCGGCCGAGCCATAAGCGGCAAATCCCGGGATGCGACCGTCACCGAGGCTGTCGAGCGTTTTCCGGCCCGCTTCCTGGTCCACACCGGAAGACTCGACCAATGAGCGCTGTGTCGGAGCCGCAGCAGGTAGAAGTCAGGGATGTATACAGTCACCTTCGCCCGTGCGAAGGAGGCGGTCACTGTCGGACTGTTCCGCCCGGGGATAGCGGTGGAGTTGACATCAGTAACACCACCAGTGCCTGGTTTGTCCTCTGACCGTAATCTCGAGTGAGCCCCTCCTACCTTCCGGCGGAGGACTGGAATCAGGGGAGCATCCACGGGTCCAAACCGTAACCTCTGTGTGACCCCTGGTGAAGAGCCAGACCGGACGGGAGCACGACCCGCTGCCCTCGATATCCAGAGTCCCCGAGGAGAGTTCTACGTCGGGCTTGTCGGTAACGGGCCGCGGCACCTTCCAAGCCCGGTAGCGAATGTGCCCGCTGGAGTCTGTATCGATGGCAACCCGATGGGCTTCGGTATTGCAGACAAAGTTTAATTGAGGTGGCCTCCCGGTTCGGTCCTTGTCATTCTCATCCGGGAGGTTGATTGTGGAAAGCGCGTAACGTTGGTCCGTGGCGCGAAGCCAGACTCGGCCATTACCGTACATGATTCCTGACCAGTTACAAAAGACCGTTTCAGGCTTTTGATTGAGAACAGTTGATCGAACGGACGCTGGAAAGGTCTCTTGAAATCGGGCTTGAAGAGTAGCGGCGTCCTCGATGTAAATGGTGTTTCCCTCATGATTGACCCTAAGCGGAAAATAGACCAGGAAAGACATCGCTACCGGGTCCTCCTTGGAAAGCGCAAGACGCAATTCCTGATCGAATGCGAGGAAACTATCCTTACCAGGCCCGCCGGGTATGGACAGGTCACAGTATTCACCCAACCGCTCTTCCTGGGCATCGACTTCTCCCTGCGCAGCCGCTTGCCGGATCTGCTCAATATCTTGGCTCTCGGCCAATCCAGTTTGAAACCCGGCCATAACAGCCAAGGCAACAAGGAAAAGCACCAACCTTCCTCTGCAAGCGTTTCGGTCGGTCATGGTTCCCATCAGACACCCTCACAATTCACGAGCCTTGCCAACCGGCGGCCACTAGTGGAAATCCTCAACCTGGCCTCTCGGCCAGGGGGATCCACGCCGGCAGCCAGTCCGGATCCTCAACCTGCCGGCGGGTGTAGGGGTTCTTCTGAGGTAACAGCTCGCTCCACGCCTGGCGCAGCCGCTTCCCTTCCCGCTCCCACTTCTCCTCGTCTTGGATGGGCGCGATCGCATGCTGCACCAACTCCCTGATGGCCCGCTCCCGCGCCCAACGCCACGCCGAACGGTACAAGCGCCGGCGCTCGGCCTCCAGTCCGGGACTGTCCCGAAGCAAGCTCTCGATCTCGCTACGGGCCTTCCATACCTCGCCGGCCGGTCGCCATCCCTCCCAATATTGCAGCTTCAGAAAGTTCTGAATGATCGTGCTGTACCCGTCCCGCAGGGCTCGTTCGTCTGCCCTGGCCAAGGCCTCGATTTCCTCGGTGACATTCTCCCAATCGATCACCTCGACATCGCGCCGCTTCAGGGCCGCCGCCTGCCGTCTGGCCCAGGTGTAGAAATCGAGATCGTAAAGGGATCTCTTGGGTTCGGAAGTTGACATAACCGGATATCGGAAGTTGCCTTTACTCATTCCAAAGGACTTAAAACACACCGAGGGTCCGATCTCCTGAAAACCACAAAATGTAGGGTGCCAGCGGCATCTCCCGGGCGTCGCTTGTGGTCCAATTGGGCCGTGATTGCCACGCTACAGCCCCCTCCACAGACACAAGGGCCGCAGAAGGCTTCTGCGTTTCGAGGCAGGAAAGGTCAGCTCACCCGTTCCCAGCGGCTGGGATCGATGCCGGGGGCCTCCAGGGGCATGTTGGGAGGCTTGTTGCCCCCGCCATAGTTCCAGATTCGAGTGTTGCGGTCGCCCATCACCTCTCGGACGGCCGGGGAGACCTTGGCCAGCTCTTCCGGATCCCAGGGATCGATCTCGCTCCCGGGGCCGGCCCAGGCGGGCCGGTAGGCGATGGCCAGCATCTCGCGGGCGTAGGTGCCGATGTTGGGGAAGTTTCCGTGGAATACGTTCTGGTTGATGAGAGCGGCCGACCCCGCCTTGCAGGTGACCATCACCTGCTCGGGGTGGTCCTCGTAACGGAGGTAGGGGTTGCCGTCGTTGTGGAAGCTCAGATGGGATCGGGGAATCACCTTGAAGGGAGAGACTTCCGGCGTCAGGTCTTCCAGGTAGTAGAGGACCCGCACCAGGCGGGGACAGCTCAGGTTGTACCCGAAAATCCTGGAGCCCCAGGGCTGGCCGTCGCTGTGCAGGCTGATCCCGGGATGGCCCGGCTCGGAACGGTCGTAGCCGTAGCTCATCATGATGATCCGGTCCCCGAACAGCTCCTTCAGGAAGGCGATGGTGGGCGGATGGGCGATCAACTCGGTAATGGGTCCGCCCCAGAACTGGACGCTGGACCGGCCGCGCTGGTGAATGCTGTAGTCCCGGGGTATGGTCTCCATCCTGGCCGTCTCGGCCCTCAAGCGCTCGAGGTGCTGGCTGTCCAGCAGGTCGGGCAAGACCACGAAACCTTCAACCTCCAGGTGCCGGATGCGCTGCCCCAGCGTCAGGGCGGACCAGTCGGTATCCACAATCTTGACTTTTCGCGTTGCCATGGGTATCCCCCGGATGTTTCGATGTCAGCTCACCCGACCCGCATTCCCGGCCAAGTCGCAGACTCATGCTAGCGAAGGCAAGCCGCCACGGTCAAGCGGCGCCGGGCCGGCGAAACGGGGCCGGTCGCAGGCAGCTCGGGCTCGACAGGGGCCCCGACTTGGGAGATAATCCCGGGCAGGTTCGCAGGAGTATTCGGCTGCGCCTACAGAAACCCCATTCGATCATGACAACCCTGAATTTCCGAGCCCGGGTGCCTGTCTTCGACGCCAATATCGGCGTGGGACATCTCCGCAATCGGGCCTCGCCTTTCGAGAGCCCCGAGCAACTCCTGCGGGAAATGGACCGGCACGGGGTGGCGCGGGCGCTGATCTACCACCTCGAGGGAGAGGCGATGAGCGCTCTCGAAGGCAATGAGCGGTTGCTGTCCTGGGTGGAGGGGCAATCGGCTCTGCACCCCCAATGGGTGGCCGACCCCACGCCCGACAGCCTGGCCCAGTTGCAGCAGTTGCATCGCCCCGGCCAACTCACCAGTGTCCGCCTCCACAACACCCGGGAATGCGGACTCCCGTTTGTGGACTGGATCTACGGGGACCTGCTGGAATGGTTGGCTGCCGAGCGCATCCCCCTGTGGCTTTCCCTGGCCGACACGCCGGCGGTGGAGGCCAGGGAGACGCTGCGCCGGTTCCCCGACCTGGTCACGGTCTTGCTGGGAGCCCATTACGCCCATTCCCTGATCGTCGGTCCGCTCCTGCGGCAGTTGCCCCAGGCCCACCTGGAATTGAGCCGCTACGAAGGACTGGGAAAGATTCCGCCGCTGATTCGGGAATTCGGAATCCGGCGCCTGGTCTACGGTTCGTTCTACCCTCGCTACGCCATGGGGCCGATGCTGTTCTCGCTGCATCACTTGGGCCTGGAGACGAGCGACCTGGAACTGCTCTGTTCCGGGAATCTCGACCGTATCTTGAAGGAAGGGGAGGATCGATGATTGCCGGATCCAGGGTGATCGATTTTCACGGGCATGTCGGCCGGTGGGATGGCACGGGCATGAGGGACGACCCCGACGAAATGCTTCGAGCCATGGACGCTGTCGGCATCGACCAGAGCTGCCTCTTCAACATCTTTCATCCCGACGGCCGCACCGGCAACGACCTGACCGCGCGCTTTGTGAAGCGCCATCCCGCTCGCTTCATCGGCTTTGCCTACGTCTCCCCCCTGATGCCGGAGACCATGGCGCCCGAGCTGGAGCGGGCCGTCGACCACCTGGGGATGCGGGCCATCAAGATCTATCCCTCCTACACACCCTTCCCCCTGGACAACCCCGTCTGGGACCCGGTCTACGACTTCGCCCACCGGCGCGGCCTGGTGATCATTACCCACACCGGCATCGAACCCACCACCGCGCCTCGCTTCCTTTCCCAGGTCGCGCCAAGATTCCCCGGGGCGCGCTTCGTGGCCGGTCATGCCGGAAACGTCGAGCCCTTTCGCAGTCAGGCCATCCGGGCGGCCCAAGCCTGCCCCAACGTCTACCTGGAGACCTGCTCCTCCTTTCGCAGTCCGGGAGTGGTGGAAGAACTGGTGCGGAAGGCGGGAGCGGAGCGGGTGCTGTATGGCTCCGATACCCCCCTGATGGACCCGCGATGCCAAATCGGCAAGATCCTTACGGCAGACATCAGCGACGTGGCCAAGCGACAGGTCCTGGGAGAGAACGCCTCCCGGCTGCTCGGGATCTGAGTGGCTTCGGCCCTTGGCGGCATGCAGCAATCCACACCCCGTCAGGCGACACCCGCAGGCTCGGCGCCTACCCCCCACCGCATCAGCCTTCGCCATTCGGCTCGACTCCCCTCAAGGGGGGAGTGATACGGATTTGACAAGGAAAAACCCGAAGCGTATAGTGGCCTCTGACTCTGGTGAGGCGAGTGTCTGTTGGGTTTTGAAGCAGCCGCCGCGGTTTGAGGCGGTTTTTTTTTGTCCCGGCACTCGGAGATCCGGGGGTGTCAACTATCTGGAGAAGGAGTGAGCGAAGGGCTATGTCAGAAAGAATTCAGGGAACAGTCAAGTGGTTTAACTCAAGCAAAGGCTACGGTTTCATTTCCCATGACGGCGGCGAGGATGTCTTTGTGCATTACTCGGCCGTGCAGGCGGACGGTTACCGGTCGCTGGATGAGGGACAGCGGGTGGAATTCACCATCGAGCGCGGTCCCAAGGGGCTGAAGGCCAGCAACGTGGTAACCGTGCAGTAAAGCTAGGCAATAATATCCTGGACGATGCGGGCGGGAAACTCGTCCGTCAGTCTTTCGTTACGGCCCTCGCGCTCGAAGATCAACTGCCGGTGGTTCATGCCCAGCAGGTGAAGGATGGTGGCGTGGAAGTCGTGCACGCTGACGGGGTTTTCTGCCGCCTTGTAGCCGATGTCGTCGGTGGCCCCGTAGACGGTACCCGCCTTGATGCCGCCACCAGCCAGCCAGACACTGAATCCGGAGGGGCCGTGATCGCGCCCCACCTCCCCGCTGGCGGGCTGCTGTGCGATGGGAAGGCGTCCGAATTCTCCTCCCCAAACCACCAGCGTGCGGTCCAACAATCCCCGCAGCTTCAAGTCCTCTAGGAGCGCCGCGGCCGGCTTGTCCGTCTTGCGGCAGGCATAGCCCAGGTTCTTGACCAGGGCGTTGTGGTTGTCCCAGATCTGGCCTTCGATGTAGATCTGCACCATCCGGACTCCCCGCTCCACCAATCTTCGCGCCATCAGGCAGCGCTTGCCGTAAGAAGCGGTCTGCTCGTCGTTGAGGCCATACATTTCCTTGGTGGCCTCGGATTCCCCGGAGACATCCAGAGCATCCGAAGCGGCCAATTGCATGCGGGCCGCCAACTCGTAACCGGCAATGCGGGCTTCCAGTTCCGGTTCGTCCGGGTGCCGGCTCAAGTGGTGTCGATCCAGGTGCCTGAGAAGCGAACGGGACAGCTTCACCACCGGATTGGGCCACTCCTCCCTGGGATGCAGGTTCAACAGCGGCGAACCCTGGGACCGTACCCGGGTCCCCTGGTAGACGGCCGGCAGAAAGCCTGCCTGCCAGTTCTGGATGTCGTTGATGGGCAGCCCCTTGGGATCGTCCAGCACCACGTAGGCCGGCAGGTTCCGGTTCTCGGTGCCCAGGCCGTAGACCACCCAGGCGCCCAGCGAAGGCCGCCCGGGAAACATGCGCCCCGAGTGCATGGTGAACAGCGAGGACTCGTGGGCGATGTGGGGCGTGAACATGGAGCGAATGACGGTAATGTCGTCCACCTGCTCCGCCAGGTGCGGCATCGCCTCCGACACCTCGATGCCCGATTCACCGTGCTTGGCAAACTTGAAGGGGGACGGCATGAGACCGCCGGCTTCCCGCACCGCTCGAATCTCGCTGGCCAGGTCGCGGCTGGGAGGCTGACCGGCGAACTTCTCCAGGGCGGGTTTGGGATCCAGCAGATCCACCTGGCTGGGCCCGCCGTTCATGAACAACTGTATGACCGAGGTGGCCTTGGGCTCGAAATGGGGGTCTTGCTTATTCAGATCGTAAACCTGGCGCGAACCTGCCGCCAGCAGGGAATCGGGTCCCAGCAGGTCCGTCCCCAGCAAGGTGGCCAAGGCGGCTCCCTGAAGGCCGTCTCCCACCCGGGAAAAGAAGGTTCGCCTGTCCATGGGGTCCGGGCGACTCCCGGCGCCGGCATGCCGTTGTCTGGATTTCATCGGATCTGTTCCTCGATTGCGGCTCCTGTCCTGCCTCGGAAATACGGGTCTTCTCAATTCACATACAGAAATTCGGCGGAGTTGAGAAACGTGTGACACAAGGATGCCAGCGCCAGCCATTCGGCCTTGCTGGCTACCGGCTCCGCCGGAACCTCCACTTCCAGATGCCGCTTCCATTCGCGGGTCAAGCTGCCGAGGACTTCCTCGGCCTTGGCGGACTCCTTGGCAGTGGGCGGCCGGCTCAGTGCCAGCAGGTAGACCCGCTCGATCTGCCTGGAAGGATCCTCCCCCACGGCGTCGATCACCCGACCGGCCATGTGGCGTGCGCTGAGGCGCACCAACTGGCTGTTCTCCAGTTGCAGGGCCTGGGATGAAACCGTGGAATGGGGCCGCTTGAGGCAGTTGGGCACCAGCAGCGGGGCATCGAAGGACTCCAGCAGGCTGAGGGGCTGGGAACGCCTCTGCTTCACGTAGATGCTTCTCCGGTAACCCTTGGGACTCTCCTTGGCGATCACCTCTCCGTCGGGCTTGACCTCCAGCTCGTCGGCGGGACCGTAGCGGGTCGGGTCCAGCCGGCCGGCGACCCAGAGAATGGAATCCCTGAGAGCGTCCGCATCCATCCGTCTCAATGGGAAACGGGACAGGAGGAGATTGTCGGGATCGCTCTCCAGGGAGAGACGTCCGGCGCTGGAGGTCTGCCGGTAGGCCGTGGAGGTCATGACCAGGCGGTGCAGGGACTTCAGGCTCCAACCGCCATCCACGAACTCGCGGGCCAGCCAGTCCAGCAGCCTGGGATGGGATGGCCGCGCTCCGGTGCTTCCGAAGTTGCCGGGCGTGCTCACCAGCCCCACGCCGAAGTGATGCTGCCAGATGCGGTTCACCATGACCCGGGCCGTCAGAGGATGGTTGGGTTGAGTCAACCACTTGGCCAGGGCCAGACGCCGCCCGGTGGTTTCGGTGCTCCAGTCGGGCTTTTCCACCCGGTAGGGCGTCAGCTCACCGTTAAGCACCGCCGGCACCCCGGGCAGCACCTGGTCCCCGGGGTTGGTGTATTCGCCCCGTCCCAGAATCCGAGTGGGCGTGGGACGACCTCCCATGTCGAACAGCGCGCGAATCTTGGGCTTGTCTTTCAGCTTCTTCTTCTCGTCCTTGATCTGCTCCTCGATTTCCTTGGAGGCCTCGGCAAAGTCCTCGAACCTCTGAAGGAGATCGGCCTGGGTCACCTGAAGAGTCTGGGCGAACTTGTCCAGCAGGTACTTCTGAACCGGGGTTCGTTTGTCGGGCTCAGCCTGCGAGGCCTCTTCCAGATCCTGGCGCAGGGACTCGGGAAGGGCCGCCATTTTCTCCTCGAGAATCTGCTTGCGGAGGGGCCGGGCTTTCTGCTCCAGTTGCCGTTCCAGCTCCGCGATCTTGCGCTTGAAGGGAGCGTTGTGCTCCTCGACGTCCCGCAATTCTCCAGGTGAAGGCAGCGGCAACAACCGGGTGTTGGAATCGTTGCAACTGGCTCCCACCCCGATGCAGCCCATGCTGGGGGAGAGCCAGTCGTAGGGATCGTAGGCCGTCCTCAAGATGGCGCTCAGGGAATAGTAGTCCCGCTGGGACAGCGGATCGAACTTGTGGTCGTGGCAGCGGGCGCAAGCCAGCGTCAGCCCCATGGTGGAAGAGCTCAGGATTTCAATCTGGGTGGCCACCACGTCCAGCCGCTCCGGCAGGTTGTTCTGCTCGGTGCTGTAGGTCGAGTCCGGTCCCATCCGCAGGAAGCCGGTGGCCACCAGCAGGTCCAACTGATCGGGACCGTAGGTCTCCGCGGCCTTGTAGTCGAACAGCTCATCCCCGGCAAGCTGTTCGGTCAGGAACCGGTCGTAGGGCTTGTCGGCATTCAGCGACCGTATGACGTAGTCGCGGTAACGGAAGGCGTGGGGGCGGACTTCGTCGGAGGAAACCCCTCCTTCGGAATCGGCATAGCCCACCGCGTCCAGCCAGTAGCGTGCCCAGCGCTCGCCGTAGTGGGGAGATTCCAGTAGGCGGTCCACCAGGCGCTCGTAAGCCCGAGGGTCGGAGTCGGCCAGGTAGGCCCGGATCTCCTCGGGAGAGGGCGGAAGACCAACCAGGTCGAGGTGAGCCCTCCTCATCAAGGCGAGGCGGCCGGCCGGAGGGGAATAGCCCAGGTCCTCCGCCTCCAATCGAGCCAGCAGAAAGGCGTCTATCGGGTTCCGGATGCGATCCCTTCCCTTCACCCCGGGTTCCTCCGGGCGGCTGGGCGGTTGAAAGGACCAGAATTGCCGGTCCTTGGAGCCTGCTGTTGAAACCCGGCCCGGGTCGGTTTCGGGAGGCTTTTCGGGATCGGGAGGCGCGCCCGCGGCAATCCAGGCCTGCACCTTCGCGAACTCGACCGAGGTCAGGCCGCGCACCGAGAACTGTTCCTGAAGCTGGGGCGGCGGCATCTCCTGGGCTTGGATGCGCCGAACCAGCAGACTCTCCTCCGGTTGGCCGGGAACGATGGCCGGACCCGACTTCCCCCCTTTCAACAGATCCTCGCGGGTCCTGAGGTCCAGACCGGCTTCCTGGCGCCTGCGGCCGTGGCAGGGCAAGCACTTGGCCCCCAGAATGGCCGCCATCACCTCCCGCTCGCGCACGGGGGGCGCGGTCGCGGGAAGGGGCGCTTCCGGGGTTTCCCCGGGCATCCCGGCTTCAATCCAGCGGCGGACCACTTCGATGGCGCCCGCCTCCAGCGGCTCCCCTCCCATGGGCATGCCGCCGGAGTTGATCAGGACCAGCAGCCGGCTCTCCAGAGGCTTGTGGGCCACCACCACCGATCCCGAGTCTCCGCCTGCCAGCACCCTTTCCAGACTCTCCAGGGACAGCCCGCCTTGACGGGCCTGGTCACTGTGACACTGCAGGCAATGCTGCCGGAAGATTGGCAGGACGTCGGTTTCGAAGCCGGGAGGACCTGCCTCTTGAGCAGGCAGGGAAAGGAGCCGCATTCCCATCAACCCGAGGATGAGCCATCCCTTGCGCCATCCGGAGCCGCAATTCCGGGCGATCCAGGCTCTCTGCCTCCGTCCCGTGTACTGGGCTGTTGCTTTCACGATGAAGTCCTCTGAGGTGCGATTATATCACCCCGAAGCCTCCGATGCGGCGCCGGCATGCAGCCCTTGGTGTATGATCTTCGGGCGTGCATCCCCAAGGCATCCGGTTCCGAAAGACCCATGGCCATCGACGTCAAGACCCGACTGCAGGAACTCTACCGGCAGTGGTGCGGCGAGCCTGCCGAGGAGATGGCGCCGGTCTCGGCCGATGGATCGGTCCGACGCTATTTCCGGATCACCGGAGGGCGGCGTTCGATCATCGGCGCCTTCAACCCGGACCGCAAGGAGAACCGGGCTTTCCTGAACCTCTCCGGCCACTTTCACCGCCACGGTCTTCCGGTGCCGGAAATCTACGCCTCGGACCTGGACCGCCACGTCTACCTGCAGCAGGACCTGGGTGACGTCACCCTCTATTCACTGGTCTCGACCCAGGGCCGGGAGGAGGGATTCTCAGACCGGCTGGCCGGTCTCTACCGGCAGGCCCTGGAGACGCTGGCCCGCTTCCAGATCGTCGGCGGCCGGGGTCTCGACACCTCGGAGTGCTACCCGCGACCCTGCTTCGATCGGCAGTCCATGCGCTGGGACCTGAACTATTTCAAGTACCACTTCCTGAAGCTGGTGGAAATTCCCTTCGAGGAGCAGGCCCTGGAGGACGACTTCGACACCTTGATCGACTTTCTGATGGAAGCCGACACCAACCACTTCCTCTACCGCGACTTCCAGTCCCGCAACCTCATGTGGTTTCAGGAGCAGCTCTACGGCATCGACTACCAGGGGGGGCGAAAGGGGGCGTTGCAGTACGACGTGGCCTCACTGCTGCTGGACGGCAAGGCAGACCTGCCCTGGTCCCTGAGGAATCGGTTGCTGGATCATTACCTGGGAGTGGCCGGCAATCTGACCCCCCTCCAACCGGATGCTTTCCTTCGCTTCTACCGGCCCTACGCCCTGTTGCGCCTGATGCAGGCCTTCGGCGCCTACGGTTACCGGGGGCTTCACCAGGGCAAGAGCCACTTCGTGGCCAGCATTCCCTATGCTCTGGGCACTCTGGAAGGACTCCTGGCTCAGGGGGCCTTGCCGGTCCGGCTGCCTGCGTTGTCGGAGGTATGGCGGCGCATGATCGGATCCGATTCCCTGCGCCGGAAAGGGCGGGAGCAACGACCGGGGCTCACGGTTCACCTCAGGAGCTTTTCCTACAAGCAGGGCCTGCCCCGGGACCGGACCGGGCATGGGGGAGGATTCGTTTTCGACTGCCGCATCCTGCCCAATCCCGGGCGGTTTTCGGCTTATGCTCATCTGACCGGCCAGGACGGTGAGGTCATCCGCTTTCTGCAACAGGACCAGGAGGTTCAGCGGTTTTTGAGGAAGACGGAAGACCTGGTGGACCAGGCGGTCACTCACCACCTGGGGCGAAACTTCACCGATCTGACGGTCGCCTTCGGCTGCACCGGCGGGCGCCACCGGTCGGTGTTCTGCGCCGAGCGCCTGGCAGCCCACCTGCAATCCCGGAAGGACCTTCGGGTCGATCTTCATCACCGCGAGCTGGCGGCCCTGTCATGAAAGCCATGATCCTGGCAGCGGGACGGGGAACGCGCCTGGGCCCGCTGGGCCGGCAAAAGCCCAAGGCTCTGGTGGAAATTCAGGGGATCCCCCTGTTGGCCGGGGTCATCTCTCGTTTGGCTCAACAGGATTTCAGGGAAATCATCGTCAACACCCACCACCTGGCGGACCTGGTGGATGAATTTCTGACCGGTTTCCGCCGGCGTCACCGCCTGGCCGGGCTCACCCTGGAGGTCTCCCGGGAAGAACGACTGCTGGACACCGGCGGGGGCGTGCAACGAGCCGGCTGGTTCTTCGATGACGGCCAACCCTTTCTGGTCCACAACGTGGACGTGCTCACCGACCTGCACCTGGGACGACTGTTGCAGGCCCACCTCGATTCGGGAGCCCTGGCGACCCTGGCGGTCCGCCAACGAAAAAGCTCCCGGCGCCTGCTCTTCGATTACCGGGAACGCCTGTGCGGCTGGCAGTCCCTGGCCACCGGGCAAGAGCGCATGGCCCGCTCTCCGGACGGTCCGCTCACGCCCCTGTCCTTCATGGGCATCCAGGTGATCTCCCCCGCCCTGCTGGACGGGCTCACCCTCTCCCCACCCTTTTCGCTGGTGGATGCCTACCTGCAGGCGGCCGCCCAGGGACAGCCGATCCGGGCCTACCGCGCCGATGAGGCCAAGTGGGCGGACCTGGGCAGCCGGGAACGGTTCAAGCAGGCCGAGGAGATGTTCGAGCCGGATTTTTTCGCCGGACTGAGAGAGGGCCCCTGCCTGAAACAAAAGGAAAAAGAGCTGTCCACGAAGGCACATGAAGGACCACCAAGGACCACCAAGCGTGACGGCTCTGCCGCATCGGCACAGGTTGCGGCCCGGCAAGCCGGCGCCTGCCCCCTCGAGGAGCAAGAGTGATGGGAGGAGGCGCCGCCCGGGAGCGCGGGCGTCCCGCCCGCATGCTATCCCGTTGCGTGCCGCTTGGTTTCCCTGCGATGCGGCACCCGGCCACCCTGCCGGCGGGAACTCCATGGGCTCGGCCGAAGCAGCGTCCTGGCGCCGTTGCCGGTCGACCCGGGTAGAGGAGACGGCCAAGCCTGTGCCAAGACTTGTGCGGGCGGGACGCCCGCGCTCCCGGGTGGGCTTCTTCTCAGTTCATGGCCGCCCCGCCATCCACGTGAATGGTCTGGCCGGTGATATTGCGGGCATCCTCCGAGGCCAGGAAGGCGGCCAGCTTGCCGATGTCCTCGGGTGTCTGCTCCCGCTGGAGGGGTGTGCTCTTGTGAAACCAGGCCTCAAACAGCTCGCGGGGTTCCATACCGGCGAATGAGGGCTCTCCGGCGGCCACCAGGGGCGCCAGCCGCTTCCAGAAGTGTCCCCAGACCATGCCCGGGCAGATGGCGTTGACGTTGATGTTGTAGGGAGCCAGGTCCTTGGCCACGATTCGGGTGAGGGTGAGCAGGGCGTTCTTGCCGGCGGCGTAGGCCGGCACGATCTGGGGGTCGCGCTTGGCGGCGATGGAGGAGATGTTGATGATCTTGCCGCAACGGCGCTCCATCATGTGGGGAGCCACCGCCTTGCAGAGGAAGAAGGGGCCCTTGACGTTGATGGTGTAATTGTCGTCCCACTCCTCCTCGGTCTGATTGGTGAAGGGCAAACCCAGGCGGTCGCCGAAATGGCCGGCGTTGTTGACCAGGATGTCGATGCGCCCGAACTCCTTCAAGGATGCCCGGACCAGCACCTGACAGTCCTTTTCCAAGGTGATGTCGGCCTGAACCGCCAGAGACCGCCGCCCCATCCTGCGGATCTCTTCAGCCCGCTTTTCCGCGGGCTCCAGGGCGATGTCGGCCACCACGATGTGGGCCCCTTCTCGAGCCAGGCAAAGTGAGATGCCGCCGCCCACAGCCCCGGCGCCGCCGGTGACGATGGCGACCCGATCCGGTATGCGCATGGAAACCCCTTTCAGTCTATGTACTTCCTTCTCTGGAGATCGACCAGTCCTCGCAATGGAGACCCTCCACCCGAACGAACTCCTGGGTGTTGGCGGTCACCAGTATCAAACCCCGTGCCAGCGCTTGACCCGCGATCAGGGTATCAAGGGGCCCGATGGGGCGTCCAACGGCTTCGAGGTTCGCCCGAACCGCGCCTGCCGCGCGTGCGTCCGAGGCATCGAAGGGAACGACTTCAAAACCGATGCAATCGAGCAATTCAAGATTCCGGTTAGCGTATCTGCTCTTGAAGGCGCCGTAGTAAAGCTCGTAGATTACCGGGGCCGGTAACCCGAAATCTGAAGATGTGTGGCGCCGCACCCGATCGACAAGCGAGGGCTGCGAGCCGTTCAGTAACGCGATGCACGCGTTTGTGTCGAGCAGATAGCGCATCACTCGAAGGCTGCGTCCAGTGCAGGCCGGACCTGGTGCCCCTGCTGTTTGCGCCCTTCGGCCAAGAAATCCTTTGAGAACTTCCCTTCAATGGCATCCAGCCAGGCCCAATCAGTGGCAACGGGCTCGAGGACGACGCACGCCCCCTGCTTGCGGATGCGGACTTCCTTGCCGTCCATGCGGAATTCCTTGGGCAGGCGAACGGCCTGAGAGCGTCCGGACCAGAACAATTTCGCCGTCTTTGACATAGGGAACTCCCCGGCTAATGGTATATAGCAGAGTAATATATCACGAAAGTGGTGGACGGGCAAGGGAGCGCCTCCAAGACGGTGGGGCCAAAATGCCTGCAACCGCATCCTCACCTGGGACCGGGCGGCGTTGAATCCAGCCGCGGGTTCCGCTGGACTGGACGAAGGGGTACAATCGGAGAGACCATGGACCAGAAAGTCGGCGCCAATCCCCCAAGAAAGGCCGGCGGCAAGCGTGGCTGGCGCCTGTCCCTGATCGACACCGACGTTCACAACCAGCCCCGCTCCTGGGACGACCTCAAGCCTTATCTGCCCGCCGGGATGCGCGAGCGCGGATTCCCCATTCCGGACACGGCCGGCACCGGTTACGCCAATCCGATCGGGGTGCTGCGGCGCGATGCCTTTCCTCCCAGAGGCGGGCCTCCCGGCTCCTGCTACCGGACGATGCGCAAGCAACTGCTGGACGCCTACGACATCGACTACGCCATCCTGACGGGCGCCGAGATCGTGGGCATCGGCACCTCGGCCGACTACTACTACGCCCCGGTGATGGCTGCAGCCTACAACGACTGGCTGATCGAGGCCTGGCTCGGCGAGGACCCGCGCCTGTTCGGCTCCCTGGTGCTCGCGCCCCAGAACCCGGCCGCGGCGGCCCGGGAAATCCGCCGCCTGGGCGGGCACCCGCGCATCAAGCAGACCATCATGACCTCGGCCTCGCGCATCCCCTACGGGAACCCCTTCTACCACCCCATCTACCAGGCTGCCCAGGAATGCAACCTGCCGGTGGCGATACATCCCGGCCACGAGGGATCGGGCATCTCCGGGCCGCCCAGCTCGGCCGGATACCCATCCAGCTATTTCGAGAAACACACCAACATCAGCCAGAGCTACATGGCCCAACTGGTCAGCCTGGTCTCGGAAGGGGTGTTCGAGAAGTTCCCCCGGCTCAAATTCGTCTGCATCGAAGGCGGCTTCGGCTGGGTCCCCCACTTGATGTGGCGCTTCGACAAGAACTACAAGGCCCTGCGGATTCAAACCCCCTGGTTGAAGCGCCTGCCCAGCGAAACCATTCTGGACCACGTGCGCTTCACCAGCCAGCCCATCGAAGAGCCCCCCAGGACTTCACAGTTGCTGGAACTGTTCGAGATGATGCAAGCCGACCGTGTCCTGATGTTCGCCAGCGACTACCCCCACTGGGACTTCGATTCTCCTTTGGCGGCCTTTCCCAGGGTCCCGGAAGAGCTGGGTGAACGGATCTTCTGGCGCAACGCCCAGGAACTCTACGGCTTGGAGAACCAGGCCCCGAAGATCGAGGAGCGAGGGAGTGGCTAGGCGGTACAGGGTGTGCACCACCGAGGAGCTGCAGCCGGGAGAGCGCAAGATCGTGGATGCCGGCGGGCGTTCCATCGGCGTCTTCAACGTCGGGGGCAGCTACCATGCGCTGCTGAACCTCTGTCCCCACCAGAGAGGCCCCCTCTGCCTGGGGCAGGTGACCGGCACCATGCTTCCCTCCCCGGTCGGGGAGTTTCGCTACGGCCTCGAGGGCCGGATCATCCGCTGTCCCTGGCACGGGTGGGAGTTCGATCTGACCACCGGCAAGTCGGTCTTCAAGCCGGAGGGGGTGAAGCTGAAGGTCTATCGGGTGACGGTGGAACCCGCCTGTCCGGGACCCGAGGCGGAGAATGAGCCCAGGGTGGAGACCTTTGCGGTGACGGTGGAACGCCAATGGATCGTTCTGCACGTCTGACAGGCGGCCTTCACACCAGCGTCTTCAGGTAGGTAATGCCCTGCCGGACCGATTCGTCGTACTCCTCGGCGCTGAGCACGCCCGAGCCGTGGTCCTGCAGGAATTTCAGCATGTCGGCGGAAACCTCTCCCGACCCGGCCTCCTCCCGGGCTCCAAGAGGGGTTCGATCGATGGGATTGACAAACTCCTGGGTGAGGTAGGAGTCGTACCCCACCTCGCGCAGGGTCCGGATCACTGCTTTCCAGTCGTAGCTTCCCTGTCCCGGCGGCCGCCGGTTGTTATCGGCCACGTGGAAGTCGATCAGACGCGAGCCCACGTTGCGTATGGCCTGCAGGGGATCAACTTCCTCGATGTTCATGTGAAAGGCATCCAGCGCCACGCCCACTTCCGGCCCCACCTCGTCGGCCAAGGCCAGGGCCTGGTCGTGGCGGTTGATGAAATGGGTCTCGAATCGGTTCAGGGCCTCGATGCCTACGCGAATACCGCGCTCTGCCGCATATTCGGCAATCCGGCGGACCCCTTCGATCCCCCACCCCCACTCCTGGTCCGGACTGGCCACCCGGGCGAGCCGGTTGCACTCGCTGGGAAAGATCACGAAAATCGACCCGCCAAGGTCATGAACCATGCGCACGCAGGCCTGCATGTATTTCACCGTTTCGGCCCGAACCGATGCCTCCTCCGACACCAGGTCCCTTCCCGGCATCATGATGCTGTGTGAGCCCCAGCAAGCCAACCGGTACTTTTCCAGCAATCGGGCAACCTGGCTTGTATCATATTGGGTCGGTTCTCCACTGATCTCGATCCCGTCATAACCGAGGCGGTGGAGGCGCTCGATAGTAGTTTCAATGGGTTCCTGGCGCATCCAGTTGTGCATGGCGAATTTCATGGCAGGGTTCCTTTCACATTCGGTTTGGCCGGAACTGCATTATCTCAATAGCGGACGGCCGCCCGCAAGGAACACTCTTTGCCGGGATGCGCGCCGGCGCCCGTTCCCGAAACTCGACATCGGATTCTTTCCGTGAGCAACCAGCAACCCTCCATCGTGGTGGTGGGCGCCGGGTTCGCCGGAGCGGCCACGGCCTTTCACCTGACCCGAATGGGCATGGAACGGGTCACCATCCTGGAACAGGAGGACGTTCCCGGGATGCACGCCTCGGGACGAAACGCGGCCATGGTCCGCCAAGTGGTGCCCAACGAGTCCATTGCCGCCCTGGCCCGGGGGGGAGCGGCCTTCCTTCGCCACCTGCCCGGGGATTGGCCGCTCGAAACCCGTTTCGAGCAGAACGGCTCCTTCCTGCTCGCCTCGGCCGAGGACGCGGTCAGGCTGAAGCAGGACGGCGACCGCAGCCGCCAACGCGGAGCGCCGGCGGAATGGTGGCCCATCGAACGCATCGTGGAGGCCGTGCCGATCCTGGAGGGTTCTCCGGCCGAAGGAGGCTTGTGGTGTCCCACCGACGGCGTGGTCGACATCCACGGCCTGCTGCACGGTTATCTGAAGGCGGCAGTCTCTGCCGGTGCACGGCTGAGGACTTCAAGCGGCCTGCGGCGGGTCCTGGTCCGCCAGGGCAAAATTGGCGCCATCCAGACGGATTCTGACGAAATATCGGCCGATGTGGTGGTCAACGCGGCCGGAGCCTGGGCCCGACAGATCGGGCAATTGGCCGGGGCCTCCCCGGTTCCGCTGGTTCCCTACCGCCGCCATCTGTTCGTGACCAGGCCTCTGGACTGGGTTGAGCCTCAATGGCCCATTGTCTGGGACCTCAGCCAGGACCTCTACTTGCGCCCCGAATCGGGAGGTCTTCTGCTCTGCCCGTGCGACGAAGCAGCTCAGGAACCCGGGCCGGCGGCAGACGATCCGGCAGCCCTGCAGATGCTGGCCGACAAGGTGACCCGCAATTACCCCAGGCTGTCCGACCTGCCCATTCGACGATCCTGGGCCGGACTCAGGACCCTGGCTCCCGACGGTCGATTCGTGGTGGGATGGGACTCTTCGGTGGAGGGGTTCTTCTGGCTGGCGGGGCTGGCGGGGCACGGCGTGGCCGCCAGCTACTCGGTGGGGCTCCTGGCCGCCAGCCTGGTCCTGCAAGAGTCTCCCGGCGCGGCCCCCGCCGCGTTCTCTCCGGGTCGGTTTCTCTGAGAGGCAAAAGGTTTGCGCCCATTCTTCCCGGAGCTACCTCAGGTCGAGGCTGACCTTCACCACCTCCGAGCGCTCCCTGACGGCAAACTTGGCGCGCTCCCATTTTGGCGGGCCGAATCTGATGGGCGGGTTGTTGGATATTCCCCACGGCTCTTTTGGAAGACCCAGCCAGTTGTAGGTCATGAATCCGTCCCCGTCGAAGTCCTGCATCACCTGAACCGCGTAGTCGCCCGGGGGCACATCCTTGAACGTGAACTGAACCGACTCCCCCAGCGACTTGACGATTCCTTTCTGCAAGGGCTTTTTCAACTTCTTCCGCATTAGAAACTGTGCCTTGTTGACCAGCGCAATGTGCAGCCGGCCTTTTCCGGGCCTGACCTTGTTGACGGTGACATCCACGCCGGAGCCCGCAAGCAAGGGACTTGCGCTGAACAAAACAAGAACCACGAGGACAACTGATACTCGTATGGAGTGCCTCGCCACACTCCGCCAGTCACTCATAACTCTTCACTCTCCACTCTCTACCGCCGCGGCGTGGCGGCCCGCCTTGGGATCGCCGGCCACCAGAACCGTTCCATCCTCAGGGTCCACCTGAAGCATGACCGGACTGGCCACCCGATCCACGAACTGCAGGCGGTGGCCGCGGCCCTCGAGATCGTCGGCGACTGCCTTGTCGGTGCCCTCGTAGAGGCTCAGGCTTCCCAATTGGGGAGCAGGCTGGCTGAAGGATCCGGTGTGGTGAGCGGTGGCAAAGCGTGGAACGGTGACGGCCCGAGCCGGATCCATCCCGAATTCGATGGCGTCCAGCAGCAGTTGCAGGCTCACCTGGTCCTGGTGATCTCCCCCGGCCACGCTGATGGCGATGACCGGCTTGCCCTGCTTGAGAACGATGGTGGGCGTCAGTGTTATACGGGGCCGCTTGCCGGGAGCCACCACGTTGGGGTGGCCCTCCCAGGTATTCAGGCTGACCAGGCGAGTCCCGTGGGTGACGCCGGTGCTTCCGCCCTCATCCACCTGGCTGCCCCAGCCGCTGGGAGTGGCCGCCACCACGTTGCCCCAACGGTCGGCCACCACGCAGGTGGTGGTATCGCTGGACTCGCCGACACTGCGCGGAGACTGCTTGCCGGACACCTGGACCGGGCGCATGCCGTAAGGATCTCCCGGACGGACCGTGAGCGAAGCGTTGGCGAGGTCGATGAGCGGGCGGCGCAAGAGGGTGTACTCATCCGACAGGAGGCTGTCCAGCGGCACTTCCACAAAGCGTGGATCGCCGTAGTAGAGATCACGGTCGGCCAGGGCCAGCTTCATGGCCTCGGCGACCACGTGGATGTAGTCGGCGGAAAGATGTCCCATTTGCCGGAGGTCGTGCCCCTCCAGCAATCGCAGCGCTTGGGAGAGATAGGGGCCCTGCGTCCAGGGCCCGGCCTTGCAGACGGTATAGCCCCGATAGTCGATGGTGACCGGCTTCTCCACCCAGGTCCTGTGGGCGGCCAGATCCTCCTTGCGCAGCAGTCCGCCATGCTTCCGGTACCAGGCGTCCAGCTCCCCGGCAATGTCTCCCCGGTAGAAGCGGTCGGACACGGCGCGCAGCCCCTGAAGCCGCCCTCCCTCCGCCTGTGTTTCGGCCTCGATCAGGCGCCGCAGGGTTCCGGCCAGTTTCGGGTGCCAGGACTCCTGGCCGGCATCCAGGATCTCCAGCACCGGCCGGGCGACCTGGGCAAAGGTTCGGGTGCCGTACCGCTCCAGCGCGGTCACGCACAGGTCGATGACCGCCGGCACCGCGGCCGACTGCAGGTTGTTGGGGTCCCCTCCCTGGGGGATCCCGCCGATCTTGCGGTAATGCTCCAGCGTCGCCAGCTTGGGAGCCGCTCCCTGACCCGAGAGCACCTCCACCGCTTCACGGCGGACGTCGTAGATCAGAAACGGAACCTCTCCACCGATGCAATACTGCCCGTAATCGGTCACGCTGAGCGCCAGGATGACGGCCGCCGCGGCATCGGCGGCGTTGCCCCCCTCGCGCAGAATTTCGATCCCGGCGGCCACCGCCCGGCTGTCGCCGGCAGCCACCGCCCCAACCCCACCCGAAGCGTTCCAACTCATTTCAGTATCCGATGTTTCTTCCGATTCTTTCGGGAAACAGGCGACGGCCAATACCAAGGCCACGCCCACCAAGCCAATCCATCCCAACTTCATCAGGGCCTCCCTGTAAACCCGGCCTCGCCATGAGCCTGCAGGGGCAGAGGGCCGATTCACACTCTGACAAACTCGGCCAGGAGAAATACACTTCTTGCTGCAGAAATACACTCCTGAGGAAAGTGCGGGGAGCACATCGATCGACGGGGCCGGCCGTCCCGGTGCAGCGAAAGCGATCGCGCCTGGGCCAGTCCGGGTCGCAAGCCAGGAGGGAACTCCTCCTACTTCCTTTCCTCTATCAATTCTCCCCTGGTGAATCCTTCAAACAGCCCTTCCAGCCGCGCCATCCGCTCTCGGAGATCGGCTACATCCCCTCGGACATGGGCCACATCCTCTCGGACATGGTGAATTTCCTGTTTTAGTTCGTGTTTCAACTCCTGTCGGATATCGGATGAAACCTTCCATCCAAGGCTGACCAGGGATACGCCCAAAATGCCGATGGCGATCAACTCCGCGCTGATTTTCATTGCCGATGCTCCTTCCACTTCGACGGACCTGCCGAGAGGGAGATCAGACCAGGCGAGGGGGTGTTTTGTTGACGACTCTCCCGGTCAGTGTACCACGATAAGCCGGCCCGAGACAGGAGAGGCTGCGCCACCGGATCCGGGTCAAAAAAGGGAGGTCACCTGCCATGCAGCACGCAGTTGGGAAGACGAATTCCTGAAAGCACCTGTCTGGCGACAGACAGGCGGGCGCTTCCCGGCATTGACGCCCGACAACCCCAATTGAGTGGGACCAAGCCCGGCCGCAAAGGTGTACAATGCGGCCATCTTCAGCGAAAGGAGAACCGCCATGAGCCACAAGAGGCTCCCGACCGCAGCACTGATTGCCACCGTCATCGTCTTGGCTTCCTGCAGCCAGGTACAGCTTCCCCAACAATCGAACCATTCCTTTCCCGAGGGCCTGTGGCCCCAGTGGCGGGGACCGGAAAGAACCGGCCTTTCCACCGAAACCGGACTGCTCCCGCAGTGGCCCGCCGGCGGCCCCTCCCTGGTCTGGTCCACTTCCGACCTGGGAGAAGGCTACGGGAGCGTCGCCATCCAGGGAGGCCGGATCTACGTGCAGGGCACCCGGGAATCCGACAGCACCCTCTTCTGCCTCGAGGAGAGCAGCGGCCGCACCCTCTGGACAGCTTCCCTGGGGGATCGCCTGGATCACGGCCGCGGACCCGGTCCCCGTGGCACCCCCACCATCGAGGCGGACCGCATCTACGTGCTGACCGAAAACGGCGACCTTGCCTGCCTGCAGACCGCCGACGGCAAGACCTTGTGGCACCGCAACATCCTGCAGGATTTCAAGGGCGAGAATCCCAAGTGGCTCATCAGCGAGTCCCCCCTGGTGGACGGCGACCGGCTGATCGTGATGCCCGGCGGCGACCAGGCCAGCCTGGTGGCTCTGAACAAGAATACCGGGGAAACGATCTGGACCAGCAAGGAGCTCAGCGACCGGGCCGGTTACTCCTCCGGCGTGGTGGCGGAAGTCCAGGGCATCCGCACCCTGCTGGCCTTTACGGCCGCCGCGGCGGTGGGGCTGAGGGCCGAGGACGGGCAACTGCTGTGGCGCTATGAGCCGGTGGCCAACCGCACCGCCAACGTCACCACCCCGATCGTCTACGGGGACCAGGCCTTCTACAGCTCCGACTACGGCACCGGATGCGCCCTGCTTCAGCTCAAGGCCGACAACGGGTCCATGGAGGCCAAGGAGGTCTACTTCAACCGCGACATGAGAAACCACCACGGAGGCGTGGTGCTGGTCGACGGCTATCTCTACGGGTTTTCGGCCGCCATCCTCACCTGCATGGAGTTTGAGACCGGCAAGGTGATGTGGAAGGACCGCAGCGTGGGCAAGGGATCGGTCACCTATGCCGACGGCCGGCTCTACCTGTTCAGCGAGAAGAACGTGGTGGGCCTGGCCGAAGCCACCCCCGAAGAGTACCGGGAGAAAGGGCGCTTCGAGGTGGCCGACCAGGGCTGGCCCAGCTGGGCCCACCCCGTGGTCAGCGGCGGCAGGCTCTACATCCGCAACCAGGGCGTGCTCAACTGCTACGACATCCGGGCAAGCAAGAACGGCGGGGCGCAGCCGAGCCTGGAGTACTGAGGAAGAGCCGGCAGTTTGTTCCGACTATACTTGAGGAACGAGGGTTTGGACTTCAACTTCCCTCATGTCCCGCGGCGGCCCTTGTCCCCTGCCGTCGCTGGTGCGAGGCCATTGCCAACGAGAACTGAACGGATTTAACCAGTGCGACCGCAGCATTGAGGGAAAAGAGTATCAGCATCCACAATACCCATCGGTCTCCTTCCCCTTGGACCTGAGAATAGCTCCAACCCGCCCAGCCCAAGAGAAGGACCGCGGCGATGACCATTGACCATTTCCCCGCCCATTTCTCAGCTCTCTTGATTCCCTCATTAAGGAAAAAAAAGAGCAAAAAGAAGCTCACTGCATAAGTTATCCATACCAACAGCCCCCACACGACACTAGGATAGTCGGAAGAGAAGTCCATTACGATTGTGAGGAACACAACAAGGACAAGACTTCCCGAAAGCAGATAGTTCACCACTAACAGGACGGAGATGTGCTTGGAATAGGCTGCGCGGGGAATAACCCGCAGGGAACGTATCTTGAAGAAACCCGCTGATGCAGCGTAAAGGCTGGCGACGAACACCAAAGCCCAGCAAGCAATGCTCAGGTACAGGCCGATTTTGAAAACAAAGGAACTAAACAAGTAACCGAAGAGTAGGCCAATCCACAACACAAACACTGCCAACCACGCCAGACATGCTTTCCCACTGAGCAAGAACCCCTGAAATGACGGACTCCGTTGCCGTCTCAGAAAGGATAGAACAAAGAAAAACAACGCCGTACTCATGGGCAAAATCAGAGACGTGTTTTCGCCCATCAACTCAAAGCCGCTATAGGTCTTGTACTCCTTTTCGTTGCAGCCCTTGATGCTTGCGAATGGCAGAAAAAATGCCAGCACACTCACCAGATAGACCAACCGCCACCCATGGCTGCTGACCCTCTCCCATAGTTCGACGATTTGTTCTAGCACACGCTTCCCCATCAAAGACCCTTCTCAAAAAAGTCTCAGGCGCCCGATGACGCAGCCAAGCGTTTTGGCCCTTCCGGGCTTCAGCTTCCCATCCCACGAGTAGTATACTCGGCTCCACTGGGGTATTGCGTCTCCACACTTAATGTGCATCGAGGCAGTTCCTTAGAGCAACTCAAGGACCGCCAGAACATCCGCAACCTTCACCGTCTGTCCCGTTCTTCCCGGATCATTTGGGCCGGCGGCACCGTCGGACGAACCCGAGTTCGAGCCCGGAGCCGCTGGCGTAGCTCTTCTACGGTCGGATACTCGGCATGACGGCGAAGCTCCACAATCAGATAATCGGACAGAGACTTTCCCGCCACGGCAGCCCGGGACTCGAGAACCCTGTGAAGGCCATTGGGGACGTTCCGCAACTGAATCATTTTCGACATGGGAAAAACCTCCCTGCATGTCCTGCACATTTCAAGCCGTGGATTCTTCCCTCGCTCATTTCGTGCCCAATGGTGTTGACAACCACTTTGGTTGGAAGCCGATCGCCTTGGGCGTCTGCCCGTCCGTGCTATTGATCATCCCGAAAATGTCTTGTTTCCTCAACCTACGCCAAGATAACGCCCTCGAAAGGGATCTGCATCTGGCTGGCCGTGGTTTCCCCGCGGGAGCGCGGGCGTCCCGCCCGCATTCTTGTCAAGGCGCTGCTCCAGGGCCGGTCGACGGGTGAACCAACCAACTCTGTGCGGCCAATCGCCACGACCCTGCCAAGTCTTGTGCGGGCGGGACGCCCGCGCTCCCGGGGGGCATCCTCCACACCTTGAACCGGAAACATGGTTTACATCATGCCCGGGAATCGGGCAAGGCGTCGGGTGGCGCCGTCTTCTCTCATAATCCCTTTCTCCAAACAGGGCCACTTGTGGAGGGTCAACCTCAGACGCGCCCCCGCAGCCGCCCGCGGGCCAGCGAGGCCAGGATGCCGGCCAGGCAGAGTAGGCCGGAGACCAGGAAGGCGACCTGGGTGCTTTTGAGGAAGAGCGGATACTGCTCGGGCGTGATCTGCACCCTTCCGATATATACGGCGAAGATCAGGGTGGCGATGCCCATGCTGAGCATCTGGCCGGTCAAGCGCATGGTCCCCAGGGTTCCGGAAGCCACGCCGAAATACTTCTTGTCCACCGAGCTCATGACGGCGTTGGTGTTGGGCGAGGAGAACAGGGCGAATCCGATTCCAAGAAGGATGAGGTTGGCAATGACCATCCCGACGCCGGTTTGGTTGTCGATCAGGACCAGCAGGAACAGTCCCAGGGCCGTCAGGGCCATCCCGACGGAGGCCACCATCCTGGGCTCGATGCGGTCGGAGAGCTTGCCGGCATAGGGGGAGAAGACCGCCATCACCACCGGTTGGGCGATCAGGATGATTCCGGCGTTCTGGGCCCCGTAGCCCTGAATGTACTGCAGGTAGAGGCTCAGCAGGAACCCTACGGAAAAGGTGGCGCCGTAGTGGATCAGGGCGGCCAGGTTGGAGTAGGCAAAGACGGTGCTGGTCCGGAACAGCTTGATGTTCATCAGGGGACTGTCGACCTTCAGTTCCCATCCCACAAACAGGATCAGACCGGCGGCTCCGGCCAGGGCCAGCCAGCCTCCGAGCGCTTGCGGCAGCAGGGACAGCCCATAGACCACCCCCATCAGGGAAACCGTGTAGATCAGGGAGCCCGCCCAGTCGAAGCTCTCCCCCCGGGCATCGGCCCATTCCCCCTTGAGCTTGGCGGCAATCAGGGAAACGATCAGCAGGCCGATGGGGACGTGCACCAGGAACACCGACCGCCAGCCGAACTGCTCGGTCAGAAACCCGCCGATGGAGGGACCGAAGCTCAGCCCCAGGTAGACCGCCCCCACGCTGAATCCCAACACCTTGCCCCGCTCCTCCTGCGGGTAGACCGAGGTCAGGATGGCAATCCCGGTGCTGAAGATCATGGCGCCCCCCAGCCCCTGGAGCCCTCGAAACAGGATCAGCGTCAATCCCGACGGGGCGACGGCCGAAAGGAAGGAAGCCAGGGTGTAGATGGCGATCCCCCAGGCAAAGATGCGCTTGCGGCCGTGGATGTCGGCCAGCCTCCCGAAGGGCAGCAGAAACATGGCGGCCGCCAGCAGGAACGAGGTGGCCACCCAGCTCAGCGAGACCGCGTCCATGCCGAAATGCTCGCCGATGGTAGGTATGGCGATATTCACCGAGGATCCCATGAAGGGGATGAAGAAGGCGGCCAGGGTAGCGATGACCAGGGCGACTCTTTGATCGGGGGTCTTGTTCAAGGTGTCTCTGAGGGGGCGATCCAACGGCCCTTCGGGAAGGCTGCCTGTCGGCTCGTTTTGGCAGGGGACGTGGGCGGTCACCAGCGTGTTCCCGTTTCCATTCTAATGGCAACCATGGATTGCTGCCGGGGAAATTGTGGGCGAGCCGGGCCCCCGCCCGCACCAGTCATGGCGCAGCCTCGGACATCTCCTCCAGCCGGGCCGACCGGCAACGGCGCCAGGACTCTGCTTCGGCCGAGCCCATGGCGTTCCCGCCGGCGGGGCGGCCGCGTGCCACCTTGCAGGGAAACGGAGGGGCACGCAACGGAATAGCATGCGGGCGAGACGCCCGCGCTCCCGGGTGGGGCGCCTCCTCCCATGGCTGTTGCTCCTCAAGGGGGCAGGCGCCGGTTGACGGGCATTGTCCGGGACCTGTGCTAGACTGTGTTTCCATGACTGTTGCCGATGCAGTGGCCCGCATTCTGAAGTTGGAGGGAGTGGATGTCCTTTTCGCCTACCCCTTGAACTTCCTCATCGAATCGGCATCCAAGGCCGGAATTCGCCCCGTCATCGTGCGCCAGGAGAGAACCGGCCTGCACATGGCCGATGCCTTCAGCCGGATGCACAGCGGGGAACGGATCGGCGTCTTCTGCATGCAGAACGGACCCGGCGCCGAAAACGCCTTCGGCGGCGTGGCCCAGGCCTACTCCGAATCGGCCCCGATCCTGGTCCTGCCGATGGGCCATCCCCGGGAATGGGCCCAGGTGCAGCCCAACTTCAACTCCTCCCTCAACTACCGCCAGGTGACCAAATCCTGCGAGCAGGTCACGCTCCCGGCTCACCTGCCGGCAACGCTGCGCCGCGCCTTCACCCAGGTCAGAAACGGCCGTCCTCGTCCGGTCCTGGTGGAGTTCCCCTCCGACCTGCTGTCGGAGGATGTCCCGGAGCCTTTCTCCTACCAGCCGGCGCCAAGAATCCGGTACGGTCCCGACGGACCATCGGTCACGCGGGCGGCCGAGATGCTGCTCCAGGCCGAACGACCGGTCATCTACGCCGGTCAGGGGATCCACTACGCCAAGGCCTGGCGGGCCTTGCGGGAATTGGCGGAGCTGCTGGAGGCGCCGGTGACGACCAGCCTGGGCGGCAAGAGCGCCTTTCCCGAAAACCACCCGCTCTCCCTGGGTTCGGGGGGCCGTTCCACCACCCGCATGGTGCACGAGTTCCTCAACCGGGCCGATCTCATTTTCGGGGTGGGATGCAGCTTTACCACCACGCCCTTCGGGTTGTCGATGCCGAGCGGCGCCAGGGTCCTGCACGCCACCCTGGATTCCGCCGACATCAACAAGGATGTTGCCGTGGAGCACGCGCTGGTCGGCGACGCCCGCCTGGCCCTGGAAGCCCTGCTCGATGAAATCAGGCCCCGCCTGAACCCATCGGGGCGAGGGCGGGCCCGGGGAATCGCCCGACGGATTCAAGCCATCAGGAAGGAATGGATGGCTGCCTGGAGGCCGAAACTGACCGCATCCCATCAGCCCCTCTCTCCCTATCGGGTGATCCGGGACCTGATGCGGACGGTGGACGTCGCCAACACCATCATTACCCACGACTCCGGCAGTCCCCGGGACCAGCTCTCTCCTTTCTGGGAATGCGTCAACCCCCTGTCCTACATCGGCTGGGGCAAGTCGACCCAACTGGGCTACGGGTTGGGCCTGGCCCTGGGAGCCAAGCTGGCCCGTCCGGACAAGCTGTGCATCAACCTCTGGGGAGACGCCGCCATCGGATTTACCGGAACCGACCTGGAGACGGCGGTTCGGGAAAAGATCCCCATCCTCTCCATCCTGCTCAACAATTTCTGCATGGCTGCCGAGCTGCAGTTCTATCCCACGGCCCGCGTGAGGCACCGAATTACCGATATTTCCGGAAATTACGCCGAGATGGCCCGATCTCTGGGCTGCTATTCCGAACGGGTGGAAACGGCCGAGTCCATTGTTCCGGCCCTGGAGCGAGGAATCCGCAAGACCCGGGAAGGCGTGCCGGTGCTGCTGGAGTTCATGACCACCCGGGAAACGGACATGTCCGTCTTCCCCTAGCCCGGATCCAGGTCAGGATAAAACCCCCGGCAAACGGGTTTAGCGCCCAAACAGGAGGTTAACGCTTGAAGTCTCAGAAGTTCATTGAAGCCATCCCGCTCGGTGGCCTGGGAGAGTTCGGGATGAACATGATGGTGTTCCGCTACGGCGATCAGATGATCGTGGTGGATTCGGGCTTGATGTTTCCCGACGAAGAGCTCCTGGGCATCGATGTCATCGTCCCCGACATCTCCTTCCTGATTGACAATGCCTCCCAGGTTCAGGCCATCGTGCTGACCCACGGCCACGAGGATCACATCGGGGCGCTGCCCTTCGTGTTCCCCGCCTTGAGCCATGCTCCCATATACGGCACCCGATACACCCTGGGCCTGGCCTCCGCCAAGCTGACCGAACACCAGTTGCTGGACCAGGCCGAGCTTGTCACCGTCGAGGCCGGCCAGACCCACCCAATGGGAGACTTCCAGGTGGAGTTCATTCACACCACCCACAGTATCGTGGATGCCGTCATGCTGGCGATCACCACCCCGGCGGGAGTGATCCTCCACACGGGGGATTTCAAGCTCGACTCCTCGCCCCTGGATGGCCGGGTCACCGACCTTCCGCGAATTGCCGAGTACGGACGCCGGGGCGTGCTGGCCCTGTTCTCCGACAGCACCAACGTGGACCGGCCCGGGATCACCCCCTCGGAAACGGCCGTGATCGAGAAGCTGGACGAGATCTTCAACCACGCTCCAGGCAAGGTGATCGTCTCCTGTTTCACCTCCTCCATCCACCGCATTCAGACCGTCTTCAACCTGGCCCAGCGTTATGGACGCAAGGTGGCCATAGCCGGACGGAGCATGCTGTCGACAACCCGGGTCGCCCACCAGCTCGGCTACCTGACCATTCCGGACGGACTGCTGGTCAAGATACAGGATGTCAAGAGGATGCCGCCGGAACGGGTGGTCCTGATTCTGACGGGCTGTCAAGGACAACCGTTGGCCGCCTTGCCGCAGATGGCCGTGGACAACTTCAAGAACATGAAAATCGAGCCGGATGACACCGTGGTGATGTCGGCACGCATCATTCCCGGCAACGAGAAGACCATCTCCCGCATGGTCAACCATCTCTACAAGAGGGGCGCGACCGTCCATTACGACGACGGATCCCAGCCTCCCATTCACGTTTCAGGCCACGCCAGCTCCGAAGAGCTCAAGCTCCTGCTGAACCTGGTGCGCCCCAGGCACTTCGTGCCCATCCATGGAGAATATCGCCAGCTCTATCGCCACGCCGAGTTGGCCAGGAACCTGCACGCGGTGGCGGACACGGTGCTGGTTGCGGAGACCGGCGATCGCATTCAACTGAGCCAGGAGGGAGCCGAGGTCGACGGCAAGGTCCCCGTGGGCCGCATCTTTATCGATGAGGGCAGCCTGGACGAGCTGGAGGAAGTGGTGGTGAGGGACCGCCGCCATCTTTCCGAGGACGGCATTGTGCTTCCCATCCTCGCCATCAACAAGGCCAGCGGCCAGATGGAGACCCAGCCCGAGATCATCACCCGAGGATTCGTTTTCGTGGACGAAGACGACACTCTCCTGGAAGAGGCCCGCGGCCGCGTGCTGGAAACCCTGGAGGGCTCCAGCGTGGAAGAGAGGACCGACTGGTCCCTCATCAAGGAGAAGATCCGCACCGACCTGCGCCGCTTCCTGTTCAAGCAGACGGCCAAGCGGCCGCTGGTACTGCCGGTTATCCTGGAGATTTGACGAGGCGGCCGGCAGCCTTGATTGAGGGCGCCCCCAGGGAACTCCATGACCTTGAAGCAGGCGATTGTTCTTGGCGCCGTGCAGGGCCTGACGGAGTTTCTGCCCATCAGCAGCTCCGCCCATTTGATTCTGGTTCCCCGGATAACGGATTGGCCGGATCAGGGACTCACCTTTGACGTGGTTCTGCACGCCGCCACCCTGCTGGCTATTCTCACCTGCTTTTGGAGAGACATCGCCGGAATCCTCCGGGAGAGCTTCCAGCCCTCCGGAGCCCGTTGCCTCGAGCGGCCCGAAGGGCGCCACATGCTGTTGTTCCTGTTCCTGGGAACCCTTCCCGCCGCCGTTGCCGGGATGTTGGCGGAGGAATGGGTCGCCACCCGGCTTCGGACTGCCGACATCATTCCGGTCACACTGATCTTCTTCGCCCTCATGCTCTGGCTGGCGGAACGTCGAGCCACCTTGAAGAAGGGCCTGGAAAAGATGTCTCTGACGGATGCCTTATGCGTCGGTATGGCCCAGGCCGTGGCCCTCATTCCGGGGACCTCGCGCTCCGGCATCACCATAACGGCCGGACTGTTCCGGGGGATGACGCGGGAGGCAGCCGCCCGGTTCTCCTTCCTGCTGGCGGTCCCCATCCTTGCGGCAGCCAGCCTGAAAAAGCTCCTCGAAATCAATCAGTTGGGCATTCCTCAAGGCGAGGCCATGAGTCTTGCGGCCGGCTTTCTCACCGCCCTGATCGTCGGTCACGTCACCATCAAGGTCTTCCTGCGTTTCCTTCAGAAAAAAACGCTTTATGTTTTTGTCCATTACCGTATCCTCTTGGGTATCGTGATTCTCATCATCCTCCAAAGGGGTGGACTGTAGGCATGAGCTTTCTGGCGCCCACCTCACATCCGCGTTTCAACGAAGCCGTAGGGCTGATGCTGCTCAGTCTGGCCCTTCTGCTGATATTGAGCCTGGTCTCCTTCCATCCGATGGATCCTTCGTTCAACGTATCCCGCCAGTTGATCGGCCAGGATTCGGTGCACAACTTCATTGGCAAATACGGATCCATCCTGGCCGATCTGCTGTTGACCATCTTCGGATACGCCTCTTTCCTTTTCCCGGTCATTTTCTTGATTTTTGGCTGGAAATGGTTGCGCTCTCAGGCCATCAGCACACCGGCCACCAAGATTTTCGGTCTGCTTTGCCTGGGGGGCTCGGGGTGCCTACTTCTGGCACTGCTGTTTCCCCAACCCGCGGTGGTGGGCTGGTCGATCCAGGACGGAACGATTGTCGGCACCGGCGGCACCGCCAAAGCCGGAGGAGTGGTCGGGGACCTGCTGGCGGAATGGTTTCAGGGCCGCTTCAACTGGGCCGGCGCCTGCATCCTGGGCTTCATGATCTTCATGGCCTCCCTCTTTGTCGCCACCCGCTTCTCCTTCAGGGTTTGCATGGCCTGGATGGGAAGACGGCTGACATTCGTAAGCCTATGGCGGACCCAATGGCGGAATTGGCGCAAGGCGTCGGACAAGAAGAGACAGAAACAGCGGTTGGAGGCCAGACTGAAGCGGGGCGAGGAGAAGAAGGCCGTCACGACTCAAAGGGTCTCCGAGATCAAGCAGTGGGAAACAGCGGCGAAGGAGCCTTCCCTGCCAACGTTACTCTCCGGCGAAGAGGACTCCGGCGAAGCTGCTCCCGAGGCCGACAAGAAGAAGACCAAAGCCAAGCGGACGGACCGGAGATCACAGGCCGACTTCCCGACTCCCTCCATCGACCTGCTCCAGACCCCCAGCCGCACGGCCAACGTCGCAGAGGAAGAACTGCTGGAGCGTGCCGGCCAATTGACGGAGAAGTGCAGGGAGTTCGGCGTCCACGGACAGGTTCTGCATATTCATCCCGGACCGGTCGTCACCACCTACGAATTCAAGCCGGAGGCCGGAGTCAAGTACAGCCGCATTACCAACCTGGTGGACGATCTGTGCCTGGCCCTCAAGGCAGAGTCGGTGCGCATCAACCGATTGCCGGGGAAATCGACAGTCGGAGTCGAAGTCCCCAACGCCGATCGGGAGCAGATTCTGCTGAGCGAGGTGATCCGGTCCAATGAATTCCAGAAGTCCGCGTCCCGGCTGACCATCGCACTGGGCAAGGACATCGTCGGAAAAATCGTGGTCGCCGATCTGGCCAAGATGCCTCACTTGCTCATTGCCGGTCAGACCGGCTCCGGCAAGAGCGTGGGAATCAACGCCATGATCCTTTCCATCCTATACAAGTCCGGGCCGGAGGAAGTGAAGTTCATCATGGTGGATCCCAAGCGCCTGGAGTTGGGTGTCTACGAGGATATTCCCAATCTGCTGACTCCGGTGGTGGTGGAACCCAAGCGGGCTTCCAATGCCTTGAAGTGGGCGACCAAGGAAATGGAGAACCGGTACAAGCTGCTGGCCTCGGTGGGCGTTCGCAGCATTGACCAGTTCAATACCCTGGTGCGGAAGCCCCGGAACATGGAGCTGTTCTCGGAAGAGCAGAATGCTGCTCTCACGCCCCTGCCCTACATCGTCATCGTGATCGATGAGCTGGCCGACCTGATGATGGTGGCCTCAAAGGACGTCGAGGATTCCATCATGCGACTGGCCCAGATGGCCCGGGCGGTGGGGATCCACCTGATCGTGGCCACCCAACGCCCTTCGGTCGACGTGCTCACGGGAATCATCAAGGCCAACTTCCCCTCCCGCGTTTCCTTTCGCGTCGCCCAGAAGGTGGACTCGCGCACCATTCTGGACCAGATGGGCGCTCAACAGCTCCTGGGGAAGGGAGACATGCTCTTTATTCCACCCGGAACCTCGAGGATGACCCGGGTCCACGGCGCCCTGGTGACCACCGAGGAGATCGCTCGCGTGGTGGAGCACCTCAAGTCCCAGGCTCAGCCGGTCTACGATCAAGGGGTGGTGGAAGACCGCTCCGAGAAGGCAGACGCGGAGAATACGGAACGCGAGACGGACGAACTCTACGACGAGGCGGTCCGCATCGTGGTGGAAATGGGCAAAGCCTCCACTTCCACGCTGCAGCGGCGTTTGCGCATCGGCTACGGACGGGCGGCCCGGCTGCTCGACATCATGGAAGACGACGGCATTGTGGGCCCGCCCGACGGCAGCAAGCCACGAGAGGTGCTGAAGCGACCGGACTATTTCCGCGAGATGGATGAATCCCGGGTGGAATGAAGCCACTCTTTCCCGCGGGTCCTCCGGGCAGTCGTTTCCTGCCGATCAACCCACCGCCTTCTTCCGCTTGGAAGGCTTGGAGTTTTTACGCCTGGAGCCTCCTCTCAGCTTCCATAGAACCACGCCGCCCAGTACCACTGCCACCACGCACCCATACTGCGCCGGGGTGAAGCCCAGGTATCGGGCGTCACCGACCCGAAGCTCGTCCAGGAAAAAGCGAACCGGGCCATAGAGTACGAAAAAGAGTCCTAAAAAAAAGCCGTCTCTCCTGGGACGTCGATCCAACCACCGGAACAAACCGGCCAGAATCAGGGCGTAGAAGAATTCCAGGAGCCCCAGATCGAAGCGCGGGCCATCCGGATATGGCACGGCCCACCACCCCTGGGTGGGAATTCCCGGATGGTCGTGGGCCACGGCGCAGCCGGCCCGCCCCAGGATCCAGGCGAAGGGGAAAACGAAGGCAACCAGGTCCAGATAAGCCCAGATCTCGGAGGGCTTCAAGCCGGAATGCCGCATCCACCAGAGTCCGGCCAGAATTCCCGCCACAATTCCACCCACCGACGACAGTCCCTCCCACAGGCGAATCAGAACCAGGGGATCCCGGACCACGTCCCTCGGGTCGGTGAGCGTTACGGCGACAAGATGGGCTCCGGCCAGGCCGCAGCCGACCATCCAGAGGACAAGCCGGGAGGCTGTCTCCGCGTCCAGTCCTCTCCGCTCCGCCCGCCGCACCAGCATCCAGCGACCCGACAGGATCGCGGCCGCAACCAGCATCCCGAAGGCGTGCAGGGTGACGGGACCCAGCCTGATGGCCGGAGCTTCGAAGTAGGGGAACATGAGAATCTCTTCAGGAACGGTCGCCGGCCGCGAGGCAGAGCGAACCCGGACCGGAGTTTCAGGATTGGTTTGGGTTAGACTGAATGCTCACGACAACAGCGACACCACTCCCTATTCATCTCTATCACAGGAGGAAGCAAGCATGGGCAAGACCGTTCTCAATCCCCCGACCCTCTGCCGTCCCTTCGGCATCTTTTCCAACGTTGCCCTGGCAGACCAGGGCCGCACCTGTTTCATCTCCGGCCAGGTAGCCATCGATGTCAAAGGGGATACGGTCGGCAAGGGAGACATCCGGCTGCAGACCCGGCAGGTGCTCCGCAATATTCGGGCCGCCCTGGAGGCTGTCGGCGGCGCCTGGGAGGACATTGCCTGTATCAACGTCTTCCTGGTGAACATGGAACACCTTCAGGCCGTTCACGAGGTGAGGGCCGAATTCTGGAGTGGCGACTATCCGGCCAGCACCCTGGTGCAGGTGGCGGGCCTGGTTCACCCCGACTTTCTGATCGAAATCAACGCCACCGCCGTCATCCCCTGAGGCCGGTCGTTCAGGAACAGACCAGCCTAGCGGAACCTGTCCCTACTGCCGAAAGGCCATGAAGCCGGGTTGGTTTACTCTCGGATGTCCGCACGGCAGGACGGGGGGCGGGCCTACTTGACACCACAAGATGTCAGGTTGGCCTTGGTCGGGACGAACCGGAAATTCTCGCGGGCAGGTCGAGCATCGACCGGGAAAGTGCTGGTGTCTTGCATCCGACTGGAAATGCCGGTCATTTCAGGCAGTCGGAACCCAATCGCTTCTCCAGTTCCTTGGTCAGATTGCGGACGGACTTCTCGGGAGCACCCATACCCGTCAGGCCTCCACCGTAGGCGCCGTCTTCCTCCCACAAAATCACACCTTGAAGGTTGTAGCACGTCGCCTCCAACTTGATCCACTTCATTACCGGTCTGGATACCTCCAAGACAAGAACCGAATCCGCACCCAGTGACCGTGCCGTGCTCATAATGCTCGACAGCAGAAGCGTCTCCGTGTCTTCCGTGATACTGGCCAGTCTGCGAATCCTGCGGTCCCGATGGAAAGCCCGCTGATGGAAGTCGTCGTCGACCAGATTGACACCCTTGGACTGGAGGTACATGAGGAAGCTGTCGGAAGCGCGAAGAAACCCTTCTGCGCTGTGTCTTCGGTGCGACTTTGTCCGCCAGGGAACCAATAGAGTGCCGGAGTACTTCGGCAACGCCGTGGCTACCGACCCGCTGGTTTCAAAGTCATACAACCCAGCCCTTTGGCCACTGCTAACGGGCTTCAGCACCTTCTCGCGATAAGCCTCTTCATTTACCGGCAGGCCCTCATTCACGGAGTCGAAGTAAGTCTGCGATATCTCCCTGAAGAGATTTCGCTTCCTGGCAATGTGAGTGGAATGGCTGCCGTAGAAGAAGTTGGCGACTCTGTCCATGTCCCTGGTGTGCTGAGTAATGATCTGCCAAACCCGGGGAGCCTGCATCGGGTCATAGCCCGCGTCAGACATGTAACGCAAACCGACCCTGTCGGCCTGATCCTCAAAGTCCCTGCCATACCCGTTGATGAGTGCGCTACCCGCCAGACCCAGGCCAATACCGGCAAAGATTTCGCCAGCACCGTCCATGGTTTGTCCAATGAGGACTCCGGCTGCGGAAAGGGCAATATCAGTCCACATTTTTTTCACTGCACCCCTGCTCAGATGCTCATGCGTGATATGGGCAATCTCATGGCCCAGAACAGAGGCCAACTGCGCTTCATTTTCCAGGATCCGCAGCATCCCGGTCGTGACATAAACCGAACCACGGATTCGAGAAGGACCGGATGATCGGGAAGCAAAAGCATTGATGGAAGGATTGTCGATGACGTAGAAGCGGAAGTCCGTCACGCCCCTGGCAGAACCGGGAATCAACCTTTCACCGACACTCTCCACATAACGCTGCACCTGGGAGTTCTTGATGACATGCGGCTTTCTGTCCATCTGGCGCACAAACTTTGCCACCTGTCTCAACGAGTCCCGCTCGAAAACGCCGAGGTCGTTGGGTTCCACGAAGACTTCTGTGGCTCTGACGGTTCCATTCTCTTGCCTGATTCCCAGAACCTCAGTCTTCATCCCCGGCTTCAAGTCCCCGGGGAAATACTCCTTCCTGACAACCCTGCTTTCCTTCAACGAGACCGTCTGCCCGTCCACAATCAGCCTATCCGGACCGTCAGCCCGCTCCTGGAACCCTTCGAACCTCACTTCCTCGAACCTGCCGGTCTTTACTTTGACCGAATCGCCTTCTACTTCGACAAACCAGCCAACCCTCAGGTCGTCTACGGTGATGTCCTTGTGGTTCTTTCGAACTATCTTGGTGGAATCAGTGACGGGGATCAGGAACTTGTCGTAACTCACGACATCAAGGACTCGGAGCGCACCCTTTGCGTTCTTGAGGATGAGTCCTTCCACCTTTTCGGCAACCAACTGCCGAGGCAAAATGAGCGAGACACCCAGCAGACCGATCAACATGGCCATCTCCCTCATCTTCATGACTCCTTACCTCCCTGAAAAAATCCCGACTCCCTCTACTCGAGTATCCGCCTTGGTGGAGTCAAGGACATCTGTCTTTGTCAGGCGTGTTCCGTCAAGAAGCGTTCCGCCTCCAGCGCTGCCATGCATCCGGTGCCGGCGGCGGTAACGGCCTGACGCCACACCTTGTCCTGGACGTCGCCGGCGGCGAAAACGCCCTCGACCGAGGTGCGGGTGGTCCCCGGGGTGGTCACAATGTAGCCGGCGTCGTCCAGCTCGAGCTGTCCGTCCAGAAAGCCCGTGTTGGGCAGGTGGCCGATGGCGTAAAAGAGTCCCTCGGCCTCTACCACATCGGTTTCGTTCGACTTGAGGTTGCGAATGCGAACGCTCTTGAGAGCTTCGTCACCCAGGGCCTCCTCCGCCACCGAGTCCCAGCGCATCCGTATCTTGGGGTGGGAAAGGAGACGCTGCTGCATGATCTTGGAGGCTCTCAAGGTGTCCCTGCGGTGAACCACGATGACTTCGGTTCCGAACTTGGTCAGATGGGTGGCCTCCTCTACGGCGGTATCGCCACCGCCGATGACCATCAATACCTTGTTGCGGAATATGGGGAGGGCGCCGTCACAAACGGCGCAGGCGGAAATGCCCTGCTGCCAGAAAAGCTCCTCCCCGGGGATGCCCAGCCGCCGCGCCGTGGCGCCGGTGGCCACGATCAGGGTCTCGGTCAAGGTTTCCCCGCTGGAAGTCATCACCCGAAAGGGGCGCCGGCTCAGATCCACCTTCTCCACCGTCTCCGTAAGAATCCGGGTGCCGAAACGCAGCGACTGTCGACGGAACAGGTCCATCATTTCCGGCCCGTTGATACCCTCGGGGAAGCCCGGATAGTTTTCGACATCGTTGGTGGTGGTCAATTGACCTCCGGCCGCCACGCCGCCCGCCATGAACCCCTCGAACATCAGGGGAGAGAGATTGGCCCGCGCCGAATAGATGGCGGCCGTATGCCCCGCCGGACCCGACCCCACGATTACAAGTTTTTCGACTCGATCTGACACCGCTTGCCTCTTTGTTTATGACCCCGCCTTTGGAATGATTACCGCCGGCTTCCCAAACCGGGAAATGTAACACAACCTGCTCGGTTTTGGATGCAAAGACACCCTTGCATGAAATGCCCTTCTTCCTTGTCTTGAAACAACAGAAAAAAGAGTTATCCACGAAGGCACACGAAGAACGACGAAGGGCCACTAAGAAAGACTTTGTTCTTGACCGACTCAAAGCCAACGCCCCGTGGGTTCGGGTGAGGGGAAGCGCAGCCAGTCGGCTTCCCCTGCGACAGCGTCTCGTCCTGTTAATCCTGTGCATCCATGTTCAATAGGTAGATATCCGGATCAACGGAACAGGGTCCTGGTTGCCGATAGGCCACGAGGAAAAACCGAAAGAGATCCATTCGGATTCG
>JAJDUG010000080.1 GCA_022826755.1 Acidobacteriota bacterium
CCATCCCCCAGCGGCCCCCCCGCCGGCAACCGGCCCGCCACCCACGGGTACCGCCGGGGGGGGGGCCCCCCCCGCTCCCGGGGGGGGGGGCCTCCTCCGATCACTCTTGCTCCTCAAGGGGGCACGCGCCGGCCTGCCGGGCCGCAGCCCTGCCGATGCAGCAGAAACGTCACGCTTGGTGCACCTTCGTGGTCCTTCGTGTCACTTCGTGGTTCGCTCTTTTTTCGTTTGTTTCAGCGTGCCGGGCTGAACTCCGGACTGCCGACGGGTTGCTGCTTTTGGATTCATGATCAGGAAGCTCTATCTTGGACTGGGACTGGCGGCTCTGTCGATTGGATTCGCGGGAATGTTCCTGCCCCTGGTTCCCACCACCCCGCTGGTCTTGCTGGCCGCCTGGTTCTTCTCCAGAAGCTCGCCTCGGATCCACCAATGGCTGCGAGCCCACCGGCGCTTCGGACCCATTCTGCGCGACTGGGAAAACGGGCAGGTAATTCGCCCGGGGGCCAAGGCCGCCTCGGTGGTGCTGATGTTCGGCCTGGTCGGCTACAGCGTGTGGTTCGTGCTCAGCACGCCCTACCTCCAGGCGCTGCTGATCCTCATCAGCCTCGGCGTGGCCCTGTTCGTTCTCAGCCGGCCCTCCAAAACCCCGCCACGCAGCCCAAGGTAGCCGTTCCCACCTCCTGCGGTGCGGATCATAGAGAAGTGAAACAGGAGTTGTTTCAGCCAAGCTCCACAGCCTCGGATTTTGAGCTTGTCAAGGTCTAAGGAGGCGTGCCAGAATCGCCGCCACGGACTTCAACCCGGGCTCTGGGCGCTTAACTCAGCGGTAGAGTGCCATCTTCACACGGTGGAAGTCACAGGTTCAAATCCTGTAGCGCCCACCATCCTTTTTCTTTCAATACGCTTCAGTCGACAGTCTCCTGCCTTCCCATGCGCGCAAGGCAAGCTCCCTGCCGTTGCCGAAATCAGAGCGGTACGTCTACCGCTTGCGCCGAGCCCGGTCCTCACCTGCCGGAGCCCGCCTCGTGGCCGGGAATTGCGTTGACAGCCTTTCGCGCCGCCCGTTAACATCTCTGGCTTTCTACCGGTTGCCTGCCCTCGGGCGGCCCTTGGCCATGACCTCCCAACTGCTCACCCCCGCCAACCAGATCACCATTCTGAGGATGGCCTTCATACCGGTGTTCGTCAACCTCCTGCTCTACAACCACCTCGGATGGGCCTTCTTCGTCTTCCTGCTGGCGGGGGTCACCGACGGCCTGGACGGCCTGATGGCCCGGTGGCTGCAGCAGAAGACCGCCCTGGGAGCCCTGCTGGATCCCATCGCCGACAAGCTGCTGTTGACCACGGCTTTCGTCGTCCTTTCGATCAAGGACATGGAGTTGCCCAACCTGATTCCCCTCTGGCTCACCATCCTGATTCTCAGCCGGGATGTGTTTCTGATCGTGAGCACTCTCATCATTCTGTTGATGACCGGTCATCGCAACTTTCCCCCCTCCGTTTACGGCAAGGCCGCCACGCTCATTCAGATCGTCACTCTGACGCTGGTGCTGCTGTTCAACTATCTGGGGACCGCTCCCCAGTGGTTGTGGGTGCTATACCCGGCCACGGGAGCCATTACGGTCTTCTCGGGACTGCACTACATTTATCGGGGAAAGAGAATGGTTTCCGAGGGACCGGCTCCGGCCTGAGGCCCGCAGGAGACTCGTTCCACCCTTCCGCCATGCCCGAAAACACGTCCACTAGGGGAGTTGCCGTCGATAGGGTGGAAGCCGGCTCCATCGCACAGGAAGTGGGCATCGAACCCGGTGACCGCCTGTTGTCCATCGACCGGCGCGCAGTGGAAGATGCCCTGGACTACCGCTACTTGAGCTCCCAGGTCGACCGGGAGCTGATTCTCACGGTGGCCAAGCAATCGGGAGAACTTTGGGATATCGAGATCGAAAAGGAAGAGGACGAAGACCTGGGTCTCGAGCTCGAGCCCATCCAGACCCGGATCTGCAAGAACAACTGCATCTTCTGCTTCGTGCACCAGTTGCCGCGCGGCAAGCAGGTTCGCCGCACCCTGAGGGTCAAGGACGAGGACTTCCGGCTCTCGTTCCTGTTCGGCCACTACCTGACCCTGACCAACCTCTCCGAAAAGGACTATCAGCGGATTTTCGAACAGCGGCTCTCACCGCTCTACGTTTCCGTTCACGCCACCGAACCCGGGCTCCGTCAATTCCTGCTGCAGAACCGCAAGCCCGACGACCTGCTGGGAAACATGCGGCGCCTGATTGAGGGCGGCATTCGGCTTCACACCCAGATCGTGTTGATGCCGGGGATCAACGACGGGGTCCACCTGGAAAGAAGCATCCGGGATCTTCTGGCATTCCACCCCCAGGTCATGACCCTGTCGATCGTCCCGGTCGGCCTGACGGACCACCGACGGGGACTGCCCCGATTGACGCCGGTTGACGCCGCCTATGCCCGCAAGACCATCTCCCACGTCTCCACCATCCAGGACCGCATTGGGGAATCCCACGGCACCCCGTTCTGTTTTCTGGGAGACGAGTTCTACATCATGGCCTCGCAGGCCATTCCGCCCCGTTCCCACTACGGGGATTTTCCGCTGGTCGAGAACGGGGTGGGCATGGTTCGGACCTTCCTGGACGAGTTCCACCGAGAGATGGAAAGCCAGTGGGAACCTCCCACCGAGCCGATTCGCGGGACGGTCGCAACCGGCAGGATCTTTCATCCGATCCTGCAGGACTGCATTGAACGCATGAACGCCGTTCTGGGAACCGACCTGCGCTGCGAACTGGTGGAAAACCGCTACTTCGGCGGCGGGATCACCGTGGCGGGACTGCTGACGGGCTCGGATATTTTCACCAGCCTGAGCGGCCGGGTCCATGGAGATTTCGTCGTTATCCCCTCTGAATCCATGACCGGGGAAGGCGGCCTGTTTCTGGACGACTGGGTGCGGGCAGACCTGGAGGAACGACTGGGAGTGCCCGTGCGGGGCGGCGGCTTCCACCTGAATGAATTCTTCGAGGCTGTCCTGCAGGGTGCGGGGGAAGGGATTGCGGCAAGTCCCGCCGGTTCCGGACCGTGAATCAGGATTCGAAGACGCTGTGCTTGAGTCCTCGCTTGGCCTGGTTCAGGGCCGAATGAATGCTGAGGAACTCACCCACGTTCTCCATGGTCAACAGACCCGACAGGCGGCCGTTTCGGATCACGGGCATGGTGCGGCACTTGCACTTTTGCAGCCGGGCGAAAGCCAGCTCCAGCATTTCCGTGGCCTCCACCATCTGAAAGTCCCGCCGCATCACCGTGGACACCGGGGTGCTCAAACCCTGCTTGGCCAAGGCGACCAGCAGGTCGGATCGCGTCAGGACACCCACCACCCGGTCGCCCTCAACCACCGGAAAGTCCTGCTGAGAGCCGGCCAGAATCTCGTCCACCGCCTGGCCCAGGGAGTCGTAGGGAGACAGCGTGCGAAACTTGGTGACCATGGAATGGCTGACCGGAATCCCCCCCAGGGCCGACCTCATCCCCACCAGGGAGGCTTCCTGCTGGGCACCCATCCAGACGAACAGGGCCACAAAAAGCAGGAAGGGATTCCAGGAATAGAGCCCGATGAATCCAAACAGAAAAGCCATGCCCTGACCGAGGCCGGAAGCGATCTGGGTGGCCCGCAGGTAGTCCATTCTCATGGCCAGCAGGGCCCGCAACACCCTGCCGCCGTCCATGGGGAAGGCCGGCAACATGTTGAAACCGGCCAGAATCAGGTTGACCGCCATCAGAATCGGCAGGAACGACCCGAAAGTGAGTTGATCGAAGGCGACGCGATCCAGAGCCCCCCACTGATTGGTTACCGTCAGCACGGCGGCCAGCGTCAGCGAAATGACGACGTTGACGGCCGGACCGGCCAGCGCCACCCAGAGTTCCTGCCAGGGATCTTCCGGCATCCGCTCCAGCCGGGCCACGCCCCCGATGGGCAGGAGCGTGATGTCCCGGGTGGCGATCCCGTACCTGCGGGCCGTCAGGGCGTGACCGAACTCGTGAAGCACGATGCAGACGAACAGGGCGAGGATGAAGAGAACCCCGGACAGGGCTGCGCCTGGACCTCCCGCCTTCCAGTGGATAATGGCGAAATAACCGATGATCAGCAGAAAGGTCGCATGGATGTATACTCCGATGCCCGCGTATTCACCGATTTTCCAGGACCACTTCATGGGTATCCCGTTCCCCTGGTAAAGACCATCGCCGGCGATTCCCGGCCGGATCGTCCGGCGTTGCCGACCATCGCCGGCCCAACATCATTCTAGACGGGTCATAACCGATTCGCCACTCGGCGCGCGGCTGTGGCGGGCGCGAACCCCCACCGCATCAGCCTTCGCCATCCGGCTCGGCTTCTGCGACTCCCCGTCAAGGGGGGAGTGATACATGGTTTCGAGAGGGTGTGCCTTGCCGGGGGAGGCTACTGGACCAATGCGGGACGACCCTTCCACCCACAGGATTTTCGGACCCCTGCTGATGGCGCTGGCCACCCTGCTGGTGACCGGCATGGTGATCTGTGTTCGCATGGTCCCCGGCCAGTTGCACCCCTTTCAACTGGCTTTCTTCCGCAACTTTTTCGGACTGGCGGCGCTGGTCGCCTGGCAGTGGGGCAGCGGCCCGGGGTTCCTGAAGACCAGCCGGCTCCGGCTTCACCTCGGCAGAGGCATCTTCAACCTGCTGGCCATGCTGGCTTTCTACTCGGCCGTATTGCTGGGTTTCCTGGTTTTCGGAGAGGTGCCCGACCGCTGGGTATGGCTGGGGGGAACCCTGATATTCCTCAGTTCCACTTACTTGGCCCTCAAGGAATCGGGGAGCTCGGAGGTCTCCGTACCTTGACAGAGCCGGGGCGCTCGAATGCCGTTGGCCGGCGCCTGCGCTTGTGTCAGAATGGGGACCCTTCATGGGGGGAAGTACTTGCCAAACGAGGTCGAGCGCCAATGAAACTCAAGAACAAAGTCGCCATTGTCACCGGTTCATCCCGCGGCATCGGCCGCGCCACCGCCATCGAGCTGGCCAGGAACGGCGCCGATGTCGCCGTGAATGCCTACAGCCACCCGGAGGAGGGGCGCGAAGTGGTCCGGGAAATCCAGGGGCTGGGACGCCGCTCCTTCCTTTTTCAGGGAAGCGTGGCCGATCGGGCGCAGGATGAAGCCATGGTTCGGGAGACGGTGGAGAGGTTGGGACGGCTGGACATCATGGTCGCCAACGCCGCCTACAGCATCCGCAAGCCCTTCCTCGAAATGGAGGTCGAGGAGGTGGAGAAGACCTGGGGGGTGACGCTGTGGGGCGTCTTCCATTGCTGCCAACTGGCCGCCCGCCAGATGGTGAAGCAGGGAGACGGCGGCAGTATCGCCATCGTGAGCTCGGTGCACGCCTTTCGTCCCTACGCCCTTTCCACCGCCTACAACGGCGCCAAAGCCGCCATCAACCACATGTCTGCGACCTGGGCGGCCGAACTGGCCCAATACAGGATCCGGGTGAACGTCCTGGAGCCCGGCTGGATCGACACCCCCGGAGAACGGGCCTACGCCTCGGACCAGCAGATCAAGGAACGGGGCAGCAAGCTGCTGATGGGTCGCCTGGGCACCTCCGAGGAGATGGCCAAGGCCGTCCTGTTCATGGTCTCGGAAGAGGATTCCTCTTACATGACGGGAAGCGTCCTTCGGGCGGACGGAGGATTCGTCCTGCCCAAGCCCTGATCAGCCGGGCTCCCGCCCCCACCCTGCCAAGCGGATTGTTCGAGAGTAAACACCCAATGGCCCATAAAAAAGACGAACCACGAATGAACACGAATTTACACGAATACAGGTGGACTCCCTCCAACGACAAGCGGCACCAAAACGCTTCTGTATTCTTGTCACTTTGGCTTTACCTGGTGTCCTTCATGGAAAACCTCTCCATATCGCTTGTCACGCCCTCCAATCAACAATTCATCAGTCAGTTTATTGGTGTTTATTCGTGGTTCGTCTTTCCACTTCGCGGATTGAGGGCCGACGTTCCCTACCATTGGTGAGCAATGCGGGATAAGGACCATTCCGGTCCCCGGGGAACGACTCCGGACACCACCGACAATCTCCCCGAGCAGCAGGAACTGGGAGAGCTGACGCCGGCCATGGAGCGCCGCAACGGCGTCCTCTTCTTCTGCTCCTACGTGCTGATCTACCTGGCCGCGCCGGTGACCTACATCGGCATTGTCCAGGCCGCCCTGTGCGACAAGCTGGGGGCCAGCTACGCGGTTGCCAGCCTGCCGGCCTCCCTCCACCTGCTGGGAGGGCTGGGGCCGTTGGTCTGTTCCTGGCTCATCCCCTACCGACTGGAACGGGCTACCGTCGTCTGGTCCCACGGCATCAGCACCGCCGTGCTGGCCGCGGTGGGGACCACGCTGCTGCTGCCCTTGTCCAATGCGGTCCGCATTGCGGCTCTCCTGGCCCAAGGCCTGATCCAGGGCGCTTCCAATTCGGTGGCCCACGCTTTCGGTTTCCAGTGCCTGCGCCGAGGAACCACCACGCCCGGGCGGGCCAGAATCTTCGGCATCGCCTTCGGATTCACTCCCCTGGCCGCGGTTGCCGGCTCCCTGGGAGCCCAGTTCGTTCTGAACCAGGGACTGTCCTTCCTCCCCTATCCCCTGGACTTCGCCTTCCTCTACGGCATCGGCGTGCCCTGCATGGCCACGGTCGCCTTCCTGAGCAGCCGCTACCAGCTTGTCCCGGTGAAGGAAAAGAAACAGCGTCCCCCGCTGCTGCCTTATCTCCGGCGCAGCATCGGAGCCTTCTTCTCCTCCCGTCCACTGGCGTTGACCTGGATCGCCTACGTGCTCTGGTACTTCTCTCTCTCGTCCATGCCCAATCTCTCGCTCTACACCAAGGTAGCCATGGGTAGGGAACCGAAGGAGTTTTCGGGACTGGTGATGGCCCTTCGCTTCGGATTCAAGTCGGTGGCCGGGTTCCTGCTGGGGGCCCTGGCCCTGCGGAGGGGAATCCGGTCGCCCGTGACCACAACGGTCTTGCTGGTGGGAGCCGGGATCGCCTGGGCCTGGCTGGTGCCGGGCTACGGCTACCTGCTTTCCTTCGGGTTGCTGGGAGCGGGAGAGCTGGGAGGAGCCTATCTTCCCAACTACGTGGTCAGCATCTCGCCGGCGGCCGAGGGAGCCCGCAACATGTCGGTCATGGCGCTGGCCCCGCTGGCTTCCAGCGTGGCTCCCGCCACCCACGGAGCCTTGACCGACGGTTTCGGATTCGCCGCCAGCTTCGCCTTCGCCATCGCCACCATCCTGGCGTCGCTCTGGCTGGTGTTCCGGCTGCCCGTCATCAGACCCGCCGAACCGAAGAATTGACTGAGAAGTTCAATCGTCGGCTCAGTACTGGATGGGCGAGTCCTCGAAGTTCCGATGGAGGCGATAGTCGATGTGGCAGTCCACATCCACCACGTCGACCGGGGATTTGATCCTGGGATCTCGCTGGACCAGGGTCACCCCCACCTGGTTGGTTCCCTTCTTGGGGTAATGATCGGGAGGCAGGTGGTATTCCAGGATGTAGCCGTAGGGCCCGACAGCCATGTTCTTCAGAACTCTGAAATGCAGATCGATGTCGTTCCTGATGGCGTCCGGCAGAGTCCGGCCATTGAGGCTGACGGCCAGCTTGTCGAGGGAGGGCTCGATGGAGGTGACCCGCACGCGCAGACGCACCGACTTGACGCGTCCCAGGGCCTGCCATGGTGACAGGTCGTCGGCCACGGCCAGGGGCAGGGTCACGGGTTTCCCCTCGGGCAATCTTTGGGGAAGGACAGGGTCCTGAATCGGGAACAAGGGCTTGGGATCGCTTGCGGCGCGATCCAGCGAGCGGACCCGATAGTTCTTGTCGGCGGTGGCCAGCAGCTCGGGCTGCCCCAGCAAGCGCAGAGTCTCGTACTCCGGCGCCGTCCAGGGCCAGCCGTTCGGGGCCCATCCTCCCGAGCTCAGACCGAACCCGTCGGCTCCCTTGTCGTAAGCCAGGGCCGCCGCCCCCCAGAGCATGGGAGCCGTGGCCGTGCTCTCCAGTTGACGCCCCAGGCGGCTGGTGATCCCCGCCAGCACCCGGCAACCGGTTCCCCGGGTCAGCCTCACGGCGGCGGACAGGTCCAGGTCCTGATCGAACAGGAGCATGTTGTTCCTGGGAGTCTCCTTCTTGTAAGGACTCATGCAGACCAGGCCGTCCACCAGTTTTTCCGTCACCCAGGTCGCCACTTCAAATCCGGGAATCCTCCACATGGAGGGGGGACCCGCGGGGATCCGAACATAGACCCGTTTCCGCCGCCCTTGCGCTTCCTCGGCCTTGCGGGCCACCTCCTTGATATCGCGGATCCACTGCGTCAGGAGGGGGGCCAGTCGAGCCACTTCGCCGAAACGGCAGAAGGGTCCGAATTCGTTGTCCAGCGAGAAATCCAACTCCACCCCGTCGGACTCGTAGCGGGTCAGCAACTCCTCGAAAATCCGGAACCGCTCACGGCGCACCTCGGCGTGGAGAAAGTTGAGCCGCCCAGTGCTGAACATGCGTCCCAGGAGCTGAGCCTGGGGGTGATCGTCCTCCCCCACGTAAAACTGGGGGTTGTCGAAGACGAAATCGGACTTCCTGCCGTAACCCCGCTCCGATTCCGCGCCTCCTCCCATGATGCAGACCGGACAGGTGGGAATGAACCAGATCCCCTTCCGGTGACAGCGCTCGGCCAAAATGCGCATGGGGTCGTTGCCGTCGGCCACCAGTTGCTTGAGGTTGCGTGAGGCGCGGTAGAAGATGGGGTGCACCCAGACATCCACGTTGTCGCCCCACAATGGGGCCACCTGGCTGCCGTACTGGACGGCGCCGCCCTCCAGTCCCGCCGAATAGAGCAGGGTGTCGACGCCGCTGTCGACCAGTTGATCCACGGCATAGGTCAGATCGGCAGCCTCCAGAGGCGGCGCGAACTGATAGAGGCCGGAATAATGGCGCCCGTCGTCGTAGAAGAAGACCCTGGGTTCACCCGCCTTCCCCTCCTCCGAGGCTCCCTGGCGCTTTGCGGCCGAGGCCGAGGCCGAGGCCGGCGGGGCCAGGACGGCGCCGGGGGCCGCCATGCCCACAGCTTGCAAGAAATGTCTGCGCTTCATGGTTGGTCGCGGCCTGACGGACTCCACGGAACCGTCACGGCTGCTCCTCCTTTCTCATGTCAATACTCGATGGGGCGCGGCTCGAAATGCCGGTGCAGCCGGTATTCGATGGAGCAATCCACGTCCTGGATCTCGAAGAGCAGATCCACATCCGGGTCCTTCTCAAGCAAGGTCACCTTGACCACGTTTTCTCCGGGATTTGGGTAATGCTCGGGAGACAGCCGGTACTCATAGATCTGACTGCCCTGGTAGGCCACTCCCTCTTTGACGAAGCGGTAGTTCAAGTCGGTGATCTGCAGCATGGAGTCGGGCAGCGGCTTGCCGTTGAGCTCGATGCTGAGCCGGTTGAGGGAGGGCTCCAGGTTGTTGATGCGGACCCTCAGCCTGGCGGACCTCAGCCGATCCAGGGAGTGCCAGCGCCGGAGATCGTCGGCGACCCGTAGCGGCACTTCCTGAGGCTTTCCGACCTCGAGCGGCTTGGGAAGCAGGGGATCGAAACCCGGCAGGCCCGATCCGAAAGTCCCGGGATTGCGAGGCTGGTCGCGCACATGGTAGATCTTGTCGGCGGTTTGCAACATCTCCGGAGACCCCAACGGACGCAGCGCGTCCACCATGGGCTCCAGGAAAGCCAGCCGCTGGCTTCGGACCATGTCGTTGATTCCAAAACCGGCCGCTCCCTGGTGGTAGGCGTTGGCGGCAGCCCCCCACACCAGCCTGGCGGTCGGCTTGTCGTCCCTCCGCTTCCCCAGGGTGGTAGAACACTCAACCAGAATGCGGCAGGAACTCCTTCGGGCCAGCGAAACCACCTTGGAAATGTCGATGTCCTGGTCGAAAACTTCCGGGTCGGTGGAGGCGCAGATCAGGCCGCCCACCAATCCCTCCGCAATCCAGTCGGCCACCTCCAGGCCGGCGGCTTGCCAGGCCCGGGGGTCGGCCGGGATGCGCATGTAGACCCGCTTGCGCCGGCCCTGCTCCCTCTCCGCCTTCACGGCTATGGCCTTCAGCTCCCGCAGCCACCGGGTGAGCAGGGGCGCGCATTGGCTCACCTGGTTGAAGCGGCAGATGGGGAGCACCTCCGTGTGCACCTCCACGCCGTCTGTGGTGTAACGGGCGAGCAATTCCTCGAAGATGCGGAGGCGCTCTTCCCTCACTTCGGGATGGATGAAGTTGAGCCGGACCGGGGATATGTAGCGGGCTCGCGGGTCTTCATCCTTGCCCACCCGCAAGTGGTCGCTGTCGAGCACGAAGTCGGAGAGGCGGCCCGTGCCTCGAGCCTGCTCGGAAGCCCCGGCCCCGAGGTTGAGGTGAGCGCTGGCCAAGAAAAGCATCCCCTTTTCATGGCAGCGGTCGCAGAACAACTGGGGCCGATCCCAACCCTCGCGCACCAGTTGGCGCACATGCAGGCCGTCCCGATAGTTCACCGCATGGTTCCATTTGCGCACGTTGCTCCCATGCATTTGTCCGACTTTGGTTTCGTAAATGCACATCCCGCCGCGGGGGGCCAGTTGGAAAATGAGGGTGTTCACCGAGGTTCCGGCGACCAGGTCCACCGTCTTGGTCACGTCCGACTTGGTCAGCGGCGGCGCGATCCCCGACATGTGGTGGAAATCCTCCCGCAGGAACACGCGGGGCTCGTCCGGCGCCGCACCGTCATCCTGACGCCCGGCGGACAGGCTTCCCGCTGCTGAAACCATGGAAACGGGTGCGGCCACGCCCACCCTCTGCAGAAACCGCCTGCGATTCAGCATGATGTCTCACCTTTCCCGAAAAACGGGGCTCAGCCGGTCTCGGCGTCGACGTCGCCGACATAGGTGTTGGACAGCTTGGCGTAGTCCTCCCGGACCGGACTGAAGATGTCCAGCGCCCGCACCGGTCCCCCCACGGCCACGGCCTTGTGGTAGACGTTGGGGGGAACCAGGAACATCGACCCCGCCTCGCAGACCCGCGTCTGGTTTCCGATCGTCATCTTCAGCTTGCCCTCCAGCACGATCCCCCCCTGTTCGTGGGGATGGTTGTGCAGAGGCACCGTGGCGCCCTCCTCGATCTCCAGGTAGGAGAGCATGAGATTCTTGCCGTAGGGGGTGCGGAGGCGGACTCCGGGCTGAAGCTCGAGAGCCGGAAGCTCCTGGATGTCGATAAAGGGCATGTCGTCTTCTCCTTCTTCAATGGTTGTGAGATTGCGGCAAAGGGAACCGAGCAGCCGAACCGCTCCTGAATCGGGACATGTCCGGACCGGCACCGATTTTCAAACAATGATTGCTCAGCCGCCCAGGGCCTGGTGCACCTCGTCCAGCCAGACCACCATCTCCGCGGTGGCGTCGTTGCTGCTCATCTGGCCGAATTTCCAGCAGCCGTCCTCGGCCTGCGAGGCCAGCAGATTGTCGCCCACCCGGGCGGCCATTTCCGCGTATTTCCGCTCGCCGGTCAGGGTGTAGAGGTTGGAGGCGGCCCAGGCCACCTTGCCGGCCCGCAGGCTCTTGTAGTTGAAATCGCTGGCGATCTCGGCCAGCCTCAGGTAGTCCTTGGCCAGACGGAGCCACTCCCCCTGCCCGCTTGCCTTATACAGGTTCGCCAGAAAGCCGGCGGCGATACCGGGATGAAAGAAGTATTCGTCCCGCTCGGCAGAGGCGTTCAGCACGAAACGGATCTCTTCCTCCGGATCGAAGTTCGATTGGAGGCCGCCCGCGCGGCTGTAGACCGAATAGAGTTGTTCCGGGTAGTTGGGCTGCAGCCCCATCAACCGCTTCATCCAGCGGCCGACCCCCAGGCTCTCCCGCATCCGGCCGGTGTAGAGGGCGGCCTGGCCCCCTCCGCTCACCACCCAGAGGTCCTGCAGGACCCGAGCGGTTCTCTGGGTAGGGCTGGAATAGAATCCGCCGCTTTCCTCATCGAAAAAGCGCAACACGAAATCCATGCCCCTTTGAGACAGGTCGAAGTGGCCCTGGCGGTGGGCTGCAATGATGACCCAGATGTTGTAGTAGATGTAGTAGTACCCGTTGGTTTCGGGCAAGCGGGGCCCGAAGTCTCCGTCCCGGCCCTGGCCGTGGCGGCGAATCCAGTCCAGCAGGCGGTTGGCCTCGGCGCTGGCCCCGCTGACCATCAAGGCCAAGGGAACCTTGTAGTAGTCCGCCAGCCCGCGATCCGGCGAACCGAAGCCCCCGTCCGGCCTCAACTGCCGCATCAGAAAGCGGCAGCCTCTGTCACGGCCTTGCCGGAAGCGGTCCTTCGACTTGGAATTCGATTCCATGGGCGATCACCTCCGCTTGGAAGGCCTCCATCAAATCAGGTCCTGCCAGTGGGTGGGATCCACCAGGTCCGGATCGGACAGCGACAGCCCAGCCAGCGCCGCCATCATCCCCTCCGGCAGCGGACCTCGGGAGAGACCGGAAACATTGGACTCCAGCTCGGCCTCATTTTTCAGTCCCATCAGGACCGACGAGATCTCCGGCAGGGAAAGGCAGAAGCGCACGGCCGCCTCGGCCAAGCCGTCCACCTCCGAGCCGAGGACCTGAAGGATCTTCGAGGCCTGCTCCCGGAGCGGAGCCAGCCTCTCGGGCAGGAAATCGATCTGAGGCGTGAGAACTCCCCGCAAGAAAACGGACCGCACAAAGACACCCACTCCCTTGCGGGCGGCCTCCGGAAAGACCCGCTGCCTCATTTTCTGGTTGAGCAGACTGAAGGGGACCTGCAGCACCTGGAACAGCGGGTCTTTCAGGGTGGCCAGGGCGTCTTCCTCCCCATAGCAGGTCGCTCCCGCCAGCCGGATTTTCCCCTGGGACCGGGCTTCCTCCAGCGAATCCCGGATGGCGGTCTCTCTCAACAGCTTCTCGGTGGCGTTGTGAATGTAGAGCAGGTCGATGGCATCCACCTGAAGGGCACCCAGGCTGGATTCAATCGAGTGGAACACCTGGCCCCGCTGTGCAGCGGCGTCCATGTCGCTGACCGGGTTTTCGAAGATCACCTTGCTGGAAATCCGCGGCCTGGGGGACAGGTCCTTCAGAGCCCGTCCGATCACCTCCTCGCTGTTTCCATAGGCCCGAGCCGTATCCAGCCAATTGATCCCCCGGTCCGCGGCCCGGCGGATCAGCCGGATCGAGTCCTGAATAGATGGCCGGGAATACTGAGGCGAACCTTTGAACCCGTAATCCAGCCCGATCTCGGCTGTGCCCAGAGACACCTCGGAGGCCGTAAACCCGGTATTGCCCAGCTTGCGAACTCTCATGGCCGGCCGCGTTCTCAAGTCCCGGCATCGCTCCGGGCTTGTTTCTAGCTAGCGGATTGGTCCAATTGCGGCTTGCCGAAGAAGAGGACGACTCTCAGGGGCGACGTCCCGTTGTTCTCGAAGCCGTGGGGCACCCCCGCGGGGACCAGGACGGCATCCCCGGCGGAGACCTCCACCTGGTCGTCCCCGATCCACATCCTTCCCTGACCCTGCGTAAAGTAGTAAATCTCCTCCAGGGCTCCCTCTTCCTCGTGGGTGTGGGTGCCTTCGCTGGTCCCCGGATCGAGTTCCCAGACGTGGAAGCGCGTCCCCAGACGGCTCTTGCCGTCGAAAAAGGACCGTATTCGAATGGCGCCCCGGCCCTCGTGGACACCCTCCACTCGCCGGACGCCGGATGAATCGCTTTCCTTGATAAACATGGTCAAAGTGATCCTCTGCAGGCCAAAGGCGACAAATTGTAACAGAGTGACCTCGGGAAACTCAATTTGGAGGGAGCAATTGACTTCCCGCTGGCGAACCGATTCGGATCTCCCTACAATTGAGACTTTCGTTGCCGTCAGGAACAGGAGTTGCCGATGCCATTGACCAGTGACACCTTGAAAGGACTGTGGGCCGGAATGCCCGTCCCCTGGACCGCGCAGGACCAGGTGGACGAGGGGGCCTTGCGGGAGAACGTGCGGCGGATGTGCCGGGCCGGCGCCCACGGGGTCTATACCCATGGGACCACCGGAGAGTTCTACGCCCAGACTCCGGAGGAGTGGCGGCAGGTGGCGCGGGTCACGGTCGAGGAGTGCCGGCCGTTCGGAACCCCCACCCAGGTCGGATGCACCGCCCTGTGGACGGCCGAGGTCGTTCGCCGGGCCCGGTTCGCTCAAGAGATCGGAGCCGGCGGGATACAGGTGGCCTTCCCCTTCTGGCTGGCTCTTTCCGACGCCGAGGCTGTCGGATTTCTCAAGGAGGTCACCCGCCAGGCGCCCGGGATGCCGGTGATTCTCTACAACACCGGACGTGCCAAGAAACCCTTGACCCCCGACCTGCTCAAGCGCCTGCTGGATCAGGACCTGCCCTTGATCGGTTGCAAGGGAGTCAGCAGTCCGGAAGAGGCCGCCGCCTTCCTGGACCTGGCTCCCGGGCTCAGAATCTTCGTGGGTGAAAACAGGCTGGCGGAGTGGTGGCATGCCGGGGTGCGGGGCTCCTACAGCTCCATGGTCTATGCCTGCCCCAAGCTGATGCTGCGCTATTTTCAGCTCTGCGAAGAGGGCCATCCCGAGGCAGCGGAGATCGGCCAGGGCCTGCAGCACCTCACTCGGGAGTTCGTGTTGCCTCTTGCGCAAGAGGGTTTCACCGATACCGCCTTTGACCGCACCTTTGCGGCGGCCACCGGATTCCTGACCGGGGAACTGCTTTCCAGCCGTCCTCCCTACCGCGCGGCCACCCGGAATGACGTGGACCGCTTCCGGCAAATCTGCCTGAGAGTCTTCCCGCAGTTTCTGGAGGAAAGCGCGGTTGCCGCCCGGGCCGGCTGAGGGGGGGGCGGCTTACCTGAAACAACAGAAAAATAGAGTGCAACCCCGTGTCGTAGCGTCAGGCCCTTCTTAATCCTGTGCATCCTGTGCATCGATGTTCAATTTTTAGTCTTTCTCCATGGATCTGCCGCATCGCGGTCGGCTGGCGGGCCGCCACGTTTTCCCGGGTGGCGGCCTGGCTGGCGCTGGCCGCCCTGCCCTTTTCGAGCGCCCAGGCCCAGCAAGCGCCGCCGGAAACCAGGACAACCCACTACACCATCCAGGTCAAGCTCCTGCCCGAGCAACGCCTGCTGAAGGGGAGCCAGGTGGTGGAATGGCGCAATGCCACCCGGGAACCGGCCCGGGAACTGTGGTTCCATCTCTACTGGAACGCCTGGCTGAACAACCGCAGCACCTGGATGCGGGAGGATTCCCTGCGCTCCCGGCGCCGTTCCTCCCTGCGAAATCCGCAGCCGGGAGACTGGAGCTACCTCCGGGTGGAATCTCTGAAGGTGGAGGCCGGTGGGCCCTTCCGGGAATCGGATCGCACCTCCGCCATGGTCTTCGCTTCCCCCGACGACGGCAACAGGGACGATCGGACCGTGCTGGTGGTTCCCCTGGAGCGGGCGGTGCAGCCCGACGAGACCGTCAGAGTCTCCATTGGCTGGGAAGCCAAGATCCCTCGCACCTTCGCTCGAACCGGCTTCCGCGGCGATTTCTTCTTCATGGCCCACTGGTTTCCCAAGCTGGGAGTTTTTCAGGACGACGGCACCTGGAACTGCCACCAGTTCCACGCCGCCACCGAGTTCTTTTCCGATTACGGGAACTACGACGTCCGCATGACCGTCCCCACCGGATGGAAGCTCGGCGCCACTGGCGTGCAGCTCGGGGTGATCGATAGCGACGACGGCACCTCGACCCACCGCTACCAGCAGGATAACGTCCATGGCTTTGCCTGGACGACCAGCCCGGACTATCGGGAGGTTCGCCGCCGTTTCGATCATCCCGGCCTCAAATCGATAGATATTCGCCTGCTCTATCAGCCCGAGCACCAGGGCCAGGTGGACCGCCACTTTCATGCCACCGAGGAGACCTTGAAGCTCTACGGCCTCTGGTTCGGAGAGTATCCCTACGGTCACCTGACGGTGGTGGATCCTGCCTGGAGAAGCGGGGCTCGGGGCATGGAGTATCCCACCCTCTACACCTGCGGGACCCGCTATCTCAACCCCTTCGGCGGCGGGGCTCCGGAAGGCGTCACCATCCACGAGGCCGGTCACCAGTTCTGGTACGGCCTGGTGGGGAACAACGAATTCGAACACGCCTGGCTGGACGAAGGCATCAACACCTTTGCCACGGCAAGAGTCTTCGAGGCGGTCTACGGCAAGAGGGCTCCTGTGTACCGCTTCTTTCGGGGCTTTTTCCCGGTCATGATCCCCGAGATCCAGGCAGGACGCATCCAGAACAGCCGGCGCCATCGATTCCTGGCGGCAGCCCGGGGGGAAATCCCGGCCACCCCCAGTTACCTCTACCACCCCTCCACCTCGGGAGCCACCAGCTACACCAAGACCGCACTGTGGCTGCTGGCCCTGGAGCGTCGCCTGGGATGGGATGTCCTGCAGCGGATCCTCTCGACCTTCTTCGAAAACTCCCGCTTCCGCCACCCCACTCCCGAGGAATTCTTCCGCGTGGCCAACCAGGTTTCGGGCCAGGATCTCGGTCCCTTCTTCGAGCAGGTCTTTCACCGGGACAAGGTCTTCGACTACAGCGTCGAGTCCGTTTCCAGCGTGAAAGTGGAAACCAGGGGGTTTATCGACAAGGACGGGCAATTCCTTCTGTTGGCGGAAGCACCCGACTCCCAGGATTCGGAAGAAACGTCCGTTTTGTACGAAACGACCGTGCTTCTCCGGCGACTCGGAGACGGCATCCTTCCTCAGGACGTACTGCTGCGATTCGAGGACGGCGAGGAGTTCAGAACGCAGTGGGACGGCAAGCACCCCTGGAAGCTCTACCGGCTGGTCAAGCCCTTCAAGCTGGATTACGCCGCCGTTGACCCCGAGTTGACCAACCCGCTGGACATCGACTTCACCAACAACAGCCGCCGGCTGGAGCCTCAGGCGAACCTGCCCGCCACCAAGTGGTCCCTCAAGTGGCTGATCTGGCTCCAGGATTACCTCCAGACCGTGTTGGCTCTGCTGTAGGAGACACAGGAAGGCCGATGCACCCTCGTATCCATTTATGGGCCGGCTTGAGGCTGGTGCTGCATACGCCGTCGCTGCTGGCTTGGGTCTATTTCACCACTCTGGTCGTGGCTCTTCCCCTGGCCCTGGCCATGAAGCACCTGCTGCAGGGTTCCTTTGAAGGCAGCCTGGTGGAAGACGGCCTGCGCCAGGGCTTCGACCTGTCCTGGTACGGGGAATTTGCCGCCGGCAGTTCCGGACTGGGAAAGACCTTTGGGCCCTGGGTGGTGGGAATCCTTCCCGTGCTGAGCAACCTGGAACGGCTGTTGGACGGGAAGCTGCACCAGGTCGATCCCACGGTGGTCGGGGCCGGGATTCTGATGGTGCTGGCCTGGTCCCTGCTGCTGGGGGGAATCCTCAGCCGTTTCGCTCATGAGGAGGAACCGCACTCGCGAGCCGGATTCCTGGCCCAGGGAGGCCTTTTCTTCTGGAGGTTCCTGCGCCTTGCGGTGATCTCGGGACTGATCTACTGGGGGATCTTCCGGGGCATCGGACAGCCCCTGCATGGCTGGATCGAAACGGCCACCCGGGACACTACCGTGGAGCGGACGGTTCTGATCTACACCGTCCTGGCCTACGCCCTGGTGGGACTGTTGTTCCTGGTGATGCAACTGGTGCTGGACTACGCCCGGATCTCACTGGTGGTGGAAGAACGGCGCAGCGTCCTGCTGGCCCTGCTTCGAGCCCTGGGCTTCGTCAAGCACCACCACCGCGCCGTGCTGGGCCTCTACCTGCTGCTGGCCGCCGCCGCCCTCCTCTGGTTTCTTGCCTATTCCTGGCTGGCCCCCGGAGCCAACCAGTCCACCTGGACCGCAGTCCTGCTGGCTTTCTCGCTGGGTCAGATCTACCTGGTGGGACGGTGGATCCTCAAGCTCTGGTTCCTGGCAAGCCAGACCCGCCTGTTCGTTTCCTCAACGCCCCGGACTCCGCCGGTCGAAAAGTGGGAAGCCCCCCCCATCGAGAATCCTCCACTGGTGGAAACGGGGCGGCCCTGAACCCACGCGGAGTCGTTCATGGGCGTACGCCGTAGGCGTGTGATCTCCAGAGCCGCGCAGCCGAGCCGGCAGGCGGGGGTCTCCGGTTGTCATACCCGCTCCGCCACCATCCACTGCATGCCCCGGCGGGGCACCCTCCAGCGAAAGGGGACCCTGCCCGGCTCGGTGAGGTAGCACTCGATCTCCCCGGACGTCGATGGGCGCATGACGCAGAGATGGAGGCCATCCTTCCAGGTGAAGGGCCAGCGGGGCGGTCCGGCCAGCACCAGGTCGCAGTTGGACAGCACCTGGCCATCCTGGATCACCGGTTGCATGGTGCTCACGAAGGAGATGTGCTCGGGACCCCGGAGGTCATCGCTCCCCAATCCGAAGAGTTGCCGGATGCCCACCTGCAGCGTCCGTCCCTGGCGGACCAGTTCCTTCAGCTCTTCCAGATCGCCGGACAGGGCCTTCCCACCGGCGTCGTGCTCGTAGACCGGTCTCCAGCGGTCACAATAGAACCAACGGTAGACTCCATAGGGATAGTCGGCGCTCTCGTCGAGAGTGCGATTGTCCAGCATCCACTTGAGGAGGGAAAAACGACCCGAGAGGTCGTACTTGAACAGGCAGAAGTAGGGCTGCTCGGCGATCTCGCCGCGATGCACCAGGGAGTGGTGATGCGTCATCAGGCCGGCGAAGGCGTCGCCGCTTCCGGCATAGGTCTGTTGAAAATAGAGGGTTTCTTCGTAGTGCTCGGTGGTGAGGTAGAGGCGAAGGTCGGCGCCCCGGCGGACGGCCGCGGCCAGTTCCGGCGGAGACCCTGAGACGACCTCGCGATCGCCGTTCTGCTCCAGACCCAGCACCCAGTCAGCGGCCATGGCGGTTACCAGCGCAGGTCAAGATCGCAGCCTCTACGCCCACGGCTCCCCGGTTCGAAGTGGGGGCATGCCGTGTGTCGCAACAATGCACCGAGAGGGATCACCACTCCCGGTGGTAGCCGGCCGTCCATCCCCCGTCGACCACCAGCACGGCCCCGTTCATGTAGCTGGCTTCCGGGGCCACCAGGAAGAGAACGGCGTGGGAGATTTCCTCCACCCGGGCTGGCCGGCCCAGGGGAATGTGAGAGATGAGGCTGGCGGCGTTTTCCGAGTAGGCCCCGTCGGGACCGTAGAAGAGGGCCTTGGTTCCTTGAGTCAGCGTGGACCCCGGGGCCACCGCATTGACCAGGATGCCTTGCGGCCCCAACTCCAGAGCCATGGAGCGGGTCAGGTTGATCACTCCGGCCTTGGCGGCCACGAAGGCGCTCTGCAGCCGCAGCGGAACCAGGCCCGCCACCGAGCTGATATTGACGATCCTGCCCCCGGAATGGCTGAGAATAGCCGGAATGGCCGCCTGGCTGGCGACGAAGACGCCCGTCAGATCGATATTCAGGATCCGTTCCCAGTCCCGGCTGGAAAACCGGTGGATGGGGACCCGGTCGCTCAGGGTGTTGATGCCGGCGTTGTTGACCAGTATCTGCAGGCCGCCCAGCCGCTCCTCGGTCTCTGCGACCACCCGCTCCATCCGCTTGCGATCCGAGACGTCCCCTTCCAGGGCCAGGCAGGTCCCGCCCGCTTGGCTCAGTTCCCGGGCCGTGCGCTCATTGGTTTCCCGGTCGACGTCCACGCTGACCACCTTGGCGCCGTTGTTCACCAACGACTCCGCAATGGCCCGGCCGATGCCCTGGGCCCCTCCGGTGACCAGGGCGACTTGGCCGTTCAGATCGACTTTCATTGACTGCCGCCTCGCGTCTACCGGCGCTATTCCTTTCGTCTCGCCTTGGCGTGATCCCGAACCATGCCGCAAACCAGGTCGGCTCTCTCGACCATCAAGCCGAAGTCCACGCCGAACTGGAGCCAGTGGACCCCTTTCTCCATCCAGCGAATGCCCTGCTCCGGGTCGGAGCCGATGGCTATCCCAACGTAGACGGAGCTGCGGCGAACCCTTTCAATGATGGACTCGATCACTTTCGCCACCTCCGGGTGCCCGGGATCGGCCATGTGCCCCAGCGACCCCGAAAGGTCGTTGGGACCGATCACCACGCTGGTCAGACCGGGGACGGCCACGATTTCATCCAGGTTCTCGACCGCCTCGGCCGTCTCGATCTGGACCACCGTCAACACCGATTGGTTGGCTCTCCGGCAATAGTCGGGTCCGCCGGTCCGTGTGTAGTTGGTGGGGCGGCGGGGACCGTAGCCCCGTATCCCTTCGGGCGGGTAACGGCAGGCCGCTACCGCGTTGCGGACGTCCTCGGCGGTTCGAATCATGGGGAAGATGATCCCGTCGGCCCCCAGGTCCAGAACCGGCTTGACCAGCACCGGATCGTTCCAGGGGACCCGCACCAGCGCAGTGGCCCCGGCGACCCGGGTAGCCACGATGTGGCCCTCGACCCTCTCCAGGGTCATGCCGTTGTGCTCGGTGTCGATCCAGGCGAAATCGTAAACCTGGCAGAGGGCTTCGGTGATGGCCCCGTCGTTGAAGCTGATCCCCGCCCCCAGGCAGAACTGACCCTCCTCCAGCTTCCGCTTCAGCTTGTTGGCATTTTCCATGGCTTGGCACTCTCCTCTTGATTCACTATTGGGGGGGATGGGTGGCGCGTTCCGGAAAGGCGCTGTGAACCTAGCACGCTTGCCGGGGGGAGTCAACCGCGGCGGTCCTGGGGCATCATCCGCGCCCAATTTGGGGTTGAGGGAGCCCGGCGAGAGCGCTAGACTTAAGGATCAACGTCAGGGGCTTGTTCACCTTACCGGGGCCAGGATGCGACTTATGACCGCGCCCGTGCCGGCGAGGCAGAGGCAAGAGTCCGCCTAGTGCGGACGGACGGAATGTTTCCAGAGAGGTCGGTCCATGAAAAGGAAGGCTAGCTTGAGGCTGGGGTGGTTTTGCGGGATGGTGGCGGGCCTGGTCCTGGGGGCGGGAACGGCCGCCTGGGCCGATGGTCCCGAGCAGCCGGCAGTGGAATTCGACCGCGACATCCGCCCTCTCCTGACCGACCGTTGCTACGCCTGCCACGGCCCCGACGAGGCGGCCCGCACCACCGAGCTGCGCTTCGATACCAAGGAGGGAGCCTTCGCCGACCTGGGCGGACACCGAGCCATCGTCCCCGGCGACCCGGACCGGAGCGAGATGTTCAAGCGAATCACCGCCGAGGAGGAGGCCCTCCGCATGCCTCCCGCCTACTCGGGGCTGGAACTGAACCAGAAGGAGATCGAGCTGATCCGCCTGTGGATCGAGCAGGGGGCCCGGTGGCAACGTCACTGGTCGTTCATCCCCCCCGAGCGTCCTCCGCTGCCCGAGGTTGCCGATGAGGGCTGGACCCGCAACCCGATCGATTTCTTCGTGCTGGACCGACTGCGGATGGAACAGTTGAACCCCTCCGCCCCGGCCGACAAGACGGTTCTCATTCGCCGGGTCACGCTGGACCTGACGGGGCTGCCCCCCACGCCGGAAGAGGTGGATGTCTTTCTGGCCGATGATTCTCCCCGGGCCTACGAGAAAGTGGTGGATCGCCTGCTGCGGTCCCCGCGCTACGGCGAGCACATGGCCCTGGGCTGGCTGGACGCGGCCCGTTACGCGGACAGCAACGGCTACCAGACGGACGGGGAACGGACCATGTGGCGCTGGCGGGATTGGGTGATCGAGGCCTTTAACGCCAACATGCCCTTCGATCGCTTCACCGTGGAGCAACTGGCCGGGGACATGCTCCCCCAACCCACCCTGGAACAGCGGATCGCCACCGGCTTCAATCGCAACCATCGGGGCAACGGCGAGGGGGGCATCATCGCCGACGAATTTGCCGTGGAATACGTGGTGGACCGGGTGGAGACCACCGCCACCGTCTGGCTGGGCCTGACTCTGGGCTGCGCCCGCTGCCACGATCACAAGTACGACCCCTTCAGCCAGAAGGAGTTCTATCGGACCTTCGCCTTCTTCAACAACATCCCCGAGCGCGGCAAGGTCTACAAGTACGGCAATTCTCCTCCCATGATCAAGGCGCCCACCCGCCCGCAACAGAAACAGCTTGCCGTCCTGCAAGGGAAACTGGAGCAGGCCGAGCAGGACTTCAAGGCTCTGGAGCCGGAGCTCGACCGGGCCCAACAACAGTGGGAAGCCTCCTTCAGGAAGCGCCGGCCACTCCACTGGTCCATTGCGGAAGGACTGTTGGGACACTTTCCCCTGAACGGAAAGGCCCGCGGTTGGCGGCGTCCCCTCCCGGTGCCGGCCAAAGGGAACAAGGCCAAGTCCGGATTCAAGGACGGCCGGCCGGAATTCACCCGGGGGAAGATCGGTCAGGCCGGCAGTTTCGACGGCCGCCGTTTCATCGATGCCGGAGACCTCGGCAACTTCGGCTTCTACGACCGTTTCTCCCTGGGGGCCTGGATCTACCCCGATGGCGAGCAGGGCGGCGCCATTGTCTCGCGGACGCTCGAGTTGGAAAAGGAGAAGGGCTATCGGGTTGCCCTGCTGGAAGGCAAGATCCACGTCAACCTGGTGGTGCGCTGGCTGGACGACTCCATCCGAGTCGAGACGGAGAGGAGTCTGGCCCCCAATCGGTGGCACCACGTCATGGTGACCTACGACGGGTCCCGCACCTCCAAGGCGATCCGGATCTACGTCGACGGCAAGCCGGAGAAGTTCAAGGTGCTGGTGGATGACCTGAACCTTACCTTCAAGAACGACGAACCTTTTCGAATCGGATCGGGGGGAGGACCCGGAAGCCGCTTCCAGGGGTTGATCGACGAGGTGAGAGTTTACGATCGTGCCCTGCCGCCGGACGAGGTGAAGGTGGTCGCCACCTCGACGGCAATCAACGACATCACAAGGAAGCCGCCGGATCGGAGAAGCCCGGCCGAGACCGACAAGCTCCGCGCCTACTTCCTGCAAAAGCACGCGCCCAAGCCGGTGCGCCGGGCCCACCGCCGGATCCTGGACGTCGAGGGGCAGATATCCGGTCTGCTGGAGACTGTACCCACCACCATGGTGATGCAGGAGCGAGAGAAGCCGCGGGAGACCTTCATGCTGCTGCGCGGCGCCTACGACCAGCCCGGCGAGAAGGTGAGTCCCGGCGTTCCGGAAGTCCTGGGCGGCGGCGCCAACGGAAAGATCCGCAATCGCCTGGACCTTGCCCGCTGGCTGGTCCATCCCGGCAACCCCCTGACTCCGCGGGTGGTAGTCAACCGTTACTGGCAGAGGCTCTTCGGCCAAGGACTGGTTCGAACCGTCGAGGACTTCGGCTCTCAGGGCGAGCGGCCCACTCACCCCGCCCTGCTGGACTGGCTGGCCACCGAGTTCGTGAGTTCCGGCTGGGATCTCAAGGCCCTGCAGAAGAGCATGGTCATGAGCGCCACTTATCGCCAGTCCTCCCGGGCCGCCCCGGAACGGCTGGTTAAGGACCCGGAAAATCTCTTGTTGGCGCGAGGTCCCCGCCAGAGGCTCTCGGCCCAGGCCATTCGGGACCAGGCCCTGTTCGTTGGGGGGCTGCTGGTGGAAAAGCGGGGAGGCCCTTCCGTCAAGCCCTATCAGCCGGCGGGGCTCTGGGAGGAACTGGCCGGGGATATCGCCTACAACCAGAGCACCGGTGAAGATCTCTACCGCAGGAGCCTCTACACCTTCTGGAAGCGCACCATCGCTCCGCCCTCCATGCTGAATTTCGACGCCGCCGCCCGCGAGATGTGCACCGTCCATGTCAGCCGGACCAACACCCCCCTGCAGGCGCTCAACCTGATGAACGACGTCACCTTTGTCGAGGCCGCTCGCGGGTTGGCCCAGCGGGTGCTGGCCGAACCGGAGAGCCAGTCCCATTCGGACCGGATTGCCAGGGCCTTTCGCCTGGCCACCGCTCGCCGGCCGACTGCCGAGGAGGGAAAGATCCTGCTGGAAAGCCTGGAAGCCCACCTGGCTACCTATCGTTCCAACCGCAAGGCGGCCAAGGAACTGCTGGGCGCGGGAGAATCCCCGCTTCCCAAGGGCCTGGACCCCCGCGAGGTGGCTGCCTACACGGCCGTCGCCAGCCTGATTCTGAATCTCGATGAAACCATTACCAAGGAGTGAGCCATGAATCCCTTTCTGGAAAGCCAGCTTCTGCTCACCCGACGCCACTTTTTCGGTCTCTCCAGTTGGGGACTGGGGACAGCCGCCCTGGCATCGCTGCTGGAGGGAGACGCGGCCGCGGCCGGACCGGACCGGTCCGCTCTCCAGCCGCTACCCGGTGAGGCAGGGCTCCCGGAGCTTCCTCACTTCGCCCCCAAGGCCAAGAGAGTGATCTACCTGTTCCAGTCGGGGGCCCCCGCTCAAATGGACCTGTTCGACCACAAGCCCGGGCTGCAGGATCGCCGCGCCCAGCAACTGCCCGATTCGGTGCGCAAGGGCCAGCGGCTCACCGGGATGACCGCCACCCAGGACAGCCTGCCCATCGCCCCCTCGATCTTCAAGTTCAACCGGCACGGCCAATCGGGAGCCTGGGTCAGCGAAATCATGTCCCATACCGCCAAGGTCGCCGATGAGCTGTGCTTCGTTCGGACCATGCGCACCGAGGCGATCAACCACGACCCGGCCATTACCTTTTTCCAGACCGGGGCCCAGTTGGCCGGCCGTCCCAGCATCGGAGCCTGGCTCTCCTATGGGCTGGGAAGTCAGAACCGGGACCTGCCCACCTTTGTGGCCATGATCTCGCAAGGGACCGGCAAGTCGGACAGCCAGCCCCTCTACGATCGCTTGTGGGGCAGCGGCTTCCTTCCCACCCAGTACCAGGGAGTCAAGTTTCGCTCGGTGGGCGACCCGGTGCTCTACCTTTCCAATCCTCCGGGACTCTCCTCCGCCGGACGGCGCCGCTTCCTGGATGACCTCTCCCGCCTCAACCAGTTGAAGCTGAAGGATTTCGGAGACCCGGAAATCTCCACCCGCATCTCCCAGTACGAGATGGCCTATCGAATGCAGACCTCGGTTCCGGGCCTGATGGATCTGTCGAGTGAACCGGAGAGGACCTTCCAGCTCTATGGACCGGCGTCCCGAAAGCCGGGGACCTACGCCGCCAACTGTCTGCTGGCCAGAAGGCTGGTGGAACGCGGCGTGCGTTTCGTTCAGCTCTTCCATCGCGGCTGGGACCAGCACTCCAAGCTCCCCGAGCAGATCAAGGGGCAGGCCATGGATACCGACCAGCCCTCGGCGGCCCTGATCCAGGATCTGAAGGAACGAGGACTGCTGGAGGACACGCTGGTGATCTGGGGCGGCGAGTTCGGACGCACCATCTACTGCCAGGGAAAGCTCACGGCCGACGACTACGGCCGCGATCACCATCCCCGCTGCTTTACCATCTGGATGGCGGGAGGAGGCATCAAGCCGGGGACCACTTACGGGGAAACGGACGACTACAGCTACAACATCGTCCGCGATCCCGTCCACATCCACGACCTCCATGCCACCATCCTGCACTGCCTGGGAATCGACCACACCCGCTTGACCTTCAAGTTCCAGGGGCGTCATTTCCGGCTGACGGACGTGCACGGCAAGGTGGTGAAACCGATTCTGGCGTAACCGGTGCGCCATTTTCAGTCCCACAAGCCTGGGCGTCCGCTTCCCACCCAATCCATAAGGAAAAGCACTGAAGAGCAATAAACCACCATCGAGGCCGGCTTCAGAGCGACAGGCTTCCCGAAGAAGTCTTTGTAAAATGGGCGCACTGGCCCTCGGGAGCCTGGCTCTTCCCTGGGGTTGCCGTCAGCCGCCCGCCTCACCCGGCCGGCGCTGGAGTTCCACGGAGGAACTGATCAAGGCCCTGGACGGTCCCCACAACTACCTGCCCACTCCGTTTCACGCCGACTACTCGGTGGATCTGGAGGGCCTTCGCCGCAACGTGGCCTACCACGCCGAAAGGGATCGTCTGACGGTTGTGGTCGGAGGCGGCTATGGCGAGGGCTGGAAGCTGAGCCTGGATGAGCACCGTGAGGTGGTCGCCGCCACCGTGGCCGGGGCCCGGCAGCAGATGCCGGTGATGGCGGGAGTCATCGGCGGATACAAGATATCCATTGACATGGCCGGAAATGCCGAAAAGGCCGGCGCGGATGCGCTGGTGATTTTCCCTCCCCGAGGGCGACACTGGCGTGCTGAAAACTACTACGAATTCTACAGGGACATCATTGCTTCGGTCTCCATCGGCGCCGTCATCCTCCCCAGTGGCCAACACGATTTCTGGCCGGAGGTGCTCATCCGATTGGCCGAGATCCCCAACATGATCGGATTCTTCCCCTCTCTGGGCGCGGATGAGGACTACTATCCCAGGACCGGGGGACAGATTCTGGAGGCCGTTGCCAAGCCCCTGCTGTTCATGGCGGAGAACGAGCCGGCCGCCTCCCGTTCATTTTCCCGGGGAAGCCGCGCCTACTCCACGGCGGCGGCCGCACTGGTTCCGGAGGCTTCCAGGCGCTTCTGGAAGCACGGAGTGGCCGGAGAGGCCGCCAAGATGGAGGAAGTGCTGAAAACCGAGGTGGACCCCATTCTCAAGATCCGCGGCTACAAGCCGGGGTACGGCATCAGCGGCATCAAGGTGGCCATGGAAGCCTTGGGAAGGGCCGGGGGACCTGTACGTCCACCCGGCACCCAGGTGGATGCGGGAGATCGGGCGGGCATCGCCGAGATCCTGAAGAAGCATCCCGAAACCCGCGGCCTAGTGGTCGAGGACTTTACCTGATCCGTACTTCTCCGCAAGCTCTCTCAGCGATGATCCCCCGTAATCCCATCAACTACAGTCCCGGGGAAAACCTCTCATGGTAACCAAGACAGCCGGCGAGCTTCGCCGGTTGACCCGACAGATTCTGGAAGCGGCCGGCGCCGTCCCCGACCAGGCCGAGATCGTGGCCGACCATCTGGTCCTGGCCAACCTGCGTGGTGTGGACTCCCACGGCGTCTGGCACATCCAGGGCTATGTGCAGGCCATCCGGGACGGACACATCCGCGTCGCGGCGGAGCCGAAGATCGCCCGCGAGACACCGGCCAGCGCTCTGGTCCAGGGGGACTGGGCCTTCGGACACGTGGTGGGGCGTTTCGCCATGCAGGCAGCCATTGAAAGAGCCGGGAACCAGGGTTTGTCAGTCGTCTCCCTGGTTCAAACCCACCACATCGGCCGACTGGGGCACTACGCGGAAATGGCCGCGGCAGAGGGCATGGTCTCGATGGTCTGGGCGGGCGGACAGGGCGCTGAAAAACCGGCTGCCGTCCCCTTTGGAGGACGCAAGCCCCTGTTCCATACCAACCCCATCGCCATGGGTCTGCCCATGGGAAGCCAGGCCCCCGTCATCATCGATTTCGCCACCTCGGCCACCGCCGGTGTCAAAGTGATCAACGCCTTCAACCGGAACCAGCCGCTTCCCTCCGATTCCGTCGTGGACAAGGACGGGAACCCAACCACCGACCCCCGGAAGTTCATGGACGGGGGCGCCCACCTGCCCTTCGGCGGCCACAAGGGCTATGCCTTGATGCTGGCCACCGAGATGCTGGGCAGGACTTTCAGCGGGGCCGACGACGGAGCCGAGCTCGACTATTCCGACCCTCTCTTCCGACGCCACGGCGCCACCCTGATCGCCTTCCGGGCCGATCTCTTCCAGCCTCTGTCCCAATACAGCCAGCGCGCCGACGAGCTGGCCCGCCGAGCCCTGGCCGTTCCGCCCGCCCCCGGCTTCAAGGAGGTCCTGCTGCCCGGAGTGCCCGAGGACCGAACCCAGCAGGTCCGCCAGCGCGACGGCATTCCCATTGCCGACGACATCTGGCAGACCATCGTCCAGGCAGCCTCCTCGGTGGGTGTGCAGGCCTGAGTGTTCGCCAATCCCTCCGTATTCGACCTGAGCTTCCATGGCCCGCCGTGGTTGCGCCCAAGCGCAATGCAGTAGCGGTTTTCGGGATCGAAAGAGGAGCGAATTGGGCAATAACGTTGGCCGCCCCCTACTCTGGTCGATAGAATAAAGCCCTGTTCCGGCACAGGGCACTCCTTCATCCAGTCCCTGGCCGTGTGCCCCCTACGGCGGCTCGCCCCGGAAGCTCTCAGTCCGGGACAGATCCAAAGAAGAGGTCTCCGTACCATGAAAGAATACACGGCAGTCGTCGAACAAGACCCTGAGACTGGCCTCTACGTGGGTTACATCCCCGGATTCCCTGGAGCCCACTCCCAAGCCGACACGCTGGATGAGCTCAACACAAACCTTCGCGAAGTGGTGGAAATGCTCTTGGAAGATGGAGAGCCCCTGCTTGAAGGAAAGTTTGTCGGCACTCAACGAGTCGCTCTCCCCTGAATCATGGCAAAGCCGCCGGTACTCAAGCCGCGCGAGGTCGCCGCGATATTGAAGCATCTCGGCTTTACCGAGGTCCGCCAGCGCGGGTCTCACAAACAGTTCCGTCATCCTGATGGAAAACGTACCACCGTCCCCTTCCACTCGGGCCGAGACATTTCGCCAATTCTGTTGCGTCGGATCGTAAAGGACACAGGACTCACCCTCGGTGAGTTTCTCGAATATCGATAAGGCAGGATGTTCCGTGGGGGCGACTGCTATGCGGCGCTGCCTGTCCGGGTGAACAACGAATCTATCCGGGCACGGTTCGGCACAGGACTGGCCCATGTGAGGAGGAACAATCATGGCTGTGCAGACACAAACAGCAAAAGTCAATCAGGGATTATCCCTTGCACAGCGTCGCGCCTACATGAAGTTGCCGCTTGCAGAACGCCGCAAGCGCCTCGCGGAGCAAGCGGAACGGATGGCGGAGCACTACGAGCAGGAGCCGGAACGGATAGAGCGCGAGACATGGCAGGGAGGCGAAGAACGTGAAGAGAGATGATTGGTGGCAGGCGGTATGGGAAGCTATCTTCAGGGTTTGCGACCGCAATGGAACCCGTTGTTTCACAAGGAAGGAATTGTTCGACACGGAACCGCTGAAGAGGATGGTGTCTGCCTCGCGCAGCAAGGGACAACATCCTGAGATGTCCGTCAGTTATATCCTTTCTGATTTCACACGCTGGGGCAAATACGCTCAGATTAAAAGAACTGGCCACGGGAAATATGAACTCACCGATCTAGGGATGTACGTGGTCTCTACAACCAAGGATCACTTCAGGCCAAGAGAACATGGAGCTACCTTCGACATCACAACCCCTCGTCACTTTCTGAACCGGATGGTCATTCCGCAGCACCAAGAGTTCAAGAAGAATCATCGTTCCTCACGTCACGCATTGCTAGCGATCATTTGCGCTTACCACATGTATGAGTGGGTACATAAGGAGAAATTTACGCCTGACCACTTCAAATCGGTCTACAGCTCTGAGGCAGACAGAGATTACATGGTTGAACTGTTCAACTTGGCCAGGACTATTGTTAACGGGACCAAACACTTTAAACCGGCAAAGCAGGGCGTCAAAACGAAAGTGCAAGGTGGATTTCCATCCGACTTTAGTGATAGATCCCGACCCCTGAACGTGAAACTTTCAGGAAGCGAGAACCCCGATGATTGGGAACCGATAGATAACATCCTTGATCGGATGGTGGAATTTTGGAGGCGCCAGGAGAGCGTCGGTGCTTTTTGAAACAATACCCAAACGCAGTCTCGAAAATCCAACGGCGTGCCCACACACAGTATTGCTGGCTCTCTTTGCCCAGCCCGCCATGCCCTTGCACTCGTTGAAAGGCTCCTGGCGTGGTTTCTGGAGCGTCCAGGTGTCCCACAACTGGCGGATTGTCTTTGGGTTCAAGGATGGTGAAGCGGTAGATGTCGACCTGGTCGATCACCACTGAGGAGACGGCAATGGCGATGTTGAATCCGGCGCATCCCGGCGAAACCATCCGAATGGCTATCGAGGAAACCGGCTGGAGCGTCACCACGGCTGCAAAGCGGCTCGGCGTTTCGAGAAACACCCTGCATCGGCTCTTGGCCGGAACCGGAAGAATCAACCCCCGGCTGGCGTTGGCGTTGGAGCGTGTCGGCTGGTCGGAAGCCGACTTCTGGATGCGCCGGCAGGCAGGCTACGATCTGGCGCAAGAGAGGCGCAAGCAAGCGACGGCCTGAGTTGAGGTCTGGCAACATGGGCGGCCCTTCAGCAGGAGATCACCGCGTTGCCGGCTGGCTAATTCCAATTATTCAATATATGATCCGCATAAGAAAAACTTATGGTTTGCGGATGAACGGCGCCGACCCCGTATGAAAACAGGGCATCGAGCCAGCGTCCCTCTCCACCGCAATATGAACCTCGACCAGATTCGCAATTTCCACGCCGTGGCCGTCCACCGGAGCTTTACCATTGCCGCCGAAACGCTCTTCCGCACCCAGCCGGCGATCAGCACCCAGGTCCGGATGCTGGAAGAAGAGTTGGGAGCCAGGCTCTTCGACCGCATCGGCAAGAAGATCTACCTGACCCGGGCGGGCGATGTGCTGTTCGACTACGCCGAGCGATTGTTGAATCTGCACGATGAAGCCAAGCTGGCAGTCACCGAGGTAAACACCGTTCCCAAGGGGAAAATACAGATCGGCGCCAACGAGTCCACTTGTCTCTACGTGCTGCCCCAAATCTTCGCGCTCTTCAAGAAGAAATACCCGGAAGTTCAGATCAGCATCTACCGCAACTTTTCAAAGAAGGTTCTGGACAAGGTCCGCGGCAACCAATTGGACTTTGGGATCGTCACCCTGCCCGTTCCGGAACAGGAGCTGAACATTCTGCCCATCGCCGAGGACGAACTGCGGCTGATCACCAGCCCGGACCATCCGCTGACTCTCCAAACGTCGCCTGACCTGGAGGAGGTCGTCTCCTACCCCTTCATTTTCCATACTGCCGGAACCACTCGCGAACGCTTGAAGAAACAGTTCGGGAGCCAGTGGGAGCGCTTGCATATCTCGATGGAACTCGCCAGCATCGAGACCATCAAGAAATTCGTGTCCATCGGCATGGGTATTTCAATTGTTCCAAAGAGCTACGCTGAAGAGGAAACCAGGCAGGGAACTCTGTGCCTGCTGCCTTTGAGGAACCTGAATCTGATTCGCAAGCTGGGACTCATCTACCGAAAAAAGCGCTATCTCTCACGGGCTTGCATCGTCTTTCTCGAGGTCGTGGAGGAATCCATGCGAGCCCTGGCAACTTCCAAGTGATCAGTGGTCAGTGATCGGTGGACAGCCTCGGATGCAGGAAGGTTTGTCATTACCTGTTTGCACTTATTGAACCGCGACGCCAAGATAGACAAAGTGCTGAAGGCTACAATCCAATCACTGACCACTATCCACTGATCACTGACCACTAAAAAAGGGGAACCGGGATGGAGAACGAGAATCTGAACGCCAACGATGAGGCTCCCCAGCCCCCTTCCGAGAGGGAGCCGGAGGGTTTTCGAGTCGAGATGGTCGGACCTTCCAGAAAGCGAACCTGGATCCTGGCGGGGGTGGTGATCGCAGCCGTTCTCTTTCTGGTCGGTTCGGTGATTTCATCTTCCGGGGTGATGGATGCCTGGCTTCCCTGGACGCAGGAATACGCTCAGCGAACGGTCCCGCCGGTGCCTGACGGAAGCGAACCCGTTGCGCTGCTGGAGTTCAACCAGGAACGGGGGGAGGACACCATCACGGTGACGGGGAGAGTCCTGAACCGAACTGAAGGGACGCTCGAGGATCTCATCGCTACCCTTACCCTGATCACCTCGCTGGAGTTGCCGCTGGAAGAGGAGGTGCCGTTGTCTCCCCGGAGCCTGGATGCCGGCTCGGAGGGAAGGTTCGAGTGGGTGAAACCGCTGTCGGGGGAGGCCGGCGGGATCAAGCTCAAGTTCAAGCTGGCCAACGGAGCCGTCATCAAGCACCGGGACAGCCGCTACGAGCAAACGGAGGAAACGCCGGAGGAAGCGCCCGAAGAGGCGCCGGTGGATTTAACCGGGGAGGCCCCCGCCAGATAGATTTCGTTTGGCTCGCGGGGATTCGTTTGCATATATTGATGCCCCGGCTGCTGCGCAATCGGCTCACTCCCGGAAACCGATCAGCTTCGGTCCGGCCCGCGTTGAGTTGAGCAGGGGTAGGATAGAATGAACATGGGTAACGGAACAGGGATTCGCAGGACACTTCTGGCGGCCCATCGGCGCGTCAGGGAATGGCGCATGGTTGCCAAAGCCCTGCTTTCCACCAGGCATCCGGTGCTGGCCCACCTCATCCCCATCCGCCGATGCAACCTTTCCTGCACCTACTGCAATGAGTTCGACAAGGTTTCGGCGCCGGTGCCCATCGAGGAAATGATGCGGCGGGTCGACCATTTGGCCCGCCTGGGCACCACCGTGATCACCATCAGCGGGGGGGAACCGATGTTGCACCCCGAGCTGGACGCCGTGGTGAAGCGGATACGGCTGCGAAAAATGATGGCGGGGTTGATTACCAACGGTTATCTGCTCAGTGTCAAGCGCATCCAACAGCTCAATCAGGCCGGTCTGGAGCATCTGCAGATCAGCATCGACAACGTCAACCCGGACGATGTCTCCAAGAAAAGCCTCAAGGTTCTGGACCGGAAGCTGGTGATGCTGGCCGAGCACGCCGACTTCGCGGTCAACATCAACTCGGTCATCGGTTCCGGGATCCGCTTCCCCCAGGACGCCTTGCAGGTGGCCCGCCGGGCTGTCTCGCTGGGCTTCTCCAGCACCCTGGGCATCATTCACGATGGGGAAGGCCAGCTGCGAGCCCTGAACGAGAGAGAACGATCGGTCTATCGCGAGATCCAGAAGCTTGGCAAAAAGTCCTTTGCGCGCTTCAACAGGTTCCAGGAGAACATTTCTCGGGGGAAGCCCAACCAGTGGCGCTGCCGGGCCGGTGGACGATACCTCTACGTCTGCGAGGACGGCCTGGTTCACTACTGCTCGCAGCAGCGCGGCTACCCGGCCATTCCGCTGCAGGACTACACCCGAGAACACATCCGGCGGGAATTCGACCTTCGCAAATCCTGCGCCCCCTACTGCACCGTTTCCTGTGTCCAGCAGGTGGGGGTGCTGGACAACTGGCGGTCACCCCAGACCGACGGCACCCGGGTCGACCCTGCATTGCTCACCGCGGGGCATGACCATGCCGCAGGCCCCTTCTCTCCGGCAGGCACTCGCGACCGAACGGCATAGCCGCGTGTTCGTCCGACCCGTCGAGCAACGCGGATCAAACCGTGGCTCGATGGATCTTTCTCTTCAGAGTGTGGATCTGGCGGCGAATTGACTTCAGCCCGGCACGGTCCTTGGTCTCCAGCGCCTGGTCCCGCTTCTTCTTGAGCTCCTTGATCTCCAGCTTGATGGCTCGCTTGTCGATACCCACCACCTCGTGGTGCTCGTGCATATCGACGCCTAGAGCTTCACAGATCGCCTTCAACAGAGGCTCCTTGGTCATCTGGGTAAAGCCCTTGACGGCCTCGTGCTCGATTTCACCGGCTATCTGGCGAAGCTGGGCAACGGTCTTGTGCCTCAGATCGCCGAACGTGTAGGCCATAGCAGCTCCTTCTCCCCTCTTGGATTCGATCACGGCGCGCCGCTGCCGATCATCGGCTCGAATTGTACATGATGTCTCTGCCGGTATGTGGAAAGTGAATGGTGCAGAGTGATTTGATCAGCTCCATATTCTCATCGGCACGTCCATCGATTTTTGTCCGACGATCACATCCCGACACGACCCTAACGATGGCAAATGGCGCATTCCTGCTCCCAAAACTAACCACTGACCACTAGCCACCAGCCACTGCGTCCCCTGCGCCTGCCTGTTTTTTCACCCGGAAATCTGCTAGTCTCAACTCCGCATCTCACGGGAGGCTATCCATGTTGGAGGGCAAATTCGGCGTCGTCTTCGGAGTCGCCAACAAGCGCAGCATCGCCTGGAGCATCGCCGAAGCCTGGCACAAGGCCGGAGCCCGGCTGGCCTTGACCTATCAGGGAGAGCGGTTGCAGCGGAACGTCACCCAACTGGCCGCGCGCTTCGGTAACGAGGCTCCCCTCTACCCCTGCGACGTCACCAGGGACGACGAAATCCAAGACGTTTTCCGTTGTCTCACCCGGGATTTCGGCAAGATCCACCTGATCCTGCACAGCGTTGCCTTCGCTCCCAGGGAAGCTCTGGAGGGGCGCTTCGTCGACACCACCCGACAGGCGTTCGCAACGGCACAGGATGTCAGCGCCTACTCCCTGGTGGCCATAGCCCGGGCGGCCCTTCCCTTGATGACGGAAGGTGGGAGCATCGTGACCATGACCTATTACGGGTCGGAAAAAGTGGTGCCTCACTACAACGTCATGGGAGTCGCCAAGGCTTCCCTGGAGGCAAGCGTCCGCTACCTGGCCCACGACCTCGGCCCCCACAATGTCCGGGTGAACGCCATCAGCGCCGGCCCCATGAACACCCTGGCCGCACGCGGGATTCGCGGTCTGGGCAGCATGCTCAAGCACCATGCGGAGCAGGCTCCCCTCAAGCGGAACGTTCAGCCCGGGGAACTGGGCAATACGGGGCTCTACCTGGGAAGCGATCTCTCCGCCGGAGTTACCGGCGAGGTGCTTTACGTGGATTGCGGATACAACATCATGGGAATGTGAGGAGCTGACCTTTCGGAGGCAGGCTGCGGGGGAGAAGAGCCTTCTTCCCTTTCCGGATCCAGGCTGATCCATTCCTGGGACGGCGCCAGCCCCTCCCGCTGAGCAGCAAAGGAGAAAGACAATGGACAAGTCAAATCGTCGACGACCGGCTGCCCCGGGAATGACCCGCCCTGATCCCGGCAATGGAATCGTTCGGGCCTGTTGGGCCGGGATAGGACTCTGCCTGCTCCTGTCCGGTTGCGCCGGCGAAAGCGTTTCCAATGCTGGAAACGCTCCCTCGGCGCCGCCAAGCGTAGGCTCCGCCGCTCCTGCCTCCGATCGCCAGAAGGTTCTGGGACCCTTCACTCTGGAAGTCCCCTCAGGCTGGGTCGAGCAGACCCCGCGCTCCCGCATGCGCCGGGCCCAGTTTGCCCTCCCCAGAGAAAGCGGCGACTCCGAGGATGGTGAATTGACGGTATTCTATTTCGGCATGGGACAAGGCGGGTCCACCGACGCCAACATCAGCCGCTGGATCGGTCAAGTGGGCCAACCCGACGGTTCCTCCTCCAGAGACAAGGCCAAAATCAGGCAAAGCCAAGTCTCGGGATTCCGGATGACCGAAGTGGACGTGAGCGGAACCCTGAAGGCATCCAACATGCCGGGCGCTCCTCAGCGGCCCGCCCGCTCGGGCTATCGGCTGCTGGGAGCCGTGCTGGAAGGCCCGCAAGGACCCTGGTTCTTCAAGTTGGTCGGGCCCGAAAAAACCATCTCCCGCTGGGCCGACAGCTTCCGCCAGTTCATCGCAAGCGCCAAAAGCCAATAATCTTGCCGGTCCCTTCCCGGCCGGAGAAATGCGGGTTACGCCTGAGGTGAGGCGGGATTCAACCGGACCAGGCCGTCGAAATGCAGTTCCAGAACATCGCCGATCTGTTCCGAGGTGAACTTCTTGGGTACGACCGAAACCGGAGCCGACTCAACGGCGCTTTGGAACAAGGGGTTCTCTCCGGCCAGATCCGTGACCACCACAAACACCAGCTTGCGGTCCAGCCTTCGAAGCTCCCGCAGTGTCTCCACGCTTTCCATCCGAGGCAGATTCAGATCCAGGAAAACCATGCGGAAAAACTCCCGCCTTGCAGCGTCCAGGGCCCGGGGGCCATCCGGCACGGCCACCGCTGTAATGCCGTGGAGTTGGACGATCCCCTGAAGACTGTCCCTTACCGTTTTCTCATCCTCCACGATGAGCACTTTCCCGGGTCCGTTCTTCGAATTGCTCCTGTTCGGCTCTTCCAGGAGCCAACCATCGATCTGGGACTTCTTGAAACGAAGACTGCCACCCACCTTCAATGAGGGAATCTTGTTCTGCCGCGCCAGGAGATAGACCGTTTGTTCCTTCAACTTCAGGTACTCGGCAACCTCCTTGACGGTTATCAATGAATCTTCCATTAGGCCTCCTCAACAACCATGCGGAAATGGGGCGCAAAGTCGCGAAGTATAAAGTTTATCGGTTCATTTTGTCAATTACTAAGCAGTGGTATAAATAGCTGTATTTTATCCGCCAATACCCTGCCGTCCCAGCGACTCCCGCCGGTGCTGGGCCGCCGGCCCGGCACCGATCACCATTCACCGACCACTAATCCCCAAGCTGTCCGACCCTGACCCTGGCCGGGCGCACCAGCTTGCCGTTCAAGCGATACCCCTTTCGGACCACTTCCAGAATCAGGTTGTCCTCTTCCGATTGCGAAACCTCGGTTACCGCAACCGCCTCGGCCAACTCGGGATCGTAAGATTCTCCCGGTTCGGCCACTTCTTCCAATCCCAACTCGGCCAAAATGCCACCAAACTGAGTGTGGATCAGTTCAACCCCCTTCAAGAGCCCCTCACGGTCGGGACTCTTCCGAGCGTGCAACAAGGCCCTCTCGAAGTTCTCGAATATGTCGATGAACTTCTCAACCGTCTCTCCCCGTGCCTGTTGAAGCCGTTTCTCGTACTCGTTTCGAATGCGCTCTCGTGCCTGCCGGTTCTCGGCCTCGGACTTGTCCCGAAATTCCCGATAGGAGGCGATAACCTCTTCGACCTTCTTCTCGGCCGCAGCCCGGCTCGTCTCCAGTTCCTCCACGTAGGTGGGCTTGAGCGATGAGGAGGATTCCCGTGCAGGCGTATCCTCTCCCTCCTGAACCCAAAAACGTTTGTCAGTGACGCGGATTTTGACTTCCTGGTCCTGGTCCCCGGCCCGGGGAACCCGGGCAGGGTCCGGGTCCTTCATTGGCAACGACTCGGATTTTTTGGACTTCTGCATGAGGAACTGCCTCCTCGTCAGGCTCGCTCGGTGACCGGCTCCGTCCGGAAGACCAGGGCCTCACGTTTGGCATCCGCATGCACTCGAAGGCGGTCGCCTGAATGAACCTCGCCGTTGAGCAGCTTGAGGGCCAGCGGATCCTGGATGAGGCGCTGAAGGGCGCGCTTGAGCGGGCGGGCTCCATAGTCCGGATCGTATCCCTGGTTGAAGAGAACCTCCTTGGCCCGCCCGGTGAGCTCCAGGTCGATCTTGCGCTCCGCCAGCCGAGACCTGAGCCGCTCCAGTTGAAGATCGACGATGCGGCTGATCTCCTCGCGTCCCAGGGCATTGAAGATGATGATGTCATCGATGCGGTTCAGAAACTCCGGCTTGAAGGAGGCGCGCAACACTTCGAAGACTTGAGTCTGAATCTCCTTGGGGTCCCGCCCTGTCATCTCCTGAATCGTCGATCCGGCAAGGTTGGAGGTCATGACGATCAGTGTATTTTTGAAGTCTACCGTCCGCCCCTTCCCGTCTGTCAAGCGTCCGTCTTCCAGGATTTGAAGCAGCAGATTGAAGACCTCCGGGTGGGCTTTCTCGATCTCGTCGAACAGGATCACCGAATAGGGTCGTCGCTTGACGGCCTCGGTCAGGAATCCCCCCTCCTCGTAGCCCACGTAGCCTGGCGGCGCGCCAATCAGCCGCGCCACCGAGTGCTTCTCCATGAACTCCGACATGTCTAGACGCACCGTGGCCTTCTGGTTGTCGAACAGAAACTCGGCCAGGGCCCGCGCCAACTCCGTCTTGCCCACTCCGGTCGGACCCAGAAAAATGAAGGATCCGATGGGCCGGTCCTGGTCCTGCAGTCCGGCACGGCTCCTGCGAATCGCGTTGGACACCGAGGTCAGAGCCTCTCCCTGACCGATGACCCGGCGGCCGAGCCTCTCTTCCATGTGAACCAGCTTGCCGACCTCTCCTTCCAGCATCCTGGCCACCGGAATACCGGTCCATTTGGACACCACCTGGGCAATGTCTTCCTCATCGACCTCTTCCTTGAGCATCCGACTGGACTGTTGCATCTGTTCCAGTTTCCGCTTGGCGGCATCCAGCTCCTTCTGCAGATCGACCAGGGATCCGTAGCGTATTTCCGCGACCCTGCCCAGGTCGCCGGCCCGCTCCTGCTTCTGCTCTTCGATTCGAGCCTGCTCGATTCTCTCCTTCAGGTTCCGGATTCCGGAGATCAGGACACGCTCGTTCTGCCAGCGGGCCTTCTTCTCGGCCGAGGTTTCCTTGAGGTCGGCCAACTCGCGCTCCAGGGAAGCCAACCGTTCCTTTGAGGCCTGGTCCTCTTCTTTCCTGAGGGCTTGCCGCTCGACTTCCAGTTGGCGAATCCGGCGCTCCACTTCATCGATCTCCACCGGCAAAGAGTCGATCTCCATCCTTAGAGAGGCCGCCGATTCGTCCACCAGGTCGATGGCCTTGTCGGGCAGGAATCGGTCGCTGATATAGCGGTCGGAGAGGGTCGCCGCGGCCACGATGGCCGAATCCTTGATCCGGACTCCGTGGTGCACTTCATAGCGCTCCTTGAGGCCGCGCAAAATTCCAATGGTGTCGGCGACGGTGGGTTCCCCCACGAACACCTGCTGGAACCGGCGCTCCAGGGCGGCGTCCTTCTCGATATGCTTCTTGTATTCGTTCAGAGTGGTGGCGCCGATACAGCGCAGTTCCCCCCGCGCCAGGGCCGGCTTCAGCATGTTGGAGGCATCCACCGCCCCTTCGGCGGCCCCGGCGCCGACCAGCGTGTGCAGTTCATCGATAAACAGGACCACCTGCCCCTCGGCTTCCGTCACCTCCCGCAGCAGCGCCTTCAACCGGTCCTCGAACTCGCCTCGATATTTGGCGCCGGCAACCATGGCTCCCAGATCCAGGGCCACCAGTCGCTTGTGCTTGAGGCTCTCCGGAACGTCCCCGGCGACGATACGCTGAGCCAATCCTTCGACAATGGCCGTCTTGCCCACCCCCGGCTCACCCATCAGGACAGGATTGTTCTTGGTCCGCCGGGACAGGACCTGAATCACCCTGCGGACCTCTTCGTCCCGGCCGATGACGGGATCCAGCTTGCCCTTTCTCGCCAGGTCGGTGAGGTCGCGGGCGTAGCGCTGCAGCGCCTGGTACTTGTCTTCGGGATTGGCGTCGGTGACCCGCTGTGAGCCGCGAACGTCCACCAGCGCCTGCAGGATGTCGTCGGAATCGACACCCTGGGCAGCCAGGATGCGGTGCGCGGCCGACCCCTTGGTGTCGGTCAGGGCCAGCAGCAGGTGCTCGGTGCTGACATACTCGTCCTTGAGGCGGTCTGCCTGGCGAAAGGCGGCTTCCAGGACGGCGTTGAGAGCACCGGAGATCGGGCGGTTGCCAACGCCCTGGACCTTGGGCAGCCTGGCAAGGGCATTCTCGATCTCCCCGGACAGCGCTTCCCGGGCAACCCCCAACTTGCCCAGGACCGGAGGAATGACGCCTTCGGCCTGGTCCAGGAGCACCCGCAGCAGGTGCTCCGGTTCGATCTGGGGATGGGCATGCTCACTGGCCAGCCGTTCCGATTCAACCAGGGCTTCCTGAGCCTTCAACGTGAGCTTGTCATGGCGCATCGGCGTCTTCCTGTTGTGGTTTCCGGTACAGGCAATTCATAAGATCGGCGCCGGTGCTTGTCAAAAAGGATTCACCAGGAGCGGGCCTGCCCCCATCCGGTCCTTGCATCCGACGGTGAATCCCTTCAGGAGGCCTCTTTGGAATCATTGGGAAAGATGCACCGCCACCGGCCATTCAAGGGTGGAGCTCAACAGGGAGTTTTTTGGAGGGACCGGTTGCGAAGGCCTCCGGCAACCGGGTAACGGCGGGTGTGATTCTCCCCTTAGTCCTCTTCCTTGGACTCATCGACCAGCATGATCGGAATGTCGTCCCTCACGGGAAAGACCCGTTTGCACCGGTAACACTTCAGGCCGTCGCCGTTGGGGGTCGGACTGACCGAATCCTTGCAGAGGGGACAGACCAGAATTTCCAAAAGTTCGGGGCTAAGGGGCATGGTTTGCTCTCCCTGCAGCGATCCGGTCAGCCCGGCCCGAGAGTTTGCAACTTCCTCTCGTCCGGGCCGGGCCACCGGCCGTTGGCTTGCCGGCAGGAGACGATGCCGGAGTCTTTCCTAGTCGCTCTGCTCCAGGAGGTCTTCGACCTTGAAGTCGAGGTCCTCGAGAACCTTCTTGTCCACCTTGTACAGGGTCGGGTCGGCGTTGGCTTTGCCGAAGACGACCTCATCCTCCGCCTTCCCCAACACCACCTCGATGACTCGATCGTCCTTTCGCACCACCTTGACCTGGGCCGAGGGTTCACTGAAGCCATACCGGGGGTCATCCAGATTGGCCCGGTCCACGATTTCCTTCCCCTCCAGATCCTCCAATGGCCAGAAGAGCTTGTACTCCAGGACCGATTTTTCCTCATGACCGGACGGAGACCGCAACCGCCACTGGTCTTCGCTGTCCCTGGCGAACTGGAACTCCCGGTCGGGCAGCCTGACTTCAACCCGTTTCACCTCATCTCGCTCAAAGCGGGCCATCTTCCGGTCGCGGAGCTTGGAGAGGTCGAGATTCAACTTCGCCACCAGGTCTTCCTTGATCTTGAAGACATCCGCCCCGGAGTCATCCTTGGCGTAGAATTGGGCGCCGACCTGTTTGCCGACCAGCAGTGTTTTCCTGGCCCGATTTTCGCCCAAATAGAGATCAACGCGGGAGGAGGGCGCATTCAGTCCGTAGGTCTTGAGTCGGTCGGCTCCCCGTTCCAGGAATTCCTCCACTCGGGCGAACTCCAGGTCGCTGAGGAAGGACCTGATCTCGGAGCGGTCGGCCCTGGCCTGAATCGGCTCTCGGACAGACCAATCCTCTCCCTCCTTCTGCAACCGGTAGGTCTTGCGCCTCGAGCGGACCCGGACTTCCCGGACCTGTTCCCTGTCAAAATCCAGCACCGACTTGTCCCTGAAATCGAACAGTTCCTTGTCGACAGTGGTATGGAGCAACGTGGGCAACACCAGCACCTTGGCCAGGTGTGGAATCCTGCCGAAAACCGAGGACTGGTTGAAGTCCTTGTCTCCAAGCTCCAGGTCCAGGCTGCGCCCATCCTTCAAACCCATGGCAATTTTCAGGTTGGGATCTTCCAGGCCATAGTCCTTCCAGTCCACCAGGTCCGGCTCCAGAGATCTCTCCACCTGGGTGGAACTCAACTCGGAAACCAGCCCCTCCACCGCCGCCTCGTCGACCTTGGCTTCGATGGGAGCAACCAGCTTCCAGCCACCGTTCTCCTTTTTCAGGATGATGGGACCGTCGCCGCGGACCAGGGAGATGGAGTTCACCTCCTCCTTTTCGAACTGGAAGAGCTTCTTGGCCTCTTCGGCAGCCTCTTCGCGCTTTTTCCCGCCTTCGATCTCGTAAAAGTAGACGAAGGCCCCCAAGCCGACGAAGAGAACAGCCACGACGCCCAGGTTTCTCCAGATCATGACTTGCGTCTCCTTGACCAAACCAGGACGCCCAAGCCCAGCGCCGCCCCCGGCAACACGACCATGGTCACCCAGAACAGCATCCTGGAGTCGGCAGCGGTCATCTGGACACCGCGGTTTTCCGAATCCTTGGGTCGAACCGAAATCAGGTCCTCGTCCTCGGCCAGCCAGCTCACCGCATTCAGAAACAGGTCCCCGTTTCGCTGGAGCCGCAGAAAGGCGTTGTTGGCAAAGTCGGAATCGCCGATCACCACCACCCGGGCTTCCTTGCCGAAGGATCCGTCTTGCTGCGCTTCATTCTTGTCCGAATCTTCGCCCCCGTCTTCGTCTCGAGCTCCGTTCGAATCGGCCGCCTCCGAACTCACCGAAAGGGTGCTGACCACCCCAAGGACCACCGGGCCCTCGATATCCACGGCCGGATTGAATTCCGCCGATCCGTCCACCAGGTTCTTTTCTCCCCAGCTTCGCTCCGAGGTACGAAACAGCTCCCTGGAGCTGAAGGAAGAATCCTCGTGATCGACTGTCTTCAGCGAGCGAGCTTCAGGAAACACGGTCATGGTATTTTCGAGGTCATCGGTAATGGGGTGCGACTCGTAGGAGGTCACCAGGGGAGCCGCGGGGCCCATGCCGAAAAGCTGCCCCAACCCGGTGGAGTCAACCACGATGTCGTCCTCCACCCCGATCTTCCACTTCTCCAGCAACTCTTTCAGGCCGGAGTCGAGGTCGGGGTCCAGCAACAGGAGAACTTTCCCCCCCGCGTCGACATATCCATCGATGAGCGCCGTCTCCGTTGGGAGCAAGGCCACGGCCGGACCGGCGATCACCAGGGCGGAGCAGTCCTCGGGAATGCTCCCCGCCTCGGCCAGATTGATGCTTTGCACGCGGTAGTTCTGGTTCTCGATGGCCTGCTTGGCGGCCGCGTATCCCCGCTCCTCCCGGTCGTTTTCAATATCGGCCTCGTTGTGTCCCTTGGTGAAGTAGATGACCTTGTCCTGCTCCCGCGTAACCTTCAGGATGCTGTTGGTAATGTCCTCTTCCCGGGCAGCCTCCACGGTCTCCCGCTTCTCTCCCGAAACCACCACGATTTCTCCAAAGCGGTTCACCTCGAACTTCCGGGCCAGTCCCGGCTCGGCCTGGGGGTCCACCTTGCGGTAGCTCAGGGACGAGGGGTTGAGCGCCACATACTCCTTCATCAGGTCATCCAGACCTGCATTGGGGTCCTTGTCGAAGAGGATGACTTCCACCTCGGTTTCCAACCCGCTGACCAGTTTCTCCGTCTGGTCGGACAGGCTGTAGAGCTTGTTGCTGGTGAGATCCCAACGCTCCTGGTATTTCTTGGCCAGGAAGTTGATCATCCCCAGCAGGCCCACCACCATCACCACCATCAAGGCCGTGTTGGCGCCATACTGGGCAGACCGCCGCCGCAAGCCGGCCTTGAGTTGCTCGAAGCTCAAGGCAATCATGGCCAGTGTGAGAATCAGGCCTGCGTAGAGTGCGACCTGCACCCGGTAGTCCCAGACCCCCTGAATGGAGTACCAGACGTAGGCCAGTATGATCAGTACCGGGCCAAAGGAGGCGATGTTTTTCAGTACGTTCATCCCGTTATGTCCTCCACCGCCAGGATTCAATGGATCGATAGGTCAGGAAGAGCCCGAGAAAGACGAAGCTCAGGTAAACGACCAGGCTGGAGCTGTCGACCACTCCTTTCGAAAAGTCGTCAAAGTGGTTGAGAATGGAAACGTAGCCGAGGATCTCCTGCACCAGGGGTCCCGCAGCCTGGGCCGAGAGGTCGATCACCCAGAGAATCAGGAGGACGCCGAAGGTGACGCTGGCGGCGACCATCTGGCTTTCCGTAAGGGTCGAGATAAAGATGCCCAGGGAAATCAGGGCCGCGCCCAGCAACAACAGTCCCAGATATCCGGAAAGGACCGGTTGCAGCGCCATCTTGGGAGAGCTGTAGAGATAGAGGAAGGCGTGGTAGACCAGGGTCGGCAACAGCATGACCACGAAAAAACCCATGGCTGCCAGGAACTTTCCCAGGATGAGCTCGAAATGGGTCAGGGGAGAGGTCAGGAGAAGCTCGATGGTGGCCCGGCGTCTTTCGTCGGCAAAGGTCGCCATGGTGATCATGGGCACCATGAACAGAATGATGGTGCTGACGATGCCGAAGAAATTTCTTTCCACCAGCGCAGGAACATCCATGGCCGGGGCGCCGCCGCCGAACTGCTGGGCCTGGACGGCCATCATCATGGACCGCTGAATAAAAACCGTCAGGATATTGTAGAAAAAGTACCCGCTCACCAGGAGGAATACCGTCAGCACGCCGTAAGCGACGGGGGAGGCGAAATAGACCTTCATCTCCTTGTCAATAACTGCCAACAGGTTTCTCATTGACTACGCACCTCCTCCTGAGTGGTGAGTTGGGTGAAGACTTCCTCCAGGCTCAACTGCAGCGAGCGCAACTCCAGAAGCTCAAAGCCTTCCTCGATGACACTCCGGGCTATCCGGCCTCTGACATCCTGCTTCAGCTCCGTTTCAATGCGGTAGGAGGTTACCTCTCCTTCACCCAGCGGTCTGGACGCGACACTCAGCACTCCCTCGATCTGCTGCAGCCGCTGCTGCAGCTCGACCTCGGAGCCCCTGGCTTCCATGTAAATGTGAGCGGCCCCCTGCTGCTGCCGGGTCAGGTTCTCGGGGGTGTCCACGGCCACGATCTTCCCGTCGGAGATAATGACCACCCGCTGGCAGGTCATGCTGACCTCGGGCAGGATATGGGTTGAAAGAATAATGGTGTGGTTTCCGGAGAGGCTCTTGATGAGCTCGCGCACCTCCTTGATCTGATTGGGGTCCAGTCCGACCGTGGGCTCGTCCAGGATCAGCACCTCCGGGTCGTGGATCAATGCCTGGGCCAAGCCGACCCGCTGCTTGAAGCCCTTGGACAGGTGCTTGATCAGCTTCTTCCCGTAGCCCTCGATTCGCACCGTCTCCTTGACCTCCAGGAGGCGCCTCCTGCGGTCTTCAGGAGCTACGCCCTTGATCCTGGCTACGAATTGAAGGTAGCCGTCCACCGTCATCTCGTCATAGAGGGGAGGGTGTTCGGGCAGGTAGCCGATGCGACGTTTCACTTCCATGGCATTTTCAAAAACGTCATACCCGGCGACCCGAGCCGTGCCTTCAGTGGCGGGCAGGAAACAGGTCAGAATGCGCATGGTCGTGGTCTTGCCGGCGCCGTTAGGCCCCAGGAACCCCAGAATTTCTCCCTTTTCCACCTGAAAGGACACCTCATCGACAGCCTTCAGGTTCCCGTATCTCTTGGTCAGTCGATCGACTTCAATCACAAGAGCTCTCCCTTCCCGAATTCAAAGACACGATCCCGAGCGAGCCCCGCCGAAACCGGCACAGGGGTGAGCCAGAGGGCTGCTCGAACAGATTATTATAAGGAAATCGCTTCGGCTGTAAAGGGGGACAACCGGAGGGGATACACCCTTTGCCGTGGAGACCCAGCTCCTCTGGAAACCCGGGAAATAAACGATAGTTTCAAGCTTCGACCCTGGGCTGTGAGACCTCAGTGGACCGTGTCCGGCAGCAGCAGGCTGTTGCGGTCTCCGCTGGTGGCCCAACCCTGGTCGACTTTAATGATGAGTCCGTGGAACAGGATGTCGCTCCCGGACAACACCACCAGCACGTCTCCCGGGTTGACTTCAGGGTTCCTGAGCTCGAACCGGATTACCGAGGCCCGTCCATTCTGCTGCTTCACGGTCTGATAGGAGAAGTCTTCCACCTCAACCGCCAGGGTCCTTGAATGGGGCGGAAGCTCGTTGCTCTCCTGCCGATCGGTCACGTTTCACCTCAAGGGATTGGATAATTGGTATAATCCGGCGCCATGAGCGGAGAGGTCAGCAAGCGTCGGGTGGCAGCGGCAGGCCGTGCGGCCGCTGTAGCTTTAGTGCTGCTGGCTCATTCCGGGCCGGCAACTTCGGGGGACAAGAACCTGGTGGTCAGCGGACGCCTGGTGTGTCTGGGGGCAAACCTGAAGGAAACCTCTTGCGAGGACGCCCCCGCCCGGTTAGCCCTCAAAGCGGATACCGGACGACTCCATGCTCTGGCCGCCGGGGACGCCGCCAACACCCTCCTCCAGGAAAAGCGACTGCAGACGAGACAATTCCGGCTGACCCTGAGAAGCCTGGATGGCGGCAAGACCTTTCAAATCGTCAAGACTCAATTGATCCGCGCCGGTAAAGTCTACGACTTTCACTACTTCTGCGAGATCTGCAACATCACCACCTACGCGCCCGGACCCTGCATGTGCTGCCGGGCCCCCACCGAGTACCGGGAAGCGCCGGCTGAAACGTAGAGTAGTCAGACGGTAAGCGCAAGTACCGGGGCCGCAATTCTCACCGGGACGCCGGACCCGGAGAGGCATCCTCCATGGACTGCTGGAGATAGTCGAGCACAGCCCGCACGGAAACGATCCTGGGGGGATGGTCGTGGCTGACCACCGGGATGTGGCGAAATCCCTCCACCGACATCTGGTGGAGGACAAAGCGAATGGATTCCTCTGCCTCCATGGTCACCGGATTGGGGGTCATGACCTCGGAGATTCTGACGGAACCGAGGGAGGCTTCCATTCCCCCCAGCTTGTAGAGCACGTCTCGTTCCGACAGGATTCCAACCACGATTTCCTCTTCCATGACCAGGACGCACCCCACGCTCTTGTTCTTCAGAAGTTCGACCGCCTCCTCGACCGGGGCCTCGGGCGCAACCGTGACCGCGGGTTTGGGCTTGAGGTCGGCGATCGTATCCTCCATGAGGCGCTTCTGCAGCCCCTCGGTGGGTTGGGGGACGTCCAGCTTGGTGAGAGGCGCCAGACATTCCTCGCACCGGTCCGCCCCGGGAAGATTATACGAGCCGCAGGCAGGACAGATCATGAGGGCCCTCACAAAGAGACAGTGCGTCGCCTTACCTCTGCCGACCGCATGGTCAGAGGCAATCGGGGTGCGGCCGGTGGGTCCATGGGATGACGACTATTTCACGACCCAGGTATCGCCGCTGTTGAGCAGTCGTTCCAGGTCTCCGGTTCCCGAACGGCTGATGGCGTCCTGCACCTGGGCTTCCATCAGCTCGTCGTAGGTCGGCTTGGCCACGGAGCGGAAAACTCCCAGGGGCACGGGAAAATCGGGATAATCCATGCGGGCCAGCAGATTCGCCAGGTGGGGATCCGGGTCGTGAATATCGTGAATCAGCAGGTCCGCTTCGGAATCCTCCCGGCGAAGATCGACCACCTCCAGTTTGAGGCCGTTCAGCCGAATTCCCTTGTCCCGGTCCCTGCCGAATACCAGCGGCTTCCCGTCCTCCAGCCGGAGGGTGCGATCGTCTCGAAATCCCCGTTCGGAGAAGTGCTTGAAGGCCCCGTCGTTGAAGATGTTGCAATTCTGAAATACTTCCACGAAGGACACTCCCTTGTGGTGGGCCGCCTGGGTAAGGACCGAGGAGAGATGCTTCACATCCACGTCGATGGAGCGGGCCACAAAGGTGGCCTCGTTGGAGATCGCAATGCACAAGGGGTTGATCGGATAGTCGATGGACCCGGCCGGAGTGGACTTGGTTTTCTTGCCGAACTCGGATGTCGGAGAATACTGGCCCTTGGTCAATCCGTAAATCCGGTTGTTGAACAGAATGATGTTGATGTCCAGGTTTCTACGGACCGCATGCATGAAATGGTTGCCGCCGATGCTCAAGGCATCGCCATCCCCGGTAATCACCCACACCGACAACTCGGGACGGGAGGCCTTGATACCGGTAGCCAGGGTCGGAGCCCGGCCGTGAATTCCGTGAAAGCCATAGGTGTTCACATAGTAGGGGAAGCGGCTGGAGCAACCGATTCCGGAGACAAAGACAAAGTTCTCCCTGGGGATGTTCAGATCGGGCAGCATCTTCTGAGTCTGGGCCAGAATGGAGTAGTCCCCGCAACCCGGACACCATCTCACCTCCTGGTCGCTCATGAAATCCCGGCGTCTCATGGGGAGCACGGCCGCCCCCTTCCGTCCACTGTCGCCGTCATGGCTCATGGTTGACTGCTCCTGGCCGGTTTCCCCGGAGGGGCCGGCTCACTGTCGTCGCCCTGGAATCAGAGCATCTCTCCAATGGCTTCCTGCAGTTCGGAAATCTTGAAGGGAAGGCCTCGCACCCTGTTGAAACCGACGGCATCCACCAGGTATCGAGACCGGATGATCATCAGCAACTGACCCAGATTCAGCTCGGGCACCAAGACCCTGTCAAACCGAGAGAGAACCTCTCCCAGGTTCCCGGGCAGAGGATTCAGGTACTGCAAATGAAGACTGGAGACCGGATGGCCCTGCTCCTGCATACTCTCCACGGCGGAGGTGATGGCGCCGTAGGTCGAACCCCAGCCAACCACCAGGACCTTTCCTTCCGGTTTCCCGAAGACCTTGACCGACGGAATGAAGTCGGCTATCCGGGCTATCTTCTCGGCCCGTAGACGCACCATGCGGTCATGGTTGTCGGGGTTGTAACTGACGTTCCCGGTGATATTCTGCTTCTCCAGGCCACCGATGCGATGCTCCAGTCCCGGGGTTCCCGGGATGGCCCAGGGGCGGGAAAGGGTCTTCTCGTCCCGCAGATAGGGTTGAAACCCCTCTGCCTCTGTCCTGAAGCGAACCTCAATGTCGGGGAGGTTCGCCACCGACGGAATTTTCCAGGGCTCCGACCCGTTGGCCAGGTAGCCGTCGGAGAGGAAGAAGACCGGGGTCATGAACCGGGTGGCCAAGCGAAAGGCCTCGAAGGCCATGGTGAAGCAGCCGGATGGCGTAGCCGGCGCAACCACCGCCACGGGACACTCCCCGTTTCGCCCGAACAGGGCCTGCAGCAGATCGGCCTGTTCGGTCTTGGTGGGCAGGCCCGTGCTGGGACCGCCGCGCTGAATGTTGGCGATGACCAGTGGCAGTTCCGTCATGACGGCCAGCCCGATGGCCTCCGACTTGAGGGCGACTCCCGGACCGCTGGTTCCGGTCAGTCCCAGGTGACCCGCAAAGGAAGAACCGATGGCGGCCCCCACGGCCGCAATCTCGTCTTCCGCCTGAAAGGTCTTGATGCCGAAATTCTTGTGCCGGGCCAACTCGTGCAGGATATCGCTGGCCGGAGTGATGGGGTAGCTGGCATAGAAAAGGGGCCGTCGCAGCTTCTGAGAAGCCGCGATGAAACCGAAAGCCGTGGCCTCGTTGCCGGTAATGTTGCGGTACTTGCCGGGAGCCAGCCTGGCGGTGCGCACCCGATAGTGGGTGGTGAAGAGCTCGGTGGTGTCGGCGTAGTTGTAACCGCTTCGCAAGGCCAGCGTATTTGCAGCCAGGATCTGCGGCCTCCTCTTGAACTTGGCCTCGATCCAGGAGAGCGTCGGCTCCAGGGGACGGTCGTAGAGCCAGTAGGTAATTCCGAGAGCGAAGAAGTTCTTGCACCGGTCCGCATCCCTCTTGTGAAGGTTCAGCTCCTGCAGCGCCTTGCCGTTCAGCTCGTTCAAAGGCACGGCGATCAGTCGGTAACCCGACAGGCTCCCGTCCTCCAGGGGGTTGGACCCATAGCCCGCCTTCTTAAGATTCAAGGGCAGGAAGGAATTGGAATTGGCAATGACGATGCCCCCGGGCTCGAGGTCCGACAGGTGCACCCTGAGAGCCGCCGGGTTCATGGCCACCAGAACGTTGGGCTGATCCCCGGGGGTGCGAATGTCGCGGCTGCTGAAGTTGATCTGGAACCCGCTAACACCCGGCAGGGACCCGGCGGGTGCGCGAATCTCGGCCGGGAAATCGGGGAGGGTGCTGATGTCGTTCCCAAAGATCGCCGAGGTATTGGTGAACTGGGTTCCGGTCAACTGCATGCCGTCGCCCGAGTCCCCGGCAAACCGGATGGTTGCGTTTTCGATCTCGACGATTTCCCGGCCGGATTTGTGGTTTTTTTCGGTAGTTGTGGCAGGCACGGTGGTTGAGATTTTCGCTCCTTGAAGCTCAACTTCCCAAATGGGTCCGAAACCGGTGGAATTCCTCCTCAGGCTCCGTCAGGCTCGCTGAAATTCTGACCGGGCCGGGGCGGAAGGGAAAACACCTCCTGAGGGTAGCACTCCAACAGATAGTCAACGATATTGATCACGGACAGGCAATCGCAGACCCGATTGGCCGAATCGACCAGCGGAATATGGCGGTAGCCGCCCTGGTTCATCAGACGAACCGCATCCAGCAGAGAATCGTCCGGACTCAGGACCGCCGGCTCCGGCGTCATGAGGTCACGAATCGGCCGTTCCAGACCCGACCGGCCGCGTCCTGCCACCTTGCGAATCAGATCCCTTTCGGTAAATATGCCCAGCAGGCTCGATCCGGCCGCCACCAGGGCACAACCGTTGCGCCTTCGCTGCATGGTTGCAATGGTCTCCCCCAAACTGGTTTCCGGGGCCACGCAAACCATTTCCTTCAGTTGCAGGTGCCGAATCTTGGTCCGGCGCAGATTCAATTCGACGCTCATGCCTTCAAGCCCTGCGATTTCCACCATCTCCAGCCTGACATCATCACACTCGATTAGTTCCATCATAGCACACCTATACCGCTACCAATGGCTACATGCGGACGCCTCTTTTCGCCCTTCAGGTCAACCGATCACCAGAACGGCCGTGCCCTGAATCTTTCCCGCCCGAAGCGCCGACAGGGCCGGGTTGAGGCTTGGGCAGGTCCCGTTCGACCAGGGGCCGACCCGGAGTCTCCAGCACCATGGCCTTCACGACGATGCTCCGGCTGTCTAAAATGTCGCAATGGGATTCAGCGGGGACCCGGTGGCCCCCGGGACCCGCAGAGGGGCTGCCGTCATGAGGAACTCCCACCGCTGGCGGGCTTGGGCGGCCTCGCCGACAGCCTCCAGTTCCAGAACATCCAGGATGGGTGTTCCCATTCCCACGATCAGGACCATGTGAACCGGCAGGAAGGAGTCCTTCACCTGAGAGGGCATGACGTCGGTGGCCAGATCGCTGCCCACGATGGCCACGTCGCGCTCTTTCAGCCAGGGCAGGCAGGAGGCGTGCAGCCCGGCCGAATTCCGCATGATGTCCCAGCCGCCCTCGGCGCGGCGCCTGGCCCAGCGCCCGGTCCGCAGCAGAAGGGCATCGCCCGAGCCCACCCGGACACCCGCCTTCTCTTCCCAGGCTTCCAGGTCTTCAGGGTAGATCGCCTTGTCTCCGGGGAGATAGTCCAAGCCCCACAGGCGGGGCATATCCATGAGCACGGCCCGGGTGAAGATGCCGTCCTTCAGGGCGTGGACCGAGAGCTTGCCCGCCCCACTCCGGGTGACTTCGTCCCTGGAAAACCCGTTGTACATCTTTCCCTGGTAAAAGAAATGGCACAGGGCGTCCACATGGGTGGTGGTGAATCCATGGAAGCTCACCGCAAACCGATCGTTGGCACCCACCGAGTCGGGCTTGAAACTCTCCGGCAACATCACGTGCTCGAAGGGAGGCGAGCCATCCTGCTCGACCTTTATGGCGTCGTGGGCCATGGAAAGGGAGACCCCCTCCTTCACCAGGGCCGCCGCCTGCTTGCGCTTTTCGGCCGTGATCAGGTTGATTGTTCCCAACTGGTCCTCCGCCCCCCAACGACCCCAGTTGGAAAGCGTGGTCATCATCCGGTCGACGTCCTTGCTGGTCAGGTTCTTGGAACTCCGACAGACCATGACCGGCGCCGTTACCGTCAACAGCAGCACATGGGTGACAACAACGAATCGGGACAGTTTCATCTTCTTGATCCTCCCATTGGAACGGCGACTCATCGCCAGGCCCTCTCCCGTGTTTGGCTTCGATAGTCTATCGATGCCCAACCGGCTCTTCAATCGTTTTGGCCGGCAAGGACGGGACGCCGGCCGGAAGACAAAAAAGAGATTCGAAAGCTGCACTATAATGAACGCCACATGCTATCGAATCGAGAAGGCTTCAAATTTCTTGCCTATATAAGCATCAGCGCCCTGCTGAGCTTCACCATGTGGACGCTCATCCTGGTCCCCGACTACCTGGCTCATCAGGGGTGGTCGGCCCAGAAGATCGGCTGGGCCATGGGCCTGTTCTTCGTCTTTGCCCTCTTCACCCGGATCTTCTCGGGGCACCTGGCCGACCGCATCGGAAACGTGCCCACCGCCCTGGTCGGCACCGGCATTGCCTTGAGTGGCTGTATCTTCTATTGGGTCTCCCTCTGGTGGCCGGACGCCCTCTTTGCGGCTCGCGCCCTTCACGGCGCCGGGGGGTCGATGGTTGCCTCCGGCGCTCTTTTTCACCTGGTGAGATCGGTGCCCCAGCATCTCAAGGGGCGGGTGATGGGGTATTTCGGCCTGCCCGGGTTCGTGATGATGGGAGTGGGTCCCTTCATCGCCGAGACGTTGCATCGTACCTGGGGAATGGTCGGGGTATTCACCTTCATCCTGGTCAATTTCGTAGCGGTTGGCATTCTCCTCCGCTGCCTGCCGCGGCCCCTGGCTCCCAGGGGTACGCGACGGACCACCTTCAGCCGCGCCTTCAGAGAGAGCTTCCCCAATCTGAGACCCGTGATTTTCTTCGCTTTTTGCTTTGGCGCCGGCTTGTCGGCCTGGAGCAGCTTTCTGGCTCCCACCGTGAGTTGGATCGGAGCCGGAGCAGTCTCGGCCTTTGGCGTCGGCTATGGCTCGGGAGCCTTGATGACTCGTCTGGGCCTGAGTCAAAGACTGGATCGGGGCAGGAATCGCCTGATCGCCATCTCCAGCCTTACGCTATACGGGGTGGGGCTTGCCTGGATTCCTCATGCCGATCATGCCTGGCAATTGGGACTCATCGGGTTCGGTTGCGGAATGAGCCATGGCCTCTACTACCCGGCCTTGAGCTCCTACGCCGCCCAGCGTTTTCACCCCCTGCACACCGGAAACGCCATGAGCCTCTACATGTCCGCGTTCAGTCTGGGGATGTTTCTGGGGTCTCCGCTCTGGGGCTACGTGGGGAACCAATGGGGATACCTCTGGATCTTCGCATCGGCAGGCCTGCTGGTGTTCTGCTCGACCCTGATTTTTGTGATTTCACGTTCCTGGCGGCCGGCCAGGAAGCTGATCTGGGCGAAGGCTGGCCCCTGAAACTTACCGTTTTTACAATGACAACCTCGAGTGGGAGGCGAAAGCTACCCGGAATCTTGGGAGAAAGAGGCGATGGAGACACAATCCAAGCAGAAACTTGAGACGGGGGCCGGTCCGCTCCCCTTCACCGAACTCGACACCGTCACCGTGCTGTTGCCGATGCCTTTTCGGGACGGACGGTTGGACGGGCGGGCACACGCCCGGAACCTGGACTACCTGCTGGGAAACTGTTTTTTGGATGAAGGGCGCAGGCGGGTCATCGGAATCGGGGGAACCAGCCTGATCCACCACCTCGACCGGAGCACCCTGTTGGAGCTGACTCGGTCGACCGGGCGCCGGCTGGGGGCAGATGCGCTCTTCATGGCCGGGGTCATTCCCACGCCCCCCTCCGAAGCCAGGCGATTCATCCAGGAATGCCTGAGCCTGGAGAGACCCCCCGACTACTTTCTGCTGATGCCCATTCCCGGTCTGTGCAACCCCGAGGGCGTTGAAGCCGAGCTTTCGGCTCTTTCGGAATACTTTCAAGACCGAGGGGCGGGACGCTTTGTCCTCTACCTGCGCACTGGCCGCCTGAACGCGGCCTATGCTAGACTCGCCTCCAGATTTGCCAACATTGCCGGCATCAAGGTGGGCACCCGGCCCGGAGACGTGCAGGAGCTGCGAGCCGCAGTGCCCCCTTCCAAACGGGTTCTCTGGGGAGTGGGCGACCGGGTGACGGCGGCGGCCCGCCTGGGCGCGCGGGGCCATACCTCCGGATTGACCCTGATCTGCCCCCGCCTCTGCGATGCCATCAACAATGCCTGCCGGCGCGAGGACTTCGAGGCCTGCGCCGAGCTGGAGCAAGTGGTTTCGGGACTCGAAGAGATTCGTTTCATGGAGGATCGGATCTACAACTACTCGGCCGTGGTCGCCGCCAGCCGGCTGGGTGGATTCCAGGACATCGACCTGGGAGAAGGGGGGCCGTTCAACGCCCCCCCGCCGCCGGCGATCCTGCAGCAAATCGCCCGCTGCGTGGAGCGGTTGAAACCCTACCACTGACCGGCCAAAGGCGACTGAATCGGAGCAATCCACCGAGTCGGCCAATAGCAGCCCGTTTTCGGGCGAACGGAAGCAGGGATGACCGGACATTCCCCAGAACTGACCAGCAGCGGCCAGGGGGCCAAGATCGGCGTGGAGCTTGCCGACAACCTGGCGGATTCAGAGGTCGACATCCTGGAGCGAATTCAAGAGAGGGTTCTGTGGCTGAGCATGCAGATCGTGCACTACGCCAATTCCGAAAGGGAAAACGGCAGCGGCGCCAAGGTGGGAGGGCACCAGGCCAGTTGCGCCTCCATGGTCAGCCTGATGACGGCTCTCTATTTCCACTCGCTGCGATTCGGAGACCGGGTCTCGGTCAAGCCCCACGGCTCCCCGGTGTACCACGCCATCCAGTATCTCCTGGGCAACCTGCCCGAGGAGAAGCTCCGCCAGTTCCGCAGCTTCAAGGGACTTCAGTCCTATCCCAGCCGCACCAAGGACGTGGACCAGGTCGACTTTTCCACCGGGTCGGTGGGTCTGGGAGCCGTCGTTCCCAACTTCGCCCGGCTGACCCGGCAGTTTGTGCGCGACCATTTCGGGCACCCCCGGCGCAACCGCTTCATCGCCCTGATGGGCGACGCCGAATTGGATGAGGGAAACGTGTGGGAGGCCCTGGGCGAAGAAACCTTGCAGGAACTGGGGCAGGTCCTCTGGATCGTCGATCTCAATCGCCAAAGCCTGGACCGGGTCGTCCCCAGCGGCAAGGCCCAGAAGATCGAGGAGATGTTTCGCATCAACGGCTGGCGGGTGCTCGAGTTGAAGTATGGCCGGAAACTGGAAGAGGTCTTCAGGCGTCCCCACGGCGAGAAACTGAGACGGCGCATCGACCTGATGAGCAATGACGAGTACCAGAGCCTGCTGCGCATCGAGGACGGCGAAAAGATCCGGCGCCGGCTGGTCAACACTCCCACCGGCCAGGACGAGGAACTCGTGGAATTGTTGAGCGACTACTCCACCGACGAAGTCAAGCCTCTGCTGGCCGATCTGGGCGGCCATGACCTGCGCAAGATCCTGGAGGGACTGGACGAGGCCGATCGGATCACCGACCAGCCGGTCGTCATCATCGCCTACACCATCAAGGGTTGGGAGTTGCCGATCGCCGGAGATCCCCTGAACCACGCCAAGCTCCTGACCTCGGATCAAATGGCCGAGCTTCGGTCGCGACTGGGAATCGTCTCCGGAGGAGAATTCAACCGATTCGCCCCCGGAAGCTCCGAAGACCGGTTTATTCAGTCACGCCTCAAGCTTCTCAATGGAAATGCCGAGGCCGAAGCCGCTCCTGCACCCGCGCCTCTTCCGATTCCCACCAGCCTGGGGTCCGGCTACCGGGGCGACCTCTCCACCCAACAAGCCTTGGGGACCCTCCTCACCGCCTTGAGCCGCATTCCGGAGGTGGCGGCCCGCATGGTGACCACTTCCCCCGACGTTTCCATTTCGACCAACCTGGGGGGATGGATTCACAAGATGCGGGTCTACAGCCACGAGGAGAAGATCAATTTCTTTCGCGAGAATGCGGTGGCCTCCATGCTCAACTGGGAGCAGTCCCCCAAGGGACACCACATCGAGCTGGGCATTTCGGAGAACAACCTGTTTCTCCTCTTGAACATGTTGGGACTGTCGCAGGAATTCTCCGGGGAGGTGCTGCTTCCCTTCGGAACCGTCTATGACCCCTTCATCGGACGGGGGCTGGATGCGTTGACCTACGCGGCCTACACCGAATCCAAGTTCATTTTTGCCGGCACCCCCTCCGGAATCACTCTGAGCCCCGAGGGCGGCGCTCACCAATCCCTGATCACGCCCTCCATCGGCATGGAAATGCCCAACCTGGTCTACTACGAACCCACCTTCGCCCAGGAACTGGAATGGATCTTTCTGGCGGGCCTGCGGAACCTGCTGGACCGCAAGCGGGGTCAGATTCTCTACCTGCGGCTCTCCACCCGTCCGGTGCCGCAAAGTCTCTTCCCGGCCGACCGCAAAACGGCTCCCCAAGAGTTGGAGCGCCTGCGCCAGGACCTCCTGCGGGGGGGATATCGACTACTGGATCACAGCTCCGCCCCCGGGTACGCTCCCGGCAGAAACGTCCTGAACATCTTCACCTGCGGGGTGATGGTGGTCGACGCCCTGGAGGCCAGCCGAAGACTCGCTCGCGAAGGCATCTTCGCCAACGTGATCGCCGTCACCAGTCCGGACCTGCTCTTCCGGGGCTGGCAGCAGGCCAACAAGCTCAAGATGAAAAACCCCGCTACCCGTTTCACCTTTCACCTGGAGGGCCTGATTCCGCCCTCGGAACGCCGGGTCCCCATCGTCACAGTGCTGGACGGGCACTCGCATGCCCTCTCCTTCATCGGGAGCGTGTTCGGCAGCCAGGCGCTCTGTCTGGGCGTGGATGAATTCGGACAGTCGGGTCAGGCCGAGGAGCTCTACGACCACTACCAGATCGGCGTCAAGGCCATCACTCAGGCCGCCCGCCAGCTGGTCCAGGCAGGTTAGCAACGCCCCCGCCCTGCCGTGCAGATCAGACCAGGAAAAACGTCCGATCAACCAATCGAGACGAACCACGAAGTTGTTTCACACGAGCCTACCCCGCCAGGGGCTGCTGCAGGGTCATGCAGTGAAGGGCGCCGAAACCCCAGGCCAGGTCCAGGCTGTGAACGCCGGCCACGGAACGGCCCGGGAACAGCCGGCTGAGCCGGCTCAGCGCCAGGCGGTCGTTGGGGTCGTTGAAGGTGGGAACCAGGACCGTCCGGTTGGCGATGTAGAAGTTGGCATAGCTGGCGGGTAGGCGCTGCCCGCTGAAGGACAGGGGCCTCGGCATGGGAAGCTCAACCACCCGGAGCGCGTGGCCGTCCTGGTCGGTGGCCTTCGCCAGCCGCCTCCGGTTTTCCCGCAGGGCTTGGTAGTTGGCGTCCCGCCGGTTGGATTCCACCGAGACCGCCAGGGTGGTGGGGTTTACGAAGCGGGCGACGTCGTCCACGTGGCCGTGGGTGTCGTCGCCGGCGATTCCTCGCTGCAGCCAGATGACTTTGGTGACCCCGAGGTAGTGCCGAAAGATGTCCTCCATCTCCGCCCTGGAAACTCCCGGGTTGCGGGCCTGGACGGGGCTCAGCAGGCATTCCTCGGTGGTGACCAGCGTTCCCCGGCCGTTCACGTCGAAGCTGCCCCCTTCCAGGACGATCCTGCGCCCGCCGGGTTCCATCGTCGGCTGCCGGCATTTCACGCCGAGCAGGCCGGCGATGGCGCCGGGAACCGCGTCGTCCCGCTTCCAGTTCGAATACCTGGCCCAGCCGTTGAATTTCCAGTCCAGGACCCCCACCTGGCCCGTCCCCGAACCGCACCGGCGGACGAAAACCGGACCGCTGTCGCGCAGCCAACTGCGGTTGGTGGCCACCCGGTGGAATTCAACAGCAGCCAGATCCACCTCGGCCTGTGAAAGCAGCCGGCGGGCCCGCTGTTCCAGCCGCCCGTCCTCCACCAGGATCCTGACCCGTTCGTGGCGGTGCAGGTGGCGCACCACCTCGCCAAAGACCCAGGGGATGGCCGCGAACTTGCCGGGCCAATCGGCCCGATAGTGTGGCCAGGCGATCCAGGTGGCCTCGTGAGGCTCCCACTCCGCCGGCATGCGGTAACCGTTCGGAATCGCAATCAGGCCCATGGCGGTCGTCGGACAAGACCGACTCACAACTGCTTCACGGTATATCCCTGCTTTTCCAAGAGTGCCACAACACTCTCCGGGCCCACCAGGTGGAGCGCTCCGACCACCAAGAGGGTGGTTCCCGGCCGATCCAGAATCGGATCGATCTCGAGCAACCAGTTCTTGTTGCGCTCGACAATCAGCCTTCGGTACAGGCCGGGATAATCCTTGAAACTTTCCTGCATCAATTCCGCCAGCACCTTGGCCTCCCCGCGGGACCAGGCTTGCACCAGTTCTTCGATTTCTTCCTCCATCTCATCCAAGTCTTCCAGGGTCTGCAAGAGGAACTCCTCCTGCAACCTGTCGGACATTCCATCGAACCGGTCCAACTGGTATTCCACGGTTTCCAAGGCCCGGATTTCCTTGCCCGCCTGCTTCCCCTTGTCGAAGTAATAGCGGTCGACGCCGTGCCTGGGATCGAATCCCAGAGTCTGCAACTTGAAGAGGGCAAGAGTCAGACTGAAAGACCAGGGCTTCAGGGAGCGGAGCCGGTCAAAGGGCAGGCCCAGCGCCTCGGTCTTCTGTTTGGCCAGGGCAAAGGTCTCCGAGGAAACTTTGTCCTGGAGCGTCTCCCCCTGGAGCATTGCCTTCCGGGCGAACACTTGCCGGCTCTCCGGAGAATTGCCTTCGTCCAGGTCCAATTCCAGCAGAATCGTGTTGGCTTGCTGAAAGGCTGCTTCCGCCGCCGGAGACACGGCATGGGTCCCGGGTTTCAGCAAATGCACGGTCCCCAGCAGGAACAGGGTGCCCTTCTCGGAAGAAACTTCCCACAAACAGCCCCTGGAGGTCTCCTCGGTTGCGGGAGACTGCTGGGCTGCCACCGTAGCGGCGCCCAGGCCGAGGCTGAAAACGATCGCCAACAACGCAAGGAGGGCCCTCTTCGGCTTGCGGTCCATGGTCCACTGGTCGAATGACATCGGTCCCTGTCCTTTCCGAGGGTAACCCCTCTTTCACAATCCTGGTGCGGCGCCGGGCGCCCAGGCGGCAAACGACCGGCCGGTATTGGTGACCCGGTCGCTCCGTCTGGTTCAGCTTGTCGGCGGACAGTCGAGGAGCCGATTGACGATCGGCGCGTAACTGTCGATGCGGCGGTCTCGCAGGAAGGGCCATTGCCGCCGGACCTCTTCAATTCGACCCCAGTCGCATTCCGCCACCACCAGCTCTTCCTCCCCGGAAGCTTCAGCCAACACCCCGCCGAACGGGTCGCAGACGAACGAGGCTCCCCAGAAGTCCAGACCCTCGCCGCCCGGGGGGCATTCGAAGCCCACGCGGTTGACCGATGCCACGAAGATCCCGTTGGCAATGGCGTGGGAGCGCTGCATGGTCTTCCAGGCCTCCTGCTGGGCGGCGCCGTCTTGCTGTTTCTCCGAGGGGTGCCACCCGATGGCGGTGGGATAGAAGAGGATCTGGGCGCCGCCCAGGGCAATCAGGCGGGCCGCCTCCGGATACCACTGATCCCAACACACCAGCACGCCGATGCTTCCGTAGCGGGTCTCGAAGGTCGGGTAACCCCGATCCCCCGGGGTGAAGTAGAATTTTTCGTAGTAGAGGGGGTCGTCGGGAATGTGCATCTTGCGATAGCTTCCCAGCAAGGTCCCGTCCGCATCCAGGACGACCGCGGTATTGTGGTAGACGCCGGCCGCTCTCCTCTCGAAGAGAGGAACGACCATGGCCATTCCATGCCGCCGGGCCAGCGCCGACAAGCTTTCGGTGGTGGGGCCGGGAATCGACTCGGCCAGGTCGAAGAAGGCCTCGTCCTCCGCTTGGCAGAAGTACTGCGACCGGAACAGCTCCTGCAGGCAAAGGATCTGAACCCCCTGTTCGGCCGCCCGGCCAATGCCCTCCCGGACCTTCTCCAGGTTGTCCCGAGGTTGCGGGCAGCTCGCCATCTGCAGCAGACCCACCTTCACCCTGGGGGATGGTTGTGTCCTGGTCATACGGGTGTTTCCAGCCTCCCCTGCCTGGTCGCCGGCGACACTATATGGGGCCTGCCTTGGAATTTCAACGGCCGCCGATTGCGGCTGCAACTCCCGACAACCATGCCAACTGCGTGCGCAGGATCGCCCCCTTTTTGACGGGCTATCGGGCAGCCCGGTGGGGGATGAGGTCTAAACTTGTGATAATATGGCATTTGTCAGTTCAGGCCTTGCCAGGAGTTTTTGATGGAGATATTGGGTGGACCGTTGTATGGGGTTGCCGGCGCCGGGGAGTCCCACGGGCCGGCCATCACCACCATCGTTTTCGGTTGCCCTCCCGGGCTCAGGATTTCCCGCCAGAGGATTCAGCGCTACCTGGACCGGCGGCGTCCGGGAAGCAGCAGGCATGGAACGCCCCGCCGCGAGCAGGACCGGCTGATCCTGTTGTCGGGGCTGTACCAGGCGGATACCGATCGCTTGACGGCCGGCGCTCCCATCCGGGTCGGCGACGCGGACCAGTCCCTCACGGTTCCCTCTTACGAGGAGGGCCACTGCAGCGGCGAACCGGTGGCGGCCCTGGTGCTCTCCTCGTCCAAGCGCCCGCAGGACTATGAGCAGTTTGCCGGACCCGAAGGGGAGGTTCGTCCCGGACACACCGACCTGGTCAAGCATCACCAGTCCCGAGGCTACGCGGACCCGAGAGGCGGCGGGCGCTCCAGCTACCGCTCCACCATCTCGGACGTCATCGCCGGCTCCATCGCCCGGATCTTTCTGCGGGAGCATTTCCGGACGGTAATCCTGTCTTCCATCTGCCAGGTGGGACCGTTGAAGAGCTCGCTGACCCTGGCCGATCGGCTCAAAGAAATACAGGAGCCTGGCTCGCCTGGTTGTTCGCCGGAGGCCCTGGAAAAGCTGGAAGATTCCCTGGAGGGATCCGAGATCCACACGCTGGACCCGACCCTCGGCCGGAGCGCCGCCGAAGCCATCAGGGAAACCCGCAGGAAGGGAGATTCCCTGGGAGCATCCATCGAGGTGGTGGCCGCCAATCCGCCGCCTCTGGTCGGGGAGCCGCTCTATCAGAGCTTGAAGTTGCGCCTGATGGGCTCTCTGGGGGGATTGCACGCGGTGCAGTCGTGCGAGATCGGCGCGGGTTCGGCAGCCGTCGAGCGAAGGGGGAGCGAAAACAACGATCCCATCCGGCGTTCAGGCTATCAAGGCAACCGCCACGGCGGACTGCTGGGTGGAGTCACCACCGGCAGTCCCCTGATCTGCCGGGTCGGGTTCAAGCCGACCTCCTCCATCCTGCTTCCCCAGCAGTCGGTCCGCAAGAACCTGGAAGAGATCGAGTTCAGGCTCAAGATGGGGCGCCATGACCCTTGCGTGGGCATCCGCGCGGGAATCACGCTGGAGTCGCGCCTGGCGATCGAACTGATGAACGCGGTGCTCATGCACCAGTCGCGACGGCTCGATTTGAAGGCCCACCAACTCTTTTGAACCAACCCGCCGGACCGTCCCGGGACACCTGCCCGTGGACCGCAAGGAACCCGTCAGGAAAGCCGCAAGGCGGTCCCGCCGGCCGCTTGACGCCCTTCGAATCGGTGTTAGACTCATGGCATGCGGGTCAGGTTCGCATTCCTCACCGGGGGTGAGCATCTGCCATGAAATGGATGTTCTATTTCGCCATTCTCCTGGCGGCATTGATGTTTATCCGGGGTGTGCTGCGGGCGCTCCTGGCCCCCATGCGGGCGCCCTCCAACTTCGAGAACCCCGGACCCTCCCGGTCCCGCGGGCCGACGGTCAAGCACGGGACCATGGAGAAGGACCCCGTCTGCGGCACCTACGTCGACACCGACTCCGCCCTGCGCCGCTCCTTCCGCGGAGAAACCAAGTACTTCTGTTCCGCCGAATGCCTCGAGAAGTTCAAGCAAGGCCATTGAAGTACTCCGGACACCGATAGACGATCTTCCCCGCCACGATGGTGGCGGCCACGCGCCCCTTGAGGGCGGTTCCGTGGAAGGGGGAATTGCGGCTCTTCGACCTGGTCTTTCCCAGATCGTAGACCCATTCGGCGTCCGGGTCGAACAGGGTCAGGTCGGCCGCGGCTCCTGCTTTCAGGTGGCCGAGCGGCTGGTTGATCAGTTGGGCGGGTTGGGTGCTCATGAGTTCCACCACGCGTGGGAGACTGATGAGGCCGGTATGGTAGAGGCGGGTGAGGACCAGGCCCAGGGCGGTCTCGAGACCGATGATCCCAAAGGGGGCCTGGTCGAATTCCAGCATCTTTTCGTTGGGATTGTGGGGAGCGTGGTCGGTGACGATGCAATCCACCGTGCCGTCCACGATGGCTTCCAGCAGCGCCTCGATATCCTCCTCGGTCCGCAGGGGAGGACTCATCTTGGTGTTGGTGTCGTAGTCACGGCAGGCCGCGTCGCTGAGGGTGAAATGGTGGGGGCAGACTTCGCAGGTGACGTGAATGCCCTTGCTCTTCCCCTGCCTTACCAGGTCGGCGGCGCCACTGGTGGAAAGATGGGCGATGTGGATGTGGGCACCGGTCAACTCCGCCAGCATGATATCCCGAGCCGCCATGGCGTCCTCGGCCGTGCGGCTCATGCCCTTCAGGCCCAGGACCGTGGACTGGTACCCTTCGTTCATGCAGCCGTGGGCCGAGAGGTTGAGATCTTCGCAGTGTTCGATGATGGGAATCTTGAAGGGCAGCGAATACTCCATTGCCCGACGCATGAGTTGCCCGTCCATCACGCCCTTGCCGTCGTCACTGATGCCGATGGCTCCCGCGTTGACCATTTCTCCGATTTCCGCCAATCGCTCTCCGGCGCTGCCCGCGCTGATGGCGCCTATGGGAAACACCCGGGTCAGGGCTCGCCGCTCGGCCTCCTTGAGGATGAAGCTGGTGACCGCCGGATTGTCGTTGACGGGATCGGTGTTGGGCATGCAGCAGATGGAGGTGAAGCCGCCGGCCGCCGCCGCCTCGGAGCCGGAATGGATGGTTTCTTCGTCCTCCCGGCCGGGTTCCCTCAGGTGCACGTGGATATCGATCAGACCCGGGGACACAATCAGCCCGGAGGCGTCCAGAACCGGAATCCCCGAAGCCTGCAGGCCGGGTGCGATGCGGCTGACCCTGCCGTCCTCCAGCAGGACATCGCTGACATGGTCCAGTTCCTGAGCCGGATCGATGACTCTTCCGCCTTTAACCAGCAGGGCTGACACTCTTGACTCCTCCAGCGGTTGCGTCCGCCAAAACTCACCCCTCGGGGGCCTGCGGCGGTTGTTCCCTTCCTCCGATGACCAGGTAAAGAACAGCCATTCGAATGGCGACACCGCTGGCCACTTGTCCCAGGATCACCGAATAGGGTCCGTCGGCCACCTCCGACGCGATTTCCACGCCGCGATTGATGGGGCCGGGATGCATGATGATGGCGTCGGGCTTGGCCGATCTCATGCGACTGGCGGTAAGCCCGTAGTAGCGGAAGTACTCCCGCACCGAGGGGAAGAAGGCCTCTCGCTGGCGCTCCATTTGAATGCGCAGCATCATCACCACGTCGGCCCCATCCAGGGCCTCATCCATCCGATCGGTCACGGCCGGCGGTCCGTCCGGGGCGCCCATCCGTTCAAAGCCTACCGGGAGCAGGGTCGGCGGTCCGCAAACCGTCACCCGAGCGCCCATCTTCCCCAGCAACAGGCAATTGGATCGAGCCACCCGGCTGTGGGCGATATCTCCGATGATGGCGACCCGCAATCCTTTCAAGGCCGGCTTGTGGTCCAGGATGGTGAGCGCATCCAGCAGCGCCTGAGTGGGATGCTCATGGGCTCCGTCACCCGCGTTGACGATGCAGGCCGTACAGCTTCCGGCCAGTTGATGGGGGGCTCCGGCCGAAGAATGTCGAATCACGATGACATCCGGAGCCATGGCCTCCAGGTTTCTGGCCGTATCCACCAGGGTCTCTCCTTTCACGATGCTGCTGGCGGAGGTAGAGATATTGATGGCGTCGGCACTGAGTCGCTTGGCCGCGATCTCGAAGGAGGTGCGCGTCCGGGTCGAGGCCTCGAAGAAGAGATTGATGACGGTCTTCCCGCGAAGCGTGGGTACTTTCTTGATGGGACGGGTTGAGATTTCTCGAAGAGACTTGGCCGTCTCCAAGATCAATTGAATCTGATCCACCGACAGCGGCTCAATGCCCAGCAGGTGTTTGGCATTGAATGACACCGGGCCTCCCCGGGAGGCGGGTGGGGTGGACGCGCCGGACTGTGGGGCGATGGCTTCAGGACTCATGAAGCAGGTTCAACCAGCAGAACTCCCTCTCGACGATCGATCTCTTTCAACCTTACCTCCACCATCTCCGCCGCGTCGGTCTCCACCGTCTTGCCCACGAAGTGAGCCTGGATGGGCAGTTCCCGATGGCCCCGATCGATCAGGACGCAGAGCTGAATGGCCTTGGGCCGGCCGTAATCCACCAGGGCGTCCATGGCGGCCCGCACGGTTCGCCCGGTGAACAGAACATCGTCCACCAGCACCACGATCTTCCGGCTCAACGGGAAATCGATTTCGCTGCTCTGCACGATCGGCTGGGTGGCTACCGAGGAAAGGTCGTCTCGATAGAGATTGATATCCAGGTGACCGACCGGAACCTTGACGGCCTGCATTTCCCACAGAGCCCTGGCCAGACGCTCCGCCAGCGGCACCCCGCGGCGACGGATCCCAACCAGCGCCAGTCCCTGCTGACCCCGATTGTGGTCGAGAATCTCCCGCGCCAGCCGGCGAATGGTGCGCTCGATCTGACCGGAGCTCATAAGTTCTTCTTTTTCAATCGGTCCCATTAGAGCCATCATCATTTGGCCGGCTACCGCTCCCCGCAAAACCGCTCGAATACTACCACAGCGGGCAGTGGGCCGTCACCTCGGCTGAGGAATGGGTGTGCCTGGCGGGATTTGTCTGAAACGACAAAAAAAGAGTTATCCACGAAGACACACGAAGGACGACGAAGACACACGAAGAAAGACTAATGTTCTTGACCCACTCAAAGGGAACGCCCCTTGGGTTCGGGTGAGGGGAAACACAGCGAATCAGCTTCCCGTGCAACAGTGTCTCGTCCTTTAATCCTGTGCATCCTGTGTATCCATGTTCAATGGGTAGATAGAGGGATTCTATCGGTCCTTGTGTCCCTTCGAGGTCCTTGGTGAATTCCTCTTGTTGAGAACCGACTTCTCCTACCGTTGGAGAGAAATGCAGGTTAATATCGCAATCACTTTTCCTGGACCGAACCCGCCTGACCCATGAAGCCCGAAGACCTGCTGCTGGCGCCGGAACTTTCCACGGAAGAGGTGACGGAATTCCTCGCCCGATTCGGATTCGCGGACCCTGCAGCCGCCGACCGCAACCTCCAACTCATGGCGGAGGACGTGACCACCCGGCTGGCCCTGGCGCGAATGGTGGGCAAGTTGCTGGAGACGGTCCGGGAAACACCCGACCCCGACGGAGCGCTCAACCATTTCGAACGACTGCTTGGGGTGGTCAGCCACCCCGTGAACTTCCTGGGCTTCCTGGGCGACACCGGCGAGGCCCTGGAGGCCGTCCTCCTGATCTGCGGCTCCTCCAGCTACGCCTCCGAGATCCTCATTCGCGACCCGGAGACCTTCTACTGGTTGTTGAACGAGCTGGGCGCACCCTGGCCCAAGTCCCTGGACTCCTATTGCAAGGGAGCCCGCCAGGCCATCGCCCGGGGTTGGGCTGAAGAAGATCGATTGAGGGCTCTGGCCCGCTTCAAGCGCCGGGAGATGTTGCGCATCAGCGCCCGCGACATTCTGAGAATCATCGACGTGGGCGACACGACCACGGAACTGTCTCGACTGGCCGAGTCCGTCATCGACGGTGTGTACGGGATTTGCCGGACCCGCCTGGCGAGGCGGCACGGGGTCCCCCAAACACCCGATGGCCGGGGCGGCATGAGGGAGGCCCGCTTCACCGTGCTGGGAATGGGCAAGCTGGGCGGCGAGGAGCTCAACTACAGCTCCGATATCGACTTGATCTATTGCTACGACGGGGAGGACGGCCACACCGTCGCCGCCGAGGCCGGCTCCGATGCCCCGCTCTCCAGCGGTCCCCCCAAGACCGTTTCAAACCGTGACTTCTTCACCAAGCTGGCTCGCATGATCACCCAAGCCCTGTCGGAATCGACCGATGAGGGGGCCTTCTATCGGGTGGATTTGCGGCTGCGGCCCGAAGGCGGCTCCGGAAACATCGCAGCCTCGCTGAACGACTACCGCAACTACTATGGCAGTTGGGGGGAAACCTTCGAACGACTGGCCCTGATCAAGGCCAGGCCGGTGGGCGGATCCAGGGAACTGGGAAGGACCTTCTGCGAGACCTTTCGATCCTTTACCTACCGCAAGTTCCTGGATTTTGCCTCTCTGGACGAGCTTCAGGAAATCAAGAACCGCATCAACGCCAAGCTGGATTCAACGGGAAGACAGGGGCGCCATGTCAAGCTGGGGGAGGGCGGCATTCGCGAAGTCGAATTCTTCGTCCAGGCACTCCAACTCATTTACGGAGGCCGCCAACCGCACCTTCAGGAGAGGCAGACGGTGCGCGCCCTGGAGGCGCTGCACCGGGCCCGATTCCTCAATGCCCGGGAACATCGCGGCTTGCAGGACGCCTACCGGTTTCTGCGCGACCTGGAGCACAAGCTTCAAATGGTCTTTCATTTTCAGACCCACGAATTGCCGCAGAAGGAAGAGGACCTCTACAAGTGCGCCCGGCGAATGGGGATCGGCGGCGGCGAAGTTTCGGAAACCGTGGACGGGTTGCGGCAAACCTATGCCCGGCACACGACGCTGGTTCACCGCATGTTTGGAGACCTGGTGGCCTGGCGTCGAGGGGGCGCTGCCGGCGTCGAGATCAGGGAAGCGGCTCTGGTGCTCCAATCGGGGCTTCCGGAGCAGGAAGCCCACCGCATGCTTGCCGACCGCGGCTTCTCGGACTTGAGAACCGCCTACCACCAGATCACCCTGCTGCGGGATGCTCCCTCCTTCGCCCATGCCCCTTCCCGGATGCGCAACCTGCTGGCCAACCTGATGCCCGGACTGCTGAGCGGTCTGCAGGCCAGCCCCGACCCCGACGCCGGCCTGTCCGCATTCGAGAGTTTCGCCGATGCCCTGGGGGATCGGGATTCGCTCTACGGGTTGCTGAACGAGTCCCCGGGGGTTTTGGCCCGACTCCTGAGATTGCTGGCCTCCAGCCGATTTCTTTCGGATTTTCTCTGCAGGCGCCCCGAATTCTTCGACACCCTGGTTCGTCCCGAGGAGTTGAGACGTCAGAAGACGCTCTCGTGCTTCTCGGCCGAGTTGGGACCCCTGCTTCGGGACGCCGGCAACGATCGGGAAAAACGCGGCTGTCTGAGGCGGTACCAGCAGACCGAGATGTTCCGAATCGGGATGAAGGACGTCTTGGGCGAGTTGAGCCGGGACCGGGTCGGGAAGCAGATGGCCGCCCTGGCCGAGTGCTGCCTTCTGGCCGCCTTCGATTTGGCCTGTGAAAGCCTGGAAGACCGATTCGGCCCGGGCTTCAGCGCCTGGGCGCGCGAGCAGGTGGCCATACTGGCCATGGGGAAGCTGGGTGGCAACGACCTGAGCTACCACTCCGACCTGGACCTGGTCTACTTCTATGCCGACCAGGATGCCGCGCAAGCCTGGGAGAACCAGCGGCGCTGTGTCCGCCTGGTGGAGCGCCTCGACAAAATCCTCTCGGTGTCACAGGGCGAGGGGACCATTTACCACATCGACACCCGGCTGCGGCCCATGGGTAGCAAGGGGGCATTGGTCACTCCTGCATCCCGTTACCGGGAATACCTGGCCACCCGCGCGGAAGCCTGGGAGCGCCTGGCCCTGTCCCGCCACCGCTTCATTTCGGGCGGACGCCGCCTGCAACGACAGATCGGCGCCATGATCGACGGGTTTGTCTATGAGCCCGAGTTGAAGCCGGAGGAGGTCTCCCGGATCGCCCACCTGCGGCGTCGCATGGAAGTCGAGTTGGGGAAAGAAGCCCAGCAGGCCCGCTTCCATTTGAAAGCCGGGGCCGGAGGCTTGCAGGACGTGGAGTTCGCCACTCAGTTGTTGCAGCTCAAGCATGGAGGAGACTACCCCGAGCTCCGCATCCCCCACACGTTAACGGCCATGGGTCGGCTGGAAAGACTGGGGCTCCTGGGCGAGGTTGCGGTTCACGACCTGTCGGAGGGCTACCGATTCCTGCGCCGGCTGGAGAACAGCCTCCGAATTGCGGCCACCGACGGCGTCTCCACGGTATCTCGCGATCCCGGGCATCTTCGCAAGCTGATTCTCCTGCTGGGGGAACCCAAGGCTCCCTACTGCCAATCCCCGGAAGCCTTCACCGACCACTACCTGGCGACCACCCGCCGGGTCCGGGGCCACTACCGGGAAATCGTGGCCGGCCTGGGTGGAGAATCGTGAATTGTGGATTGGGGAAATTGGATTTGAGCTACGATCGGGGTCAGCTCTTCCGCCGGCAGTACCGGTCGCAGATCCAGGATCAAGAATCTGCGATCGGCAATCCCTGACCGGTTGATGGGGTCAATTGACGTCCTTTTCTCCGGTGCGGATGTTGTATCCCTCGTCTACCGGAAGGACGAAAATCCGGCCGTCTCCGATCTCTCCGGTTCTGGCGGTCTCGATGACGACCTTCAACACCTCGTCCACCTGATCATCCGGCAGCACCAGGTCGATCATCATCTTGGGCAGAAGGGTCACGCTGTATTCCCGGCCCCGATAAACGGCCTTATGGCCTTTTTGGCGGCCATGACCGCGTACTTCCGATACGGTCATCCCGGAAACGTTGACCTGCGACAGAGCCTCTCGGACTTCCTCTACTTTATTCGGCCGAATGATGCATTTCACGAGCTTCATGGATTTCCCCTTCCTGGTAGCGATAGCCAGCAATGCGGATTTCGAAACAATTAACTACTCCAGGTCCAGCATGATGGAGCCACGACTTGGATGTCGGCCTATCGTTGCCGGGCTCTTGACTCCTACCCTCCGGGTCGAACCGATTCCGGATCAGGACCCATCCAGAGCCCGATGCAACGACTCTTCCAGCGCCTGCTGCGGCGGAGAGGTCAACTTCCCTCCTGCCTGAGTCAAGTAAAAGACGTCAATGGCTTTGTGTCCTTCAGTAGATATCAGGGCGACGTCGATGTTGCAGTCGTTCCTCGCCAAGGTGGTGGCAACAGTATACAAGAGACCGAACCGATCGCGGGTCACGATTTCCATCAAGGTGTACTTGTCCGAGGCATGGTCATCGAAACCCACAAAGGTCTGAATCGGACTCCAGCTCTTGGACCGGAAAAGAATACTACTTTCCCTTTTCTTGAGCAACACCGCCAGATCCCGGCGCCCCAGCACCACCTCACGCAGGGTTTTTTGAAAGGCATCCATCTCGCTCCGGTTCATTTTGAACGTGTGCAGCCGGTCTTCGAACTCGATCAAGTCCAGGATCAGGCCGTGGCTGTTGGCGAAAGCCTGCCCCCGAACGATATTCATTCCGTAGCAGGCCAGAACCCCGGTCAATTTGGCGAACAGATTGGGACGGTCCAGGGCCATGAACGTGAGCCGGTAGGTCGACCTGTGCCGGGTCAGCCGGCTGACGATATCGGTAGGGGATCGGATTCCTTCCGACAAACGGTAGTGTTCGGCGATGTGTTCCCTGGGAGTGAAGCGCAGATAACGCCGCGGAAACCCATCCAGGAAGACCTGTAGCCGGGAGCTGTCGGGGCTTTCCCCCACCAGGGCGGAAACCTCGTCCATCAGGCCGGAATCCTCGTTCAGGTGCCAGCGCTCATCGGCGAAGTCCCGGGTCAGTTGAGCATTGGTCTCCACGTAGAGCTGCCAGAGCACCTCTTCCTTCCATGAGGTCAGCGCCTCGGGACTGACGGCGGTAATGTCGGCGTAGGTCACCAGGCAGAGCAGGCGGAGGTTTTCCTGGTTGCCCACATACTCGGCAAAACGCTTGATGACGGATTCATCGGTCACGTCTCTCCGCTGAAAGGTGTTGGACATTTCCAGGTGGCCGCTGACCAGGAACCGGACCGTTTCGAGATCCGCCCGGGGCAGTTGAATCTGCTCGGCAATCCGGTCGACGGCCGCCAGGCTCTTTTCGCAATGGTTGCCCGGCTCGGCCTTTCCGACGTCGTGGAAAAGCAGGGAGAAGAGCAGCAGATCGGGGCGTTCCAGGCCCCTGAGAATCTCACCGAAGCGAGGACGTCGCTCGCGATAGAGATCTTCCAGGTTCTTGACGGTCAGGAGGGAATGCTCGTCCACGGTGTACTTGTGGAAGAAGTCCCGGGTGACGTGGCAGCGAATCCGATCGAACTCCGGAAAGATCTGGCCCAACAGTCCGATCTCGTGCATCAGGAACAGAGCCTCGTAAACGCCCTGGCGCTGGCGCAGCAACCTCAGGAAGTGGTCCCTGACTTCCGGCAGGGCCCGAAGCCTTTCACCGATCAGCGGCAGATGTCTCCGGATCTGGTCCAGAGCCTCTTCGCTGACCGGAACCTGGTACCTCACCGAACGGGAGAACAGTTTCAGTACGTTGAGAGGATTCTCATAAATCACTGCTTCCCGGGGAAAGGCCAGGGCGCCTTTTCTGACAACGGTGGTGGTCCAGGTCTTTTTCAGGGAACGCCGGTGGCGCTTGACGGGGGGGAAGGCTCTCCGAATCATGGATTCGCAATAGGCGTGAATGACCTTGGCCCTCAGGAAATAGTCCTTCATCAGGTTTTCCACGGCCATCCAGTCGGGTTCGGCGGAGTAGCCCAGGACCTTGACCATCTCTTCCTGGGATTCGTGAGACAAGACGTTCCGGTTGCGTCCTGCCAGAACGTGCAGGTAGGTCCTCAACTGCATCAGGAACCGTTGCGCCTCTCTGAGATCGTCCCACTGGCCTGGGCTCAGCAGGCCCAGCTCAACCAGACCCTGCCCCGATTCGACCCCGTACAGGAGTCGACTCAGCCAGCCGGCCACCTGCAGATCTCTCAGGCCGCCCGGGGCCTCCTTGATGTCGGGTTCCAACTGGTAGATGGTCGAACTGAAACGCTTCTGACGTTCCTCGTAGTTGTCCACCAACACCCGCAGGAATTGCTTTCGCTGCCGCTTGAGGAGCCGCCTCACGTCCCGCTGCAGGAATTGTTGATAAAGGCGGCAGTCACCGGCCACCAGGCGCGTTTCCAGCAGGGCGGTAGCCAGCTCCAGGTTCTCCGGGTCGAACCGATAGCGGTTCAGCTCCAGAATCTGGTGGCCGATGTGCAGCCCCAGATCCCAGAGCGGATGCAGCATCCTCTTGAGGAAGGTTTCGTCCTCTTCCCGGAGCCGGCCGGCAAACAGCACCAGGATGTCGATGTCCGAATAGGGGTGAAGCTGGTTTCGGCTGAAACCCCCGGTAGAGAGCAGCGCGATCCCGTTGCGGCCGGGCGGCAGCGCGGTTCGAGCCTCGCGGTAGGCATCCTCGACCACGCCCTTGATGAGCCCTGTCATGGCCCCAAGCGTGGTCTCCACTCGCAGGTGACCGCAAAAATCCGCCTTGAGCCGATCGATCTGTCGGTTGAGCTCTTCGCGCTTCATGATTGGCAGCATTCTTTCCCAGGTAAAGCCGGGAAATCAATTCATTAGTTGCCGATAGCAATCGGATTGACAGTGGCATGAGCCTGAGCTAAGCTGCGCCTGTTTCGACAACTCCGACTCACGGCAGGCCTGCCCCAATCCATGGACAATCCCGCTTCACCAGGGGACGAGCAGCCACGGCTCGATTCCAACGCCAAGCGACTCTTCTGGGCCAGCTTCATCGCCCTGGTGGCCACCGCCTTCGGCTTCATCGTGCGCACCCAGGTCATCAACGAATGGGGCGTCCAGTTCAACCTCAGCGAAACCCAGAAAGGCGAGATCTTCGGCGTGGGGCTTTGGCCCTTTGCCTTGAGTATCGTCCTGTTCAGCCTGGTGGTGGACCGCATCGGTTACGGCAAGGCCATGGCCTTCGCCCTTGTCTGCCACCTGGCCTCGGCCGTGATCACCATCCTGGCTCAGGGCTATTGGGGTCTCTATATCGGCACCTTCATCGTGGCCCTCGGCAATGGGACCGTGGAGGCCGTGGTCAATCCCGTGGTGGCCACCATGTATCCCCGCGACAAGACCAAGTGGCTCAATATCCTGCATGCGGGCTGGCCGGGAGGACTGGTTCTGGGCGGCATACTGGCCCTCATGATGGGCGGCGTGGACTGGCATTGGAAGGTGGGCCTGATCCTGCTGCCGACGGCAGTCTATGGACTGATGTTGCCCGGCTGCAGGTTCCCCGTGCAAGAACGGGTCCAGGCCGGCGTTTCCTACAGGGCCATGCTCCAGGAGGCAGGCATCCTGGGCATCCTGATCGTGGTGGCTCTGGTCGTCAGCGAGGTGGGCCGCGTGTTCTCCTGGCCGCTGGCGGTTCAACTGGCGATCGGCGGCGTTCTGGTGGGCGGCTACACCCTCTACGTTCGCTCCTGGGGCAGGATGATGTTCTTCTTCCTTCTCCTGCTGATGATCCCGCTGGCCACCACCGAGTTGGGCACCGATAGCTGGATCACCTCCCTGATGGCCCCCGAAATGAGTCAATTGGGTATCCACCCGGGATGGGTGCTGGTCTACACCTCCCTCATCATGATGATCCTCCGCTTTTTCGCGGGTCCGTTCGTGCACAGGCTTTCGCCTCTGGGCCTGCTGGCCGTCAGCAGCCTGGTGGCGGCCGTGGGCCTGGCAGCCTTGTCGAAATCGACCGGGATCGTCATTCTGCTGGCGGCCACCCTTTACGGCTTCGGCAAGACCTTCTTCTGGCCCACCATGCTGGGCGTCGTTTCCGAGCAGTTTCCCCGAGGAGGGGCGTTGACGCTGAACGCCATCGCAGCCGTGGGAACGCTCAGCGTTGGAGTGGTCGGCGCCGCCTTTCTGGGCCACGTTCAAGACCGGGTGATCGAACGCGAGCTGCACGCCCGGAATCCCGCCCTGCACGCCCAGGTGGTGAGCCAGGAAAAGGTGAGCGTGTTCGGCAGGTACCGACCCCTGGACCAGGAAAAGCTCCAAGCCGTCAGCGCGGGCGACCTCCGCCTGATCGAAGGGGTGCAGTCCGGCGCCAAGAAGGATGCCCTCATGACGGTGGCCATCCTGCCCCTCATCATGCTCGGGGGGTATCTCGTTCTGATGGCCTACTTCAAGCGGAGGGGAGGCTACCGGTCCAGTGTTCTGTCTCTTAAATAAGGAGGAGACCATGGCCGACTACATTCGCGTGGCCGGAGCCGATGAAATTCCGGCCGGACAGGGCCGAACGGTTGAGGTCGAGGGAAAGAGAATCGCGGTGTTCAACGTGGATGGCAACCTGCATGCCATCGACGACACCTGCGTCCACCGGGGCGGACCGCTGGGCCAAGGCCCATTGGACGGCAACGTCGTGAGCTGCCCCTGGCATTCCTGGCGATTCGATGTGGCCACGGGCGCCTGCCTGACCAACCCGCGGGTCCAGGTGGAATGCTACCCGGTCAAGATCGAAGGGTCCGAAGTCTGGGTGAGGTGTTAGATTTGCCTTCATGCTATTGTCATGCTACAATCATGATATGGCTAACCTTCAAGTAAAGAACATCCCGGAAGATCTTCACGAGCGCCTGCGCCGCCACGCGAGAGAGAACCACTGCACCCTGAGCGCGTCGGTTCTCGCCGCACTCGAACGCGAGTTGGCAAGGTGGGAGTGGCGCAAGCGCTTGGCTCAGCGCCCCAAGACCAACCTCGGAGTAGCGGCGGCGGAGTTGCTCCTGGAGGAACGTTCACACCGAGACCTGGAGATGGGGTGACCGGGTACGTTATCGATGCGTCGGTTGCGGTCGAGTACCTCCTGAGGACCTCCCTCGGAAGGGCCGTCGCAAACGTGATCGAGAATGCATCCCTGGCAGCGCCCGAGTTGATGGAGGCGGAGGTCCTGTCGGTGTTGCGTCGCGCGGTGCTTAAGGGTCAACTTGAGGAGCCACGGGCACTGTTGGCTATCGATGACTTGGCCCACTGGCCGGTGGACCGAATTTCACACCGGTACCTGGCTCGCCCGGCCTGGCAGTACCACCGCAACGTCAGCGCCTACGACGCCTTCTATCTCGCCGCCGCCCGCACATTGGACGTTCCTCTGTTGACCGCCGACGGGAGACTTTCCAGAACCTCCGGTCTGAAAGTCGTGGTACAGCACGTTCGTGTTGGGTGACTCCCGGCTCCTACATGGCGATAGGTTCCGCCTGCCATGGCCTGCTACCGCCGGGACCACTGCAAAAACAGGCGCATGCCTTAAACTTGCTTAAAATCGCGGCCGGCGGGTAAAATGTTGCTGTCGGGATTTGCCCTGCTCTCACGGGACGCGGACTGTTGGCGGCGGGAAGGAATAAGGCATGGACAAGCGAAAAATCAAGTTTCTGGCCGGCTCTCTGGTCATCGTACTGGCGGTTGCCTGGCTGGGGTTCAGCAGCTTCGACGAAAGTGTGGCCTACTACAAGACCGTCGGCGAATTGCAGGCCATGGGGGACGACGCCTACGGACGCCGGATCCGGGTAGCCGGCAACGTCGTTCCCGGGAGCATCCTGAAGGCGGACCAGGGAGTCCGGTTCACCCTGGAACAGGAGGGACACAGCCTGAATATCCGCTATGTCGGCAAAGATCTGCTGCCGGACACCTTCAAGGACGACGCTCAGGCCATGGCGGAAGGCAAGCTCATGCCCGGCGGAGAGTTTCAGTCGACGGTGGTTCAGGCCAAGTGCGCTTCCAAGTACGAGGCCACCTACAGCCAGGAGGCCCTCAAACAGGCAGCCGGTCAGAAGCAGTGACCCTGCCGGGGCGGACCGGACAGTGAAACGCCAGAAGTGGTTCCTTCCGGCGCCAATCCTCAGGTCGATTCAGCACCGAACTCCTATAGAAATCACTCCATGCAAGTCTTCTTGACCGATGTCGGACAGTTCACCATGCTGCTGGCCTTCGGCCTGTCCTGTTATGCGCTGGTCGCTTCGCTGCTGGCAGGGAAGTTCGGGCACCGACGCCTGGCCGCCACCGGAGAGAGAGCCGCCGTCGCGGTCACCGCCCTGGTGACCGTCGCCGTGATGAGTCTCTGGTATCAGCTCGTCACCAGCAACTTCCAGCTTCAGTACGTCGCTTCTTCCAGCAACCAGGCCATGCCCTGGTACTACAAGGTGGGGGCGCTGTGGGGAGGACAGGAGGGGTCGCTTCTCTTCTGGTGCTGGATTCTGACCCTCTTCTCCATGGTGACCGTCCTGGTCCACCGCAAGAGAAATCCCGTCCTGATGCCCTGGGTGGTGGGGGTGGTGGCCATGGTGACCACCTTCTTCCTGCTGGTCAACAACTTCGTCGCCAACCCCTTCGACGCCATCGGGGTATCGCAGGGCGGCGGAGCGCCGGTGCCCTGGAGTCCCCCCGACGGCCAGGGACTCAACCCACTGCTGCAATACTGGGCCATGGTGATCCACCCGCCCATCCTCTACGTGGGCTACGTCGGATTCACCATCCCCTTTGCCTTCGCCATTGCCGCCTTGATCACCCGGGAACTGGACGAGGAATGGATCCGGACGACCAGGAGATGGATGATGGTCCCCTGGCTGTTCCTGGGCACGGGGATCCTTCTGGGGGCCATGTGGGCTTACGTGGTCTTGGGCTGGGGCGGCTACTGGGGGTGGGACCCGGTGGAAAACGCCTCCCTGATGCCCTGGCTGACCGGGACGGCCTTCCTGCACTCGGTCATCATGCAGGAGCGCAAGGGGATGATGAAGGTCTGGAACATGGTCCTGATCCTGGCCACCTTCCTGCTGTGCATTCTCGGCACCTTCCTCACTCGCAGCGGGATCGTTTCATCGGTTCACTCTTTCGCCCAGTCACCGATCGGTCCTTTCTTCTCCACCTTTCTCATCCTGATGACCGCCCTGTCGCTCTACTTCCTCTTCACCCGAATGGAAGAGCTCAAGAGCGAGAACCGGTTGGACTCGGTGGTTTCCAGGGAGAGCAGCTTCCTGTTCAACAACCTGGTGCTGTTGGCGACCACCTTTGCCGTGCTGTGGGGGACCATCTTTCCGATTCTGTCGGAATGGGTCACCAACGAGAAGAGAACCGTGGGGGCGCCCTTCTTCAACCAGGTCAACATCCCCATCGGGCTGTTCCTGCTCTTCCTGACCGGCGTCGGGCCCTTGCTGGCCTGGAGAAAGACCTCCCTGCGCAGCCTGAGGAAGAACTTCACCATTCCGCTGGCGGCCGGGCTGGGGGCGGGAGCGCTGTTTGTGGCCTTCGGGATGCGCCACTTCTATTCAACCGTCTGCCTCATTCTCTGCGTCTTCGTGCTGGTGACGATTCTGGCCGAGTTCCATCGGGGAGCGCGGGCGCGCCGCCGGCAGGGCCAGGGCTATTGGCAGTCGCTCTGGATCCTGACCTTCCGCAACACCCGCAGGCATGGCGGCTACATCGTGCACGTGGCCATGGTCTTCCTCTTCGTGGGATTTGCCGGAGCAGGCTTTGACCAGGAACAGCAACTAGCCATGGTTCCGGGGGACAAGCTGGAAATCGGCCCCTACACGCTGGAGATGAAAGAGGTCGAGAGCGCCGACAACCCCAACTACTCCTCAGCCATGGCCCGCTTGCAGGTCTGGAAGGAGGGTCAGGCCCTCTCCGAGGTCAGCCCGGAACAGCGGCTCTACAAGACCAGCAAGCAACCCACTTCCGAGGTGGCTCTTCACCGGACGCTCAAGGAAGACCTTTACGTCGTCTTCGCCGGCCCCGATCAGGATGGGTCCAAGTTCATCATTCACGCCTACATCAAGCCGTTGGTGGCCTGGATCTGGATCGGAGGAGCCGTCTTCATCCTGGGCACGGTGATCTGCCTGATCCCCAACCAGCACGAACGGGCGGCCCAGAAGGTCCCACTGAAAGTCGAGGCCAAGTCTTATGCCAAAGTGTAGGATCGGCCTTGGGGCGCAGACCGAACCGCTTGCGTTCTCATTCCAAGCCCGTGATTCTGCTTGGGTCCGGCACCGGTTTTCGGCCCTGATTCTGCTCTTGGGCGTCCTGCTTCCCTCACCGGCCGGCGCACAGATCTTTTCACCCGAGGTCAAAAAGGTTTCCGAGAACTTTATCTGCCAGTGCGGCTGCAACCACCAGTTGTCGGGCTGTGGCATGCTGCACTGCGGTTCCGCCAACCCGCTCAGAAGCGAGATCGATCAAAAGCTCCAGGCGGGAATGGCGGAAGAGCAGATCGTCGACGACTTCGTGACCAAGTACGGTGGCGTGATTCTATCGGCCCCCACCGGCGAGGGCTTCGACCTGGTGGCATGGACCTTGCCGGTGGTGGCTCTTCTGGCGGGGCTGCTGGTGCTCTATCGGGTCGTCAGGGTGTGGACCCGGCGCCGGCCGCTCCCGGCTTCGACGCCATCCGAACCGGGGGGCATCCCGGAAGAATACCGAAACCGGATGGAGAAGGAGTTGAAGGATTTCGACTGAGCCCCTGTTCCGGAGTCGCGCCACCACCCAAACAGAGGGCACTCTTTCAGCTTGGAGGTTCAGTTCCCATGCTCTGGCTGGCTCTGACATGCATTCTGATCTCCCTGGCAGCGGCCTTGTACGTCTTTCGCCCGCTGCTATCCACCGCCGGCGGCCCCTTCCTGGCGGATATCGACAGCCGCTCCACCGGCCTGAAGCGACTGCTGAGAAGGAAGGAGACCATCTACGAGAATATCAAGGACCTGGACTTCGAGTACAAGATGGGGAAACTCTCCGACGAGGACTACCGGCGACTCCATCAGGACTACCTGGCGGAAGCCTACGAGGTGGTGAGTCAGATCGAAGCGATCCAGCCCGAGCCGCTCGACCGGACGGGCAGTCCTCAGGTGGTGGCGGTGCTGAAGAGCGGCAAGCGCCCGGGCAAATCCAGGAAACCTTGAACCGATACCCCTCCAATCCTCCCCATCCGTCCGGGTTCCAATCGACACATCGCCCCTCCTTCCGGCCTTCCCGGGGCAGAGACTCTTCGAGGGCTTGGCGAAAAAGGGCTGAGCGACTTCCATGATAGCCACCGTTCCCGGCCAATGGCTCCCCCGGAGACGCAAGGACGGTCCTTGCCCGGTCTCCCGCGGCCTTGGCCTGCTCCCGGCCTTTCTCTGGGCATCCAGCCTTTGCTGGCAACCAGCCTGGGCCCAGTCCTCCGTCTCGGGGCAGGTGATCAACGGGACCACCGGACGGCCGGCGGTCAACCAGAAGGTGGAGCTTCTCACGCTGGGAGAGGGAATGAACGCCACCAGGGAAGCCTTCACCGGCACAGGGGGCCGGTTCACCTTCGAGCAGGTCGAGCTGGCTCCTTCGAGCCCGCACATCCTGCTGCGCACCATCTACCGGGGAGTCAACTACAACCAGTCGCTGGCTTCCACGGCCGAGATGGCGGACCCTCAACTCCTGACCGTCTATGAAACGGCCCCCCAGCTCGCCGATGTCGGCGTATCCATGCCCTTCATGGTCGCCCTGGCTCACGGCAACGAGTTGCGGATCGAGCACCAATACCTCCTCACCAACGACTCCCAACCCAAGCGAACGCTGGCGAATTCCTTGTCGACCTTTGAGTTCGACACCCCGGACTCTCCCCTCGATCTGAAGGTGTCGGTGCTGGGACTGGGGCGAATTCCTCTGCCTCAGCAGCCCCTCATCCGGGACGGAGGCGGTTACCGGATCAACTACCCCATGAAGCCGGGAATCAATGAGATCTGGGTGGCCTACAACCTCCGCTTTCCCAGCGACGACCGGCAACTGAAGTTTCGGCTGCTCCACGGGACCGACCACTCCCAACTGTTCGTGAAGCCCTCCGACCTTCAAGTCACGGGCACGGGAGTGGTTTCCACGGGTATCGACTCCCGGACTGAATCCGCAACCTTCCACATCACCCAAATCGCCGAGGGAGAATTTCTCAACCTCAGGATCGCCGGCGAGGCCCCCGAACACTCCCCCCTTGACGGCCACGACCACGGGGAGGACTCCGACTTCCGGGTGGTCCGACTTCCGAACCGTATCTTTGAACAGCGAACCCTCATCTTGGGAATCCTGGCCGCACTGTCCCTGGCCATCATCTTCTACGCGCTGGGACAGCAATCCCGGGAGCGGCATCACCAGCAAGCGCGAAAGCGCAAAAAGAAGCGTTCCTGACAACAGCGAAGGGACCTTTGGATTCGAGTCCGGCCCCCGCCATGCCGTGCGGACGATTCAGAGGAATGACAGCCGAACGTCGATCGAGACGAACCACGAATGAACACGAATACAGAGGGACTTCCTTCAACGACAAGCGGCACCCAAATGCTTCTGCGATTTCGTTACTCTAGTGAACGTCGCATCAATCTGTTTATCGGTGTTCATTCGTGTCCATTCGTGGTTCGTTGTTCCCCTTGGCGGATAACTCGTTTTGTTCCTTCGTGCTCTGGGTGGTTCCCCTTGCCGACCCTTGGCGGATGCCTCTTGAGTCCTCTCCAACCCCTTCGTGGCCCTTCGTCGTCCTTGGTGGCCCTTCGTGGATTGCTTTTTCCGCCCTTTGCGGATAACGCCCCGTTGTTTCAGATGGCGGGGGCGGGAGTGAGCGGATGACTGCCGATGCCGCCGTGGTTGTCGAGAACGCCGAAAAATGGTTCGGGCTCAACCCGGCCCTGGCCAACGTTTCCCTGCGCGTCCACCCAGGTGAATTCGTGGCGTTGCTGGGTCGCAACGGCGCGGGGAAGTCCACCTTGCTGCGGGTCGTGGCTCGACTGGTGAAGCCCAACCGAGGCCGGGTGCGGATCTGGGGCGTGGATGTCGCCCGGGATCCCGAGCGCGGCAGGGAGCGGATAGGACTGGTGGCCCACCAGACCTATCTCTATCCCGGCTTGACCGCCAGGGAGAACCTGCGGCTGCACGCCCGGCTGCACCGACTCGAGGGCGCCGGCGAACGGGTTGCCGCCGCCCTGACCGAGGCGGGATTGAACTTGAGCGCCGATCGTCCCGTACGCGGCTTCTCTCGCGGGATGCAACAGCGCCTGGCCATTGCCCGGGCCACTCTGCATGGGCCCGAGCTGGTGTTGCTGGATGAACCCTTCACCGGCCTCGACCTTGAAGCGGCCGAGCTCCTTTCCGAACGGCTGCGGCAATGGGCGGCAGCCGGACGAACCATCGTCATGGCCACCCACAACCTGGAGCAGGGACTGGAGGGAGTCACCCGCTGGGTCCTGCTGGACCGTGGCCGCATTGTGACGGAATGGACCGGCGACTCCACGGCGGTTCGCAGCCGCTACCGGCAGTTCCTGAAAGGAGCTCCTCCCGGTGCGCAGGGGCGAAGGACCTGAGAACGGGCGTTTGAGACCCCAGACCGGTTGCAACCGGATTTCCACGGGTTTCAAGAATCGCCGCTAAAGCGAGGCGCGAGCGTGAAGTTCTGGAGCCAGACGGCTGCCATTTTGATGAAGGACCTCCTGACCGAATACAGGACCAAGGATGTCCTCACCTCCATGCTGCTGTTCGGGCTTCTGGTGATCCTGATGTTCAACTTCGCATTCGAGCCCGATTCGGAGGAAATCAGGAAGTTCGGGCCGGGACTCCTGTGGATGACCTTCATTTTCGCGGGACTCCTGGGCATGAACCGGTCCTTCGCCGCTGAGACGGAGAACGACACCCTGGAGGGATTGATGTTGTCTCCGGTGAAATGGAGCAGCATCTACCTGGGCAAGATGCTGGCCAACCTGCTGTTCCTGCTGCTGGCGCAGGCCATTATCCTCTGCCTGTTCTCCATCCTCTTCAACTACGGCATTTGGCCCAGGATCGGCTGGATGGCGGCCATCACCTTCCTGGGAACTCTCGGCTTTGCCTCGGTGGGCACCTTGCTGGCCGCCGTTGCCGCCAACACCCGCATGAGCGAGGTCATGCTCCCGGTGTTGATGGTGCCCCTGGTCCTGCCCGTAATCCTCAGTGTCGTCCTGGCAACGGCCGCCAATTTCGCCCAGCCCCCGGAGGAACCGGTGATGTTTTTCTGGATGCAGCGGCTGGCGGCCTACGACATCATCTTCGTGATTCTTCCCTTGATGACTTTCGACTACGTCCTGGAGAAATGAGGTACCTGGTTCTCGGCTTTTTTGGATAATATGTCCTGATCGTTCGGTCGGCTCCAACGCAGGAGCGGAAGGATCCCATGAAGGGCTTGCAAAAGCATCTCGGGCTGGTGGCTCTGTTGGCCATGATGGCGGCTCTCTACGCCATCTTTGTGCTGGCGCCGGTGGAGCTCACCATGGGAGTGGTGCAGAAGATCTTCTACTTCCACGTTTCTTCCGCCTGGGTGGGGTTTCTGGCCATCTACCTGGTGTGCTTCTGCAGCCTCCGCTTCTTGCGGAACCGTGACCGCCAGTGGGACATTCGGGCGGCCGCGGCGGCTGAGGTGGGCGCGGTCTTCCTGACCCTCAACCTCGTCAGCGGACCCATCTGGGCCAAGCCGGTCTGGGGGATCTGGTGGACCTGGGACGCACGGCTCACAACCACCTTCGTTCTCTGGCTGATCTACATGGGCTACCTGATGCTGCGCCGCCTGGTGGACTCACCCGAACAACGGGCCAGATTGAGCGCCGTCGTCAGCATTTTCGGCGCCGTGAACGCCTTGGTCGTCTACATGGCCAACCGCTGGTGGCGGACCCAGCACCCCCAGCCGGTGATCGCCGGCGGCGAGGACTCCGGCCTCCATCCGGACATGCTGCTGGCCCTGCTGGTGACCGTGCTGGCCTTCACTCTGCTCTTCTTTTGCCTCTGGAAAATGGGGTGCGACCTGGAACGGACCCGGGATTCGGTCGAGAGTCTCCGGCGAACCGCCCAGCGCCACCTGAGGGAGGTCCGATGAATGCATACCTGCTGGTGGCTTACGGGATCATGTGGCTCATCCTCTTCGGATATGTCTTCAGTATCGGCCAACGCCAGGTCCGGTTGCAGCAGGAGCTGGCGCGGCTGCGGGATGCCCTGGACGAGGCGGGAGAAGAGTAACCCCTGTTTGTGCGATCGGAGCGCAACTGGACATGAACCATTCGGCCGGCCCGAAGATTGAGGTTCGGGAGCGGGGAGCCGGGGGGCAAAGCCTGGACCGCCGCCTGTTCCTTCAACTCCAGGCCTTCGGCAACTGCACGGATGCCGCACCGGTCCTTCGAGTGCTGGAGCCAAGCTCCCACGGTCTGGTGCTCTACCAGGACCTGAATGATCCCAAGGGCATTGCCGTGCTGGGGATGAGCGAGGACCCCGCCTATTTCGTGACGGGATGGCGGGAACTGTTGAACTCGCCACCGCTGGCCGGGCTGGCGCCCAAACCCGAGCTGACCATGCTGGGGAGAACCTACGCTTCGGGATTCGAGCCCGATCTGGAGCACTGGCTGCTGCACAAGGCTCGCAGAACCGTGCTCAATCCCGACTGGCCCTGGGCCATCTGGTACCCTCTCAGGCGTTCCGGCGCCTTTGCCGGGCTGGAGCCGGCCCAACAGGGCGCCATCCTGAGAGAGCACGCCACCATCGGACGGGCCTATGGAGAGGCCGACCTGGCTCACGACGTTCGTCTGGCCTGCCACGGACTGGACAAGAACGACAACGACTTCGTGATCGGCCTGGTCGGCCGGGATCTCCATCCCCTCTCCCACATCGTGCAGACCATGCGGAAGACCCGCCAGACCTCCCAGTATATCGAGTCCCTGGGGCCCTTCTTCATCGGCCGGACCCTTTGGCAGAGCCCCGTCCCTCCCGTGGAATGACCGACTCACCCTCCCCGGGCCCCGGAATGAGCAGGGAGAGAGCATCGGGCTGCAGGCTCACCGACTGCGGCAAGCAGCCGATCAGCTCACCGTCGCCCTGCACGCCGATTTGCGGGATGCCCTTGACCAGCACGGAGCGGGCGCGGAACTGGAGCACGTCCGGAAGACGGTGGTGCCTCCGGCGAACCACGTTCCAGAAATACCAGGGATAACGCCAGCGGTCCCTGCTCTGAAACAGACACACCTGGAATTCTTCCGAAAAAAGGTCCGCCTGGCCGGTAATCCGAAAGCCGCCGCCATAGTTCTTGACTCGGCTGATCACCGCAAAGGTGGCCTGCCTGGACTCTCCCTCCGCCCGCACCTCGAATGGGGCAAAGGGGTATCTCAGGAGCTGCTGCAAAGCCGCAATCCAGAAGGCTCCCTGGCCCAGGAGCTTCTTCAGTCCCGGGTTCACCGCACTCACTAAGGCGGCGTCCACTCCGATGCCGGCCATCAGCACAAAGGGTCGACCGCCCACCCGGCCCAAAGCGATGCGCCGGATCAGGCCGGTCCTGAGCAGCCCGGCCGCTTCGACCCAATCCAGGGGCAGACCGATCTCTTTCGCCAGGACATTGGCCGTGCCGGCGGGAATCAGCAACAAGGGAACCGAGGAGCCCGCCATGCCGGCGACAACCTCGTTGACGGTACCGTCTCCCCCGCATGCCACGATCAGGTCGCAACCCCGCTGCAAGGCCGATCGGGCAAGGCTGGTGGCATGGCCGGATCCGGCGGTCGGGTGGGCCTCCACCACTGTCCCGATAGAGCGAATGTGCTCCACGACCGCCTGAAGCTTGTGGGCCGGGCGCCACTGCAGCCTTCGGGCCGCGGGGTTGTAGATCAGGGCTGCTCTCGAAAACCGCAAGGATGCAGGATGCCTGGCGCGCATGTCTCACGGGGGCGCCGAGTACACTATCGACCAGGGGAGCCCGCAGGCGTCAGAGGGCGAACCCGCCGGCCTGTTCGAAGGCATGGGCCGCGTTCAGAACCACCTGCTCGTCGAAGTGTTTTCCCAGAAGCTGAATCCCCACGGGCATGCCCTCGGGAGTCCGGCCGCAGGGAAGCGAAATGCCGGGAATGCCGACGAGGTTGGCGGTAATGGTGAAGATATCCGAAAGGTACATGGCCAGCGGATCGTTGGTCTTCTCGCCCAGGCGAAAAGGCGGAGTGGGGGAGGTGGGCGAAATCAGGAGGTCCACCTTTTGGAAGGCCGCCTCAAAGTCCCGCTTGATCAGGGTTCTCACCTGCTGGGCCTTCAGATAATAGGCGTCGTAGTAGCCTGAGCTCAGGACGAACGTCCCCAGCATGATCCGACGCTTGACTTCAGCGCCGAATCCGGCATCTCTGGTCTCCCGGTACATGCTGGAAAGATCGCCCTGTCCGGGAATCCGCAGCCCGTATCGGACTCCGTCATATCGGGCCAGATTGGAACTGGCTTCGGCCATGGCGATCACGTAGTAGGTGGCAATGGCGTAATCGGTGTGCGGCAGATCGACCTCGATCAGGTCGCACCCCAGGTCCTGAAACAGCTTCAAGCCCGCTTCGATCCGGGTCCGGACCGGCTCGGAGATGCCGCTCTTGCGGTACTCTCGGGGCAGACCGATTTTCAGGCCTGCAATCGGCCGACCGAGCCCGCCCGCGTAGTCGGGCACATCCACCGCCAGGGAGGTGGCGTCGAGCGGATCCTTTCCGGAGATGACCTTGAGTATCCTGGCCACGTCTTCGACGCCCTGAGCCAGGGGACCGATCTGATCCAGAGAAGATCCGAACGCCACCAGCCCATAACGCGATACGCGACTGTAGGTGGGCTTCATCCCCACGACACCGCAAAACGACGCCGGCTGCCGAATGGAGCCTCCGGTGTCCGTGCCCAGCGCCGCTGCCGCCATACGGGCGCCTACGGCCGCGGCCGACCCTCCGCTGGAACCGCCGGGAACGTGGTCGCGGGAGTGAGGATTCCGGGTAGGCCGAAAGGCAGAATTCTCCGTGGACGAGCCCATGGCAAACTCATCCAGATTGGCCTTTCCAAGAAACACGGCCCCGGCCGATGCCAGCCGGTCAATGACGGTGGCGTTGTAGGGAGCGACAAAGTTCTCCAGGTTCCGAGATCCGCAGGTGCAGCGAAGACCCCGAATCAGGAGGTTGTCCTTGATGGCCATCGGCAGCCCGGCCAACTCGGGAAGCGGCTCCCCGGCATGCTTCATGCCATCGATCCGCTCGGCCTGCTTGAGGGCGAAGTCGTTGTCATGGTGCAGGAAGGCCTGAACCTCGGGGTCCCGTTCCCGGATGCGATCCTGGAAGGCACGGCAAATCTCCACGGCGGAAGCTTCGCCGCGCTCGATCAGCCCCTTGATCCTTGTTGCGGTCAGCCTTGTGAAATCCATGAACACCTTCAGGCCGAAGGGTTGAAGCGAGGCAGGAGGATCGGGCTATTTCTCCGAGATGACTTTCGGCACCTTGAAGTGGCCCGACCCGGTTGCGGGACCATTGCCCAACGACTGTTCCTGGGAAAATCCCGACCGGACCCGGTCGGCCCGCCAGCTATAGTTCTGCTCCGAGGTATGGACTACCTGAGCGGTAGGCTCGATTCCACTGGTGTCCAGTCGATTGAGCTGCTCCACGTAGTCCAGAATGGAATTCATCTGACCGATGAGTTCCCGCTTCTCCTCTTCGGTCACCGCCAACTGGGCCAGATTGGCGATGTAGTCCACTCGGGCGCCATCGATCTTCATGGCGGAATCCTCACTTTCGCCGATCCAGGCAGGCCGCGGCAGCCGCTTGAATCCGGGATCTGAGCTCCTCGTCTGCAATCCCTTGAAGGGGAAGGGCGACGGGAGTCGACCGTTTCGCGGGAGGGGCCGAAGGCGGTGTCCGCGGCTCTTGCTCTACCGTGGAGTCGATCCGGAACGCCACCCGGCTGATTTCGGTGCCGAGCGCCTGGTTGAGCCGGCTCACGATCTCCCCCCGCAGAGCCCGCAATTGCCGCTTCCAACTGGACGACGGCACCAGGACCACCAGCCTGGATCGACTGATTTCGACAGGCCGGGTGCGACGGGCCAGGTGCTCGCCCACGATCTCCTTCCAAAGCGCCGCCGCCACCTGCTCCGTCCATTGACCGTCGGCCGCGTACTGACGGCAGAGATCGGGGAGCAAGGTTGCAAGTGGTTTCATCTGGTCTGAAACAACAGTTAAGAGTGGAGAGTGAAGAGTGGAGAGTGAAGAGTGGAGAGTGAAAAGTGAAGAGCCTTGTGCTCGACACATTAAGCATCGTGTTGATCTTGGCCTGAAACAACTCTTGTTTCTTCACCTTTGGATGATCCGCACCGTCGTCGGGGGCGGGGGCGCCGCTTGTCTGAAAGCCCCCTGTTTCGGAAAGAGCGATTAGCGGTCAGTGTTTACTGAAGCCTTTTGCGAACATTCAAGCGCCCGCTCCCAAAACCCTCCGCTCACCACCCTTCCGACTTCAAACTTCACACTTCCCCCTTCCCCCTTCACACTTCAAACTTCACACTTCATCAGTGCTTGATGGCTTCCCAGTAGGACACGAACTCGAACTCGGGACTGTTGGACGGATTGTGGCAGGTCACACAGGAATTCGGCCCCAGCGGTTTCATCTTGAACACGGTCGGCTGCCGGCTGTGTTCCCGCCCCTGGCCGTGGCAAGCCTCGCACTGAACATTGGCCAGGTGGGCGGTTCGATAGAGGTCTTCAAACCCACCCGGCTGCCCCGAACCGGTCACGTGGCAGATGACGCACTGGGTATCGAACTCCTTTCTTTCCCTGACCAGGATGTCGATGGCATGGGCGTGGCCCGAGCTTTCCCACACCTGAAAGGCCGCCGCATGGCAGGTCCCGCAGGTCTGAGAGGTCACGAAATCGGAATCGGCGTGATCCTGGTGGCTGCCGTGGCTGTGGCCATGGCCGTGGTGGTGGCCGTGGTCATGGGCGGTTTGTCGAGCCATATCGGTCTGTCTGACCGAGATGTCGGCTTTGGCTTTCACCATGAAGGCGGCCATATCGGGGTCGTCGGCCACACGCCGGGTCAGGCGGTGATTCAAGGGCTGCACTGCCGGCCGGCCCGATTTCAGGGAAAAGCGCAGCTCCCCCAGGCTCTTGGCTTCGTCTTCGGCGTAGACGATGGTGGACCGGCTGATCTTGATGGGCGGCATGGCCGTTTGATGCTCGAATCCGTTGAGAATCATATCGATGCCTCCGTGGTCGATAGCCAACTGGATGGCGTCGCCAAGGGGCATGCAGGCCAGTGCAATCACGTAGTCACACTTCTCTCTCAACTCGGGCAGCCATTTTCCGGCGCTCTCGGATGGATTCTCCCAGCGGTAGCCCGCTCCGCTGCTGGAAGAATGCTTGCTGACCGCCAATCCGATGAAGCCGACCCGGAAAGCGGGGGCGGAGGGCGCCGGCCGCATGGTCTTGATCACATAGGGATCGAGCAGCGGATCGCCGGATTGGTCGGAAAGCAGGTTGGCGGAAATGAACCGCCCGTTTTTGCCGAGCTCCACGCCCAGGGCCCGCAGTTCCTCAACATCGTTGCCCCCGACGTTGAAGACCTCGACTTCCAGCAACTCCATCCCCTTCCAGAGCCACTCGTTCTTGACCCCCCGATCAGGGCCCAGCCGCTGCATGAAGTTGCCGATCTCCACCTGGAGGGCCGGACGGTCGGGAAACTCCCGTATCCTCTCCCTGATGACCTGTGCTCGGCGAGCAAGACCGCCCGCGGGATTGCGCGGTCAGCCGCAGGGTTCGAGATTCCCCCGGACGTTTCCGGTAAAATAGATGCTGAAGTCGAAGTCGGAACTCTGGAGTTGCGGCGCCGATCGAACCTGGCCAATGACCGCCAGCACGGACAAAACCAGGCCGGCGCCATAGCGCAAACGCCTATCGATCAATGGAAACATCCTCCTCGCAGGCAGGCCCGAACCGGCCGGCTGGCACCACGGAATGGACCTGTTCTATCATACCGCCCGGAAGTTTGTAAACCGGGCTGGCCGGCAGGCGGATCGGCAGCCCGGACTCTCCGCGCCGGCTGCTTTCGGGAAGCTCTTCAAGGACGTCCACCCACATGCCCGCCGGACTCGACTCTCACTCCCCACGCCTGATTCTAGCATCCGCCTCTCCCAGAAGACAGGAGCTGATGAAGCTGCTCCGGTTCGACTTCGAAGTCCGGGTAAGCGGCGTGCCCGAGGAACCTCGAAGCGGCGAGTCTCCAGCCCGGCTGGTGATGCGTCTGGCCCGGGCCAAGGCCGAGTCCATCCGCGATACCCGGCCCGAGGCCTGGGTGGTGGGAGCCGATACGGTGGTGGTCTGCGGCTCCGAGATTCTGGGAAAGCCCGATTCGCCGACGGCGGCGGGGGAGATGCTGCGGAAGCTGAGCGGCCGCACCCATGAAGTGTTGACGGGCATCTGCATCCGGCACCGCCAACTCCGGCATGCCAGCTTCGTCGAGACCAGCGTCCGATTCGCGGCGCTTTCCGATAGAGACATCCAGGAGTACCTGGCGACCAGTGAGTCCCTGGGCAAGGCCGGAGCCTATGCGATTCAAGGCTATGGCTCCCGATTCGTCCACGGGATTCACGGCTGCTACTTCAACGTCGTGGGGCTGCCCCTGGCCCACCTCCACCGGACACTCATGCAATTGGGGTTCCCGGCAGATGGATAATTTCTGCCTCCAGGCGCAGATGCAGGAACTCAGGGAGTTGCTGCCACAAAAGAGAATTCGCAAGGTCAGGCAGCTCGATGACCGCCGATTCCTCTTCTCGCTGCACCGCCCCTGCCCTTTCGACCTGGCCGTGGTGCTGGAACAGCGACTCCCCTGTCTCTACTTGCAGCCCAAGGAATCACGGGCAGGCTCCCCCGTCGCCTCCGCCAGTGACTGGCTTCTTTCGATGCGGAGCCACCTGGCGGGAGGTACCATCGTCGCCGTCGAAAAAGAGCTGGGAGATCGGGCGGTGACCCTCGCGATCGAGGAAGGAAAGTGGCCTTCTTCGGCCAGAACCCTCCATCTGCGCCTGGAACTGATTCCCCTTCGGGTCAACGCCTTCCTGCGGGACGACCAGGGCCGCATTCTGCGGGCCTTCAGACCCCATCAGCCCGGCGCCGGGCCCGGCGCCGGATCCGGCCTGGAAAGCCTGGACAGGCAGGTGCTCCACGACCTGGTCCTGGATGCCTGCCGGGAGTCGGGAAGGAAGAGCCCAAGGACCGGCCGGACCGTTCGCCCGAGGACGGGAACCCGAGGACTGAGTCCTCTCTTCCTTCGAGAGATCGCCCACCGATGCCCCCCGCCGGACCCGGAGGGGGCGTGGGAATGCTTCCGGGAGATGATTCGGCGGTTGCGGCATGGGCCCTTCAGCCCTCGGATTTACCCGCCCGCCCAAGACAACCGTCCCTGGATCTGCACTCCTTTCCCGCTGGCCCACCTGGAGGGCTGTCCTCATCGGGAATTTCCCGACATGAACGCTGCCGTCGCCGAGACCTGCCGGCTCTTCCAGGATCGGCAAGGGCGGCTCGAGCAGCGTCAGGGCCTCCTCTCGCCTCTCCGCCGGCGGAGCAGGAAGCTGACCCGCTTGCGGAAAGACCTGGAAGCGGACCTGGAAAAGAACCGGCGGGCCCAGTGTTTCAAGAAATACAGCGACCTGCTGCTGGCCCAGGCTCCCCGGTTGCCTGCGGGGCGGACCTCCGTGAACCTTCCGGACCTGTATCAGCCGGATCAGCCCGAGGTGACCATTCCCCTGGAGCCCCGGCTCACGGCGCTCCAGAACGCCAGCCGCTATGCGCGGCTATTCCGGAAGTCGAGCCGCGCCATTCCCAGGATTCTGACTCGCCTGGAAGCGGTTCGGGCGGAGCTTTCCGCCCTGGAAGAGCAACGGGAGCAGCTTGACCGGACACCCTCTCCGGCCGAGCCGGAGGCGCCGCCCAAACGACCGGATCCAACCCCTTCGCCGACCTCGGCCGGGGCCGGGCCGCGCCACTCTTCCAGGGAAGAGGGAAGGCCGGAACTATCGAAGCTGGCTCGCCGCTTTGTTTCATCCGATGGGCTGACCATTCTGGTGGGCAGAGGGAACCGGCAAAACGACGCCCTGACGGGCAAGGTGGCCCACGGTCACGACTTCTGGCTGCATGTGGCGGGCTATTCGGGATCTCACGTGGTCCTGCGAAATCCCGACAGGCGCTCGGAGCCCCCCGAGGCCTCGCTGCTGGAAGCGGCCCAGTTGGCCGCCTACTTCAGCCAGGCCCGCAACGCGCCCCGGGTCGAAGTGCACTATACGCAGAAGAAATTCGTCTCCAAGCCCAAGGGCGGGAAGCCCGGTGTCGTCCGGCTCCGTCGCTACCAGTCCGTCGCCGTCCGCCCCTGCATCCCCGACTTTCCTGAAACAACAGAGAAAAAGAGTTATCCACGAAGGGCACCAAGGGATTGAGGTTGACCGAGACGGGATCGCAAGGTCACGAAGGGATGAGCGATTTTGAAGTCAGGGCGATGGGCTCCCGGGAACGCAGGAATCTTGCTCGCAGGGGGCGGATTGGAAGCCCGGGCTTGCCAGCGCCGGACGCCTGATCAACCGAAACCAGACGCCGCAACGGAGTGTTGGGCATAGTGGTCGTAAGAAACGGGGCAGATCCATCGAGAAGGACGTAACTGTTCGGTCAAGCTGTGGGCTTTGAGGGGTGGATCTCCAGCTCGATCAGGTGGCGATGCCGGCGCAAAAGCCGGGCTCGGGGATCACCAGCCATTGAGGCCGGCTAACCTGCCAAATCTCGTTGGGGTGGTGGGCCTCACCGACCACAAGGGAGCGAGATTCGTCCTCTGGAGTGGCCGGCCCGGGCAGTAACGTCCCCGACTCAAGAATGCCGCCAAGAACCGCCCTCTCTTCGAAGGCGATACCGAAGCATGGATCGTCTGCTGCTCCCGGCGCTTTTTGCCCCTTGCCAAGCGGGTCGCCGGCGTCGACCACCTGGCCGGGGATCTACTTCAGACCAGTTGGATCAAGATCCTCCAATCCATCAATCACGCGCCTGCTTCGACGGCCCCAAGGCTTGTCGTTGGGTGCGTACGGTCGTCACCAACACGGCCGAGAATGTCCGCCGCCTGCGGGAGCGGGGCGGCGAAGTGGCTTCCCGCGAAGAAGTCGATCAAAAAATATTGTAATCAATCGCCGTTTCGATTGTTTATAGAGGTAGAGGCGCAAACACGTTCAGAGCAACCTCAGGACCCCACGAGGAAAGGAGGCCCCATGAGAAAAGCCACTTCCACCTTGGGGAGGGACGCCATGGGGCCAAGCAGGACACGGGCCAGGAGAATCATTGTCACAGGATTGCTGGGCCTGCTGATATGGACTCACTCATTCCCAGCCACGGCGAAAGCCAAGTCCGATTGGGCAAGGGTGCAGAAAGTCGCACCCGGAACCAAAACCACGGTGGTGCTCTACACGGACCGGGCTCCCGAGGGAAAAAGGAAGGTCAAGGGACGTTTCCACTCGGCCACGCCCGGATGCATCACTGTCACGCTGAAACGCGGGCAGACACGGACGCTCGGAAAGCAGGCGGTGTTCCGGGTTTTGGTCGACCGTCCACCCTACGAGGGATTGATTACTGCTGGGGCCAGCGGGGGGATTTTTCTCGGCTTGGCACCCGGGTGGGATCTGAATGCCCGGGGATGGGCTCTTTTCGGTGGCTTGTTCGTGGGAGTGCCCACGGCCATTGCATTCCTGGTGACGCCGAAGATGAGAAACATCTACAACGTGCCGCGCAAGCTCCGGGAGGATCCTGCGCCCCCACCCCCACCGACCGCGACCAGGCAAAGCTCAAGCACCTCAGGGAGCCGCTTGCTCCTGCTTGCAGAGAAGGCATCCGGCGCGGAGCGGCTTCGGTTGCAAGCCAGGCAAGCAGTGATGCGGCAAGATCTCCCGCTTGATTTGTCGCGCCTGCCCATACATGACGCACAAACAGACTGAGGAGGGCAGCATGAAAGCAAATACAAACCACTGGAGGTTGTTCAAGAAGAGCAAGGTCGCAGGGCTGGTGGTGCTGCTGGTTGTGGTCGGCTCAGCGTCAGTATAGGAGGGAACACATGACACGTTTCTTCGCCGGAGCAGGGATTGGCGCATTCGTTGTTTTGTTGCTGGTTTCTCTCTGGTTCCTGCATGGGAATCCAGCATCTAACCCCGAAGATGAGCTATTCAATCAAGTTATGATTCAATGGGTGCTGTTTCTGATCCCCGAGGTGTTTCTGCTACTCCTGATTTGGCGGGTGTGGAAGGCTCTTGTCGGGATCCAGATCGAGCTGGGGAAGATTCGTCGCGGCTTGGGTGGCCGGGAGTAAGGACATATCCTATGAACGCTACATGATTACCGGAATAGTCATTGCCGTCGCCGGTGCGCTGTCTGTGGGGCATCATCTCAGCCCTGAACGACCGATATGACGCCCCGGAGCGGCCCTTTTCGCCACCCCACCAACACGACCAGGGAGGGTGCTGGGCTGGTACCCCCGCTGCCCCCCCCCCGTGGCGCCCCGCCCCCCGGGGGGGCGCGGGCCGACCCGGCCCCGTTAGGTGCCCCAGGGCCAACCGCGGGGGATACGGTTTGGGT
>JAJDUG010000035.1 GCA_022826755.1 Acidobacteriota bacterium
CCGAAGCCAGGGGAGATAACCGCTACCTGCCACTCGATCAGCCCTCGGGATGCGTTTCAATCCGCTCCCCTGACCGAAGCCAGGGGAGATTTGCTCATCACGTAGAGATGCACGAGCCATGGACACATGTTTCAATCCGCTCCCCTGACCGAAGCCAGGGGAGATGGATTCTCCCGGACCTGGGCGGCTTCGGCTTTGACGTTTCAATCCGCTCCCCTGACCGAAGCCAGGGGAGATGGCAATGCATGCACGAATCATAATTCCTCCGATCTTTGTTTCAATCCGCTCCCCTGACCGAAGCCAGGGGAGATGCTGGTGTTTCTAACCACCAGCGTTTCAGGCAGTTGCGCAAGCAAATGCGCGAACCGCCGTCCATCTGCACACTTCCATTGGTGAACGTCCCTGTGGCTAGATTTAACTTGTTGTCAGGCATGACGTTGCACGTTGCGCGAAAGCAAAGGGAAGCGGTCGTCACTAGGCATTCGCGCCAGTTACAGTATCAGTGGAGCGTTCAAGTCCACAGGCTCCTTGAGTCCGTGATGCTCTGTCCTGTCTCTGGTATCTTCGTCCAGATGATAAAACCTGAGAGAATCCTGCCGGGGGTCCATTTCCTTCAGTAGGCGACCTCTGAGCATCGCCCATTCGGTTTTTCCAACTTGGCATTCAAAAATAGACTTTTGTACCCGCACACCGTAATCCTCGCAGGTCCTGGCTACACGGCGCAGTCGTTTTTGTCCCGCCTTGTCCGAGGTGGAGACATCGTACGCGATCAGGATGAACATACGCTTTACTTCGGAATAAAGGGGATATAGTCGGGGATATCGCCCCGCAGTTTTCGGGCCAACAGCTTGGCTTGGATACTGAACACCTGCCCCAACCGGATCGGCTCCTTGAACAAGGCATGTTTCACTACCGCTTGTTTGCGTTGCTGCCAAGCCTGGATGACTTCTTTCCTGCCTCGGTCGGTGAACTCCACCGCTCCACCCTCTCGTTCGCGGAAGTGCCTCGGCTCAATCTGACGGCGATTGATCAGCGTCAACGCCAGCCGCTCTGCCAGACAAGGTCGAAGCTCTTCCATCAGATCAAGGGCACAGGCAGGCCGACCGGCGCGCGTTGCATGAAGCCAGCCGACATAGGGGTCCAGGCCGGCGGTAGTCAGCGCGGCCAGACAATCATGCCGAACCAGGGCGTAGATGAAGGAAAGAAGGCAGTTGATCCGGTCCCGCGGCGGGCGGCGGGTGCGGGTAACGAACCTGAAATCTTCCCGCTGCTGCTTGAGCATGTACTGGAACACCGAGAAATAGACCCGGGCTCCCAAGCCTTCCAATCCCCTGATCGGATCGAGCGCCTCCCGCAGTTCGCAGGTCTGGGCTATGAACCGATCATGCCCTAGCCGTCGGATAAGCCGGCCGAGCTCAGCGGCCGCTTCCAACAATTTCTTCTGTTCCGATTCGTCATCGACCTCCCGCCCTGCTCTCAAGACATTGGCACGCGCGTTTTGCAGCTTCCCGGCGACGAACCGGCGCGCAATGCGGGTTGCACTCTCCGCACTGTCCGCCGCCGCGTATTGAGCCCGGCGGAGAAGGTAACGCGTGTCTCCACTCCCCAGTACCTGCGCCAGCAGGTAACCGCCCTCAGTATGGTAGTGGACGGCCACCTGACGGTCCCAGCACAAAGCCATGGCCGGGGGCGTCACCACCACCCGTCCGAACGCGCAGATGCTTTCAAGGTGGTGAATGGGCACGGTCAGGCGGGTTTCGTTCCCAATTTCGACCCGGAGCGTCAAATGGTCCCTGGCAACCACCGTGCCCGGCGTCGTCAGGTAAAGAGTGTTTTGTATGACGGCCACTGCATGTCTTTCGCCTCGTCTGGCAAGGCTGTAGGGTGTTCTAACCGCCCGTATCGAACACGGCCCGACCGACCTGCGCCAGCATGGGCGGCGAACTGGTGATTTTCGGCAGGCAGATTTCAAAAAGCGAGCATTCCGAACACTGGGGCTTGTGAACGGCTCGCGGCACCGTCTCCGCTTCGATCAGTTGGTGCATGGCCTGGATAGCCTGTTCAGTAAGGTGCCGCAGCTCCCGGGTAAAATGCACCTCGCGGCGGCGCCTGCTCTTGGCGTGAAAAATGGCTCCGCTCGCAACCTCCAGTCCGAACATTTCTTCAAGGCACAGGGCCTGGGCGCAAAGCTGAGCGTCGTCATTGTCGAACTTGCGCCGCCTGCCTTTCTTGAATTCGACCGGAACCAACGCGCCATCGGGGTGACGCTCGACGATATCGCACTTTCCGCTGAGTCCCAGCCGCGCCGACCAGACGGGCAGGGCGCGCAGCAATGTCACGCCCCTCACGGTTTCATAGCCTGAGATATCGGCCTGATCGTGTAGCTGACTCCCGAGCACCGTGTGCTGGTTGTCGGCGAAGACGCCCTCGATGTGGATTAGCCCTGCCCGTCGCGGACAATACAGGTATTGGTTAACGGAGGAGAGAGGGATGATACGCCCTCCGCTATCGAATAATTGAGTGGGCAGAGTTCCCGTTGTATTACTCATGGCGTTTGTTCAGCCGCACTCCGGGAGGTAAATCCGCCGTGTCCCACTTGCAGCTAACCTCATAATTGGCAAAGGACTGAGGAAACTCTACGCCATCTCTCAGTTGTACCCCAATTCCCTCCAAGAGCTTGTGTGCATGAGCACAACCGAGTCGGGCTTCGCGTCTGTTTTGTTCGGCGTTGTTCTCATGCTGGGTGCCGACATGTTCAAAGTCGTAAATGCCGCGGACTACCATTTCTCCTCGGGCGGCGGAACGATCGTGTTCAAACATGTGGTTGAGCGCATCGAAAAGCACCTCAAGGTCGGCATTGGTAAAATTGGTGCGCTCGGCAAATGCGGGGGATACGTACACCTTGGCGGCGTAAAGAGCGTAAGGGACTATGTGTTTGTTTCCCATGGTACGTTCCTTCTCGATGTCCTCCGTTTTGGTTACGGCACCGCGCGTAATGGAGATCTCAAGCGGCGTGATCGCGTCGAACGACTGCCCGAAGGTGAATTGCACCGGACCGCGTACCTGGCCCCAAGCAGAGCCTTTCATGATGTCCGCACCGGTGGAGAGCACGCCACCAAAAGCGCGAACGTCAAAAAACTCACGGCAAAGCCATTTCATTGCCGCTTCTTGCCTTTGGGTCTTAGAAGCATCTGACGCCAGCCTTTCGCCGCTTTTCTCGATGCCGTTGGTGATTTCGTTGTTGAGTACGGCACCCTGTCTGACGAACAGGTTGTAGCCGTTGCCCTCGGCGCTGCTGCGCACGGGTGGGAACGTCTCGACGAAGTTGCGTACCTTGCGTTTGAGGCACACGTCGGAGACGATGCCGCGGTTGGAATTGGGATCAAGACGCGGCAGATTGCCAGCGTCCGGGTCACCGTTTGGGTTGCCGTTCGTGACCTCGAAAAGCAGCAAAACGTCATGCCGATTGGTAACGACATCGTTGGTTTGATTCATGATCTATTCTCCGGTTCACAGCTACTGGTTTTCCTTTTTTCTTTGGCTGCCTCGCGGGCAACGCGGTCGGCGGCTTTTTGCTGGTAAAAGCCGATAGCGAATCGACCCTGTGCATGTAGATCCAGCGTACGAGGGAACTGATTGATTTTGATCAACACGTTCTGAATAGTCTCATCCAAGAAGCGATCATGTCCTTTGTATCTGTCAGATTTGCGGATACTGTTTAGGTGGTGGCGGTTGAGCTTGATAAGGATGGGGAAGACAGACGCTGGCGATACCATGGCGGTACCGAAGTACCGCTCGACGACTCCGGCCCCTTCGAGTTGGTAGTCGTGCGCCTTGGCTTGCGTCTCGGCGAGCACGGCCAGCAGTCGCCCGCATTGATAGGCATCGTCTCCCGCGTCAGTGGATTGTTGTTTAGCAATTTCCACGATGGTGTCCCTTCTGTTTCGGTTCAGAATGAGTTTCGTCACGGCAAATCGAGAATGTTTCAACAAGGCCATGTTCCCGTCGCGTGCGATATCGACACGCAGACGATTCAGCGTGGGATGCAAAAGATTAAGGGAAGGAGCAGTCCCTTCCATTGCGGCACGGAACAACTGAGTGGTGACTTCTGCTTGTAAATCCTTCGCATCACGTACGGTAGAGCAGGCTAGTCGGAACAATGCCAACGGTGCCATCTTTTCCTTGCCAGTGGGCAATCGCACCGGTTCCAAATCAAGGTCTCGGAACCAGCGGTGGAAGTTCTCCGTTGCGTTTTCCAGCGTCACCTGCATCCAATGACGCACGACGATACGTCCGGCATTCCCTCCAAGGGAAACAGCATAGAATTGTTCCTGACGCAAACGCTCACGTTCTTGGCCCGCCCACGGGGACTTCAGAAAATCAGCGACTGCCTTAGGGTCGGCTTGGTTGAGTAAAGCCCCCCAATTTTTCGTAGCGTCTGTTTCATTCCGAGTCCAGAAACAGCAGGATGCCTGACCCATACGAATGGAATGAACTTGACTGCTCAACATTGCGTTGAGCGCGGTGCAATAGGCGGTGGCGGCTTGGTTGGAGGTGGAAGCATTGAGACTTTGCTCAAAGCCGTACGAAGCAAAGGCATCTTTATCGAACGAGACGATCGCTGCGCCAAACGATTGGGTGTTGGGGACGCCCTGTACCTTGGGGTTGTGGGTAAGTGCGATGGGCTGCTCCTCCTCACCAGTGACCAGGCAGAGCCCTCGCGGTGCATTGTCCTCCTGGGCTTCATTTTCCTTGGCGAATTCATCTCTCCAGAAGGACTGAATGCTCGCTGCATCCTGAATAAACAGTTGTCCCCCAACACTGAAAGTGAAGTTATCCGGGCCCAACCTGACTTCCTCACCGTTAGCTTTCGTAATCCACCAGGAGGATTTGTCCGTGGGCTTGGCGTCTGAACCAAGGCCCCAGCGCAAAAATGCTGGAATGCGCCCTGCCTCGGGTTTGAAGGCCAACAGGCTCTTGAGCGCAGAGCTAAGGATTTTCTTGTGGGCCTTGTCAATCTGCGCCCAAAAATCATCGTACTTGCGGCGGTTGTTTTCGTCCCGTTCCTTCCGTTTCTTATCGGACATGGGCTGCTCCGGGTTTGCGTCCAGTCCGAAAACAGCCGTAATGCCGTCAGCCAGAAACTCCGCAACCCCTCCGGCCACCTTGGGGCGGGTTGTCTGTGGGCAAGTGAATTCCTTGCCGCGTTTTTTTTCTCCCGCGGTTTCCACCGGCCCTTGCCCAACGACGTTTCCAAAGTCATCCAAGGCAATGATCCATCGCACGGCCTTGGGTTTAAACGCCAAGTTGTCCAGGAGCTTTCGAGAATTTGCAAATTCGTTCAAGCGCTGAAGCAGCACAATCAGGCCCCCCGTGATTCGAGGATTTCGATTTCATCGGGATGACAAGCCAAAGTGGAATCCTTGAGCTTGGCGTGGAAAAAACAAGCCCTTGGCTTGGCAGGTTGACCGACAAAACGCAGTATTTTCTTGGGCTTGGGCCCCAGCTCATCGGGACGCTTCCAGCGAAAACCTTGGAAGCGTGCCCCAGGGGAAAAAACATCGTAGAGCATCAAACCCAGGTCTTCTTCAGATTGCCGCCAGTTGGCGCCCACTTCCGCAGTCCTGTGTTCCAAGGCGTCTTGAGGATCGTCCACCCACTCAAAATCCGCAGCGAATTCACGCATGCCCAGGGCGGGCCGGTGGAAGCACTTGCCCAGCTGAGCGCGACGTTTGAACTCAACGAAATACTTTACCTGAGGGTCCTTCATAGGATCCGCCAATCTCGTGGTGCGCAGTTCGGCGCTGATGATGTACTCCACCTCCCGTAGCGCCAGCATGTTGCGCTGAGTACCGTCGGGAGATCCGCCTCCGGCCCTAATGGGCAAGACACGTTCAGGTTTCTTCATCCATTGGCCGGCGTTGCGTATGCTGATGACCGATTGCACTTCGTTGCGTCTAATTGAGGACCAACGGCCACGTTTCACCACCCGGATGGCAGCGACTCGGTAAAAGACTTGGGGCTCCCAGTAGACGGCTTCCAAGATGCCCCTGGCAGCGGATGGCGTCATGACAGGATAGCTGACGCGCTCTACCTTCATCTCAGGGCGAGTGAAACAGGCCCAGTCCCCCCAAACTCTCAAGTGGACATAGGGGTTTTTCATAACAAGAAATCTTCTGATGGCCGCTGGTCAATAACTACGCCGAGGGCCGGGTGATAAGCCGCCTCATTTAACACACGCAGTTCCATACCGGGCAAGAGCGGATGGAGCAGGCCCATTGAGTCCAACTTCTGGAAATCTCGCATATGCAAATTCACCATAAAACGCTGTAGACTGCGCATATCCTGACGGGTAAACCACGGACCGGTGGTTTGGGCACGTTGCCGGATCTCGGTTACTTTTTCCAAAGCCTTTTCCCTTGGAGCAATTACAGCCTGAGTCTCATCAACAATCACCTTTGCCTTACGGGCTACTTCCCGGAAACGCAAAGCCTCTCGATCCTCCTGAATGGAGCATTCGCGTCCACGTTCATGATCTGTGGGGACGTACTGAAACAACTCGGTAAAGTAGCGATTAAACAGCCCCGGGTCCACTGACAAATCGCGTGAAGGTGCCGCTGATGACTGGTCTAGCAATCGTGCTGCAATGTCCGTAGCCACGCGATATACGCCGCTTGGTAGTTTGCCGTCTGTGGGGCGGAACACCACCACGCGGCCTATTTTCTGACGTCCTTCCCGATTGCACCGTCCCGCTGCCTGCACAATGGAATCCAGCGGCCCTAATGCCCGGTAAACCAGCGGAAAATCGATATCCACCCCGGCTTCAATGACTTGTGTGGCCACCAACCTGCAATGGGCGCCGTTTCCCAAACACCTCTTCGCCCTTTTCAGAACGTCAGCGCGGTGATCCGCACACATGGCCGAGGAAAGGTGCAGGACACCTCCTAAATCCCGCTGCCGAAGCAACTCCCACCATTTGGCCGCATGTTTGCGCGTGTTTACCACACCCAAAACCTGAGGTTCTCCTTCCCATTCGTCGGCCAGTAGCGACCAATCGGTCGGTGTGGCTCTTACGTCGTATTCGACTCGTTTCAATTGTCGGAACAGCTTGCCGGTTTGTGACGTAATCTCCTTCACTTCATTTGCAGAAAACCCATTTGGCAGCGATATGCCGTGGGCAAATGCCGGCTGAGTAGCAGTGGAGAAAACGAAACTGGTGCGGTAATGCGCATTTAGGTCCCGCACGACATGAAGGAGCGGATTGAGCAGATGAGAAGGCAGCGTCTGTACCTCATCAAGCACTACGACTGAGTTTGCAATGTTGTGCAGTTTCCGACACTTGGAGGGTCGATTCGAGAAAAGTGATTCGACGAATTGAACTGAGGTCGTGACCACGACCGGTGCGTCCCAGTTTTCCGAAGCCAGTTCCTCCGGCCTTCGACCCTCATCTTCTACATGGTTCTTCGCATCCACAGCAGAATGGTGCTCAATCACGATGCCTTCGTCGTCTGGGTCAAGCACATTCCTGTATTGGGTGGCGTTCTGTTCAATGATTGACAAGTAGGGTATCACCACGATGACTCGCCGCATCTGATGGCGCCGTGCGTGTTCCAGGGCAAAGCCCATACCCGAGAACGTCTTGCCGCCACCCGTGGGTACGGTGAGGGAAAAGAACCCCCGAGGCTCCGTAGCCTTTGTCAGGCAGTCTCGAAATATTTCGGCACGGATCTTGTTAATTTCGCCGGAGACATCAAACTTGGCCTGCCGCGCCTGCAGCCGCTTTAGCAGCAACGCAGGATCCATGTTTACCGACGGTCGCTCCCACCCAACCTTAAATCGTTCCGTATCCAGGAAATCAGCGTCCACTAAACAGGAAAATAACATCCGTACATAGAATTCAGTGACCGCCTTGTCCCCGTCAGGATTGGCAAATTCAGGCTCTTCCAGTTCCTTGGGGACTGCCCCTATTTCCATTTCAAACAAATTTTCCAAGGGCGTGAGACGATTAATCGCATCGTACTTCTCTCCACAAACCAAATCCTGCAAGTCGCTCAAGTCATGCAAGCCCGTATGGTGCCCAGCAATGGCAAAAGCTGGCCCGACCCACTCATTCTTAAAGGCTAGCGCCGCGCCATAAACCGCATGATGAGTTGCGGCCGACGGTGAGACGTCGCCTGCCAAATACTCCTGAAATGGAAGGCGATACTTACCCAAGTCGTGAAGTAGGCCAGCTTGTTCGGCAGCGTCGGCAAGTAGCGGCTCAGCAAACTCCCGGGTCTTGTCACCCACGTTTCGTAAATGTTTCGCGAGTGGGTGCCAGTGTTCCCTATTCGGTTGGCGTTTACCCGTCTCCATTTCTGCCGTGTGAGCGTAGAAGTAAATCAATGGTTCCCTTGCGCACCCGGTTGATGTCACTAAAGCGTCAGACACGGGGCTGGCAGTCTGCGCTGCAGAACGCCTTGAAAATCGATCATTTCTTTGGCCGTCATGCCCTGATTATACTATGAAGAACGGCTTCCACTTTGGCGACAATCTCCACTACCTGTGCAGGGTGCCCCAGCAAACTGTGGATCGGGATGCATGCGGCAACACAGGAGCATATGTGTTCCACAGAGGCCATGGGGACTGAGGTTGGGAGACTGACGGTGCACCTGCAATGCCGCAAGAGGCGTATTACAGGGACGGAGGGACATGGAACAGCATCGAAGCCTCGCGCGTAACACCAAGGTTTTGATCGAAGTCTTATCGCCTCAAGAAGTTGCAGGGACGTTGCCTGCTCCGATCCGCCGATGGGCAGTCCGGGGTGGATGACAGGAGCAACCCTGTAGAGGGAAACTCTGGTTAGGGCGCGGACCAGTCCCTATGGTAATACCGTCGCCCCACGCCTTCCAGGGTGTCGGTCCCGTGCAAAATGATCCCAGCGGGAAGGCCATCGAGCGCCCTTGCGCGTTCATGGTGGATGAGTGTCTCCCTGTGTAGCTTTGTAACCTGTTTGTTGTTTTATGTGTTGTTGTGTGTCTTATGTCGCACCGTGTTCCACTTCATATCCGCATCTCTCCCGAAACCCTTCAACGTCTCCAGTTCCTCCGTGCCCAGCGGCACCTCAACCTCGGCTCCTGGCTGCCGCCCTCATCGATGAGGCCCTCGACCGCGAGTTCGGTGCCGCTCCCACGGATGCGAATGAGCTGGTCGTGCCGGTCAAGCCCGCGCCCCTCGAACCCATCCCTGGATGGACCCCGGCCAGGCTGATGCTCAATGAAGTCGGGCCGAAAGCCCAACACTTCATCGAGAATAGGTCTTCGCCATGGCCCGGAAGTGCTGCATGGTCATCTGATCCGATTGTACGTCCTCACCTCAAATCCCCGCTAGCATCAGCTGTTAGGTCTTGTAACTGTTCGGTCAGGTCGTGATGGCAAGGATTCAAGGGCTGTCGGACCCTCCCCGCGCCTGCGGAGATCAGGGCCTACCACCCGGCCCGCCTCGGCTCCCTGAAGGCATCCTTGATCAGGAAGACTTCCGGATCCTTCCAGCTCCCTTGTATGCCCACGATGTCGTAGCGCCAGGCAGCCGCCTGGCGGCGAAGCCCCCGGCGATAGTCGGCGGCTGCCCCACAGATCTGCCGCTGCTTGGCGATGCCCACCGCTTCCTCGGGACCTCCGTAGAGACGATTCCGGCGATATTTCACCTCGATGAAGGCCAGGATGTCTCCGTCCCAACCGATGAGATCGATCTCCCCCGAGCGGCTGCGGTAGCGGTGGGCGACAATGCGATACCCTTGCCGCTTCAGGAAGGCGTAGGCAACCAGTTCTCCCTTCATGCCCGTTTCCGAGGTGTTGGGCCGGCGGGGAGGCCGGTCGCGACCGAAGCGGCATCCGGCCAGCCATCGCCTTCCCTTTTCAAACCAAGCGGAACGCACCACCTCCACCTCCTGGCCCCGGGGCCTTGATCGGACCGGTCGAGAACCGTCAACAGGTTGTAGAGGGAGAGTGACCGAAGGAGAAGCCCGGCAACGAGGAGGGAGAGCCTTACTGCCTTGCCCAAGGGAGCGCCGCGGGGAGAAACCGTATGGAGGCAAGAGGGTCCGCAACGGAACTCGACCGGCTCCGCGGCAGGATCGGTCCTACCGCTTCTTCCAGCGGACGCCGTCCCTGGTGTCCTCCACCAGGTAGCCCAGCTCGAAAATCCGGTTGCGGAGCTCGTCCGCCAGGGCGAAGTCCCGGGCCTGCCGCGCCCGGCTCCTTTGCTCGATCAGGCTTTGAATTTGGGGGTCCAGCCTGGATTCCTCGGACTCCCAGAGCGGCAGGACCCGGTTGAGCCTGTCCATGGTCGCCAGAATCGCCGAGCCGTCGTCGTCATGCACCCGGCCGGCAGCCAGGGCGGTATTGACCTCCCGCACCCAGTCGAAGATGGCTGCCAGGGCCTGGGCCGTGTTGAGGTCCTGGTCCATGGCCTCCTCGAACTTCTTCAGAACCACCTGGCAGCCGGACTGGAGTTCGGCGCTGGAGCCCCTCGGCAGCGTCTCGGTTTCGATCCGCTGCCTGAAGTCCTGCAGCCGCTGGAGCGAGGCCCCGGCCTGGCTCACCGCATCCATGGTGAAGTTGAGTTGGCGCTTATAGGGAACGCTTTGCAGAGCGTAACGAACGGCTCCGGGTTGAACTCCCTTCTGCAGCAGGTCCCGAAGCGTAAAGAAGTTGCCCTTGGACTTGGACATCTTCTCGCCATCCACGATGAGATGCTCCCCGTGGACCCAGTAGCGCACGAAAGGCTTGGCAGTGGCGGCCTCGCTTTGCGCAATCTCGTTCTCGTGGTGGGGAAAGATGAGATCCACCGCTCCGCAATGCAGGTCGAAGGTCTCGCCCAGGTATTTCATGCTCATGGCTGAACATTCAATGTGCCATCCCGGCCGACCGGGACCCAGTGGGGTCTCCCATCGAGGTTCCCCGTTCCTGGGAGCTTTCCACAAGACGAAGTCCCGCGCATCCTGCTTGTCGTATTCGTCCACATCCACGCGGGCCCCCACCCGAATTCCCTCCCGGTCCAGCTTGGCCAGCTTCCCGTAGTCCCCGAAGGACTCAATGCGGAAATAGATCGATCCGTCCTGCTCGTAGGTGTAGCCTCCGGACTGAAGCTGCCGGATCAGGGCCACCATGTCATCGATGTGATCGGTCGCGTGAACGGCTCGGTCGGGTTTCTCGATGCCCAGCCGATCGCAGTCCTCGAAAAAGGCTTGGGTAAAGCGGTCGGTAAACGTTCTGAGCTGAGCGACGGTTTGCGCCTCGGAGTTCCGAATGGTCTTGTCGTCAACGTCGGTGATGTTCATGACGTGAAAGACCCCAAATCCCTTGTGCCGCAGATAGCGCTTCAGAACGTCCTGGAAGACGAAGGTTCTGAGGTTTCCGATGTGGACATAGTCGTACACCGTCGGACCGCAGGTGTACATTTTGACTTGCCGGGGCTCCAGCGGTTGAAAGGGTTCGGTCCTCCCGGAGAGGGTGTTCGTCAACCGCAACATGAGTGAAATCTCCTGCAGGACGCCTGGGCCCGGCGACGCCTTCCGCCCACCCGATCGCCACCTGGGGTCGGGTCGAATTCCGGGCCTAGAATAGACCGCGTTTCACCGATAAGTCAATACGTGCGAGTCTTTTCCATGGTGCTTTGCACTCCTGCCCCATCCGTGGTAAACTCGCCGGGTCAGCATGAAATCCTACCTTTTCCCGACCCTGTCAAACCCAACGGTTCCAGTTGGCGTCAAGCCTTTGAGGGTGCCTTCCTATTGCTGAAACTGAAGCAAATCCAGATTCAAGGGTTCAAATCCTTCGCTGACAAAACCGAACTGACTTTTGACGGATCCGGCATCGCCGCCATCGTGGGACCCAACGGTTGCGGCAAGAGCAACATCTCGGATGCCATTGCATGGGTATTGGGCGAGCAGAGCGCCCGGACCCTTCGCGGCGGGAGAATGCAGGACGTCATCTTCAACGGCACCCGCTCCCGGCTGCCGTTGGGGCTGGCCGAGGTCAGCGTGGTTCTGTTCGATCCGGAGAAGGCGGAGGACCCGACCTCGACCGCCTCTTCTTCCGCAATGGCGGCTTCGGCCGGCAAGGATCCGGCAGCCGGCCAAGACGGCGTCCCTCGCAGCGGCGAGGCGACGATCGAGGGTTCCGGTCGGACCGTTCCCTTCGAGGGCCGGACGACCCCAACCTCCAAGAAGAAGGGAAGGCGTTCCAGGACACCGGCCAGGCCGGGAGAGTTGGTGGTATCCCGGCGCCTCTTTCGTTCGGGTGCGAGCGAGTACCTCCTCAACGGAAGGAAGGTCCGATTGCGGGATGTTCAGGAGATTTTCCTGGGAACAGGACTGGGGCCGGATTCCTACGCGCTGATAGAGCAGGACCGGGTAGGACTGATCCTCAGCTCCAAGCCCTCGGATCGACGGGCCATCATCGAGGAGGCGGCAGGCGTCACCAGGTTCAAGGTCAAGCGCAAGCTGGCTGCCTCCAAGCTGGAACAGGCCCGGCAGAACCTCCTCCGTGTCAACGATATTACCGAGGAGGTTTCCCGCCAGCTCGACACTCTCAAGCGGCAGGCCGGCAAGGCCCGACGCTACCGGGAGCTCAGTCAAGAAGCCCGGGATCTCTCCAAGAGCCTCTTCTCCGCCCGCGCCCGCCACCTGAAAACCCAACTGAGCCAGGTAACGGAAACATTCGAGCAATTCCGGGACCAGGTCGATCGGAAACAGGGCTTCATCCAGGAGCAGGAGACGCATTTCCGCCGAGAGAACGACGCCCACTTCGAGGCCGAGACCGAATTGAAAGGGCAACGTGAACAGTTGTCCCGGTTGCAGATGGAGAACCAGCGGGACCAGCAGACGATTCAGCATCAGAAAGACCGGCTCGACCAACTGGGAGTCCGGTCTCGCGAAAACGCTCTCGAGCTTCAGCTTCTCTCGGAGCAGGAGGCGCGATTCCAGGCGCAAGTCGAAGAAAAACAGCAGGCACTCGAGGAGGTTACCCGGCAGTTCGACAGCCTGGAGGAGCAGTACGACGCTCGCAATCGGGAACAGGTGCTCCGGCAGAGCAGGCTGGGCGAACTGGAGACATCGGGAGACCGGCTACGGTCGGAACAACTGGAACTGCTGAGTCGAGCGGCAACCCTTCGCAGCGCCGTCATCCAATTGGAGGAGCAGGAAAAGCAATTGGCGCTGCAGTCCGGCCGCCTGGAAAACGATCGCCGGCAGACATCCCGGGATCGTCAGAGCCTGGCGGACTCCTGCGAAGATGCCGGCAGCCGGCACGCACTGAAAGAGGCAAGCCTGCGTGAGTTGACCGGCAGAGTCACTGGGCTCTCGGCCGAGTTGAGCCGGGAACGGGAGCAGCAGGTTCGAGCCCGGCAGCAGGTGGCCGCGAAACGGGAAGATCTGAGCGCGCGGGATCAACGACTCCAGTCCCTTCAGGAGCTGGCCGCCCATCATGCCTACAGCGCCGAATCGGTGCGGATGCTGTTGTCGGTGGCCGACCGCTCCGGGGGCGCCGACTTTCGGACCCACGGGATCCTGGCCGACCTGGTGGAGGTGGATGCCGATTACGAGAAGACGGTGGAACAGTTCGTGCGACACGAGCTGGAATATTTCCTGGTGGATTCTCCGTCCAACGCGCGGGAAGGCATCGACCTGCTGCGCAAGAGCGGCGCCGGCAGATCCACCTTTCTGTTCCCCGGCAATGGCGCCTCCGAGCTGGCTCCCGACACCCTGGAAGCCCTGATCCAGGATCTGGTGGATCGAGACCCGCGGCTGGTTCCGATGAGCGCCGTCATTCGTCTTCCCTCCCGCCACAGGCAGCGCCTCCGTTCCGCCCTTCCCCATCTGTTCCACAGTCTCATTGCCCCCGGCTACGAGGCGGCCCTGGAGATCGCTCGAGCCCACCCGAAGTTGACGGTACTGACGCCGCAGGGCGAGGTGTTTCGCGGACAGCTCATTTCCGGCGGCAGCGGGGACCAGCGTGGACACCTCTCCCTGAAACGAGAGATCCGCGAGCTGGACCGCCGGCTCGAATCGGCCCGCCGGGATCTGCTGTTGCTGGAGGAACGGTTCGAAGCGCTGAATCAATCGGTGCAAGCCCGCGAGGAGGAGTTGACTCTGGCGAACCGGCAGGCGCAGGAGCTGGAAAAGGAGCTGGTGGGTTCCAACCACCGCCTCGAGACCCTTTCCGGCGAACTGCAACGCCTCACCCAGCGGGAGCAGGAAGTTGCCCGGGAAGTCCGGAGCGTCGCTCAAGAGCGGTCGGAAATCGGGCGGCGCCGCCTCCGATCCGGATCGAAAATCACAGGGGCCGAGGCACGCAAGACCGAGTTGGACCAGGCCATCGACTCCAATCAAACCGACTGGAGCCGCTTGAGGGACGAATGGTTGCAACATTCGCAGCAGTTGAGCCTGGTGGGCTCGGAGCTGGCCGCCTGCGGTGAGCGCAAGCTCGCTACCGAGGCCGACCTGGAACGGATTCAAGCCAGCCTGCAAGCCTGCCTCCAACGACGGACCAGGCTGAACGCCCAGCGGGAAGAGTGGTCCGGTCAGAGCCTGGAGATAGAGACCTCGGTGCGACAACTGGAGGAGACCGTCTTCCATCGAGCCGCGCAACGGGTTTCTCTGGAGGCTGAGATCCGGATCGGGGAGGGACGGTTGGAGGCGTCCCGAAAGGCCCAGGCACGACTGGGAGAAGAGCTGCAGGGGTGGCGCCTGGAACTGGACGAACTGAGGAACCGGAAGACGCAAATCGAGGTCGACCGGGCCCGACTCACCTCCGACTATTCCCATCTGGAGGAGACCTGCCGCCAGGAGCTGGGGGAACCCCTGGAATCGCTTCAGGTGGAGGAGGCCGGTGAATTCAACCACGAGACCCATCGGAAAGCGGAGGCGCGATACCTCCGGCTCAGGAAGCGCCTGGATTCCATGGGGCCGGTGAACATGATGGCCCTGGAGGAATTCCAGGAATGCGAGGAGCGATTCGATTTCCTGAACCGGCAACGCCAGGACCTGCTCGATTCCATTGAGGACACCGGCGCCGCCATCCGCGAGATCGACGAAGTCTCCTGCGAGCAGTTCCAGCAGGCCTTCGACGCCGTGAACCTGAACTTCAGGGAAAGCTTCCGCGAATTGTTCGGCGGGGGACGGGGCGAAATGAAGCTGCTGGACCCTCAGGACCTGCTGGAGACGGGGATCGAGATCGTCGCCCAGCCCCCGGGGAAGCGATTGCAAAATGTGCTGCTGCTCTCGGGCGGCGAAAAGGCCTTGACCGCCATCGCCCTTCTGCTGGCCATATTCAGCTACCAGCCCAGCCCTTTCTGCGTCCTGGACGAAGTCGACGCTCCTCTGGACGACGTCAACCTGGGGCGATACTCCCAGAAGATCAAGTCCATGAGCGGGGAAACCCAATTCCTGCTCATCACCCACAGCAAGCGCACCATGGAGGCGGCCGACGCCCTCTATGGAGTGACCATGGAAGAGGCCGGCGTGTCCAAACTGGTCTCGGTCCGGATGAACTGATTCCCCTGCCGCCGACCCTCTTCTCACGGGTTTCAAACGGGTTCTCACATGGGCCTTGACAACCATCCTCCATGTACTAGAATGGCCCCCTCCTGAAGGAAAAATCCGGGCAAGCGAAGGGTTCGAGGGTCTCCTCCCTATTCCCGCCTGGCGTTCCCAAACGAAAGGACAGCGATTAATCCCATGGCCGTAGAGAGCCTGCAAACCGAGGTGAACTTACCCCACCACCACCTGGTCGGCAGAGGCAAGGTCCGAGACAACTACGAAATCGGGGACCACCTGCTGATCATCGCCACGGACAGAATTTCCGCCTTCGACTATGTGCTGGCCAGTGGCATTCCCAACAAGGGACGCATCCTGACCCAGATGTCGCTCTTCTGGTTCGAGCGCATCGCCGATATTGTTCCCCACCACCTGGTGACTGCCAACGTCGAGGACTTCCCGGCCGATCTTCAGCCCTATTCCGACCTGCTGGCTGGACGATCGATGCTGGTGAAAAAAGCCGAGGTCTTTCCGGTGGAATGCGTGGTCAGGGGTTACCTGGCCGGATCGGGCTGGAAGGAGTACCAGCAGTCCCAGTCGGTCTGCGGTATCCGGCTGCCTTCAGGACTGCCGGAATCGGCCCGTCTGGAAGAGCCTCTCTTTACTCCCGCCACCAAGGCCACCACCGGTCACGACGAAAATATTTCCTTCGAGCGCATGGTCGACGTGGTTGGGCAGGACACGGCCGAGAGGCTCCGCGACATTACCCTGGCCATCTACAGCAAGGCCCGCGATTACGCGGCCTCCAAGGGCTTCATCATCGCCGACACCAAGTTCGAGTTCGGCGCCTACCAGGGCGACATCATTCTCGTCGACGAGGTCCTGACTCCGGACTCTTCCCGGTTCTGGCCGGCTTCCGACTACCAGCCCGGAAAACCCCAGCAGCCCTTCGACAAGCAGTTCGTGCGGAACTACCTGGAAGAGATTCAGTGGGACAAGAAGCCCCCCGCTCCCAAGCTGCCCGACTGGGTCGTGGAAGCGACCAGCCGGAAGTACATGGATGCTTTCGAGCGCCTCACCGGCAGAAAACTGGACGGCTGACTGCCGGCAGTTCGCCTTGCAGAAACCGACGAGGCCCGCCGATGAAGTACGTTCCCTCTAATTAACAAAACAATCGATTGAATGGGGAGTTTCTTCCCTGTCAAAGACGTTTTTCAGTCTCTATTTGAGAAGAATGTCCCTAATAATTGCTGAATGACGCAGGCTCCCGGTGAGAAATGCGCGCTGGCTTCTACGACTTGCACATTCACTCGAATTACTCCAGCGACGCTGACCACCCTCCAAGGCGGCTCTTTGAAATGGCTTGCGAATCCGGTCTTGCCGGTCTCTGCATTTCCGACCACGACACGGTGGCCGCCATCGCCGAGGGAACGCGCCTGGCTCGGGAATTTCCCCTTGAGTTTTATCCCAACGTCGAGATCAGCACTCATTACCTGAGCCGCAAGTTCCACGTGCTGGCCCCCCTGGTCGACTACCGCTCCGCCGAGTTGCAGTCAAGGCTTCAAGGCCTGGCCGAGGGAAGACGCCAGCAGGCGAAAGCAAGGGTGGAGCGGCTGCGGGATTCAGGTTTCGAGATTACACTTGACGAGGTCATCCAAGCGACCCGTAATCCGATACCGACGGGCCCGGCCATCGCTCAAGCCCTCTTGGCGAAACCCGAATCCCGCGAGTCCCCCAGGCTGCACCGCTATATTCACGGGAAGGAAGCCGCCCGAGGGGTCATCGCCTTTTATCGGGACTTTTTTGCCCCCGGGAAACCTGCCTTTGCCGAGATGGAGCGGCTCGGAACCCTGGAAGCCCTTCCGTTGATCCGCCGGGCAGGCGGCGTCCCGGTGCTGGCCCACCCGGGAGCTCCCGGCTATGAGGCCGACGAGCAGGTTCTGCAGACCTTTGCCGATCATGGACTGGCCGGACTGGAGGTCTATTCCTCCTACCACGAGCCCGGGTCGATCCGACGGTTCTCCGACTGGGCGGATCGCTGGAATCTGGTGAAGACAGCCGGCTCGGATTTTCACGGGAGTATCAAGCCGCACGTTCGCATCGGCTCTGTCAAGGCCCGCGGCAGAGAGATGATTGAAGAGCTGCTGGACAGGAGGGACTGACTGCATGGAGCCTCTCCACGACCTGAACTCCCTCGACTGGGTCATCCTGGCGGTGGTGTTTATCTCGGTGTTGGGCAGCCTCATGAAGGGTTTCGCCCGGGAGGCCTTCTCCCTGGCGTCGGTCGTGGTTGGAATCGTGCTGGCTTCCTGGTTCTACCCCATGACCAGCAGTTTTTTTCTTCAGTTCGTCAGCAGCCAGGACCTTGCCGACATCCTGGGCTTTGTGACGATATTCTGCGGATGTCTGATTGCAGGCGCTCTTGTTTCCTTCTTCGTCCACAAATTCGTGCGACTGGCTCACCTGCAATGGTTCGATCGCCTGTTGGGAGCCGCCTTCGGCCTGATTCGCGGATGGTTGATCGCCGCCGTTCTGGTTCTTCTCCTGACGGCATTCCCGGTGAAGTTGGCCAGCATCCGGGAAGCCAGGTTGGCCCCCTTCTTCCTGGTCAGCGCCCGGGTCCTGATCCTGGTCACCCCTCAGTCCCTGAAGGATCGGTTCATGGAAGGCTACGGCGAAGTGGAGAGACTCTGGCGGGAACAATCGGAGCCGCCGAGTGAAGAGGAAGTCTAGCTTACCAGGCGAATCGGCAGCGCGGCGCGGAGAACTCATGGGGACTCGATCGTGAAAGACCAACTGGACCGTCTGATCACCGAAATGCTGGATCGAGGGCTTCTCTATGAAGAAGCCACCAGGGAATTTGAAAAACAATTCATCATGAAGTGTTTAGAGCGATCCGGGGGCAATCGGACCCAGACCGCCAAGACGTTGGGAATCCACCGCAACACGCTTCAGAAAAAGCTGTCCCCCTCCAACCACTCCAACCCCCGAAAAAAAGCCGGTCCAACCAAAAAACGCTTGACTCGGTAGGGACCCGTTCCTATTATCAGCACTCTCGGGTCCGGAGTGCTAACAGCCCCCATCCGAGCCGAAATTGTTGACACTTGGAATAGAAAGGAGATGCCGGCATGAAGGTCAGACCGCTCCACGACCGGATACTGATCAGGCGCATCGAGGAGACCGAAAACATCAGGGGCGGGATCATCATTCCCGACACCGCCAAGGAAAAACCCCAGGAAGGAATTGTGGTGGCGGTTGGAAACGGAAAGATCCTGGACGATGGGACCCGCTTGAACCTGGAGGTCAAAGAAGGCGACCACATACTCTTCGGCAAATATTCAGGAACCGACATCAAGATTGAAGGTGAGGAATACCTCATCCTGAGGGAAGACGAGGTCCTCGGCATCCTTGCGGACGCCGGCTAGCAGGCAACGGCGTCCCACCCCGGCCAATCCGGCCTCGACAGATCAACCCACGAATAACATGGAGGAATGAAGAATGGCAAAGCGAATTACTCACGGTGAAGATTCCCGTCAAGCCATCCTGAAAGGTGTCAATCAGTTGGCCGACGCGGTTCGAATCACCCTGGGTCCCAAGGGACGAAACGTCGTTCTGGACAAGAAATTCGGATCGCCGACCATTACCAAGGACGGGGTCACCGTCGCCAAGGAAGTCGAACTCAAGGACGTTGAAGAGAACATGGGAGCCCAGATGGTGAGGGAAGTGGCTTCCAAGACCAGCGACGTTGCGGGAGACGGAACCACCACGGCCACGGTTCTGGCTCAGGCGATATTCCGGGAAGGCGTCAAGACGGTTGCGGCCGGAGCCAATCCGATGGCCCTGAAGCGTGGCATCGACAAGGCGGTCGCGAAGGCCGTCGACGAAATCGGCAGCTTGTCCAAACCGGTTCGGGGCGAGGCCATTGCCCAGGTCGGCACGGTTTCCGCCAACGGGGATGCCACCATCGGCACCATCATTTCCGAGGCCATGGCCAAGGTCGGCAAGGACGGAGTCATCACGGTCGAGGAAGCCAAGACGATCGAAACCGCCCTCGAGGTGGTGGAGGGCATGCAGTTCGACCGCGGATACCTGTCACCCTACTTCGTGACCGACCCGGAGCGGATGGAATGCGTGCTGGAGAATGCCCTGATTCTCCTCCACGAGAAGAAGATCAGCTCCATGAAGGATCTTCTCCCCTTGCTGGAGCAGATCGCCAAGACGGGAAAGCCGTTCGTCATCGTGGCCGAGGAGGTGGAAGGTGAAGCCCTGGCCACGCTGGTGGTGAACAAGTTGCGTGGAACACTCAACTGTTCGGCCGTGAAGGCCCCCGGATTCGGCGACCGGCGCAAGGCCATGTTGGAAGACATTGCCATTCTGACCGGCGGCAGAGTCATCAGCGAGGACCTCGGCATCAAGCTGGAGAACGTTCAGCTCGGCGACCTCGGCGACGCCAAGAAGGTCACCATCGACAAGGACAACACCACCATCGTGGAAGGTTCGGGGGCGAGTTCCGACATCCAGGGCCGGGTGAATCAGTTGCGGTCCCAGATCGAGGAGACGACTTCCGACTACGATCGGGAAAAGCTGCAGGAACGGCTGGCCAAGCTGGTCGGCGGGGTGGCCGTCATCAAGGTGGGAGCAGCCACCGAAACCGAGATGAAAGAGAAGAAGGCCCGCGTCGAAGATGCGATGCATGCCACCCGGGCTGCTGTCGAAGAGGGGATCGTGGCCGGTGGCGGGGTTTCCCTGATTCGGGCCATTCCCAGCCTCGACCAACTCGAGCTGGAAGGCGATGAGCAGATCGGCTGCAACATCGTCCGCCGGGCGCTCGAGGAGCCTCTGCGGCAAATCGCCCAGAACGCCGGCGTCGAAGGCGCGGTGGTCGTGTCCCGGGTTGGCGGAGAAACCGGAAACAACGGCTACAACGCCGCTACCGATTCCTACGGGGACCTGGTGGACGCGGGCGTGATCGATCCGGCCAAGGTGACGCGAACCGCCCTGCAGAACGCGGCATCCATCGCCGGGCTCCTGCTGACCACCGAGGCGCTGGTGGCGGACATTCCGGAAGAGGACAAGACTCCTCCGCCTGCGCCACCTCATGGCGGCGGGATGTACTGAGTCTGGAACCAGGCAACCTCAAAGCCACCGGAGCCCGCTCCGGTGGCTTTTTTTTCAGAGTTTGAGGAGGATGGAAAACTCGGCTCCTCCCCCGTCGCAATTCTTCCATTCCAACCACCCGCCGTGGGCTTCCACGATCCGTAGGGCGATGGGCAGTCCCAAACCGGTGCCGCCGCGCTTGCTTGAATAAAACAGGTCGAAGAGCCGGCCGGCTTCCCCCTCCGAGACTCCGGTTCCGCTGTCGCGGACCCACACCGCCAGGCGGCCCGACTCCCGCCTGACCCCCATGGAGATCCGGCGCGGTCCATCCCCGCCGGCCAGGACCGCTTCCCTGGCATTGACCAGCAGGTTCATCACGGCCTGCTGCAACAAGTCCCGGTCGCCCCGAACCTCCAGCACCCCCGGTGCATCCTGCCTCACCAGCTCGATTCCGTCTCGGTCACATTCCTTGGCTACCAGCCGGACCACCTGATCCAGGACCTGGGGCAGCGAAACCACCTGCCGGTCCGGCTTCAACGGCTTGGCGTAGACCAGAAAATTGCGGGCCAAGCGCTCCAGTCTCCGAATCTCCGACTTGGCCCCGGCCAGCAGTTCGGTCATCTCGCCGGAATGGGACCGGGATGTGGAAACCTCTTCTTCGATCATCTGCAGATTCAGGTTGATGGCGCTCAAAGGGTTCCGGATCTCATGGGCCAACCCTGTGGCCAGCGTCCCCAGCACTGCCAGCCGCTCGGCGGTGTGGGCTTCGGCCTCGATCAACTGGGCTCGCTTGAGCAGCCAGCGCACATAGAACAGGGCCACCAGCAGAAGCGCCAGCACCACCGAGGAGGCCACAAGAATCTGCCGGTTGATCCGGCTCCGGTCTTCGGCAACCCGGCCGGCAATCAGGGTGTTGTCGAAACCGAAATGGATGAGCACCCTGAATTGTCCCTGGGAAACAACCGGTTCGACCCAGTCGGTAATTCGCTCTCCCGGATTGCTGACCGAAGCGATTTCCTGTCTTGCCCTGGAGGAGAGAACCAGGTCGGCAAAGTGGCTCTGCTCCAGTTCCCTGCCCATCTGCAAGCGCTGCCAGAGCAGGTCTCCCCGCGGATGCTGCGCGAAAATGTAAACGACCTCGTCATTGGCAGCCAACAATTCTTCCAGATACCGCTCCATGTGCTGCCGGCGGCGAAGCTCATCGGCGGGAGCGGCGCCCGGAAGCTCCAGATCGACGAGGCGCATTCGATCCTCGATCCGATCCTTCAATTCGTCGCGCATTGCCTCCATTTCGAGCTCCACCCGCTCGCCTGCCCAGCGGTTGGCCAGATCGATCAGGGAGAAGGCGATGGCGCCGATCGCCAGCAGAAAGAGAGCCGAGCTGATGTAGAGGTGGCGACGGAAGATCGGCTTGCCCTTGACAAGCCTTGCTCTCAATGACTTCCAATCCGTGCTGGGGGAATCGGCCATGGCGGGTCACCAGCAAGACCGCTGTAACCTCAGGCTCGGGCAAGGGTCCCGGGAACCTCAGTCGGAATTCTCGTCCTTCAGGCGCTTTTTGCCGAAGATCCAGGCTACCAATATACCCACCAGGTACAGCAGGAGCATGGGCGCGGCGAAGACCATCAGGGTCGGGATGTCAGGCGTTGGCGTGATGATGGCTGCTGTGATGAAAATAATGAGGACGGCGTAGCGAAGGTTTCTCAACAGGAATCGGGCATTGGTAATGCCCATGACCGACATGAAGAAAATCACGATCGGAATCTCGAAAATGATGGCGCACCCCAGGATGATCACCAGAGCGAATTCGAAGTAGAAGGTTGCGGTCACGATTTCCTCAAAGGCGTGGCCGAAATCAGTGAGAAAGTTCAAGGTCATGGGAAGGCCGACCGTATAGGCGAAGACCCCCCCCAGAATAAACAGAAGGCTGGAGGACAGCAGGAAGGGTATGGCGTATCGTTTTTCCCGGGCATAGAGCCCGGGGGCAATGAACAGCCAGACCTGCCACAGAACCACCGGCGAAGCCAGAAAGATCCCGGCGTAGAAGGAAGCCTTCATGTAGATCATGAAGGGCTCGGTGGGCTTGAGATAGGTCAGCTTGCGGTCCCCCAGATGTTGGGTGATCGGAACCGACATGAATTCGAAGATTCTCTCGTGAAAGATCCAGCAGGCGACAAAAGCGATGCCCACCGCGGCGATGGCCACGATGATGCGCCGGCGCAACTCGTCCAGATGATCCAGAAAGGACATCTTGCCGGTCGCCGCAAGCTCGTTATCGTCCCTTGGGTCAGTGTCCATCCGGCTTGGGTTCGGGCTTGGGCTCCGAGTTCGGGTCGGCCGAGGCGGCTGTGACTGCCTCAGGCTCATGGCCTTCGTCGGTTTGGGAAGGAGGGGAGGGTGCTTCAGCTTTCGCCTGGGCGGAGACGGCTTCCGCCGCGGAATCACCGGCCTCGGCTTCGGAAGAGGTCTGCGCTGCCGGTTCCTCCCCGGTCTCGACGGCCGGTTGAGAGTCGGCGGGCGCGGCTTCAGCCGGCTTGTCCAGCTTGGGTGGGGGAGGGGGAGGCTCGTATTCGGCCGCGCGAACCTCTTCCTCCAGTGTATTTCTGAGTTCGTTGGAGGCGCGTCGGAACTCGGAGAGGCCCTTGCCGAGAGATTTCCCCAGCTCAGGCAACTTTCGCGGCCCGAATACCAGCAGAGCCACGATAAAAATGATGATCAATTCGGGTACGCCGAGCGGTCCCATGAGTTCCTCCAAGCACCCCGAATCATAATGGGAGCAGGGGTACAAGTCAAGGCAGCGCTCCTGCTCTGCGCGTTCCCGTTTGAGGCTTTACTTCGATTGAAGGCCGATGCTATATTTGGGCCAACTCAAGAGGTGGATATGCAGAGATTTCGTTCCTGGACCACGGTCGCAACCGTAATCGTTATCGCCTCCCTGATCGGAGGATTTTGGGGGAGGCCGGTCCAAGCGACCTCCCAGTCCAACGAGCGTGAACGCCTGGTCAACGTCTACTCCCAGGTGCTCGACCTGGCGGAGAAGTACTACGCCGATGAAATCGACGTCGAGAAGAGCGTTCACGCCTCGCTGCGGAGCATGCTGAAGACGTTGGACCCCCATTCGAACTTCTTCGACGCCAAGCAGTTCGCCCAGTTCCGGGAAGACCAGCGGGGGAATTTCTATGGGCTGGGCATCATCATCTCCATGAGGAATGCCAAGCCCACCGTCATCACGCCCATTCCCGGGACGCCCGCATACCGCCTGGGCATTCGCTCCGGGGACGTCATCGCCAAGATTGAAGGCAATCCCACCGAGGGACTGGATATTCAGGCTGTCGTGGAAAGGCTGAGGGGCCCCAAGGGAACGGTGGTCAACATCTCCATAGACCGAGCCGGAATCCCGAAACTGCTCGATATGGCCATCGTTCGCGATGAGATCCCCCACCACAGTGTTCCTTTCGCCTTCTTCTTCCGCCCCGGCATCGGCTACATCAAGCTCAACACCTTCAACGAGACCACCAACAGGGAAGTTCAAGAAAGCCTGGAGAAATTGGGAACGGACCTGCAGGGTCTGATCTTTGACCTCAGATCCAACCCCGGAGGGTACCTGCAGGCAGCCATCCAGGTGGCGGACAAATTTCTGGAGAAGGGCCAGAAGGTCTTGATTACCGACGGACGCACGCCGAGCGCCAAACAGACCTACGAAGCGCCCAGAGGGGCCGGGGGAGTTCTGTTCCCCCTGGTGGTGCTCATCAACACCGGTAGCGCCAGCGCTTCCGAAATCGTGGCCGGCGCCATTCAGGACCATGACCGCGGACTGCTGGTGGGCGAAGTCAGTTTCGGCAAGGGTCTGGTTCAGACGGTCTACCCCCTTGACAACGGCGCGGGCGTTTCACTCACCACCGCCAAGTGGCACACCCCCAGCGGACGGCTCATCCAAAGAGATTACGCCAATCAATCGTATATCGACTACTACTACGCCAGAAACAAGGATCCCGAGAAGAGGAAAGTCTACAAGACCGATAGCGGACGCGAGGTTTACGGGGGAGGCGGCATTACCCCGGATTTCCAGGTTAAAGTCAACAAGATCAATGAATTTCAGTTGCTGCTCACCAGCAGGGGAATGATCTTCAGCTTTATCCGCGCCTATAACGCCGACCATCCGACAGTCGACCGGAAATTCCAGGCAACGCCTGAAATTCTGAAGGAATTCCGGACCTATCTCACCAGCCAGAAACTGGCCTACAAGGAAAGCGACTTTCAGGACAACCTGGACTTCATCAAGTTCCAGATGCGCTACGAATATTTCCTCTCTCGGGTGGGTCAAGCCGAGGCCCACAAGGTTTCCCTGGAGAACGACCCCCAATTCGCCAAGGCGCTGGAGGTGCTTCCTCAGGCCAAGGCCCTCATCAACCGTGACTCGGGCGATACTGACCTGCTGGTCAGAAAGCAGGGAGATTAATCTATCCGGTTCCCGGCCGCACTCCTCCTGCCAGAGCAGAACACAACCCGCAGAAGCCCGTCATTGGCCGTACGCACAAGATCCCATGACCCACACGACCTATGAAGCCGTCATCGGCCTCGAGGTACACGCCCAACTGCTGACCCGAACCAAGATCTTCTGCCCCTGCTCGACCCGATTCGGAGCCCCTCCCAATACCAACACCTGTCCGGTTTGCCTCGGTCTGCCGGGAGCCCTTCCGGTGCTGAATCGCGAGGTCGTCGTCATGGCCGTCAAGGCGGCCCTGGCGTTCAATTGCCGCGTCAATCCCATTTCGATCTTTGCGCGCAAGAACTATTTCTATCCCGATCTGCCCAAGGGCTACCAGATTTCCCAATTCGACAAACCCCTGGCGGAATTCGGACACCTCGACCTCGAAGAGAACGGCCGTTCCCATCGGGTGGCAATCAAGCGGGTCCACCTGGAGGAAGACGCCGGCAAGTCCATCCACGACGGATTCGCCGATTCCGATCGCTACAGCTATATCGACTTGAACCGCAGCGGCACGCCGCTGATCGAAATCGTCAGCGAACCCGAAATCTACTCGCCGGCCCAGGCCCACGACTACCTGACCCGCCTGAAGGTCATTCTCGAATACCTGCAGGTCTGCGACGGCAACATGGAAGAGGGTAGTCTCCGTTGCGACGCCAACGTGTCGATTCGCCCCGCCGGCTCACGCACCCTTGGAACCAAGACCGAGCTGAAAAACCTGAACAGCTTCCGCTTCCTGCAGAAGGCGCTCGAATATGAGATTGCCCGCCAGACCCGCCTCTTGCAGCAGGGCGGCGCCGTCACCCAGGAGACCCGACTATGGAGCACGACCGAGCAGCGCACCTTCCCCATGCGCAGCAAGGAAGAGGCTCACGATTACCGCTATTTCCCCGAACCCGACTTGCCCCCTCTGGCGGTGGACGTCGATTGGCAGCGTGAAATACGCGCAGACATGCCGGAGCTGCCCGAAGAAAAGAAGCAGCGGTTCGTGGCCGAGTACGCCATTCCCGCATACGACGCCGGCGTGTTGACAACCACGCGCGCCCTAGCCGATTTCTTCGAGGAGACCGCCGCCCGATCCCGCAATCCCAAGGCCGCTTCCAACTGGATCATGGGAGACCTGTTGCGCGACCTCAAGGAGTTCAATCTCGACATCGAGTCTTCTCCGATCAGCCCGACCCATTTGGCCGAGTTGATCGGATGCATCGACAGCAGGGAGGTTTCGGGCAAGATGGCCAAGGATATCTTCGAGGCCATGTTTCGGGAGAAGAAGCCGGCCAGGCAGGTGATCCGGGAAAAGGGTCTGAAGCAGATCACCGATCCCGATGCGATCACAACCGTGATCGAGGAAGTCCTGGCCGGCAATCCCAGAATCCTCGAGCAGTACATGAGCGGCAAGAAGGCCACCTTCGGCTTCTTTGTGGGTCAGGTCATGAAGGCTACCAAGGGACAGGCCAATCCCCGCCTGGTCAACGAGCTGTTGAGAGCCAGGCTGGACGGTTGACGCCACAGGAGTTCAGGTTCATGTCGAAGCGATCTATCCTGTATGAAACCCAACGGGACTCGGGAGCGGACTTCGTGGAATTTCGGGGCCGGGAGGTCCCCAGCCGCTTCACCTCTCTGGATGAGGAGTACTCCGCCCTGGGACACGAGGCCGGTCTTCTCGATCTGTCGGTTCAGTGCGTGGTCGAATTGCGGGGCCGGGATCGATCGCGTTTTCTCCACGGAATGGTCACCAACGACATTCGGAGCCTTTCACCAGGGCAGGGCTGTTATGCGTTCATGCTGTCTCCCCAGGGACGGATCCTCACCGACATGCGAGTCCTCTGCCTGGAGGAGGCGCTGAGGCTGGTGGTCGATGCCGACCTGGTGGAGAAGGACCTGGCCCTCTTGAGGAAGTACATCATTGCGGATCAGGTCGAGGTCATCGACCGGTCGGCCGACCTGGCCATTCTCTCGCTGCAAGGACCCAAGGCCGGGGAGGTCATCGCAGGGCTGTGTCCGGGAACCTCCCCGCCGGAGGGTCCTTTCGAACACCGCCTCATTCAAGTCGGGAATCTGCAGGCCCGCTGCGCGCGTGTGCGGCGAACCGCCTCGGGGGGCTACGACCTCATCGTGCCCGAACCCCGATCAGTCGACCTCTGGAACCTCCTCCTTCAGGCGGGAAAGCCGGCCGGCCTTCGCCCGGCAGGCCTTGAAGCCTGGAACGTCCGCCGACTCGAGGCGGGAATCCCCTGGTATGGCGTCGATATGGACGAAGCCCGCATACCCCCGGAGACCGGCCTGGAGGAGGCCATCAGCTATAGCAAGGGGTGCTACATCGGCCAGGAAGTCGTGGCCCGGGCCACCTTCCGCGGACACGTCAATCGCAAGCTCACGGGTCTCCTGCTGTCATCCGGGGAGCCTGCCCAGGCGGGAGACAAGATATTCCGCAATGGGCGGGAGGTGGGCTGGGTTACCGACAGCGCCTACTCGCCCGGGCTGCGGCGGACTATCGCCCTGGCCTACGTTCGCAAGGAGGCCTGGGACCCCGGTACAAGCGTCGGAGTGGATAGCGTCGGAGGCCGGTCCGATGCCGAGGTGACGCAGTACCCCTTCGACTGAGGACGAGTGTCCTGACCTGGAAACAGGATCGCCCTCTTTCCGGGCTTTCCCCGTCTCTGGGACGGCCCGACGATTACCAGCCGATGCCATCCTTTCGCTTCACCACTGACCTGGAGATTCGCTTTCGAGACCTGGACGCCCTGGGCCACGTCAACAACGCCGTCTACCTCACCTATTTCGAGATCGTCCGCACCCGATACTGGAAGCGCCTGTTCGGACTGCCTCCCGCCGATGACTGGGGTTTCGTGATGGTGCGGACCGAGTGCAACTACCGCTCACCCGCACTCCTGGGGGAGACCATAACCATCGCCACCCGAGTCTCCGCCCTCAAGAACTCCAGCTTCACCTTCGAGTACCGTCTGACCGAGCACCGGACCGGGCGCTTGATTGCGGACGGCCTGTCGGTGCAGGCCTGTTACGACATGAAGAGCGGCCGCACGGTTCGCATACCGGAGGCGATGCGGCAAGAGATCAAGGAATTCGAGGGCCTGGACTGAGGCGTCCCCGGTGGAGTAGGCGAGGCCGGCCCCCATCTTGCCGTGCGGATCATACAGTTGTTTCAGGGAAGTCCCGCCCCGGCCTTCAAAGCTCTCAGATTCTCCAGAAAAGGAGGCCGGGCAACTCCGGCGTCGGTGATGATGGCCGCCACGTAGCGGTGAGGAGTCACGTCAAAGGCGGGATTTCCGGCGGCGGCCCCCCGGGGAGCGATGGCCCTTTCGCCCAGGTGAGTCACTTCACGCGGGGAGCGCTGTTCAATGGGGATTTCTTCACCGGTGGGGACGTCCGGATCCACCGTCGAGAGAGGCGCGGCCACGTAGAACGGGATCTCATGCTCCCTGGCCAGCACGGCAACCGAATAGGTGCCGATCTTGTTGGCGACGTCTCCGTTGGCCGCGATCCGATCCGCTCCTACGACCACGCAGTCCACCTGTCCCTGTTTCATGTAATACCCCGCCATGTTGTCAGTAATCAGGGTGACCGGTATGTCGTCCTTTTGCAGTTCCCAAACGGTCAGACGAGCCCCCTGCAGAAAAGGCCGCGTTTCATCCGCCAGCACCTCCACTCGCTTGCCCTGTTCCACCGCTGCCCGAATGACTCCCAAAGCCGTGCCGTAACCTGCCGTCGCCAGGGCGCCGGCGTTGCAATGGGTCAACACCCGGGATCCGTCCCGGATGAGAGCGGCCCCGTGGCTCCCCATGCGACGGTTGAGTCGAACATCCTCGTCGTGCATGCGCAGCGCCTCTTCCTTGAGGGCGGCGGCCACTGCCAGGGGCCCCCGGGACTTGTGCCGCCGGTAGACCCCCTTCATCCGTTCGATGGCCCAGAACAGATTCACGGCCGTCGGCCGGGTTGCCGCCAGGGTCTCGCATATGGACTGAAAGGCCCTCTCGAACCGGTCCGGATCATGGGACTTGATGGACTCGGCCCCCAGCGCCACTCCCATGGCAGCGGCGACTCCAATCGCCGGCGCGCCTCGAATGACCATGTCCTTGATTGCCTGCGCCACTTCCTGGTAGGTCTTGAACACCGGGTATTCTTCGACCGCCGGCAATTTCCGCTGGTCGATCATGACCACGCCTTCGTCGCTCCATGCGATGGTCTCGAACATGACCCTTGACCTCCCGGGAAGGGGCTCCGCCACTTGAATGCTTGCGCCAACCGCCAGGAACTATACCATAGACCCGAGCCCGCCAAGGGCCAAAGGGGTAGCCTCGAACAAGTGGAAGGCACCGGCATTCATCCATCCCGCCGGTCCTTGGAGAACGGCACGGGCCCCGGCAGTCCCTGCCCCGCGGACGCGGAGAGCCGGCTTTGATTTTTTGGGGAGCTTGGGCTATATTCTGGCTCTCTGGAAAGCAGGAGGCATCCGGTCGACGTTGCCCACCGGATCGCCGGGAAGATGACGTTCGAACCCATCCTCAAGGAGAACCACTCAATGGATCGAAGAAAATTCACTCAGGTCATGGGAGCCGCGGTGGCCGGCATGGTGGCGGGTTCCAAGGCGGTCAGCCAAGCCGATTCCCTGTTGTTGGCCGATGAAGACAAGAAGTCCAAGCACGTCTGCAAGGGCCGCAACGCGTGCAAGGGCCAGGGCGGCTGCGCCAGCGGCGACAACGGCTGCGCCGGCAAGAATTCCTGCAAGGGCAAGGGCGGCTGCGCCACGGTAGCCAAGCACGCCTGCAAGGGCCAGAACGAGTGCAAGGGCCAAGGCGGCTGCGCCAGCGGCGACAACGGCTGCGCCGGCAAGAATTCCTGCAAGGGCAAGGGCGGTTGCGCCGTTCCCGTCCACGGAGTCGAAAAGAAGAAATAGCCTGACAGCCACCAGGACTGACCGGTCCCCCGGCACTTCCGACCGTTGGGCGCGACACGCGACTTCGCGGGCAGGAAGCGGGAGCGGCTGCGTCCGTCCGTTTGGACCGGGAGGTCCCTCATGGGCAGGAATCGGTGGAATTTACCCGACCTGGGGTTCGGGATCGGTCTCCGTACCGTCCACTACAGCTACATTCTGGCCAACCATCCCCCCATCGACTGGTTCGAGATCCTGTCGGAAAATTACATGGATACGGAGGGCCGCCCGCTGTACGTGCTGGACCAGGTGGCGGAACGCTACCCGGTCGTGCTCCACGGCGTTTCCATGTCGGTGGGAAGCACCGACCCCTTGAACCTGGACTATCTGAAGAAACTGAAGGCCCTGGCCGACCGTACCCGGGCCCACTGGGTCTCGGACCACCTCTGCTGGACCGGCGTGAGCGGAATCAACGTCCATGACCTGCTGCCAATGCCCTACACCGACGAATCCCTGCGCTACACCATCGAGCGGGTGAAGGCGGTTTCCGAGATCCTGGAGCGCCCCCTGGTCCTAGAGAACCCCTCCACCTACCTGGAGTTCGGGACCTCCACCTGGACTGAAGTGGACTTTCTCTCCACCCTGGCCCGAGAGGCCGACTGCGGAATACTTCTGGACGTGAACAACGTCTACGTGAGCTGCTTCAACCACGGCCTGGACCCGGAAGCCTTCATCGACCGAGTCCCGGCCGACCGCGTCGTTCAATACCACCTGGCCGGACACACCCACAAGGGAACTCATATTCTGGACACCCACAGCGATCACGTCATCGATGAAGTCTGGTCCCTCTATCGACGTTCCTGCCAAAGAACCGGCGGCGTGGCCACCCTGCTGGAGTGGGACGAGAACATTCCCAGCTTCGAGGTGGTTCACGCCGAAGCCCTGAAGGCCCGCCGGCACCGCGGCCTTCCCGAGCCGGACCAGCAGAGGGCCTATGGCACCTGATCTGGGCGTCACCCAGAAGTGGATGCAGGCGGTCATCCTGCATCCCGGCTCCGACCGCCAGGCGGTAGCTTCCGCCGAGGCCCGGAAGCTGGTGGCGCCGAGCCGGTTTCCGCGCCTGATACGGCCTTCCCGAACGCTGGACTCCTTCGAAAGAATCGGCATCTACCGCGGCATGTACCTGGCCCGCTTGCAGGAAGCCCTGGAGGCCGACTTTCCCGGACTCCGGCACTTTCTGGGTCGGAAGCGCTTCTCCGACCTGGTCCGGGGCTATGTCGACCGCTATCCCTCCCAAAGCTATACCTTGAACCGCCTGGGAGATCATCTTCCCGAATATATCCGGAGCAGTCCCGGGATTGTGCGGAAGGACTTCCTGTACGAGCTGGCTCGCTTTGAACTGCTGATGAGCCGACTGTTCGATGCCGAGGAATCCCCTGTTCTCACCCCCGAGGCCATTGCCGCGGTACCCCCCGAAAGCTGGGAGACAGCCCGTCTCAAGCCCGTCGCCGCCCTTTCGGTGCAGGCGCTTCGATACCCGGTGGGGGCTTACCTCGAGGCGGTGCGCCAGGGCAATCCAAGGCCGGCCACCCGGCGCAAGAATCAGTGGGCGGTGGTCTATCGGCGCCAATTCGCACTCCGATGGCTGGATCTGCCCCGTCCCGGGTATCGGCTGCTCCATGCTCTGGTCAATGGCGTGCCGCTCGGAGAGGCGTTGAGCGGGGTCTTGAGAGGCGGGCGCCAGCCGGTCGGAGAGGTGCAGCTCTTTTCCTGGTTCCGCGGCTGGGTGACCGAAGGGTTGTTTCAGGCGGTTGAGCTCGAAGACCCGGCATGACCCCCTCACCCAGGGATGGCGAGGGGGGGGCCCGGCAAAGCCGATGGGAGAACCGCGGTCCCACTCGTTCCTACCATGGGCAGCAAACTCACCAAGAGCCAGATGGACAAGCTGAAGAACTTGTCTCAGGAATTCGCGGCGATTGCCAGGGAAGGAAAGAAGTCCCCAGCCACCTCTGCGACCCTGGCCGAACCCAGCGAACATCACTCCGAAGCGGCCAAGGTTGCCTCCGGCGGACCATCAAGCAAGGGCCGGCCGTCCCAGGCCGAAACAAAGCGCAGTCAATGAATTGTTGATGGCTGATTTCTGATTGCTGATTGGCGAGTGGCTCCCACGGGCTTATGGCCGCCGCTACCCGCCCCTGCTCGACCCCCAAGCTCACGCCCGGAAATAATCCAGTCGAAAATTCCATCCCCCGGCAGTGTCGTGGGTCAAGGGAGAGCCGCGTAGGCGGCGGTTGCCGTAGGTTCCCTGAGACAAGGTCGCCTACAGGTTTTCCTTTAACGGGACCAAGCCCACCGGACGCCATCCCCAAAAGGCCCTCTCGGCCTCTTTCCTCCGCTCCGCTCCGCCCGGAAAACACGCTGACGGCAATGGCCTCTACCTCTTCGTCCAGCCCACCGGAACCCGCAGCTGGATTCAACGCCTCGTCATCCGTGGCCGCCGCCGTGAGCTCGGACTCGGCGCCCTCGCCCTCGTTCCCCTGGCCGAGGCCCGGGAGAAGGCGCTCGCGAACCGCAAGCTGGCCCGTGAGGGCGGAGATCCACTTGCCGAGAAGCGATGCACCCAGGGCATCCCCACCTTCGCCGAAGCGGCTTCGCTTGTGCTGGAGCAGAAGCAGGCCGGCTGGCGCAGTCGGGACCACGCCCGCGAGTGGCTGTCGAGCCTGAAGCGGTACGCCTTCTCGCGGATCGGCAAGGTGCCGGTCTCCGAGGTCACGAGCGCCGACGTGCTTGAGATCCTCACGCCCATCTGGCACCGGAAGGCGGACACGGCCCGGCGGGTGCGCCTGCGCCTGCGTGCGGTCCTGGAATGGGCCGTTGCCATGGAACACAGGATCGACAACCCATGCGACCGGATCGGACCGGTGCTGGGTGTCCAGAAACACGTTGCCCAGCACGTGCGGGCCTTGCGCCATCGGGAGGTAGCCGCGGCGATCGAGGCGGTGCGGGGATCGGCGGCCTTGCCGGCCGCCAAGCTGGCCTTCGAGTTGCTGGTGCTGGCGGCAGCCAGGTGGGGCGAGGTGCGGTGGGCCGAGTGGGCAGAGATCGATCGCAGCGGGAGGGTATGGACCATTCCGGCCAGGCGGATGAAGACCAACCGCCAGCACCGGGTGCCGCTGTGCGGACGCGCCCTGGAGATTCTTGAGGAGCCGAGGCACTCGGAGAGGAGACAGGTCCGCTGGTGTTCACCCATGGGAGCGGGAAGGCTCTCGACGCCCATCAACTGCGGTGGATGGTGCGCGAGCTTGGGATTGCGGCCGTGCCGCACGGGTTCAGATCCAGTTTCCGGGACTGGGCGGCCGAGGAGACGGATCATCCCCGGAAGGTGATCGAGGCGGCCCTGGCGCATGTGGTCCGCAACCGGGTCGAGGCGGCCTACGCCCGCTCGGACCTGTTCGAGCGCCGGCGCCGCCTGATGGACGACTGGGCCCGTCATTTGGCCCAAGAGACGGGGGAGGATCCGGAGCCCGTGGAGGAAGTAGACCCCTGGATCTTGCCGCAGTGCGTTGCAGGGTACCGAACAGACTCATCAAGTTCTCACCAACAAAGTCTCTATATTCACCCTTAAATCACACAGATTCCATTATACTTGCTAGGCTGAGGCTGACCGACCTACTACTAAAATCCAGGGTATTGAGGGTCATCGGACCCATAGGAAGCGCAGCCCAGGGCAAATACGGGCCTCTTATTCTGGGGAGTGGCCTCAAAGTTGTAGGTTTCCCACAGGGGGAGACCTGCGACCTCTGTTCAGTAGGCCCTCAAAGCTCCGGTGCACGTAGGTGTGGATCTTGGTGTCAATAGGCATCGAAAGCGGTGGAACACTGAACTATAGAGCGCGATCTTAAAGAATCGGGGTCGTGGCTGGATCAAAAAGGCTCTAACCGATCCTCACATCCAATCGGAGGATGGCCGACGATGAAAGTCCGATTCGGCGAACTTGAAACAACGTACTCAGCGCGGGGGAACCCCACTTACCGCATTGAGATGTGGCATGACGGGCTGAAGAAGCATCGTCAGATCAAAAGTACCGAACTCGAAGTCGTTGAACGCAAGAAGCAGCTTCAGGCTGAAGAATGGGAGTCAAAATGGGAGGCGGTAGAAGCTAAGGAGGCAGCCCGGGAGGTACAAGCCGAAAAAAAGGCACTGGCTAGCGAGCGGTCGATCGAAGCAAGAGCGAATCTGGATCAACTTGAACAGACGCTTGAGCACACGTTATCTGTCGACGACGTCATTGATTGGGAACAACTCAAAGACACGAGCCCATTTCCGGAGCCCCGACCCAAGAAACCAAGGGCGATCAAAGAACCAAGTCCGCCAACCTACCCAAACCAACCGTCACGAGATGAACCTAGATTCAATGCCAAATTTGGGCTTTTTGAATTCCTGATTCCCTCGTGGGGCCAAGCGGAGGAGCAACGGGCATCCGATCTCTACAAAAAAGCATATGACAAATGGCTTTTGCAGACGGAGCATCTTGAGGAACGGCATCGCAAGGCAATGAATAGACATGCCGACCAAGTGGAAAAACAACAAAGCGATTCAGCAAAGATGGTCGCAGCCTGGGAAAAACGACGGGATGCATTTCTTGCGACACAGCGTCACACAAATGCCGCCATCGATCAACAAAGAGAACGATACGAGGCAGGCAGACCCGAGGCAATCGAAGAGTACTGTGATCTGGTTTTGTCTCGGTCCACATATCCTGACTGGATGCCGCAGGAGTTCGAACTTAGTTATATCCCGGAGAGTTCTACACTCCTCGTTTCGTATTCGCTCCCGTCCGTCGACGCGATCCCACGACTCCGGGAAGTTGCGTATATACAGAGTCGTGATGAGTTTAACGAGAAAGAGCTTTCTGATCCACAGGTGCGGAAGCTCTATGATTCGCTTGTGTACCAAATCACTCTCAGGACTGTTCATGAACTGTTCGAGTCCGACCAATTGGGTGCGTTCGATTCGGTGGTCTTCAACGGCTACGTCACATCAGTTGACCGCAGTACGGGACAAACGTCTACGGCTTGCATCCTTTCTCTGCAATCAATTCGTGAGGACTTCCTGAAAATCAACCTCGCCCAGGTGGACCCCAAAGCATGTTTTAAAGCCTTGAAGGGTGTCGGGAGTTCAAAGCTTCACAGCCTCACGCCTATCGCTCCGATCATGGAGATGCGCCGAGAGGACGGACGATTTGTGTCATCTCGAAATCTCGCAGACACGCTCGACGATTCTGTCAATCTCGCGGCGATGGACTGGGAGGATTTCGAGCATCTGATTCGAGAACTCTTTGAACAGGAATTTAGTTCCGGTGGCGGCGAAGTGAAGGTCACACAGGCGAGTAGGGATGGCGGCGTGGATGCCGTTGCCTTCGATCCAGATCCCATTCGCGGCGGAAAGATTGTCATTCAAGCGAAGCGTTACACGAATACCGTCGGCGTGGCGGCGGTACGAGACCTCTACGGAACGGTCCTAAATGAAGGTGCCACGAAGGGGGTTTTGGTTACCACGTCCGACTACGGTCCAGATGCGTATAACTTCGCCAAGGATAAGCCTTTGGTCCTCATGAATGGCGCGAACCTACTCCATCTCCTTGGAAAACACGGCCATCAGGCACGGATTGATATCAAGCAAGCGAGAAAACAGCAGGACGAGCAGTAGTCGAAGATTGCGGAAGCACGTGACCCAGGTTGCCAAAGTAACGACGCGGCTCGCACCCAGGAACTGTTTGGCGCCGTCGTAAGCAACCACCATCAGGGAATTCGTCCGACGGTGTCTTGCCCCCCGAATCCGCGAGCTTTGCCGGGGGCAGGCTGCTATTTCCAGGGACATGGCATAGCAGAGCACCTCGGAACGCGTCCTGGACGCGTTTCCCTCTCAGAGACCGCAGGTCTCGCCGCCTGTGGGGAAACTGGAAGGGTCGGCTCGCTCAGCGTTCCTGTGGTCGCCATTCCGTCTGGGCCAACCGTCCCTCCCGTGCGGAGCGCCGTGCGAGGCGGGTGCAGCGAGGCCGGCGCCGCAACGCGAAGTGCCGGGGAGCCAGCCTACCCAATGTAGTACATTGGGGCTGGCGAGGGGCTCCGCCCCTTCGAACTCCCGACCCGGGAGAGTGCTCCCGTGGCCCCCCTCCATCACCCCGCCGCGCCCTTCTCCCTCTCCCTTGACGGACGCCTCGATGGCGCGAGAAGCGACAGCGACGGGGGTGACGCGGCGTTTCCGGGAAGCTTTCGACCACAACGGCGAGGAGCTTTGCCCTCTGAGAGAAATCGGACCTTCAAACTCAGGGTTGATGCTCGGCTGACCTGTCCGTCAAGGTTCTGAATGGTCTTATGGATTCCTGTTCAATTCGAGGGACTTAATTACGGGAATAGATCGAGCTGATCCACATTAAGGCTTTTGTAATTATTGTGTTGGAATAGAACGATTTCAGCCCACCGTGAGGTTCGGGCGAACCTCGAAGCAATTGGACGACCCATCAGGCCACTTGAAACTCTGATCGCAGGGCAAGCTAGCCGGGGCTTCAATTCTGGTGACCGCTAACACCCAGGTTTTCGTTCGGATGGAGGGGCTCCATTGCGAGGCCTGGTCGGTTTCTGGACAAGGCAGCACACGATGTTACATTTGCAAACCAAACTCGGGCTTGGCAGATGTGAGCCAGCGATCGTGCGGACGGGGATGCTAATTGGATTCAAATAGGCTCCTCTGCTTGAATCGATGATCGCGAAACAGCCCTGGGCGGTATTCCGATTTGGACAGAACCTTTCTGAAACTGGTAGGCGAATTCATTGCTGCATCCAGCACTCCTCTTTTCTTGAGACTAAGGAACAGCGCCGCGGATCTCGCTTGGCAGTTGATCGATCGACGGGGATTGAACTCAATGTCCGTAAAACCGGCGTAGCTGTCAAGCTCCGGCACCCAATCGCTATACTTCTCCAGAATAGACCGACAATACAGCCAGTCGTAGAAAACGGTCTTGGGTTCGTTGGGAAAATTAAATCCTTCGAAACGGAATCCCGTGAGCTCCCCAGATTCTTGTAACCGGGGATCACGCTTTGCTTGGCCAATCTCTTTATCCCCCTTCTTGTACAAGTCTGTGAACGGTCCCCTGTCCCCAAAGACTTTGCTCCCCTGAAAGGCCAGTTCAAGTTTGATCCGTCCGTGCTCTTTGGTCGGAACCGTCATGTGGAAAGCGCTCATGTGTCTTCCAAGCTTATTCTCGGATCGCGTAGAGATTTCCAGAAGCGGTGTAAGGCCAGTACGTGCAGCGGCCGCGTGCAGCGCCTTGATATTCTTTTCCTTCTGGACAGCAGCGAATCCAGGATGCCACTGAAACTCGAAGAAACGTTCCTCCACCAATTCACTGCTATAAGGTTTTGAGAGGAAGACGGGGCGTTTAGTCATTTGGAAGATTCCGTATCAGCTCCAGCGGAATTTCATTTGGCACAAGAATCTCGCACTTTTCTGCTTGCTGCAAGCGCTTCTGGACCTCCGGGTCATTCCAATCGGTCCTTGTGCAGAGAACTTCAAGATCGATCATTTTGTGTGCGTCCTCAATAGGGTAGCTGGGTACTCCAGCCTTGTTTGACACGTCCGGCGTAAATAAAACGCCCTCGAACTCCAGCACTGCTGGATGTATCCAGAGAAAAATTGAGTCTTTGATACGACCTTCCTTGCGGGCTACATGTTCCATCGGTTGGTTGTTTCTTAAGCACAGATGCACGTACCCATCCAACCCCTTATTCTTATCAGCGTCATGACTCCAGTCGTTGCCACCTGGAGCCGGAATCTCAATCCCCCGCTCCATCAGTCTGGCTCGCGAAAACAGCCCTCTGAGCTCTCGAATTAGCCTCAGGTTTCGACGATCGGTGAAGTGGTAGAGATTCGTGGCAGCGTACCGCCTAAATAGCTCTCTCGTGGCCATTCTCGTAATGAGCCCTCCGAACACTCCTATCCTCCAGAGTTATCATTATAGCCAACCGCTGGTTAGCAGAATCCAAACTAAACTAGGCTCTGGGTCCATACTCCCACCCCCCTGAATCCGCCAGCTTTGCCGGGCAGGCTGGACATTCTCACTCTCTGGCATAGCACAGCACCCCGAAACGCCTCCTGGACTGATTCCCCTCTCAGGGACCGCAGGTCCCGCCGTCTGTGGGGAAACCGGAACGGCCGGCTCGCTCAACGGTCCCGTGGTCGCCATCCGGTCCGGGCGAATGGTGCCGATAGCAACTGTCCGCCAACGTAAGCGTTCGGTCAAGCCGGTATCCGGCGTTACGGCAGCCGGACAAGCATTGTCGAACAGCGAGCCGATCCGGTCCGGGCGCCCTCCGTGCACAGGGGACATCGACTGGTGCCGGCCGTCGACAACGCCAGCGTCCG
>JAJDUG010000063.1 GCA_022826755.1 Acidobacteriota bacterium
ACAAGACAAACTCATCCGGACGCAGCGGCTGACCTTCCCAAAGGCCTTGGTAGAGATCGAGCAGGCGGCTGGCCTTGGCGAAGAAGTCCCGGTCGCGGGGAAACAGCCAGCAGCGATACTGCCAGGGACGGATGGCATCCTCGTGGAGCCAGCGCCAGACGGTGGTACCGCTGATGGAGGCCACCAGGCCGGATTGACAGACCTGTCGGGCCAGATCGCGGTGGCTCCAGCGTGAGAGCGGAACCCCCTGACGGGCTGGCAACTCGCAGGCGAGGGCCTTAACCTGAACCACGATCTCTGGGGGGAAAAGCTCGGGGGCGACCCGAGCGATTAAGGTCCTCCAGAGCGGCCAAACGCTTTTGAAAGAAGCGCTTACGCCATTTACTGACGACATCCCGGCCGATATGCAGGTGCTGAGCAATCTGGTGATTGGAAAGTCCTTGGGCAGCGAGCAAGATCATCTGAGCGCGTCGAACCTGAAAATATGGCAACGTATACTTTTGGGCTCGTTTGCGAAGCTCACTGGCCTCGGACGGGGTCAATCGGATCTGATAGGGGCTTCGTCGAGGCACTTTGGACTCCTCTCGGCTGTCCATTGTACCTCAAGTAGCCTCATACAGGTTAGCTATAATACGTATTAGTATTTATGTTCAAGTGTACTAAGGATTCGGGGCGACCCGGTCGCCCCGACCAGCATGTCGATTCGGTTGGCGAGGGACATGGATGGTTCCTATTCCACGACAGTGTCCGAACTGTGTCGGTCACGCCACGGCCCGGGTTGAACGCCTGGGCGCCCTTGAGGTCCTACTGCAACACGTGAGGGGGATCGGACCGGATTGCTACGATCTGTTCCGCTGTCCGGGCTGTGAGTTGATCTACTTGAGTCCCCTCCCACCACAGGAAGTGTTGGACGCCCTCTATATTCACTCTTCGCAGTTCGATTGTCCCGAGTACCAGGGAGATCAGGCGGTGCACGTATTGCGAAACCACCGGCTGTGGCTGGATGCGGTACGGGCACGGCCACCGCTCTGCCATATGTCCAACCGCTGGGTGCGGGCGTTTTTGAGACGATTGCCGATCCGCCGCAAGGTCCGGAGCGTGCTGGAAGTTGGAAGCGGCTTGAGCTGGATGTGCCGCGCAGCCAAATCCGTCAATCCCGAGACCATCACCGTAGCCCAGGACATCAGTTCGGAGGCATCGGCGTCGTGCCCGTGGGTGGATCACTTTGTGATCGGGTCCCTCGATTTTCGGTATGAAGAGATCCGATCGTTGGCTCCCTTTCAACTCATTTCCATGAGTCACGTCATCGAGCACCTGCTTGACCCCGTCCATGTCCTGCGCATGTGTTCCAACTTGTTACACAGTAAGGGAGTCCTCTTTATCAGCGCACCCTCTCGACCGGAGGGATGGACGGTCTCTTCCTCGATTGAGATTTGGAGAAACTGGGAACTGAATCAAAACCCAGCACATTTGCAGTACTTCAACAAAAGGAGCATGGAACGTTGCGCTCGGCAATCGGGGTTGTGGCTACTAAACTATGAGGCCAACCAGGATGCTTTCATTGCCTGGTTGGGGCATGTCCCGCGTTTCCGGCTTTGGTAACAAATCCAGGCTATTGGCTGCAGGGCATCCGCAATATCGAACTGTCCGGGCACCTCCTTCCCGACCGTTACAACTCTGGTTTCCCCGCTAGCCCTTGAGTTACTCCGCTGCAATCAGCACGAGAAGCGCCTGATACCCGAGCAACCCCTTGGCCTCGACATGCCTGATGCCCCAACCCAGCACCGTCAAGGTGAAGTTGTCGACCATCAGAAAGGCAGCCAGAGCCTGCACCCCTGCCGGAAGCACGAGACTCGCCCCAACCCATAGAGAGTGGAAGAGGCCGGGAACCCGAAAGCGAGCCAGCGCGAAGCCGCAGCCAAGCAAGGCCCCGGCCATCCAGGACGACACCAGGGGTGCGAGCACCGCCACCAACACCGGGCCGGAAGAGACCGAGAGAATGAGCAGGGACTCGGACAAGGTCAGCGAAGACATGAAAGAAGGCTTGGTGACAAAGAACAGCCATTCCATGAACACGTAGAAGCAGACGGCCAGGCATGTGAGTCCGAAGACTCGTCCCCAAGATGCAAGCTCCAGAAGTTCCGTCCATCGGTCCCGGAAGCCCTCTGAACCAATCTCGACAAGTTTTCGCCACCGCCGAACCATTTCTTTCCACCCCGCCCTGCGCCGGCCGGCGGGAGACGCTCTCCGCAAAAGGGGATCAGTGTAGTCTCGGGGGGGCGGATTTTCAAGGGAGGGCAGTCTGACGGCAGCCGACCTCGCCACCGCTCCGATCCAGGCGCGGCGTCATCCTCTCCAGGGCGCCCGGCAACAGTGCTCCGGCCGTGTGCTATAGTCAGGCCATCGGTCTGCAAGTCGATTCCAGGACAGGAGAAGGGATCCAGCGTGAGTGAGACCCGCGAGCGGTTGGAGGTCGACGTTCTCTTCGTGGGGGCCGGCCCCGCCAGTCTGAGTGGAGCCCTCCACCTCGCCAATCTGATCCAGGCCCATAACCGGAATTCCCCTCCCGGCGAGCGGCTGGAGCCGGCCAGCATCGCCCTCATCGAGAAGGGCCGGGAAGTGGGGGCCCACACCCTGTCGGGGGCCATCTTGGACCCCATCGCCCTGGCCGAGCTGATCCCCGACTACCGGGAAAGAAATGCGCCTCTGGGTCCGGCGGTCACCGGGGATTCCATCTACTACCTCACCGCGGGGAACCGGTTCAGGCTTCCCTGGGCGCCTCCCCCGCTCAACAACCACGGCAACAGCCTGATTTCTCTCAGTCGGTTCGCCAGGTGGCTGGGGGAGCTGGTGGAAGCCCGAGGGGTGGATCTCTTCGCCGGGTTCGCCGGGACGGAGCTGCTGTTCGAGGGCGAGCGGTTGATCGGGGTGCGCACCGGAGACAAGGGCATCGACAGGGAAAACCGACCCAAGTCCTCCTGGGAACCGGGTGTCGATATCCTGGCCAAGGTGGTGGTCCTGGGGGAAGGCGTCCACGGTTCGCTGGCCGGGCAAGCGGTGAAGCGCCTCGGGCTGGACCGGGGCAAGGCCCCTCAGGTCTATGCCGTGGGCGTGAAGGAGGTCTGGGAGCTCCCCGAGGAATCCGCGGAAAAGGGGCAGGTGATCCACACCCTGGGCTACCCGCTCCGGCGGGAGGAATTCGGGGGAGGCTTCCTCTACCACATGGGTCGCACCATCTCGCTGGGCCTGGTGGTGGGACTGGACTACAAGGACCCGTTCCTGGACCCGCATCGGCAGTTCCAGGGCTTCAAGACCCATCCTCTGATCGCCTCCCGGCTGGCGGGAGCCCGGCTGGTCGCCTACGGGGCCAAGGCCTTGCCGGAGGGCGGCCATTACGCCATGCCGAGGAGCCATTTCGACGGCGGCCTGCTCATCGGCGATTCGGCGGGCCTGGTGAATTCCATGCGGCTCAAGGGTATCCACCTGGCCATGAAGTCGGGGATGCTGGCGGCCGAAACCATTCTCGAGGCCTTGCTCAGGAACGACTTTTCGGAACGGACACTAAGCCGTTATTCCGTGCTTCTCGGCAACAGCTGGGCGGGGCGGGAGCTCTACCGGGTGCGCAACTTTCACCAGGGGTTCGAGCGCGGCCTGGTGCGGGGGCTGCTCCAGGCGGGGCTGCAGATGGCGACCGGAGGACGGGGCTGGAAAGATCCGCTCCCGAGTCGGCCCGGCCACCGGCGAATGCGGCCCGTCGCCGCCTACCACGGCGCCGGAGCGGTTCCTCCGGGTCCCCTGCAGGCCGACGGGAACACCACCTTCGACAAGCTCACCAACGTCTACTATTCCGGCACTAGGCACGAGGAAGACCAGCCCTCCCACCTGCGAATCAGCGACCCCCGGATCTGCCAGGAGCGGTGCCCGCAGGAGTTCGGAAGCCCCTGCCAGCGTTTCTGTCCCGCCAACGTGTACGAGGTCGTTCCGAGCGAGGACGGCAAGGGCCGCTGGCTCCAGGTCAATCCCTCCAACTGCGTCCACTGCAAGACCTGCGACATCATGGACCCCTACCAGGTGATCACCTGGGTGCCTCCCGAGGGCGGCGGCGGTCCCAACTACGTGAACCTCTGAAGCGGGTCTGCCTGTCCCCCACCCTTCACTCGATCAGCATGCAGTCGCCGTAGCTGTAAAAGCGGTAGTCCATCTCGAGGGCTTCCCGGTAGGCCTCGAAGACCAGGTCGCGTTCGGCGAAGGCGCACACGAGCATGAGCAAGGTGGAGCCGGGCAGGTGGAAGTTGGTCAGCAAGGCTCCCACCCTGCGAAAGCGGAAGCCGGGATAGATGAACAGGTCGGTTTCCCCCCAAAGCCGGGGCTCCGCTTCCCGGAAGGCCGATTCCAGAACACGAGTCACGGTGGTGCCCACGGCCACGATGCGCTGCCCGGCGGAACCGGCCGTGGAGATGGCCCGGGCGGCCCCCGGGGTCATTTCAAAGGGCTCGGTCTCCATGCGGTGGTCCTCGATGCGATCGCCGGCCACCGGCCGGAAGGTGCCCAGACCCACGTGCAGCGTCACCTCGCAGCGGGAAACTCCGTTGCGGCTCAAATCGGCGAAGACCTCGGGGGTGAAGTGCAGTCCGGCCGTCGGGGCCGCCACGGCGCCCCGCTTGCGGGCGTACACCGTCTGGTAGCGGTCACGGTCCCGGCTCTCGTCGGGGCGGCGAATATAGGGAGGCAAGGGGACGTGGCCCAGCCGGTCCACGATGTCGTCGAAGTCGCCCTCGTATTCGAAGCGCAGCACCCGCAAGCCCCGTTCGCCCCGCCCCGCTACCACCGCCTTGAGTTGGCCGCCCCCGAACAGCAGGCGCTCGCCAACCCGAATCCTGCGGCCCGGCTTGACCAGCGCTTCCCAGGTGTCCGGACCCAGGGGTCTCACCAGGAGCACTTCGATGGGGGCTTTCAGCACCCCTCCCGGGGGCGGCCTGTCGCTGGTCAGGCCGGCCCGGTTTCCGATCAGACGGGCCGGGAAGACCTTGGTGTTGTTCAAAACCAGCAGGTCCCGGGGGGTCAGCAGCTCGGGCAGCTCGGCGAATCGGTGGTGGGAGATCCGACCGGTGGCCCGAACCAGCCGTAGCAGGCGGGACCGGTCGCGCCTTTCGGAGGGGTAGAGAGCAATCCGGTCGCTGGGCAGCGGGTATTCGAAATCGGAACGTTGCATCCTCGGCAGGTTGGTGCCGCGCCGGCCTTGCTTCAGGCGGGGAAGCCCGCCGGCGGGCGTGCCCAGCACGGCATGTTTGACTTGCGTCCTTGAATAAAACCGATAACGTAATGAAAATACATGGTTTATTTAATGTAGGGTGCGACCTGGCGAGAAATGCGGGCTAAAGCAGGTGCTCGTTCAATTGAGGCCCCGGTTCGGCCTTCTCGCTCGGTCGGGAAGGGACCGGCAGGGCTTGCGGCGGCGGCCCACCGGTGAGAAAAGCCGCCAGTTGGTGGGCTGATCCGTCGAACCAGGTCCCGACCAATTCCGCAACCGCGCGGCTGCGCGACTCTTCGAAGGAGCATCGGGGGAGATGGTAGTGGGCTCTGCCCCGCCGGGTTCGAGCCAGGAAGCCCTTCCGGGTCAATCGGTCCATGACCGTCAGGACGGTGGTGTAGGCCAGGGGATGGTTGGGCTGGAGGATCCGATGGACGTCGCGCACGGTTCTGGCTCCCTCGAACCAGAGAGCCTTCATGCACTTCAGCTCGGCGCCGGTAAGCCTTCCCAATGCCGGCGAGCCGTCATCGGCCGAAAGGAGCCCGGCCCCGGCGGCGGCTTGAGTCGTCTTGTCTGGGTGGTTCATTTTATTTTCGAGCCTTTGAAGAGGGGGCGTTCGAACATTCGGTTATAGGCGGTCCACTCCGGGTCGGTGCTGGTGTCGCCGGCGATCAGATCCAGCATGGAGGCCAGCTTGCTGTCCAGGTTGTCGAGGTAATGGAGCACCAGCGACTCGGGGAACATGGGGAGTTTGGGGCTGCCGAACTCGTATTCGCCGTGGTGGGAGATGATCAGGTGTTGCACCAGGGTCTTCAGCCTGGGAGGAAAGTCCTCGATCTCAGCCATCTTCCGATTGATGAGGTCCAGTTCCAGGATCATGTGGCCGAGCAGTTGGCCCTCGGTGGTGTAGGCAAAACTACGGCTGTAGCTCAACTCTTCCGTCTTGCCGATGTCGTGAAGGACGGCTCCGGTCAATAGAAGGTCCGGGTCGAGTTCGGGATAGTGTTGGGCCAGCGCCTGGCAGAGCCGGCACAGCGAAAGGGTGTGTTCCAGCAGGCCGCCCAGCCAGGCGTGATGGAGGGACTTGGCGGCGGGCGCCTGTTTGAACTTGGCGGCGAACTCCGAGTCGTTCAAGAGATTTTCGAGAAGCTTCTTGAGGTGGGGATCCCCGATCCGACTCACCAGAGCCAGCAGATCCCCGAACATCTGCTCTACGTCCCTGGTCGTCTTGGGCAGATAGTCCCCCAGGTCGACCTCCGATTCCCGGCAGCGCCGCATCCTGTGAATGGTGAGCTGCTGCTTGTTGTTGAAGAGGCGGACCTGACCCTTCACCTTGACGAAGTCGTCCCTGTCGAAAGTGGGCTCCACCTCGGCCACGTTGTCCCACATCTTGGCGTCCAGGCGCCCGCTCTTGTCGCCCAGGGTCAAAGAGAGGTAGGCGTTGCCGTTCTTGGCGGTGCGGACCTCCTTGTCCTTCACCAGAAAGGTGGTGGTGATGTTCTGGTTGGGCTCAAGGTCGCTGACGAAACGGTCTTTCATGTGTCTGCATCCGTTTGGAAGGCAGTGGCCGGCCGATCCCCGAGTGCCGGCCCCGGACAACTCCCGGCTCCCCTTTCAGTCCGGTCGTTGTCGCCCGAGAGGGGACGCCGACTGTCCCTATGGTATACTGAACGGCACTTTCGACCGACCCGACAGCTTGCCCGCCCCGACTCGAGAGTACTATAGCCAACCCGGCGCATGAAGACAGAAAAAATCTCCGAATTCACCATCAACCGCCTCTCCATCTATCTCAGATGCCTGAATCTGCTGGCCGCGTCCGGGGTGACCACCACTTCTTCCCAGGCCCTGGCTGAGCAGTTCCAGTTGAACTCGGCTCAGATCCGCAAGGACTTGACCTATTTCGGCGAGTTCGGAGTGCGGGGCGTCGGCTACAACGTGAGCGAGCTGCGGGCCCATCTCAACGAGATTCTCGGGCTGGACAGGCAGCACAGGATCGGCATCGTGGGCGCCGGCAATCTGGGGATGGCCCTGGCCAACTACCGGGGGTTCGAGCACGAGTGTTTTCAGGTCGCCGCACTGTTCGACAAGGAGGCCTCCCGCCTCGGGATCAGGTCTCGCAGCGGCGTTGTCGTCCACCACATCGACCAGCTCGAGGAAGTGGTGGCCCGCGAGCGGATCGTCATCGGCGTGGTAGCGGTGCCGGCCGAAAACGCCCAGGAGGTGGTCGACCGATTGACCGAGGCCGGAATCAGCGCCATTCTCAACTTTGCGCCGGTGCGTCCCAATACCCGACCGGGGGTGCAACTGAAGACCATGGATCTGGCCATCTCCTTCGAGAGCCTGTCCTACTTTCTTTCCGACTCGGGTCTCGCCGGTCCTTCTCCCTGATGACAAAGACTCTGGAGCAACACCGCAAGGATATTGTCGAGATCGGCAGGCGCATCTACCAGCTCGGCTACGTGGCGGCCTTTGACGGCAACATCAGCGTACGCTTGGAAAACGGCAACGTGCTGGCCACCCCCACCGCCATGAGCAAGGGCTTCATGGCCGAGGAGGACCTGGTCATCGTCGACCCCGAAGGGCGGGCCGTGGAGGGCAAGCGCAAGGTCTCCTCGGAAATCGCCATGCACCTGCTGATCTATCGGCTTCGTTCCGACGTTCAGGCGGTGGTGCACGCCCATCCCCCCTGCGCCACCGGTTACGCCGCCGCCGGCGTCCCCCTGACCAAGGCCATCCTGGCCGAGGTGGTGCTGGTCCTGGGCTGCATCCCGCTCACCCGTTACGGAACCACCGGAACTTCCGAGCTGACGGATGCCATTCGGGATTACGTCCCCCGTCACGACGCCCTGCTGCTGGCCAACCACGGCGTGGTCACCTACGGCAGCGATCTGTTCCTGGCTCACGCCAAGATGGAAACGGTGGAGCACTTCGCTCGCATCAGCCTCGCCACCAAGGTGCTGGGTCGGGAAACGCTGCTCAGCGGAGAGGATGTGGACAAGCTCCTGGTCGCCCGGGAAAAGTACGGGATCAAGGGCCCCTCGCCGGTGGGGGAGGGGTGTCCGACCCTGGGCGAGGAAGGGTCCGAGCCGAGGATAACGTTGACCCGAAGTCAACTGGTCGATATCATCCAATCGGCGTTGATGTCTCTGCAAAAAGGGAGGTAACCCGCACTGGCCGGGCTGTGCAATGGTGGTGTGTGCAGTCCCCGGTGAGAAAGGCGGGTTTGGGTTTGTTTCCGTGGAGCGGCCGTGGGACGATTCCCGGTGAGCTAGGCGGACTCGGACCGGGTCGTTCGCAACAACTGGCTTGTCGACAGATCACCATGGAAAGGAACGGAAGATGGGTGAAGCTCTAGGAATGATCGAGACGCGCGGGCTGGTGGCCATGATCGAGGCGTCGGACGCCATGGTCAAGGCGGCCAAGGTGACCCTGGTGGGGTGGGAGAAGATCGGGTCCGGGTACGTGACTTCCATCGTGCGCGGGGACGTGGCCGCGGTCAAGGCGGCCACTGACGCCGGGGCCGCCGCTGCTCGGCGGGTCGGAGAACTGATCAGCGTTCACGTGATCCCCAGGCCCCATGCCAACCTGGAGGAAGTCCTCCCCATCGGCAAAGCGGGGGCGTAGCCCGATTCGGTCGAGGAGGGCCGGGCCGGGACCAGCGGCCCAGTCCCTGAGGGTGCCCCATGCTTTTAGGTCGGGTTGTTGGAACGGTTGTCGCCACTCGCAAAGACCCGCGTCTGGAGGGCAAGAAACTGCTTGTCGTCCGGACCATCGATCCCTCCGGCAAGGATCGGGCCGGTTACCTGGTGGCCGTGGATACCGTGAGCGCCGGGTTCAAGGAAAAAGTGCTGCTGGTCTCCGGGAGTTCCGCCCGCATGGCCGGGGGGTGCAGGGATTGTCCGGTGGACACGGCCATCGTCGGCATTGTCGACTCGGTGGAAGTGAGCACCTAGGGAGGCCCCGCAATGCAACTGGGCCGCGTGGTCGGACAAGTGGTTGCCACCCGCAAGGACGACGCGCTCGAGGGCAAGACACTGCTTTTGATTCAGCCCCTGGACAAGCAGGGGCGAGACCGGGGCGGCACCCTGGTCGGAGTGGACGCGGTCGGCGCGGGCCCCGGAGAGACCATCTACTGGTGCCGCGGCCGTGAAGCCTCCCTGGCTTGGCATCCCCATCACACGGTGCCGACCGAATGCGCCATCGTCGGCATCGTCGACTCGGTCACCATCGATTGATTCCTGAAGCGGCGGTCGGGCCACCATGCTGATCGGCAAAGTCATCGGCGAAGTCGTCGCCACCCGCAAGCATGCCTCCCATGAGGGACAGAAGATTCTGTACGTCCAGATGCTCAACCTGGACGGCAGCGAGAGGGGTTCACCCTCCCTGGCGGTGGATGCGGTGGATGCCGGAGTGGGAGATGACGTGCTGGTTGCACAGGAGGGCTGGTCTGCCATGACGTCGGTCGGGAAGCCCTATTCTCCCATCGACATGGCCATTGTCGGCGTCATCGATCAGGTGCATCTGTCGGAATAGCCCGGGTTTCCCGGCCCCCTGCCCATGATTGCTCACCTCTCGGGCACGCTTCTTTCCAAGGAACCCCAACAGGTTGTCATCGACGTCAACGGCGTAGGCTACGAAGTCCACGTCCCCCGCTCCACCTTTTACGAGGTAGGCGAACTCGGGTCCCCGGTTCAGCTTCGCATCCACACCCACGTTCGCAAGGACACCCTCCAGCTCTTCGGTTTCAAGAGCCAGGAGGAGAAGTCGGCCTTTGAGCACCTGACCTCCGTTTCGGATGTCGGTCCCCGGCTGGCCCTGACCATTCTTTCGGGGATGAGCGTAGAGGAGCTGATCCCGGCCATCCGCCAGAGCAATTCGACCCGGCTGTGCCTGATCCCGGGAGTGGGGAAGAAGACAGCCGAGCGGCTGGTGGTGGAGCTCAGGGACAAGCTGGCCCGGACCGCCCCGGATGAGCCCCGCCCGCAGTCGCCGGGACCGCCTTCCCTGCAGGAGGACGTGGTCTCGGCCCTGGTGAACCTGGGCTACCCCAAGGCCTCGGCCGTGAGGGCCTTTCAGGAAGCCGCCCGGGAGGCTCCGGCGGAGGGGGGCATGGAACTGCTGATCAAGGCAGCCTTGCGGGTGCTCTCCCGGCCGAAGCGAGGTTAGGCCAGCCCCCACGCCGCCCCCCGGTTGAATGCCTTTCGATCTTTGTGCTACCGTTGGGACCAGTAATCCAGTCTCCCTTTCTCGCCTTCCCCAATCTCTCTATGGACCAGGATCGAATCATTTCCGGGGCTCCCTTCGAGGAGGAGCAGAGCTTCGAGTTCAGCCTGCGCCCCAAGGTTCTGCAGGAGTATATCGGCCAGACCCAGGTGAAGGAGAACCTGGAGATTTCAGTGTCGGCTGCCCGCTCCCGGGGTGAAGCCCTGGACCACGTGCTGCTCTACGGCCCGCCCGGCCTGGGGAAGACCACACTGGCCGGGGTTATCGCCAACGAGCTGGGAGTGAGTCTGAAGACCACCACCGGTCCCATCATTCAGATCAAGGGAGATCTGACGGCCATTCTCACCAACCTGCAGGCCAACGACGTGCTGTTCATCGACGAGATTCACCGCCTCTTGCCCCATATCGAGGAGATCCTCTATCCGGCCCTGGAGGACTTCAAGCTGGATCTGATCATCGGCAAGGGTCCCAGCGCCAGAAGCGTGGCGCTCAATCTCCCCCCCTTCACACTGGTGGGCGCCACCACCCGGGCGGGGTTGATCTCCTCTCCGCTGAGGTCCCGTTTCGGCATCGTCCATCGGCTGGACTATTACACCGAGGAGGAGCTGGGGGTGATCGTGAGACGCTCGGCCGAGATCCTGGGCATCCGGATCGATGCGGCGGGAACCCGGGAGATTGCCGCCCGCTCGCGCGGCACGCCCCGCGTGGCCAACCGCCTGCTCCGCAGGGTCCGCGACTACGCCCAGGTGAAGGCCGACGGGGCCATCTACCGGGAGGTGGCCCGCCGGAGCCTGGCCCTGCTGGCCATCGACGACAGCGGCTTTGACGAGAACGACAAGAAGCTGATCAAGACCATCATCGAGAAATTCTCCGGCGGGCCGGTGGGGGTGGCCACCCTGGCGGCTGCCATCAGCGAGGAAGTGGACGCCATCGAAGACATCTACGAACCCTACCTGATTCAGCGAGGCCTGCTGCAACGCACTCCGCGAGGGCGGATGGCCACCAAGCTGGCCTACGAACACTTCGGTCTGACCCCCACGCCCGGCCAACTCAGCCTGCTGTGAGGGAAGCGGCTGATTTGCCGGAAGCATACAAGGCAAAAAGAGATTTCCACGAAGGCACGAAGGGCCACCAAGGGTGACGTCGTCGCAGCAAAGGAGGTCTGGCTGCGCCGCAGACTTGCGAGGCGTGATACGATGAATACAACTATGCAAAAGACTATGGAGGACCAGTGCCATGGCGACTTCGGTTCGACTTGCTCCTGAAACCGAGCAACGGCTCGATTTTCTGGCCTCGCAGACCGGGCGCACCAAGGCCTTCTACCTGCGTGAAATGATTGAGCGTGGCCTTGAGGATATGGAGGACTACTACCTTGCCGCGGACGTACTGGAGCGCCTTCGTCGAGGCACAGAGACAACATACTCCTCCGCCGAGGTGAGGAATGCCCTCAACCTGGACGATTGAGTACACCGCAACCGCCCGAAGCCAGCTTGCCAAGCTCGATAAGCAGATGGCTCGACGCATCGTCGACTATATGAACGAGCGGGTTGCGATATTGGGGGACCCACGGAAGCTGGGCAGGGCACTGACTGGCCCACTGGGCGAGTTATGGCGCTATCGGATAGGATATTGCCGCGTCGTCTGCGACATTCAAGACGATACTTTGCGTGTTTTGGTGGTGAGGGTCGGTAGCCGCGGCAGCGTGTACCGGTAAAAGGGTTGCGTCGCGGTGCGTGGTAGTCTGCAAATGGAACCCTGCCATGCGGAATCTCGGCGCCGGAACCCGAGAAGCGGCCTCGCTGGCGGTCCTGGGTCTCGGCTCCAACGTCGGCGACAGGCGTTCCCAGCTGCAACGCGCCATTCGGGACCTCGCATCATCCCCACTGGAAATCGTCCGGACCTCCTCCCTCTATCTCACCGAGCCGGTGGACTATCCCGACCAGCCCTGGTTTCTCAACCAGGCCCTGCTGGTCCGCACCCGGCTATCGCCCTACCGCCTGCTGGCCCGTTGCCTGGAGGCGGAAGAGGCGCTGGGCCGACAGCGCCGGCTGCCCAAGGGCCCCCGCACCCTTGACGTCGACATCCTGCTCTACGCCGACCGAATCCTCAGCGACCCCGGGCTGACCATCCCCCACCCCCGATTCCACCTCAGGAGGTTCGCCCTGACGGCGGCGGCCGAAGTCGCCGCCGAGTGGAAGCACCCGCGCCTCGGCCTGTCGCTGGCCGGTTTGCTGGAGCGCTGCCGGGACCCGGCCCAGGTTGTCCGGGTGGAATGAATCTGCTAGGCTAGCGCTGGCGCCTGGATCAGTGCTCTGACCGGGACGCTTGCAAGGGCCTGCAGGCCCACCCCAGGAATTCAATCCCGATGACAAGGAGCGTATCGAATGAGCGCTACCCCTCCCCCTCGGACCGACAAGGTCACCGTACCCAACATCCTCAATCGCAAGCAAAAGGGCGGCAAGATCGTCTGCCTGACCGCCTATGACTACCCCTTCGCCCGCATCCTGGACCAGGCGGGCATCGACCTGGTGCTGGTGGGCGATTCACTGGCCACCACCCGCCTGGGTCACGATTCGACCCTGCCTCTGCGGGTCAAGGATGTCCTGGCGCACCTCAAAGCCGTTCGCCGGGGGCTGCAGCGAGCCCTGCTGGTGGCCGATCTGCCCTACGGTTCCTATCACCTGAGCGGCAAGGAAGCGCTCAAGGCCGCCTTGAAGTTCGTCAAGGCGGGGGCCGAGGCGGTAAAGATCGAAGGCGGCTCCAAGCGAAGCCGACTGGTCAGGAAGCTGGTGCGAGCTGAAATTCCGGTCATGGGGCACGTGGGGCTGACTCCCCAGTCCCTGCATGTGATGGGGGGATACCGGGTGCAGGGCAAGAACCCCGAGTCGGCGGAGGCGGTGATGGCGGATGCCCTGGCTTTGCAGGATGCAGGCGCCTTTGCCGTGGTCCTGGAGGGCGTGCCGGAGGCTTTGGCCTTTCAAGTCACCCAGGAACTGAGCGTTCCGACCATAGGTATCGGGGCCGGACCTCACTGTGACGGGCAGATCCTGGTCTGCGACGACCTTTTCGGCCTCACCTATTCACGAAAACCCAAGTTTGTCAGGCAGTACGTCGATCTCAGGGAAATCCTTTCCCAAGCCACCCGCCAATACATCAGCGACTGCCTCTCCGGAGACTTCCCCTCCCGCAAGGAGACCTACTACCCGGCCGAGTTCCCCCGGCTCGAAGAGGCGCTGAAACGCTGATCATGGACGTGGTTCGATCGCTGGAAGACTTCAGGCGCCTCCGCCGGAGCTGGCCGGATGGAGGCCCGGAGGTCTGCCTGGTGCCCACCATGGGGGCCCTTCACGCCGGCCACCTCAGCCTGGTCGAAGCGGCCCGCAAACGGTCCGAACGGGTAGTGGTTTCCATCTTCGTCAACCCTACCCAGTTCGCTCCCGGAGAAGACTTCGAGCGCTATCCCCGGCCTCTCGACCGAGACCTGAAGGAGTTGGAACGCCTGGGCGTGGGGACGGTCCTGGTTCCCGAGGCGGGCCAGATGTACCCGGAGGGCCACCGCACCGAGGTCCGGGTGGGGGGGCTGGGCCGGAAGCTGTGCGGCCTCAGCCGCCCCACCCACTTCCAGGGGGTGGCCACGGTGGTGCTCAAGCTCTTCCACCTGGTGCGCCCGCGGGCCGCCTTCTTCGGACAGAAGGATGCCCAGCAATCGATTCTGATTCGACGCATGGTCCGGGACCTGGACCTGGACATCGAGGTGGTGGTCTGTCCGACGGTCCGGGAGCAGGACGGTCTGGCGGTCAGTTCCCGCAACCGGTACCTGAGTCCTGAAGAGAGGAAGGCGGCTCCGGTCCTGTTCCGGTCCCTGGAATGGGCCAGGCGGGAGGTGGCCCGGGGAGAGCGACGAGCGCCGGCGCTGCTGGCCGGCGTTCAACGGTGCCTGGCGGCGGAAGCCAGGGTCCGGGTCGACTATGCCGCCATCGTGGACCCGGTCGACCTGGAGCCGGTGGACCAGCTCGAAGGGCAATCGCTGTTGGCGCTGGCCGCCTTCGTCGGGGCCACCCGCCTGATCGACAACACCTGGCTCACTCCTTGAGGAGCGGGCTTCGGCGCTGCCCGGGACCCTTCACGAGATCCCCCTCAGCCGGCCATAGTTCCTGCCGTAAGTGACCTTTCCCAGGATCGCCGGATGGCGGGCTCCGGTAGCCGAGGGAACGTTGCCGGCAGCCAGTTCGATGGTCTCATTGGCCAGGACGGCGAATCCGATGGCCTCCTTGGCGTCGGCGGGTATCCCCATGGAGTCGGTCGGCGCCACCTTCAGGTTGGGCAGGAGCTCTTGCAGGCGCCGCATCAGGTAGGCGTTGTGGACGCCCCCTCCGGAAACCAGCAGCCGGTCCCAGTTGCGGGAGGTCTCAGTGTGGCGCAGCACGGCGTCGCCGGCGGCGCGGGCCGTCAGCTCGGCGGCGGTGCAGACCAGGTCCGCTGTGCCGGCAGGCCCGGCCGCCGCCAGCATCCGTTCCGTGAAGGCCTCGCCGAACTGTTCCCGTCCGGCCGACTTGGGAGGCTGGCGGCCGAAGTAGGGATCGGCCAGCAGAGATTCCAGCAGGGCCGGGATGGGTCTTCCCGACAGGGCCAGGCGCCCCCCGGCATCGAACCCTGGCGAATCCGCCTCCAGCCGCCGGACCAGGGCGTCGATCACCATGTTGCCGGGGCCGCTGTCGAAGGCGATGATCTCGTTGATCCCGCACGCCGGCGGCAGCAGGGTGAGGTTGGCGATGCCCCCCAGGTTCAGCAGCACCCGCCCCATCCGAGGATCGCGAAACAGCAGGAAATCCACCAGCGGAATGAGCGGAGCTCCGGTCCCTCCGGCCGCCATGTCCGCCGGTCGAAAGTCCGAAACGGTGGTCACTCCCGTCTCCTCCGCCAGCACGGCGGCCTCTCCGATCTGCAGGGTGGAGGCGACCGGCCGGCCGCAGAAGTCGCCGGGGTCGGACAGGTGGAAAATGGTCTGGCCGTGGGAGCCGATCAGTTCCAGCCGATCCAGGGGGACCCCGGCGGTCCGGCACACGTCCTTGACCGCTTCCGCGTAGAGTCGTCCCAGCAGGACTCCCAGGTGGCTGATGAAGCCGGCCTCAACCTTCCGGCCCGACGCGACCCTCAGAATCGCCTGTCCGACCTCTTTCGGGTAGGGATTGGTAATGAAATGCTTCAGTTGAACCGAGCAGTCCTGCTCGGACCGGACAATCCGCACCAGGGCGGCATCCACTCCGTCCAGCGAGGTTCCCGACATGAGGCCGACCACCAACCTGGAGTTTTTCATGGAGTTGCCGCTTGGTTGAGTGGCCAGTGATTGGCTAGTGGAGCGTTCCGGGAGCCGCCAATCTCCCGACGACCTGGTTGCATTTCTCAAGGACGACGCCAAGAATTACAAGGGGCTTGACCCCGTGGATCCAATCGCTGTCCACTATCCACTGATCACTGATCACTGGAAACGCTTTCCTTGAGTTGGTGGATGGCTTGCAGCGCCTGCAGGGGAGTCATCCGGTCGGGGTCCATCCGGCGCAGTTGCTCCAGCGCCTCGTGCTCGGTGACCACGAACAGGTTGAGCTGCTTGCCGGAGTTGTTCTTCCTGCGCTGGTAGTTGCGGGTCAGGTGGTTGCTGATCTGGTGCTCCCCCTGTTCGTGCCCCCGCAGAATCTCGCGGGCCCGCTGGATCACGGGCCGCGGCAGGCCGGCCAGCCGGGCCACCTCGATGCCGTAGCTCTTGTCGGCGCTTCCCGGCTCGACCCGCCGGAGGAATACGATCTCGTTGCCCGACTCCTTGACCGTCACCTGGTAGTTCTTCACTCCGGGCAGCAACTGGGCCAGCTCGGTGAGCTCGTGGTAGTGGGTGGCGAAGAGGGTCTTGGCCCCGTTGCGGGAGTGGAGGTGCTCGACCACCGACCAGGCGATGGAGAGGCCGTCGAAGGTGGCGGTGCCGCGGCCGACCTCATCCAGAATGACCAGGCTCCTGGGCGTGGCCGAGTTCAGGATGACGGCCGTCTCGGTCATCTCCACCATGAAGGTGGACCGGCCCCGGGCCAGGTTGTCGGAGGCCCCGATGCGGGTGAAGATCCGGTCCACCACGGGCAGCTTGGCCTCCTGAGCCGGAACGAAGGAGCCCATCTGGGCCATGACCGAGAAGAGCGCCGCCTGGCGGAGATAGGTGGACTTTCCCCCCATGTTGGGCCCGGTGATGATGAGGATCTGATCGGTTTTGGGATTCAGATAGAGGTCGTTGGGAATGAACCGGCCGGTGGGCAGTTGTTCGCCCAGGCGTTCGATGACCGGGTGCCGTCCCCCCTTGACCGCCAGCTCTTCGCCGGGGTGGAGCTTGGGTCTCACGTACCCGAACCGATGGGCCGCGCCGGCCAGGGTCGCCAGGCAATCCAGTTGGGCCAGGGCGCGGGCCGTGTTGCGGATGCGCCGGCACTCGCGGCCCACGGCAGCGCGGAGTCGGCAAAAGAGATCGTACTCCAGCTCCACCAGGCGCTCCTCGGCCCCCAGCACCCGGCGTTCGTACTCCTTCAACCGGGGGGTGGTGAAGCGCTCGGCTCCCACCAGGGTCTGCTTGCGTTCATAGTCTGGCGGCACCAGTCCCAGGTTGGACTTGGACACCTCCAGGTAATAGCCGAAGACCCGGTTGAACTTGACCTTCAGATTGGAAATGCCGGTTCGGGCGCGTTCGCCGGCTTCCAGCTCGGCAATGGTTTGCTTCCCCGAGGAGCTGTCCTGGCGCAGGCTGTCCAGCTCGGCGTTGAACCCGGGCCGAATCAGCCGGCCCTCGGTCAGCACCACCGGAGGATCGTCGTTGAGGGCCTCTCGGATCTTCGCCGCCACGTCGTCCAGCGGGTCGCTGGCCTGCTCCAGGCTCCGGAGCCGGGCCGGGGCAAGCGGCTGCAGTCGCTGCTTGAGTCCGGGGATCTGCTCCAGCGACTGCCTGAGCGCGATCAGGTCCTTGGCGTTGGCGCTGGCGAGGGCCACCTTGGAGGCCAGCCGTTCCAGGTCATAGACCTGCTTGAGCTGCTCCCGGAGCTCCTCCCTCAAGACCAGGTTTTCGGTGAGCGCGGCTACCGCCTCCTGGCGGCTCTCGATCTCTTTCAGATCGATTTCCGGCCGCAGCATCCAGGTCTTGAGGAGCCGCCCCCCCATGCCGGTGGCGGTCTCGTCCAGGCACTGGAGCAGGGTGCCGTTGCGGGACCCGTCGTAGAGGGACTCCAGCAACTCCAGGTTCTTCACCGTGGACTGGTCCAGCAGCATCGACTGGTCCAGCTCGTAGAAATGCAGGCTGTCCAGGTGCAGCAACTCGCCCCGCTGCGTCTCCTGCAGGTAGTGCAGGGCCCCGCCGGCCGCGGCTACCGCCAGGTCCCGGTCCTGACAGCCGAATCCATCCAGGCTGGCGACCTTGAAATGATCCACCAGCAGTCGCTGGGCAAAGTCCGAGGCGAAGGTCCACTCCTCCACCTCCGTCTTGAGGGCGGACAGATTGCGGGCCCAGGCGGGATTCCGGTCGCTGAGCCGGGAGCACCAGATCAGCTCCTTGGGCCCCAGCCGTTCCAGCTCCGTCTGCAGCATGGATTCCCGGGCGCCGTCCCGAAACTCGGTGATTCGAAAATCGCCGGTGGAAACGTCCACCGAAGCCAGGCCGAGCCCGGAGCTGTCGGAGAAAACAGCGCTCAGGAAGTTGTTTTCCCGAGGCTCCAGCAGGTTGCCGTCGCTCAGGGTGCCGGGGGTGACGACCCGGGTCACCTCCCGCTTCACCAGCTTCCTGGCGGTCTTGGGATTTTCGACCTGGTCGCAGACGGCCACGCGGTAGCCCTTGCGGATCAGCTTGGAGACGTAGCCGTCGGCACTGTGGTAGGGAACCCCGCACATGGGGATCGGGGTCCCCTTTTCCTTGTTGCGCGAGGTCAGGGTGATCTCCAGCTCGCGGGCGGCCACCACGGCATCGTCGAAGAACATCTCGTAGAAGTCGCCCAGGCGAAAGAACAGAATGGCGCCGGGAACCGATTTCTTGATCTGATGGTACTGGGCCATCATGGGGGTGGAGGGTTGCATTCCGAAGTCCGCTGAAACGGGTCGGGAAGAGCGCCCCCGAGAGGCGCTGGAGGCGTGCCGGTAGTGGACCTCCCGGGCAGGAGCGGCACACGCTGGGATCAATGCGATTGTTCCGTCAAAATCCGGGAGTATATAATCTGCCCCCGGGGGTGTCAACGAACCCCGCCAGCCGTGGAAGTCGGGCCGGCGGCGCGCCGGTCCGCGGGGAGATCCCCACTGTGAAACTCCTTTGCCTGGACACCTCCGGCAGCGCCGGAAGCATCGTGTTGTCGGACGATGACACCATCCTGGGCGAAATCAACCTGGATTCCACCTGCACCCACACCGCTCGACTGCTGTCCGGCATCCGGTACCTCCTCGACTACTCGGAATTGACTCTCGGTGACATTCAGGCCTTCGGGGTCATCTGCGGGCCCGGTTCCTTCACCGGCGTCCGGATCGGGTTGACCACGGTCAAGGGTCTGGCCGAAACGCAGCAAAGGCCCACCGTTGCCGTTACCGCCTTCGAGGCCTGGGTGGAAAGGTTCCCGGAGTGGCAGGGGGTGATGGTCCCCATGATCGATGCCCGCCGGAGCGAGGTGTACGCCGCCGTCTTCGAGCGTGGCCGGACCGGCCTGGTTCAACGGGACTCCGGGTTCGTGGGCGCCCCCGGGGAGCTGCTGGATGTCCTGGACGAGGAGACCGTGCTCTTCCTGGGCGGAGGGGCCCAGAAATATCGGGATCTCATTCGGTCCCGAGGCCGCTCCCGATGGCGGGTGGCCCAGACCGACCCCTTTCTGGGGCGGGCCCTGGCCGCCCTGGCGTCCTCCAAGGCGGATCGCGGGGAATGGACGGCGCCGCCGGACCTGCGCGCCTTCTACCTGCGCCGTCCCGATGCCGAAGTCAATTGGAAGGGGCCGTGAGAGACCACTCGGCTGTGCCGTTGTCCACCTGAATACCGTCTGAATCCTCTTGCCGGTCCGCAGAGGATGAATTCAGTCGGAGCCCGAGAGCAATCAGGAGGTGGGGACGGGAATGATTCTGCAGTGGGTCAAGCACATCCTCATCCTGCCTGGCACCATCCTCGTGTACATTCCCGGCGCGATCCTGTGGCTGGTGGCCAACAGGCCGGGCGCCATGGCTCCCGCAGGACCGGTGCAGGTCCGATTCTGGATCGGCATTGCCTTGGCGACGACCGGCCTGATCTTGTCTACCTGGTGCGCCCGGCTGTTTGTGACGACCGGCAGGGGTACTCCGGCCCCCTGGGCTCCGCTGGCGAGGCTGGTTGTCCACGGCCCCTACCGCCATGTCAGAAATCCCATGATTACGAGTGTGCTTTTCCTCCTCGGCGCCGAGTCCCTGCTCTTGGGCTCGTGGCACCTGGCCGTGTGGATGGCGGTCTTTTTCCTGCTCAAGACGCTCTATTTCCGAAGGTTCGAGGAGCCAAGCCTGGAAAGGCGATTCGGAGACCGCTACCGACGCTACAAGGCGAACGTGCCGCGTTGGATCCCCAGGCTGCGACCGTGGGATCCGATCGGCTGAAGGCGATCGCTCTTTCCTCGCTATAGTCGGCAACGCGCTGATCAACGAGCCTATAATGGGGCAGTCTCGCAAGTAATAAGGGAATGTGTTTGCGAGGATTGAGACACCTTTACAAGAGGGTGTGAGGAATAAGATGGCTCGGTTCCAACCGTGGCGCTTGCGATACGGCCTGTTTCTGTGTGGGATCGCCGGCCTGTTTCTGACTCCGGACCATGCACGCGCGCAGGGAGTCTGCGATCGCACGACACAAGTGCGGATGGCGCTGTCCAGGGCGTTGTCCAGGCACTGCGCCAACATATCCGCGGCGCATCTGGCCAGCCTGAGAGAGCTCAATCTCTCCTCGTTGGACCTGCGCGGCGACAAAAGAATTACCGAGCTTCAGGCGAACGACTTCAGCGGCCTGACTTCCCTGCGAAAACTGCGGCTTTGGGGTAACTCGCTCACGACATTGCCGCCCGCGTTGTTTCGAGACCTTGGCGCCTTGGAAGAGTTGCGGCTGGATGGCAATTCACTGACAGCGTTGCCGGAGAGTCTCTTTCGCGGTTTGAGCGCCCTGCAACGGTTGGACTTGAATGGCAACTCCCTGACCACGTTGCCTGAGGGTGTCTTTCGCGGTTTGAGTTCCCTGACGATCCTGCGGTTGGACGAGAATTCACTGACAGCGTTGCCCGGAAGCGTCTTTCACGGTCTGAGCGCCTTGAAGGGTCTGAGCCTGCAGCACAACTCGCTCAGCCGACTCTCCGAGGACGTCTTTCGCGGTCTGGGCGCCATGGGTTCACTGGTGTTGGAGGGTAACGAACTGTCCTGGTTACCCGAGAGGATATTCAGCGATCTGAGTTCCCTGGTATCGTTGAATTTGGGAAACAACTCTCTGGACGCGCTGCCGGAGGGCGTCTTTCGCGGCCCCAGTTCTCTGCAAGTACTGTTTTTGTTCGGCAACTCCCTGACCACGTTGCCGGAACGTGTCTTTCACGGTCTGAGCGACCTGGAATTGTTGTCGCTGAGGGAAAACTCCCTGAGCGAACTGCCCAAGGGATTATTTTTCGGTCTGGATTCCCTGCAAGATCTGAACTTGCGGGCGAACGATCTGGATTCTCTACCCGGGGGGATTTTCGACGACGTGCTTGACACGCTTACCTATGAGGACCCGAGAGGACTGCAGTTGGACCCCGGGCTGCAGGCCTTTGCGAGGATTGCCAGGTTGGGACAGACAGTGGTGGAAGGGGACACCGTGAAGGCGACCGTCATCCTGACACGGCCCTTGCCGGTCACCGTGCGGGTGCCCTACACCATGGAAAGCACTCTCACCGGGGACGAATACACCGAGCTTTCACCTGAGCCGGACGACGGACTCATCTTTCTGGCCGGACAGACGAGCAGGGAGATCGTCTTGAGGCTGCGGACGGACGGAAACAGCCGGCAGGATACCGTTCAGTGGAAGCTGCAGGAGAAACTGTGGCTGCGCCGTTCCGACGGGACCGGCGGGGACGTTTCGCTGCACTACCTGGCACTGGTCAATACGGAAGGGGTTACGCATACTGTCACGGTTCTCGACCATGACAATGTCACCGACTCGCGCGGGATCTGCAATCGCACACCGGTGGTGATCGACGTCATAACAGAAGCGCTCAAAAAAACGTTCAACCTGTCACATTGCGCGGACTTCACCCCGAGTCATCTGACCAAAGTGGGTGTCCTCGATTTGAGCTACCGCAACATCAGTGGTCTTCAAGAGCACGACTTCAGCGGCCTGAGTTACCTGGATCGGTTGAATTTGGGAGTCAACTCACTGTACAGCCTGCCGGAAGGAATTTTTCAAGGGTTGAGCCGTCTGAGGGTGCTGGACTTGAGCAACAACTATCTGCAGAGCTTGCCAGACGGGGTCTTTAGCGGCCTGAGCAACCTGAAAACGCTGTCGCTGAGCGTAAACTCCCTGAGCAGCCTGCCGGAGGGGATTTTTCGCGACACGGGCAGACTGGGGGCACTGGACATTTATGACAACTCCTTGACCAGTTTGCCCCAGGGGGTGTTCAGTGGAATGACTTTTTTGGGAAGACTGCGGCTATATAACAACTCCCTTGGTACCTTACCCGAAGGAATATTTCAAGACTTGAGCCGTCTGAGGGAGCTAGACCTGAGCAGCAACTTTCTGCAGAGCTTGCCCGAAGGAATCTTCAGAGGACTTGGCTCTTTGGAAGAACTTGTTCTCCGCCAAAATAGGCTAATCACTTTGCCTGAAGGGGCATTCAGAGGGATGAGCTCCCTGGTAAGACTCAGGCTGGACTACAATCGGCTGAGCAGTCTACCCGAAGGGATCTTCAGAGGGATGAGCTCCCTGGAATGGGTCGTCCTCGAGCACAATCAGTTGCGGCGCTTGCCCGAAGGAATTTTCAGTGGGCTGGATTCACTCACGGAGATCGACTTAAGGCAGAATCAGCTGAGCGGCTTACCCCAGGGAATCTTCGACGGAGTGAGCAAACTGAGTATGATTAGGCTGAGTGACAACCCCCATCTGAGCGAACTTCCCCAAGGGATCTTCGACGATGTACTCGACACGCTTGAAGTCTTGATTTTGGACTACGGACAGGCGCTCATTGACTTTACGTCGCCTGACCAGAAGGCATCAATAGGGGACACTGTCAAGTTGGCCGTGACCTTGAGCCATCCTTTGCCGGTGACCGTGCGGGTGCCCTACCTGGTGGGCGGCACGGCCACCCCCGATGACTACACGGGGTTGTCTCCCTCTCCCGACGACGGCTTGCTTTTCCCGGCCGGAGAGACCCGCAAGGAAATCACGTTCACCCTCCTGAACAACACCGGCGGTCGGGACAGGAAACTGGTGCTGACGTTGGGGAAGCCCTCCGGCAGCAAGGTGTACCGATCAGACGGCACGGGCTCCGAGTCCCGCTATCTGACCGGCAGGTCCTTTTTCTTCACTCCCGGGGAGGGAGCCACCCATACCGTGACCATTGGCGACTTTGATCCGTCGCTATTGACTTCGGCCATGCTGGCTGGCAAACAGATCACCCTCGACGCAACCGGCTCCGAGGCAGGTCCCGAACCGATTGTGGTGATCTTCAACCAGGATAACCGCTTCGTGGTCGCGAACCCGCTCCCGGAATCCTCTGTCCCCCGTTCCGGAAGCCATGTGTACCAACGTACCGCCTCCCACAAGGCAACCTTGACCCTAGCCCACGATGATGGAGAGTCCTGCGAGGTCCAACTCACTTTTCTGGATGTTTCCTCGGGCGAGTTCCATCGGAGCTGTCACGGTGAAGGACCCTCCATCGGAAAGTTTCGATTGACTCGCGAAGGTTCTTTGTCCTTCATTCCCGTCATTCTGAAGGCTCGCGGGCTCCGCGACGCATTCTTTACTTCCGAGTTGACCCTGACCAATCGCGGGTCCGAGATGGTGGAGCTCGAGTTCGCCTACAAGTCGAAGACCGGTGGGGGAGACGGCAGGGTCTCTGACCTATTGGGTCCGGGGCAACAGAAGATCGTGCCCGACGCTCTCGGCTATCTCGCAGGGTTGGGCCTGGCCATCCCCGACAGCGGAAATCGTCAGGGGACGCTGGAAGTGGACTACCCGCTGTTTTCCGAAGTGGGTGTCACGGTCCGGACAACGACGCCTGTGCCCGATGGCCGCGCCGGCCTGGCCTACCCCGGAATTGCCGGTGACGTCGGATTCGAGGAAGCGGTCTATCTGTGCGGACTGCGCCAGAACGGGCAGGACCGTTCCAACGTGGCCTTCCAGAACATGGGTACAGCGGCGGATGGTCCCATTACTGTGAGGACCACGGTGTTTTCCGGGGATCCGTACGATGCGAGTTCTCGTGTCCTGGACGATGTGACATTGGAACCGGGAGAGTTTCACCAGTTTTCGAGCCTGCTTGGAGTCCTGCGCGGTGTGGACGGCAACCGAAACGGGTACGTCAAGGTGGAGCGCATCAGGGGGAGGGCACCGTTCTACTCCTACGGCGTGATCAACGACCAGGCCAATTCGGACGGGTCGTTTGTCTTCCCGGTCGCCGAGAGTTCCTTGGAAGGGTCAACGGGGCTGGTCTTGCCGGTCGTTGTGGAGTCGGGAGACTATACGAGCGAACTGACGGTAACCAATCTCTCCGGCTCTAGCCAGTACATCACTTTCACGTTCGTGGCCGCTGCGGTTCGCAACGCTCACAACAAGACTTCCTTCCAGATGATGCTTGCAGCGGGTGAGCAAACGATCATTCCTCAAATCGTGGACGACTTGCGCCGACGGGATGTGGCGGGCATCGGTCCACGAAATCGGGAGTTGGCCGGGCCACTGTTGGCCACAATGGGCTTCGAGGAAATGAAAGATATTGTGGTTGGTGCCCGCACGGGCTCGCCGGGTGGTGGCGGCCTTTACAGCGTGTTCTACACTGCCGTGCCCTACAGGAAAGCCTTTAGCAAAGGTGCCTGGGTCTACGGGCTGCAGCAGAATGGGGAGAATCGGAGCAATCTGGCGTTGGTCAACACCGGAGAGGCCGATCTTGCCGACAGTTGGTTCGACATTGAAATTTACGATGGGGAGACAGGAGTATTGGTTCATACCATTTCCGACTTCCGTGTCCCTTTCCTCAAGTGGCGGCAGATCAACGGCATCCTGGCCACCTACGCCCCGGGGACCACTCAGGGTTATGTGCGGATCATCAAGATTTCCGGCGTCAATCCCTTTCTGGCCTATGGTGTCATCAACGACGGCGGTGCTCCCGGACTACGCAGCGGCGACGGCGCGTATCTGCCGGCTCAGGAGTAAATTCTTCGTTTGAATTCCCGTCATGATCCGTAGAACGCCGGACCTCTGCTTGCCCTCTACTGACCGCGTAATTGGGAAAGCCCTTGAAAGTTGAAATTCGCCGGATGGTGGGGGCGGACGTCGCTCAGGTCGTGGCCATTGAGAATTGCTGGGACTACTTGAGCAAATGGGGAGAGGAGGGCTACCTGCAGGTGCTCGGGAAGCCCTTTCTCTTCTGCCCCCTGGTGGCGCAGGTGGAATCCTCCGGAAGGACGTCACCAGGGGGAGCGGGGACCCTGGCCGGGGCAGCCGTGTTGGCCCTGATGGTCGATCATGGCGAGCTCTGCAACCTGATGGTCCCGCCCCGATACCAGGGGAAGCGGGTGGGCCGGCTGCTCCTGGCGCACTGTCTGGAAGTGGCCCGGCAGCGGCATCTGACCCGCGTCTTTCTGGAGGTGCGCCATTCCAACCAACGCGCCATCCGCTTCTACCGGAGAAACGGATTCCGGATCGTCTCCCGCCGCAAGAACTACTACCGGGATCCCCCGGAAGATGCCTGGGTGATGGAGAGGGAAGCCCCCAAGGATCCCTTGCCAACCGGCGGCTCCGATGTCCTGAAAGGAATGGACGTCCTGGCGCGGTAGTCCCCCCGTCCCGCACTATCCCGTCTGCAGCCTGAATCGACCTGCCTCTTCATTCTCTCTGACGTTGAAGCGGCGCAGTCTGCGCCCCTCGGCTGACACGGGAGGGCTCGCCTGTCAGGCGGATTCCGGTGTTCTGTTCCAGGGTCGAAGGGCCAGGTGCGCTCCCAGTATCACGAAAACCAGAAGGGCCGAGAGCAGGCAGTAGTCGCAGAAGGCCTGCAGGACAAACGCCTGCAGATACAGCAGGTAAAGGGTTGCCAGGAAGGCTGCCAGGCTTGCGATCAGGCTGAAGCGGAACACCTGCCGGAAACCCGACAGGCCGAAGATGCCGGCGGCGGTAACGGCCAGATAGAAGGCGAAGCCGAACCAGGCGATGGAGACCCCGCCCAAGTGGGAATAGGGGCTGTTGAGGACCTGGTCGCAGCCACCGGCAGGACCGCAGGGGATCAGCAAGCCGGTAAGGCTGTGGAAGCCGACATAGCCGGAATCGACCATTCCGGCAAAGCCGGCCAGCACCATCACGCGAATCGACCAGGGATTGCCGCTCACTGGAGAGACCGGATGCCGTCGACGATTCTCTGTTCGAACTCGAATTCGTCCCTGCTGTTGGGGATGGGCTTCCCGTTCAGAAAGAAGGCGGGAACCGAGCGGACCTGGGCCATCTGGCCTTCCATGATGTCACGGTAGATCTTGTCCCCCACCTCTTTGGCCCAGAGATCTCGCCGGAAGCGCGCCAGGTTGAGCCGTAGTTCGGCGGCGTACCTGAGAAAGAGGGTTTGGGCATCCGGCACCTTGGCCCACTCGTGCTGGCGCTGGAGGAGCAGGTCGTGCATTTCCCAGAATCTGTACTGGAGTCCGGCGGCCTCGGCCGCCCGGGCGGCAATCATGGCGTTGCCGTGAGCCCTCTGCATGGGGTGGTGCTTGAAGACGATTTTCAGCCGGGAACCGTGCTTTCTGGCGATATTGGCCACGCGGCTGCTGGCGGCGGCGCAGGCCCCGCACTGAAAGTCGACGAATTCGACCAGGACCGCCTTGGCCAGACTGTTTCCCTTGCTCCAGCCCTGCGGACTGATCAGGGAATGGGTGTTGTGAGCGCTTGGGGCGGGCGCGGGGGCCGCTTTGTCGTCAGCGCGGCGCTGCAAGTAGAAAGCCGCCCCGAGGGCCACCGCGACCACCGCGGCCAGGATGGCCACGGGCTTGGCGACCGAAGGGTTCTTTCGCCCTCCGGACTTTCCACGGGCCCCCGAACGCTGTTTTTTGGAGGAGGACGCTTTGGGCATCAGCCGACTCTCCGAATCCGAGCCATGATTCCGGTTGCCAAATTTCTAAGGAGACAGGGAGATGTCATCCTCGTTTCCCCGGATGCCATCGGCCCCCGGGGACAGGATCTGCAGACCCTCCGGAACGGTGCGCCGGAGGATGAGCGGGCGCCCCCAGGCGTCAAAGCGAATCGAAGTGGCCATGTGCCGGGGAAACAGCAGATCGTTCAGCCCGGACAGGTTGTCAGCCCGGGGATACTCTCCATGGACTTTCCTGTACTCCTGGATGCCCTTGACCAGCCTGCTCAGGTCCTGGCGGGTCTGTCGTTCTCTGGTCAGGTCCAGGGACTGCCGCAGGGTCTCGACCTGAACCCAGTTCCCGTCCGAAAAGCGGACCGCTTCCACCTCCCACTTCCCCCTGGAGTTCCGAGTCAGTTGAAAAACCATGTTCAAGCTGGCTTCGGCAACCGCGTGCTTGCCTCCGAGCTGCCTGACTTTTTGAACTTCCAGCGTTTTGCCCTCGATCTCCATCAGCCCCAACTTCAGAATTCTCGCTCGGGCCGTGTCGGGGCTGAGCTTGCGGGAGGAGGCACAAGCGGCGAGGCAACAAACGAGCGCCAACAGCGCGATAATCCGATACCCGGTCATGGAAAGCCATCCTAAGCTCTGCTCGGGCGAAGTGTCAAGGCGGCCGAGGCTGGATCCCGGACCGGCTCCGGGGGAAAATCTCTTGGGATTCTCAGGGCGTGCCGGCTCTGAGGAGTTGGACGTGGACGGCGCCGTTGACCTGCTGGGAGACTTGCAGGGCCTCCTGAACCACGGGGCGGCAGTCCTGGGGAACTTTCTCGATGGTCTGGATCAGGGAGGCGTTGATCTTTTGGGTGGCCTTCAACAGTGCCTTCAGGAGTTTCTGACCCTTCTTCTGATCGGGATCTTCGCTCGCAGCCAGTTCGTCGGCTCGGTTCAGGGCTAGGGCGTACCCGGTCAGGTATCTCCGGGCCTGTTCCTGATCGCATTTCCGAACCAGGACTCGGAACTGTTTCAGCCTTTTGAAAACGATGTCCAGGTACACACCCAATTGCTTTCGGGGGTTCTTGGCCTTCTGCAGGGCCTCCTCTTCCGCCGGGGAGAACTCCTCGGGGGAGAGAATGTCTGCGGAGGCCGAGGAATGGTGAGTCAGGCCGAAAGTTGCCGCCAATATGCCGAGGGCAACCAGCCCGCGGAACAACGGGGTGCGGAATGATACGGGTGGCGGCAGCAGGGGATTACCTCTCGTTCATGGGAATGTAGGGCGCCGGATGAGCGGGGCCGGTGTAATCGGCCCTGGGCCGAATCAGGCGGTTGTTGTCCAGTTGCTCGAGCACGTGAGCCGCCCAACCGGAAATTCGGCTGACTGCAAAGAGCGGGGTGAACAGGTCCACCGGGATCCCGAGGTTGTAGTAGACCGTGGCGGAGTAGAAATCCACGTTGGCGTTGATGTTCTTTTCCCGCTTCACCACCTCTTCGATCACCCGGGAGGTTTCAAACCACTTGCGGGTGCCGGAGCTCTCGGACAGGTCGCGGGACATGCGGCGCAAGTGGGTGGCTCTGGGGTCTTCGGTCCGATAGACCCGGTGCCCGAAGCCGCTGATCTTCCGCTTTCTGGCCAGGCCTTCCTTGATATAGGTTTCGGCCCGCTCGGTCTCGCCGATGTCGATCAGCATGCGCATCACATCCTGGTTGGCTCCGCCGTGCAGGGGGCCTTTCAAAGTTCCGATGGCCGCGGTAATGGCGGAATGGATGTCCGTCAGGGTGGCCACGGTCACCCGGGCCGCAAAGGTCGAGGCGTTGAACTCATGGTCGGCATGCAGGATGAGAGCCACGTCCAGGGCCCGCTCGGCGGTCGCATCGGGCTTTTTCCCGGTGAGCATGTAGACGAAGTTGGCGGCATGGGAAAGCCCGGAATCGGGGCTGACGGGTTCCTGGCCGTTGCGGATGCGGTCGGCCGTGGCCACGATGGAGGCGATCTGGCCGGTCAGACGATAGGTCTTTCTCAGGTTGGCCGCCTTGTCGTTGGCTCCTGCGTCGGGATCGTAATGGGAAAGCGCCGAGACAGCCGTGCGCAGGACATCCATGGGAGGGGCGTCCGGGGGCAAGCTCTTCAGCAACTGAAGCACCGGCTCCGGCAAGGCCCGGCTCCGACCCATGACCGCTGTTACTTCGTCCAGGTCCGTCTGCCTGGGGAGGCGGCCGAACCACAGCAGGTAGCAGACTTCCTCGAACGTCGAATGCTCCGCCAGATCGTGGATGTCGATGCCTCGATAGGACAGGACCCCTTTTTGTCCGTCGATCCAGCAGATGGACGAGGTCGCCGCCACTACATCCTGCAAGCCTTCCTTAAACCTGGACATTCACCACTCCTTCTCCGTCCTGTCAATTAACCGTGCGATGTGTTTCCTGCGGGAAAACCGGCGGGGCCAGCTCGACAGCAGACACGCGGCTTGAAAGCGAGTGCGAAATTCTAAACCAAAGCCTTGGGCTGTGGGAAGGAAATTCGTGTGCGGCAGGCGGCCTCGCCTCAAAACCACCAGGCCTTCCAGAGGAGCAGAACCAGGGCGGCGCCGAACCCCAGCACCGCCCGGTACTCGCGGTTCCGGCGATAGTGTCGCAGGCTGAACGGGGCCGGGCCGCGGCTGGCCGGCCAGCGGGTGGGGAGAAAGAAGGGGACGGTTTTCCGGTAGTCCGGATAGTGGAGGGGGAACAGCTCTCTCAGGCGCTCTTCCTCGGCCCGCATGGCCGGTCCGTACAAGAGGAAGAAGCAGGCCAGAAACAGGGCCAGGATGAGCAGGCTCTGGCCGGCCAGGCTGAATCCCAGGCCGATCACGAAGCTTCCCAGGTAGAGAGGATGACGGGTGAAGGCGTAGGGTCCGGAGACGGCCAGCCGGTCGTTCTTGCGGACGTGGCCGGCGGCCCAGCCCCGAAAGAGCATTCCCAGGAAGGCCAGGCCGATTCCCAGCGGCCATAGGGGCCAGGTGGGGTGCGCCAGCCAGAAATAGAGGCCGGCCAGGAGAAAGCCGGCGGGGACGCGAATGCGGGTGAGCATAGGCGGCATGAGGCGTTGCGGCTCAGTGGGCTCGGAGTGGAAGTGAAGCCTGGCCCCGGGATTGCTCCAGCCGCCTCACCACCGCGTCGAAGACCTGATCCACCGTGACCAGAGTCATGCACTGGCGCCGGTACTTGCGGCAGGTCCTCTTGTAGCAGGGCCCGCAGGGAACCGGGTGGAATACTGCGAGGTCGTCCGGGTGGGGTGATCCGTTCCTTCCCGGATCGGTCGGGCCGAAGATCGCGACCACCGGTGTCCGGCAGGCCGCGGCCAGGTGCAGCGGGCCGGTGTCCCCCCCCACGAACATGCGGGCTCTCCGGGCCAGGGCGATGAACTGGGGCAGGGTGGTCGAAAAGGTCGGGGGCGGGTCGCCCGGACAGGCAGCCATCACCTCCCGGACCAGGCCCTCTTCTCCCGGGCCCCAGGTCAGAAGCGTCTTCAGACCCAACTCCCGCCGGATTCGATGGTGGAGAAGGCCATAGTTGGAGGGAGACCAGTTCTTGGTCACCCAGCCTCCTCCGGGATTGAGGATGATGAACTCTTCCAGGCACCGTTGGGCCAGCTGCACCTCGACATAGGCCCGGTCCGACTCCTCCACTTCCAACTCGACCGCCCCCTGGCCTCGGGTGGCTCCCAGGCTGGCCACCAGCGCTCGATGCAGGTCGCTGACGTGGGGCGTGGCGGGGTCCGGTGACACCCGTCTGCCATAGAGGATGCGGCAACCGGGCTCTTTGAGATGGGGCTTGTCGAATCCCACCAGCAAGCGGGCGCCGGAAAAGAGGCCGAAGGCCGCCGACTTCCACAGTCCCTGGAAGTCAAGGGCCGCATCGTACCGTCGTTGCATCATCTGGTTCCGGCAACGGTAGATTTCGCGCCAGGTGCCGGGCCGCCACAGCGCCCGCCTCCACTTTCGGGTATCGACTTCAATCACCCGGTCGAGCCGGGGATGGTTTCTCAGCAGGACGGCTGCCGGCTTCTCGACCAGCCAGTCGATCCGGGCCCGGGGGAATGAGGACCTCAAGTCCGACAGGGCGGGAAGGGTGTGGACCACGTCCCCGATCGAACCCAGCTTGATGATCAGGATCCGTTTCATCGATCCTTCTTCCCCTGGGAGGGCGGCGGCCCCTGGGTCCGCATCAGTTCCTTCAGCAGGCTGCGGGTGGAGTGGTCCTTGGGATCTCCGGCAATGGCGATCCGTCCCCCGTAGGAGAGAACCACTTCTCGCTCGGGAACCGTCTGCTCGCTGTAATCGGTTCCCTTGCAGTGGACGTGGGGCTGCAGCGTGCGAAGCACCCGTTCCACGTTCAGTTCCTCGAAGACCAGCACGTAGTCCACGCAGGAGAGGGCGGCCAGGATTTCCGCCCGCTCCTGCTGGGGCATCAGGGGACGGGGAGGCCCCTTGAGCGCGCGCACGGAGGCGTCGGCATTCAGGGCAACCACCAGGCAGTCCCCAAGCCGGCGCGCCTCCCGAAGGTAGCGGACGTGGCCCACGTGGAGCCAGTCGAAGCATCCGTTGGCCAGCACCACCCGGCGGCCGCGTTCCTTCAGCTCTGTCACCAGAGGCTGCAAGGCCTCCAGGGAGAGAATCTTGGCGTTTGTCTGAAACACTTCTGTTTCACTCCGTATCGACGGGGCCGTCGTATGGAACGGCGGCGCGGCCAGGCGAAAAGTGAATAGTGGATAGTGAATCAGTACTGTCCCGTTAACGGTTTGAGCTAATCGTGTAAGTATCAGTGAGACATGAAGTTATAGTTGTTTGTCATCGTTTTCGATTTCAACTCAATCACGTTTGGGTCATCCTCATTCCAACGGAAAGGAGGATGGCAA
>JAJDUG010000045.1 GCA_022826755.1 Acidobacteriota bacterium
CGGGCGAGACACAGGCGCTTCCGGTGTGTCTTTCTTCACGAGTGGTATTGCCTCCTCCGGGAGAATGGTTTGAGAAATCGGTGGGGTGCAGCAAGTTGCCAGTGAAGTATAGATCCAAATCGACGGGAAACCGGCACAAGGCGCAGGTTTCGAGATTGACGCGGCGAGAGCATGGCTCAACACGAGGTGGATGCCCACCCGGGAGCGCGGGCGTCCCGCCCGCAACCTTATTCCTGGCACTGCTTCCCATCCAGGGCCACTCCGTTGTAAAGCGCGTCAAGCCTGCCTAAATGGGGATCGTTGCGATTTCGCCAGGCCGTATGCGGGCGAGACGCCCGCGTTCCCGGGTGGGTCCGGCCCGCGGCCTTATTCCTGGCACTGCTTCCCATGCAGGGCCAATGCCTTGTAAAGCGCGTCAAGCCTGCCTTAATGGGGTTCGTTGCGATGTTGCCAGGCCGTATGCGGGCGGGACGCCCGCGTTCCCGGGTGTTTCATGCGGGCGGGACGCTGGCGCTCCCGGAGTGTCTTTTTTCACGAGTGGTATTGCCTCCACGGGGAAAATGGTTTGAGAAATCGGAGCGGTGCAGCAAGTTGCCAGTGAAGTATAGATCCAAATCCACGGGAAACCGGCACAAGGCGCAGGTTTCGAGATTGACGCGGTGAGAGCATGGATCAACGCAAGGTGGATGCCCACCCGGGAACGCGGGCGTCCCGCCCGCACCATTTCCGGCACCATGGAAACCAAATCCGCAAAGGCAGGCTTGGTGCACTTTGCGAAGGAGTGGCTCCGTATGGGAGGCTGTTTGCAGGAATAAGGTTGCGGGCGGGACGCCCGCGTTCCCGGGGGTTCCATGCGGGCGAGATGCCCGCGTTCCCGGGGGGGCCTTCGTGGATGGCTCTGTTTATCCCTGCAGCTCCGCCACGATTTCGCTGGCGGCCTGCCTGGCCTTTTCGGGTTGGTCGGGGGGGAAGGAGATGGCGGCCACCACCGGGTGTCCGCCGCCGCCGTAGCGCTCGCAGATGCGGGCCAGGTTGTGGCGGCGCGGGTTGGGGCTCCAGGGGTTGGAGCCCACCGAGACCTTGGTGCGCTGGGGAGACTGCATCAGGCTGACGTGGTAGTCGCATTCGGGGTGGAGATGGTAGGGGATGAACTTGTTGTAGCCCTCCAGGCCGAAGGGGATGAGGTCGAAGAAGGTGACCCCGCGGCTGCATTGGGAGACCTCCCGGATGATGCGGATGTTCTCGGAATGGCGCTGGTGCAGGGGGCGGTAGCGGTCCAGCACCTCGGCCTGGGTGGCCACCTGGTTGAGGGGCTGTTGCGATAGCTGGCGGATGATGCGGTGGGAGAAGTCGGTGTCGCGGTTGGCCTCGATGATGGCGGCCAGCTTCTGGGCCGGTTCGCCCACCTCGACCGCCGCCCGGGCGCTGGCGTAGAGGGCGCCGTCCACGATGTCGGCCCAGTGGATGAGGTCTTCCAGCACCTCGGTTTCGAACCCGAAGCGGCTCCGGCCGATGGCGGCGATCATCTTGGCGCAGGACTTGTAGCTGGTATCGTGGAACATGCGGTCGCTGTTGCGGCTGCGGAAGTGGGCCTCGTCCTCGGGCGTCAGAAAGGCGCTGTAGTGGTGGTCGAACCACCAGGTGAGCCGCTGGTGGCTGGCGTACTTGAAGTCCACGATGGCGTTCTCGTCCCCCCCGAAGAGGTGGTCGGGAAAGGTCTGGCGGGGCTGGTGGGCCATGCCGAACAGGCTGAAGCGGGCCGTGGGCTCGATCCTGGAGAGGTAGAAGCGCATGAAGACGGCGGCCGAGCAGGCGCCGTCGAAGCAGTTGTCGTGATAGAGGATGTGGCAGTTCATGCCGGTTCCTTCCTCCGGGGGGCGGACCGCCGGGCGTGGCAGGCGCCGCTGGAAATTACGGGCTAGTAGTACCAGAGTCATCCCCTCCAAACAAGCACTTTCCCCCGGCCGGGCGTCCCCACCGGAGCCGCCGGCGTCACCGGTCGGGCAGGGGGGAATCCCCGCCCCTGAGGGGACTCCGACTTGTGGTACCATGGCGGGCAGGGCGCGGCCGGCTTGCCCGCGGGTCGGCCCGGCGCCTTCCAACCCGGCCAAAAGAAAAAGAGAGGGGTCCATGGAGTGGTTGAACCTGCTGATGCGCTGGCTGCACCTGTCCTCGGTCGCCGTCCTGATCGGATCGGCCGCCTTCCTGGTGCTGGTGCTGCGGCCGGCCTTGGCCGCGCAGAGCGCCGAGAGCCGGCGGAGCTTCTTTCTGAGCCTCAAGATTCGCCTCAAGATGCTGGTCCACGGCGGGATCGCCGGGACCCTGATTTCGGGTCTCTACAACATCCACCTGGGCTGGAGGACCGCCCTGGCGCCCAACCTGGAGGTCTTCCTGGCCAAGCTGGTGCTGGCGGTGGCGGTCCTGGCGCTGGTCATCGCGGCGCTTGCCGGGCGCTCGCCCGCTTCCGACCCGCTCTCCCCGCGGAGCCGCCTGCTGACCTGGGGCCTGGTGCTGGGCCTGGTGGTGGTGGTCCTGTCGGCCTACCTCCGGTCCCTGCATTCCTGATCGGGCATTCGGGCAGGGTTCCCCCGCGGCTTGGGGCGGCGGGGACGGTTTGGGGGAGTGGCATGATCGGCTTCGATCTCTCCGAGGTCCACCTGAGCGTGCAGGAGCTGGTGCGCCGGTTCGTGTCCCGGGAGGTGGTTCCCGACATCGGCCGCAACGACTCCGAAGGCCGCTTCGACCGCTCCCTGCTGCCCCGGATGGCCAGGCTGGGCCTGCTGGGGCTCTGCATCCCCTCCCGCCACGGCGGCTTCGATTTCGACTACATCAGCCTGGGGCTGGCCTGCGAGGAGCTGGAATACGGGGACACCTCGCTGCGGGTCGTTCTCTCGGTGCACCTGGCGCTGCACGGCCTGACCCTGCTGAGCTGGGGAAGTGAAGCCCAGAAGGAGCGCTGGCTGAAGCCCCAGGCCCGGGGGGAGAAGATCGCCACCTTCGGCCTGACCGAACCCGACGCCGGCAGCGACGTGGTGGGCATCCGTTCCACGGCCCGGCGCGACGGCGCACACTACATTCTCAACGGCGAAAAGACCTGGATCTCGCTGGCCGACGTGGCCGACCACTTCCTGGTGTTCGCCTGGACCGATCCCGACAAGAGGGAGCAGCGGGACCACCGCGGCCTCAGCGCCTTCCTGGTGGAGCGCTCCATGGAGGGGTTTTCCAGCGGGACCCACCATCAAAAGTGGGGCATCCGGGCGGGGAACACCGGCTACTTCAGCCTGCAGGACGTGCGGGTGCCGGCCGCCAACCGGCTGGGCAAGGAGGGCGAGGGGTTCAAGATCGCCATGTTCGCCCTGGAGCAGGGGCGCTACACGGTGGCGGCCGGGGCCACCGGGCTGATTCGGGCCTGCCTGGACGCCAGCCGCAAGTATGCCCTGGGGCGGCAAACTTTCGAGGCGCCCATCGCCCGCCACCAGTTGGTGAAGGAGATGATCGCCGGGATGGTGCGGGACTACGAGAGCTCCCGGCTGCTGTGGCTTCGCTGCGGCTGGCTCAAGAACCAGGGGAGGCGCAACAACCGCGAGACCTCCCTGGCCAAGTGGCACGCCACCGTGGCCTCGGAGCGGGCCGCCTCGGACGCGGTGCAGATCCACGGCGCCAACGGCTTCTCGGACGAGTACCCGGTGGGCCGCTACTACCGCAACTGCAAGGGGGCCGTGATCTACGAGGGGACCCGCGAGATCCACACGCTCATGCAGGCCGACTACGCCCTGGGCTTCCGCAGCGACAAGCCTCGCCGGTGCGATCTGCCGCCGGTGGGAGAGTCGTGAAGGGGGGGTGGGGGCGTCTTTCCGGAGAGGCTGCGCTTTCGGGCCCCCGGCTCTTGATTCGCCGCATCGACTTCCGCGCCCGCGCTCCTCTTGGCCGAAGGTCCCGGAAGCCAACCTCTCGCCCACGGCCGCCGAACCCGGCTACTCCGGGCCCCGCGTCACGGACCGCCGCCGCTTTCCGGCTCGGGCATGCGGTAGCCGGCGTTGCGCTCGGTGCGGATGTAGGCGGGACTCCCCGTTTTCGTGCGGTGCGGCATCGGCCCGAACACCGCAATTACATCCTATGTGCATTAAAATAACACACAGATGCACGTCTTATGCATGACGAACCTGATAGATTCAATGAACTGACATTCAGGGAACTGACCTTCAGGATCCTGGAAGCGCGAGAGGAGGGCGAAGCGATCGCCGAGGGACACCGCACAGGACATCTCACGTTCTACCAACATCCATTGCGCCCAACCTGGGGTGCATGAAGCCGTCCTCTTGGGGACATCGACAGAGAGGCAATCATGACGGATAAGAAATCGACAACACTGACGATTCTTTTGGGATGCACCCTGCTTTTGGCCGGCCTCTTCGCCGAGGCGCCATCCGCGGCCGCGCAGTCCGCGCGGGGCTGCTTGCGCCCGGAAGGGGTCGCGGAGGCGCCGACCCCCAGCGTCACGGCCGCCCAGGTGGAGGCGGATCCGACCGACGCCAACCTGAAGGCACTTGCGGTGGAGGCGAGAGACTACGTAGAGGACTTGAGCATTCTGGGGCAAGGGTATGCCTGGTGTTTTCTCAGGCGTGATGGGGGAGATTGGAGGTCCAAGTCCGTATACATCGTTCAACTGACTTCCGACGGCTCCGTGTCATTCCACGGGAAGGACATGGCCCTTGGCGGCAGGCAGCTCCGCGATGAGGTATTCCAGCCAATCGCCATGGCGACCGGCCTGGAGTTTAGCGGTACAAATCCAGTCACGGGAGCACGCAACGCAACCTTCGCCAACCCTGACGGCGGCGCCTTGCCGCAGGATCTGGGAGGTCACGCCGTTGGATATCTGTATGCACCCGCTCTAAACGCTCCGTTCATCCTGCTCGCCGGCGTCGATATTCAGGAGTCTCACCTGAAGCCGGTCGTCTTCGATTCCGCCGACACCCCGGAGGTCACCGCCAGTGACGTAGTGGACCGGGACACCCTCAAGGCCTTCGTGAACGGCGCGATCGACTTCCTCAGAAACGAGTTCGCCACGGAAGGCACTAGCGCTCTTGTAAGAATGAGGAGCGTATTCAGACAAGAGGGGGGACCCTGGAGGGACGGTTCCGTCTACCTTTATGTGCTGGATACCACCGGCTACATCTGGTTTCACGGGGCATTTCCGAATCTGTACGAGCTCACCGTAGCCGGCGGAGCCAGAGATGCGGTCACCGGAGAAGTCATTTATGACCTGGTCCGCAAGGCGGCCCAAGCGGATCCGGAAGGCGGCTTCGTCGAGTACCATTTCGACGATCCCAACGATGACTCCGACAGCGCGGAGATTCCCAAGACCGCCTTTGTGCGCCTGCATAGTCTATTCCCTGGATTTGAACATCTTCTCCCCCCGCTTATCTTTGCCTCCGGTTTCTATACGACAACGACCGGGCCGGGCACGGACACCATGACGACCTTCGTCCCGGTGGTGCTGGACTCGACGGGGAAGAACAACTCCCACTTCACCTCGGAGCTGGCCCTGACCAACCGGGGTTCCGATGCGGCCATGCTCAACTTCACCTACACGGCCGAAGCCGG
>JAJDUG010000041.1 GCA_022826755.1 Acidobacteriota bacterium
CAAGTCCCGCCAGGAATTGGTCCAACGGCTTATGGCTTTCATCGAGTCCTATAATGACGAGGCGCGCCCCTTCGAATGGACTTATTCAGGAAATCCGTTGGCTGTTTAATAAGTCAACGCAATTTGAAAACGCAACACTAGGTATGTAGTGTTGATTCGGGCCGCTGTTCACTATATCAATAGTCAAGCTTGATCGGAGGAAGCCTCTTACGCCCGAGCACCTCACGTAATAGACCGCATCCGGAAATCCTTCATTAACTACGAATACTGGTGTTTGCTGGCTAGACGCGGGGCCAATGTTGCAGAGTGAGTCACACAATTTTCAAACTACATTACCACAACGTTGACCTACCGAATTTGTCATTTGCCGAGAACAGGTATGAATAAGCATCGACTGCCGGAATCTCACTCTCGAAGTGGACCATTTTGTAGGAGGGGAGGTCAGACAGAGTCGGCCTCGTTCTTGTTACTATGGTCCGACCCCAGTGTTCTTTCCTCCATGGACGGATGGCTCATTGCACCACTGCTTCCGCAATAGATCTAGCCCTTCCTCCAGGCCCGGATCGAGTTGTAGCACGCTCGTGATCCCGAAAAGTAGTTCGTGGTCGAGGTACTTACGCGTCTCGTCTCGGTAAGCCTCATTCGCGGGCAGGAACTCGCGACCCTTCAAGTCATCGAAGATCGCAAGGCAGTGATCCAACTGGCCCTCCGTCAACGCGCGGGGGTCGAGCACGGGAAGGTCTGGAATGGCTGTGATCGCAATTACTGAACGTCCCGCCTGTTGGCGCGTGCCCTTCCACCAGTGCATGATTAAGCCCAACGTCGAATTGCACCACAGGAGTAACGGAATTTCGTGACGGTTGTTGCTGGGAATAACGTTTGGCCATGCCTGACCGCCGATGCATTTCTCCGGCGTTAGGCACATGGCGAGACTCTGGGAGTTCAAACGGAAGTCTCGGTTGGCGTGCAGACGGGATGCCGCGTGATCTCAGCGCTCGGCTGCCCACACTTCGTCCCCGAGGCGGGGATCCCCGCAGGAGTCGGGCAGAACCACGAACCTGCGCTCCCGGTCGGCGGTATGGGACCAAAGCATCGGGTAAGTAGGCACTTCACTCGGATGGATGGAGCGTACGGTGAAAGGGCCTCGCGCCGGGCCGCACCCACTGCGATCCGTGGGACCACCGTTGATATCCCTATCGACAAGCCCCCGCATTGCCACGGTTCCGAGCGCCACCACGGGCAATCTGATGGTCCGTGACTGCACGAGAAGCCGGGTCCGGCAGTGATCGTGTGCGGATTGGCGGATGCTCAGGATGACAAGCTGGCCGTTTCCTGAAAAATCCTGTGCATCCTGTGCATCCATGTTAATGAAAACCTGTTCCGAGCTTCCATAAAACCGTTGCCTGCGGAATTTTGCAAAAGGCTCCCTTTTATCTTTCTTCGTGTCCCTTCGTCTTCCTTCGTGTGTCTTCGTGGATATCTTTTTGTCTTTCGTGTTTCCTGGCAAGGAGTGCGGACTACGTCCCCTCCGACCAGGAGGCGAGATATTTTTCCTGCTCCGCGCTGAGATCGTCGATGCGGGCGCCCATGGAATGAAGCTTGAGCCGTGCGATTTCGCGATCGATTTCGGGAGGAACCGGAACCACCTCCTTGGGCAGGTTGCTGTGGTTATTGGTCAGGTATTCTGCCGACAGCGCTTGATTGGCGAAGCTCATGTCCATGACCGACGCCGGGTGGCCTTCGGCGCTGGAGAGGTTGATCAAGCGTCCCTCCCCCAGTAGAAAGATCTTTCGACCGTCCTTCAGATTGTACTGTTCCACGAACTCGCGGGCGGTTTCCCTGCCGCTGCTGAGCGATTCCAGAGCCGGGATGTCGATCTCCACATTGAAGTGACCCGAGTTGCAGACCACGGCCCCGTCCTTCATTTTTTCGAAGTGGGATCCTGCGATGACCGTCTTGTTTCCGGTAACCGTGACGAAGATGTCGCCGATTTCCGCGGCCTCCAGCATGGGCATCACCTGAAAGCCGTCCATGACCGCTTCCAGGGCTCGGGTGGGATCGACTTCAGTCACGATCACCTGGGCCCCCAGTCCCCTGGCCCGGCTGGCCACCCCTCTTCCGCACCATCCATACCCGGCCACCACCACGTTGAGTCCCGCCAGCAACAGGTTGGTGGCGCGAATAATCCCGTCCAGGGTGGACTGCCCGGTGCCGTAACGATTGTCGAAGAGATGCTTGGTGTCGGCGTCGTTCACCGAGACGATGGGAAACTCCAGGACTCCGTCGCCGGCCATGCTGCGCAAACGAATGACACCCGTGGTGGTCTCCTCGGTCCCTCCGATGATCTCCGGCAGGAGCTCCCGGCGGTCCGAGTGAATGGTCGAGACCAGGTCGGCGCCGTCGTCCATGGTGATCTGTGGCCGTCGGTCCAGGGCAGCGGTGATGTGGGAATAATAGGTCGGGTTGTCCTCGCCCTTGATGGCGTAGACCGATATCCCGTGGTCTTCGACCAGGGAGGCTGCCACGTCATCCTGGGTGCTCAGCGGATTGGAGGCGCACAGGGTGACATCGGCTCCACCGTCCCGCAAGGCAATGACCAGGTTTGCGGTCTCGGTGGTGACGTGCAGACAGGCCGAGATACGAACGCCCTTGAGCGGTTGTTCCTTGAGAAAGCGCCGGCGAATTTGCTGGACCACCGGCATGGACCGGCCGGCCCAATCGATCCGCTTCCGGCCGGTCGGGGCCAGGGACGGATCCTTGATGTCGCACTGGATATCATTAGACATTGAAGTTGTATCTCCTTGATAGCAAAGGAATCACTGAATGGAGACGGCACCCTAGCACATTGCCTTCGGCGGGGTCAAATAGGGAGGGAACAAAGGACAGCTATCGAATGGTGGCGCTGTGGTGCGGACTTTCTCAGCCGGATCCGTTGCAGTTCCGGTTGCTGCCGGTCATTCGACCATCTCCAGGATTCCCGCGGCGCCCATGCCGCCCCCGACGCACAGAGTGACCATTCCGAACTGCACCTGTCGCCGCCGCATCTCGCCAAGCAGGGTTGCCGTCAGTTTGGCGCCGGTGCAGCCCAGAGGATGGCCCAGCGCGATTGCGCCTCCGTTGACGTTGACCCGGTCGGGATCCAGGCCGGCTTGGCGCATGACCGCCAGAGCTTGAGCTGCAAAGGCTTCATTCAATTCAATCAGACCGATGTGCCGGAGGTCCAGACCCGCCTGCTTCAGCGCCTTGGGAATGGCCTGGACGGGGCCGAGACCCATTTCCTCGGGAGCCACTCCGGCAGTGGCGAAGGAGACGAACCTTCCCAGGATCGTCCAGCCCCGATCCCTGGCCCTTTCCCGAGAAGCCAGCACCGCCGCGGCAGCGCCGTCACTCATGGGCGAGGAGTTTCCGGCAGTCACCGAGCCCTTGGCGTGGAAGGAGGGCTTCAGTTGAGCCAGGGCTTGCATGGAGGTGTCCTTCCGTGGACCCTCGTCCTGATCAAAACGGGTGCGGCACGTCTCCTCTTCTCCCCGTCCGTTCCCTTCGCCGCCGAGAGAAACCGGTGCGGCTCGGCCAAGGGCATCCAGCGGCAGTTCCAACGGAACGATTTCATTCCGAAAGCGTCCGTCCTGCATGGCCTGGAGCGCTTTGCGGTGGCTCTGGAGGGCAAAGCGGTCCTGCTGTTCGCGCGAGATGTCGTACTTGCGGGCCAGGTTTTCGGCCGTCAATCCCATGTTGAGGTAGACGTCCGGGTAGGAATCCACCAACTCGGGGTTGGGTGAAAAATGGCGCCCGGCCATGGGGATCAGGCTCATGCTTTCCGTTCCACCGGCCACGATGACCTCGGCTGAGCCGCACCGGATTCTCTCGGCGGCGAAGGCGATGGACTGGAGGCCCGAGGCGCAGAAGCGGTTGACGGTGACAGCCGAGACTTCGACCGGCAGACCGGCCCTCAGCCCGGCGATACGGGCCACGTTCATTCCCTGCTCCGCCTCCGGCATGGCGCACCCCAGGATGATGTCCTCGATCTCGCCGGGCTTCAATCCTGGAGCGCGCCGCACCGCTTCCGAGATGGCCGCGGCAGCCAGGTCGTCGGGTCGGGCGTGTCTCAGCGCCCCCTTCTTGGCTTTCCCGACGGGAGTCCTGGCGGCGCTGACGATTACAGCCTCTTGCATGGGTCGGTTCTCAGTGGTTCCGCTCAGTTCCGCAGCGGCTTGCCTCGCTGAAGCATGTATTGGATCCGGTCCTGCGACTTGCGTTCTCCACAGAGGCTGAGAAAGGTTTCTCTTTCCAGATCCAGAAAATACTGTTCGTTGACGTACCTGGGGCTGCTGCAATCGCCCCCGCAGAGGGTACGGGCCAATTTGCTTCCCATGTGGTAGTCGTACGGGCTGATGTAGGCTCCCCGCAGCAACTGGTGCATGCCGACCTTGAGAGTGGAAAGTGCCGGACGGCCCAGGGCGGGCACCGCCTGAGGCGGATCGGGTTTCTGAAAGCCTTGCCGGACCAAGGTCTGGACCCTCCCTTTGGCGTCGGCCATCAGGCGGTCGGGGTTCATGGTAATGGCGTCTCCGGAGCGAATGAAGCCCAGAGATCGGGCCTCCAGACCGCTGCTGGACACCTTTGCCCTGGCGATGGTCTCGAATGATGTCCGCAGGCATGGAAAGAGTTCCTGCTCGGGCCCGGACCTTTCCAGGCTCCGCAACACCATTTCCTTGGTGCCTCCCGCTGCCGGAATCAGGCCCACCCCCAGCTCGACCAGGCCCATGTAGGTTTCAGCCGAGGCCTGCACAGCCGAGGCGTGCAGGGCGATTTCGCAACCGCCCCCCAGGGTGAGCCCGAAAGGAGCAACCACCACCGGACAGGGGGAATACTTGATCTCCATGTTGGCTGTCTGAAACAGCCGAATCATGCTGTCGATTTCCTTCCATTTCCGTTCCCGAGCCTTGCGCAGGATCTGCACCAGGTCGGCTCCGGCGGAAAAGTTGGCGCCCTGATTGCCGATCACCATGCCGGCAAAGTCGGAGCGCACCACCTGAAGCGCTTCTCGTATCATTTGAAGGGTGTCGTCCCCAATGGTATTCATCTTGGCGTGGAACTCGAGACAGAGAACGCCGTCGCCAAGGTCGATCAGGCTGGCCCGGGGACTCTTGCGAACCACTCCTCCCTTCCGTTCCCTGAGAGAAGACAGCAGGACCACTCCGTCCGGAACGTCGAGTCGGCGATAGTCCCGGGGGGGACGATCGAAATAGGAAACGATTCCCCGGCGCCGGCGGTAAAAGCTCTTTCCGGGTGTCTCCAATACCATCCGCGCCAACTCCGGCACCGTTCTTCCCTCGGCCTCAAGGCGTGCCGCCACCCTTTCGACGCCCAAGGCATCCCAGGTCTCAAAGGGTCCCAGCTCCCAATTGAAACCCCACTTCATGGCATTGTCGATAGTGACGATGTCGTCCGAAATCTCCGGAATTCGATTGGCGGCGTAAACCATCTCTCCGCTGAGCGTTTTCCAGACCAGTTGTCCGGCTCGGTCATCGGAGCGAATCAGCGCCTTCAACCTTTCGGCAATATCCGGGATGGCCTTGGCCACCGCCAGCGATGGATAGTCGGCCTTGCGACGGGAGCGATATTCCAGGGACCGAGGGTCCAGGACCAGGATCTCCCCTCCCGGCGACTTTCGGTAGAAGCCTTGCCCGCTCTTGGCTCCCAACCGGTTTTGCACAATCAATTGCTGGATGATGTCCGGAATCTTGAAGAGCCGGTGGTGTTCATCGCCGGGCGCGTTTTCAAAGAGGTTGGCGGTAACCCGGGCGAAGGTGTCGAGTCCGACGATATCCAGCGTACGAAAGGTGGCGCTCTTGGGGCGCCCGAGCAGCCTGCCGGTCAACAGGTCGACCTCGTCGATTCCGTATCCCTGCTCCAAGACCATGCGAAGGAGTTGCTGGAGCGAAAAGGCGCCGACCCGGTTGGCCACGAAGTTGGGAGTGTCCTTGGCGACCACGATGCCCTTGCCCAGGCGATAGTGGCCGAGATGACCCATGGTTTCGACCACCGATTCCAGGGTTTCCGGGGTGGGAATCAGCTCCAGCAGCTTGAGGTAGCGAGGCGGATTGAAGAAATGGGTCCCCAGCCAGTGTTGGCGAAAGTCATCGCTCAGCCCCTCGGCCAGGCGCTCGACCGAGATCCCGGAGGTGTTGGAACTGACGATCGAGCCTGGCCGGCGGATCCGATCCAGGACCTTGAGCAGGCGGGTCTTGACGTCAAAATCTTCCGAGACGGCTTCGATGATCCAGTCCACCTCTCCCAGCCAGGATCGGTGGTCCTGCAAATTCCCCGGTTGAACACGCCGGGAGTACTCGGGGAGGAAGAAGGCCGGAGGTTTGGCTCGTTCCGCCCGGCGCAGTCCCTGCTGCACCAGACGCTGCCGGAATTGGGGGTCGGAAGCCGGTCCATCTCCGGATTCCGTCCCGGGAGTCGGATCTGAAGGCGAGATGTCCAGCAGGCAGACCGAAAAGCGGGCGTTGACGAGGTGGGCGGCAATGGCCGCGCCCATTACCCCGGCGCCGACCACCGCCACCCGTTCAATCCTCTTCTTCATAGGCGAGGTGGTCAGTCACTCCGGATTGGAAGGGCTCTCCGCATAGAGAGCCTCGATCTCATTTTTAAATCTCTTCTCGACAACTCGGCGTTTAACTTTAAGTGTAGGGGTCAGTTCTCCATCCTCAATGGTGAAGTCCTTTTCTACCGGAACGACTTTCTTGACCGTTTCGAAAGAGGCCAATCCAGCCGCCGATTTTGCGACCGCGTTCAAGAGGAATTCACCAATTTGCGGGCTTTGGAGGAGTTCACCATAGCTTTCGAAGGACAGGCCCAGTTCTCGCGCATGATCGGTAACCGACTCCGGGTCGGGGACCACCAGGGCGCACAGGTAGGGGCGCTTGTCTCCCAAGACGACGGCGTTGAGCAGCACCGGGCTGGCTTTGAGGAGCCTCTCGATCGGTTGGGGAGCCACGTTTTTCCCGCCGGCTGTGACAATCAGGTCCTTTTTGCGATCGGTGATCTTCAGGAATCCGTCCGGATCCAGGTGGCCGATGTCCCCTGTATGGAACCACCCGTCCTTTATCACCTCTCGAGTTTCCTCGGGCCTGTTGTAATAGCCGAGCATCACCGACGGTCCTCGAGTCAGGACCTCGCCGTCTTCGGCGATTCTCGCTTCCAGGCCGGGCAACGGTTGTCCCACCGTTCCGAACCTGAAGCGGTTCGGCAGGTTGACCGCGATTACCGGTGAGGTTTCGGTGAGGCCGTAACCCTCCAGGATCAGAATCCCGGCGCTGAGGAAGAACTCGGCCAGGCTGGGGTCGAGGGGGGCGCCTCCCGAGATGAAGAAACGCAGCCGGCCTCCAAGGCGCTGCTGCAGCTTGGCAAACACGATCTTGGAGGCGAGGAAGCGCTGGAAGGCCAGGCCGCGGGGTGGAGCGGTCCCCTGCAGGAGGTGGCGGGTATGGCGCTCCCCTACCCCAAAGGCCCAATCGCTCAGCATGCGCTTCAGGCCGGTACTGAGCTGCCTGGATTCCATGACACGGGCGTGGAGTTTCTCGAAGAATCTGGGGACGCAAGCCACCACCGTGGGTTGGACCTCCTGCATGTTGATCGGCACCTTTTCGATGCTTTCGGCGTAGGCGATGCTCACCCCGCAATAGAACATGAGGTAGTGCGCCACCCGTTCGAAAATATGGCTGAGCGGCAGCAAGGAAAGGACGCTGTCGGTGTGATCGAAGTCAAATACCCGGCTGAGCTCCAGGACGTTGGCCACGATGTTGGCATGCGACAGCATGACTCCCTTGGGCGGTCCGGTGGTGCCGGAGGTGTAGATGATGGTGGCCACGTCCTGCGGGCCGATTCCTTGACGGACCTTCAGATATCCGTCCGGATCTCGCTGCCAGGCCTGCTCGCCCTCGCTCCGCAAGCCGGCGAAACCCCGTAGGCTGTCGGATTCGGGTTCTTCCAGGTCCATGACCACCGTGGCCTGGAGACTGGGTATCTTCGACTCGATTTCCCGAATCTTCTCCAGTTGTTCCGAGCTGGACAGGATGATGATCTTGACGCCGGCGTCGTTGAGGAGACCCTCGATCTGGTTCGAGGGCAACGTCGGGTAGACGGGAACGTTGATGGCGCCGGCGGAAAGGATGGCGATGTCCGAAACCAGCCATTCGGGCCTGTTCTCCGACAAGAGGGCGATTCGGTCCCCGGGCTCTGCTCCCAGATTCGACAATCCGGCAACCAGGCCCTGGACCTGGCCGCGGACTTCCGCCGAGGACAGCGGCTGAAAGTCGCCGTCGCGCTTGACCCGCAAGGCGTCAGGCCGGCTCTTGTGGTTTACGGCCTCATCGAAGAGATCAACAATGGTTTGTGGTGCCATGAGTTCCCTCGCGCGCTCCCGTTGGTGAAAGTGGGGACCATTCCCGGCTGTCGTTCCCGAGCTTGAATTTCCGTTGATTATAGCAAACCCTGGAAAACCTCCTCTCCGAAGGCTGAATCTGTCCGCCACCGCCGGGATTCGACTCGGTTTCGAGGCCCTTCGGAGCGCCTTTTGAGGGGCCGGCCGATTGGCTTGACGCCTCCTGGAGGGTGTGTTACTTTGCCACGCTTGATGCCTCCTTCCGAAACCGGCAGCCGATGATGTCTCCGCTGAAGAAGACTCCCCTGCACGAGTTGCATCGAAGTCTGGGAGCCAGGATGGGCGCATTCGGCGGCTGGGAAATGCCCATCGAATACTCTGGAATCGTGCGGGAGCATCTGGCGGTGCGGACCAGGCTCGGCCTGTTCGACGTCAGCCACATGGGTGAGATCGAGATCGACGGGTCCGGCAGCCTGGCCCTGGTGCAGCAGGTCGCCTGCAACGATGCCGGCCGCCTCCAACCCGGTCAGATCCAGTACTCCGCCCTGCTCACCGAGCAGGGGACTTTTGTGGATGACATTCTGGTCCATCGGCTGGAAGAGAGCCGCTTTCTCCTTTGCGTCAATGCCGGCAATACCGGCAAGGACTTTCGCCACATCATTCGGCAGAACCGATTCGGGGCGCGGGTCACCGACGTCAGCGATCAATACGTACAGTTGGCCATTCAAGGTCCCGAGTCCCGGCAGGTCCTCCAATCCCTGGTGGATCTGGACCTGGCTGAAATCGGCTACTACCGCTTTCGCACCGGCCATATTCAGGGCGTTTCCGGTCTGATTGCGCGCACAGGATACACGGGGGAAGACGGCTTTGAACTTTACTTCCCGCCCGCGGCCGCCGTGGACGTCTGGCAGGGCCTGAGCCGATCGGGACACTCCCGTGAGTTGCTTCCGGCGGGACTGGGAGCACGCAATACCTTGCGCCTGGAGGCCAAGATGGCTCTTTACGGGCACGAGATCGATGAGGACACAACACCCTGGGAAGCAGGACTGGGGTGGATGGTTCGCATGGACAGGCCCGACTTCACGGGAAGGGCCGCGCTGGCCGCCCAACTCGAGATGGGAGTGCGGAAGAAGCTGGTTGGCTTCGAGATGCGGGGGCCGGGAATCGGCCGGGACGGATATGACGTGCTCAGAAACGGCCGGACGGTCGGTTGGGTTACCAGCGGCAGCCCGGCTCCTTTCCTGCAGAAGAACATTGGACTCGCCTATGTGAACGAAGGCGAGGCCTTCCTGGGCAACCGGCTGGATATACAGGTGAGAAAACGCCTGGTTCCCGCCGAAGTGGTGAAGACCCCGTTCTATCGGAGACGGAGGCGTTGACCGGCCTTTCCTGGTCAAGGCCCGGAGATTACCCATGAAACTTCCCGAGGACTGTCGATACAGCAAGCAGCACGAGTGGATTCGAGTCGACGGAGATGGAGGTACCGTGGGCATCACCGATCATGCCCAAAAGGAGCTGGGGGACGTGGTCTTTGTGGAATTGCCTGAGATCGGCCAGGTTTTCTCCGCTGATGAGGTTCTGGCCAACGTGGAATCCGTGAAGGCCGTATCCGAGGTCTACGCTCCCGTGGCTGGAGAGGTGGCGGCGGTCAATTCAGTCTTGGACTCCGCTCCCGAACTGGTCAACCAGGATCCCTACGGAGAAGCCTGGTTTGTCAGGATCAAGTTGACCGATTCCATCGAACTCGACAATCTGCTCACCGCCGACCAATACCGAAAATATGTCGAGGAGGAGTCGGCCGGATAGATGAGATATCTTTCGACCTCCTCGGAGCAGCAGGCCCACATGCTGAAGGCCCTGGGACTGCATTCAGCGGAGGACCTGCTCACCTCCATCCCGGAAACCATCCGTCTCCGCTCCCCTCTGGACCTTCCTCCCGCCCTGAGCGAACCTGAGCTGCTGGCTCGATTTGCCGAGCTGGAAGCGGGAAACGCGCCCCGAATTCTTTCCTTTCTGGGAGCCGGGGTGAACCAGCATTTCATTCCCCTGGTGATCGACAGCCTCTGTTCCCGGGGAGAGTTCCTGACCTCCTACACGCCCTACCAGGCCGAGATCAGCCAGGGGACCCTGCAGGCCGTCTTCGAGTTTCAAACCTTCATTTGCCAGCTCACGGGAATGGAGATCTCCAATGCTTCCATGTACGACGGCAGCTCGGCTCTGGCCGAGGGGGTCCTGATGGCAAGGCGCATCTCGCGTCGAAGGCGGGTTTTGGTGGCCGGGACGGTCCATCCCGAATACCGGGCGGTCGTGGACACGGTCACCCGTCACCAGGATTTGACCATTCAAACGGTGGACCATGGAGGAGACGGGCGCCTCGATCCGGCGGAGCTGGAGACCCGGCTGGGAGAGGATGTGGGCGCGCTGGTGGTGCAGTCGCCGAATTTTCTGGGCAACCTGGAATCGCTGGACGTCCTGGCCGATCTGTGCCGCCAAAAGGGCGTGTTGCTGGTGGTCAATATCGCGGAGTTGCTCTCGCTGGGGATCGTGCGATCTCCCGGATCGGCCGGGGCCGACATTGTGTGCGGCGAAGCTCAGTCCCTGGGAATTTCACCCGGTTTCGGCGGGCCCCACGTGGGTTTTCTTGCGACGAGAGAGAAGTTTGTCCGGAATTTGCCGGGCCGCCTGGTGGGTCAGACCGTGGACAGGCACGGGCAACGGGGGTATGTGTTGACTCTCGCGACCCGGGAACAGCACATCCGTCGAGAAAAAGCCACCTCCAACATCTGCACCAACCAGAACCTGACGGCGCTGATGGTAACCCTGTTCTGTTCCCTGCTCGGTCGGAAGGGGCTCCGGGAGTTGGCCATCCAGAACGTCTCCAAAGTCCAGTACGGGCTTGCCGCCCTGAGAAAGCTTCCTGTCGAGATTCTGTTCGAGGGTCCACGATTCAATGAGTTCGTGCTCCGGCTGAACCGCCCTTACGAAGAGGTGGCGGAGAGATTTCATGCCGCCGGCGTGGTTCCCGGACTGCCCTTGGGGCAGTATGATCCCCGGCTTGGGAATGCCCTGCTGGTATCCATTACGGAGACCAAGAGTAAACAGGACATCGACCGCCTGGTGGAGCTGGTCAAGGCCGCGGCCTGATGGCGGTCCATTGCTCCATTTCCTTTTCCCGATGAGCAACCCATGAAGTTCACCAGAACCGGCAGACACCTCGCCCTGAACGAGGGGTTGATTTTCGAGCGGAGCGCCCCGGGAAGGACGGGATACGACCTTCCTCGCCTGGATGTTCCAGGGGTCGATCTTGGCGCCGCATTGGGAGCCGACAACCTGAGGGAGCCGATCCCGGGTTTTCCGGAGGTCAGCGAGGTGGACGTGGTGCGGCACTTCACCCGCCTCGCGAGCTGGAACTACAGCATCGATGCCGGCATGTATCCCCTGGGTTCCTGCACCATGAAGTACAACCCCCGCCTCAACGAGCGGGTCGCCGCCATGAAAGGGCTGGCCGAGGCCCATCCTCTGAGCCCCGAGTCGCTGGTGCAGGGCAGCCTGGAGGTTCTCAGGCTCCTGGCGGATTGCCTGGCCGAGATTAGCGGCATGGACGCGGTCAGCTTGCAGCCCCCAGCCGGAGCCTGCGGAGAGTTGACGGGCATCCTGATGATCCGTGCCTGTTTGAGCTCACGGGGGAATCCCCGGCGGAAGGTTCTGATCCCCGACTCCGCCCACGGAACCAATCCCGCCAGCGCGGTCATAGCCGGATACGAGGTTCAGTCGCTGAAGTCGGATAGCCGTGGATGCATCGATCTCAACGGGCTGGAACGGGCCATGAACGACGAGGTTGCGGCCCTGATGTTGACCAACCCCAATACGCTGGGCATCTTCGAGCAGGATATCGTGAGCATTGCCCGGATCGTGCACGACAGGGGGGGACTGGTCTACATGGATGGGGCCAACCTCAATGCCTTGATGGGGATTACCCGGCCGGGAAACTTTGGAGTGGATGTCCTCCACATCAATTTGCACAAGACCTTTTCCACGCCACACGGCGGCGGAGGTCCCGGGGCCGGACCCGTGGCGGTCAAGCAGGTGCTGGAACCGTTCCTGCCGGTCCCAACCGTGGAGCGGCGGGAAGACAGGCGTTACTATCTGAATTATGACCGCCCCGATTCCATCGGCAGGGTCAAGGCTTTCTATGGGAACTTCCTGACCCTGGTGCGGGCGCTGGCCTATATCCTGGCCAACGGGGCCGAAGGGCTCAAGGAGGCCAGCCAGGTGGCCATTCTGAATGCCAACTACATCAAGCACCATTTGCGCGATGTCTATGACCTGCCCTACGACGAACCCATACTTCACGAGGTAGTGTTCTCGAGCCGGCGGCAGACCCGGAACAACCTTACGGTGATGGATCTCGCCAAGCGCCTGATGGACTACGGCTTCCACCCACCCACCGTCGCTTTTCCCCTGGTGGTGCAGGGGGCCCTCATGATCGAGCCGTCCGAAACCGAGAGCCGGCAGGAACTGGATCAGTTTATTCACGCCATGAGGTGCATTGCCGAGGAGGCCGATAGCGATCCCGAACTCCTCAAACAGGCGCCCCATTCCACCCGAGTGAGCCGTCTGGATGAAGTCCGGGCTGCCCGAAAGCCGGTGCTGCGGTGGAAGCCGGACGAGGTGGGCGACCAGGATTCTTGAGCCGAAACCACTGAATTTCTGATTGCTGATTGATGAGTCACGGCAACGGACCGAGCCTCGATTCCAAAATCGACAATCGACAATCCGAAATCCATCCCTGTTGGTTCGAGGCCGAACCCGCCAGATTATCCTTGACAACCATGGAGCGGCCTCATTATAAAGAAAGGAACTTGGCACTCAAGGAAACAGAGTGCTAATAACTGCCCGTAAACTATTTATATTCAAGGAGAAAACCCTATGAGTCTTAGACCCCTGCAGGATCGCATCCTAGTTCAGCGGACCGAGCCGGAGGAAACGGTCAGAGGTGGCCTGATCATTCCGGATACAGCCAAGGAGAAGCCGCAGGAAGGCATCGTCAAGGCCGCCGGCAATGGCAAGGTTCTCGACAACGGCAAGCGATTGGAAATGACGCTGAAGGCCGGAGACCGCATCCTGTTCGGCAAGTATTCCGGCTCCGAGGTGACCCTGGACGGCGAGGAGTACCTCATCATGAAGGAGGAGGATGTCTTGGCGGTCATGGAGTCCGAGTGAGGCCGGCTGAACCGATAGCGGTAATACGGCCTAAGCGCAAAAATTTCGGGCCTGCAGGCCCATTGGATGACTGGTAAGGAGAAAATTCATGGCAAAGCAGATTGTTAGCGGGGAAGATTCCCGACAGGCGGTCCTCCGCGGCGTAAACCAGTTGGCGGACGCGGTGAAGATTACCTTGGGACCCAGAGGACGCAATGTGGTTCTGGACAAGAAGTTCGGATCCCCGACCATCACCAAGGATGGCGTGACCGTGGCCAAGGAAGTCGAGTTGGAGGATGCTCTGGAGAATATGGGTGCGCAAATGGTTCGGGAGGTGGCTTCGAAGACCAGCGACGTGGCCGGTGACGGTACCACCACGGCCACCGTGCTGGCGCAGGCCATCTTGCGTGAGGGGATCAAGACGGTGGCGGCCGGCGCCAATCCCATGGCTTTGAAACGCGGCATCGACCGGGCCGTGGAAAGCGCGGTTCAGCAGATAGAGAAGCTGTCCAGCCCGGTAGGGGGTGAGATGATCGCCCAGGTCGGCACCATCTCGGCAAACGGCGACTCCGAGATTGGAGCCATCATCGCCGAAGCCATGAACAAGGTCGGCAAGGATGGCGTGATTACCGTCGAGGAAGCCAAGTCGATGGATACCTCCCTGGAGATCGTGGAAGGGATGCAGTTCGATCGAGGATATCTCTCGCCCTACTTTGTCACCGACTCCGATCGGATGGAATGTGTGCTGGAAGACGTTTTTCTGCTGATTCACGAGAAGAAGATCAGCAACATGAAGGACCTGCTGCCCATTCTCGAGCAGGTCGCCAAGGTGGGAAGACCTTTCATGATCATCGCCGAGGAAGTCGAGGGCGAAGCGCTGGCCACTCTGGTGGTCAACAAGCTCAGAGGGACCCTGAATGGCGCTGCCGTGAAGGCCCCCGGTTTCGGCGACCGGCGCAAGGCCATGCTGGAAGACATCGCGATCCTGACCGGAGGCAAGGCCATCACCGAGGATCTTGGACTCAAGCTGGAGAATCTCCGCCTGGAGGACCTGGGGCGAGCCAAGCGGGTGGTGATCGACAAGGACAATACCACCATCGTGGAGGGTGCGGGCCAGTCCGCGGAGATCGAAGGCCGGGTGCGGCAGATTCGTGCCCAGGTCGAGGAGACCACCTCCGACTACGATCGTGAAAAGCTGCAGGAACGGCTGGCCAAGCTGGTGGGCGGCGTGGCCGTGATCAGAGTGGGGGCTGCCACCGAAACCGAGCTCAAGGAAAAGAAAGCTCGCGTGGAAGATGCCATGCATGCCACCCGGGCCGCCGTGGAGGAAGGAATCGTTCCCGGTGGAGGCGTCACTTTCCTGAGGGGGATTCCTGCTCTGAAAGAGCTCGAGCTCGAGGAGGATGAACAGATCGGCGTCCGGATCGTAGTGAGAGCACTGGAGGAACCTCTTCGACAAATCGCCGCCAATGCCGGAATCGAGGGTGCGGTGATGGTGGAGCAGGTGAAAGCCGGTGAGCAGGACAGCTACGGGCTCAACGCGGAAACCGGGACACTCGAGGACCTGACCGCCGCCGGCATCATCGATCCGGCCAAGGTCACCCGGAGCGCTCTGCAGAATGCCGCCTCCGTGGCCGGCCTGCTGTTGACCACCGAGGCCCTGGTCTCCGAGCTTCCGGAGGAGAAAAAGCCTGAGCCGCCCATGCCGCACGGCCACGGCGACATGTACTAGCCCGCATTTTGGCTAAGAGGCGGTCGGTGCCGGGACTGCCGGCCGGACCGCCTCTTCTTTCTTTCTCTCCTAACGCCCCGAGACACTTCCCCGTCCTTTTCTCATGAAGTCCTTCACTCGAGCGCAATGGACGGTGGCCGGAATCGTACCGGCCAGTCTGGGACTCCTGCTGATCCCTTTTTGCGGTATGGCCTTCGAGTGTGGCTGCACCTGGCTTTGGGTTGGTGCTGCCGCTCACTGCAACATCCATCAGCCGGGGCCGCCCGATTGTCCCTGGTGCGCCCATGGAGCCGTGGCGGGGACGGTGGCCACGCTGGGAATCGGCGCCTGCCAACTGTTGTTGGCTTTTCTGACCCTGAAAAGAACTGCCAGTCCCGTTCTGGCCTGTGTCGTCGGCGTGGCGGCCCTGCTTCCGGCCGGACTGTTTTTTGCCTGGTTGACGCGGCTGTTGGGGCTATAGTTTGCCTGTGTAATGATTCGCTGAAGTTTCCGGACCCTTGTTAGCCCGAGTTCGAAGCCTCCGAGGTGGAACAGTCAGCATGGCGACTCTTCTGGATGAGTTTTTGGTTGGAGAGCTGGAAACGTTAAGAAGCAGGAAGCTCTACCGGGATCTCAAGGTTCTGGAAGGACAACAACTGCCACAGGCTCAGTTTGATGGAAGGTCTGTGGTGAACCTTTCCTCCAACAACTACCTGGGCCTGAACACTCATCCCCGCCTGGTTGAAGCCTCGGCCCGCGCCCTGCAGCAGTTCGGCGTGGGGTCGGGCGCGGTGCGAACCATCGCCGGGACCATGCGGATTCACATGGAGCTGGAAGAAAAGATTGCGCGGTTCAAGCAGGTGGAGGCCAGCGTGGTCTTTCAATCGGGCTTTACCGCCAACGCCGGCACGGTGTCGTCGATACTGGGCAAGGGCGACCTGATCATCTCGGACGAGCTCAACCATGCCAGCATCATCGATGGCTGCCGGCTGTCGCGCGCTCGGATCCGGGTTTATCCCCACAAGGATACCCGGGCGCTGGAAGACATCCTTGCCGAGGTTCAGTCGCTCCCCGGCAGAAAGCTGGTGGTCACCGACGGCGTATTCTCGATGGATGGCGATGTGGCGCCGCTCCCCCGGATCGTGGAACTGGCGGAAAAATACGGCGCCATCATGATGGTGGACGATGCGCACGCCAGCGGGGTCATGGGCGAATGCGGGCGCGGCACGGTGGACCACTTCGGTTTGCACGGCCGGGTGGATATTCAGGTGGGGACGCTTTCCAAGGCGGTGGGGTCTCTGGGCGGATACGTCTGCGGGAGTCGCGCACTGATCGAGTACCTCTACCATCGCGCCCGGCCTTTTCTTTTTTCCACCTCTCATCCTCCGGCGGTGGCGGCCTCCTGCCTGGCGGCCTTCGAGGTCCTGGAAGAGGAGCCCGCCCTCATCGAGAATTTGTGGGAGAACACTCGGTTCTTCAAGGCGGGCCTGGCTCGCCTGGGATTCGACACCGGCGCCAGCGAAACACCCATCACCCCCATTATCGTCGGCCAGGGAGAGCTGGCCATGAAGTTCTCGGACCAGCTCTTCGAGGAGGGAGTGTTTGCTCAGGGCATCGGTTATCCCACCGTGCCGGAGGAAAAGTCTCGCATCCGCACCATAGTGACCGCCACCCATACCCGGGAACAGTTGGAATTCGCCCTGGAGGTTCTCGCCAGGGTCGGCCGCCGGCTGGGGATCATCTCCGGGTAGCAGCGCCCCCGCCCCAGAGGACGGGGCGGATCATACGAGGGTGAAACCGGGGGGCGTTGATAAAGACGAACCACGAATGAACACGAATAGGCACGAATAGGAATGGATCTCTTTCGGTTTTTCTTCGTGGCCTATCGGCAACCAGGACCCTGTCCGGTTGATCCGGTTATCTGCCAATTGAACATGGATACACAGGATGCACAGGATTAACAGGACGAGACGCTGTAACACGGGAAGCTGACTGGCTGCGTTTTCCCTCACCAGAACCCAAGGGGCGTTCCCTTTGAGAGGATCATGAACATTGTCTTTCTTCGTGTGTCTTCGTCGTCCTTCGTGTGCCTTCGTGGATAACTCTTTTTACTCCGTCGCATGCAGCTCGAAACCGGTATTTTTTAGACAAGCCGTGGCCAGGTTGCTTCCCTGCCCTCCGCCGATCCAGTCGTTGCTGCGGACAGGTCGGCATCCGTGAAGAAAGGAACGCCATGAAAGAGTTCAATCCCCCGCAGCGCATCCTGATGGGCCCCGGTCCCAGTGACGTGGACTCCCGTGTGCTCAGGGCCCTTTCGGCCCCGCTGGTGGGTCACTTGGATCCCGCGTTCCTGGAGGTCATGGATGATATCCAGCAGTTGCTGCGGATGGTGTTTGAAACCGGGAATCGCTTGACCATTCCCATTTCCGCCACCGGAAGCGCGGGAATGGAGGCCGCTTTCGTGAACCTGGTCGAGCCCGGAGACCCGGTGGTGGTGTGTGTGAACGGAGTATTCGGCGAGCGGATGAGCGATATCGTCACCCGCTGCGGCGGGAAGCTGACCCGGGTGGAAGCCGAATGGGGTCGCGGCCTCGACATGGAGGAGGTCCGACAAGCCTTGCGTCGAACCCGTCCCCGGATCCTGGCGGCTGTCCAGGCGGAAACCTCCACCGGAGTATTGACCCCACCGGCCCGGTTGAGGGAAGTGTTGGCGGAATTCCCGGAAACGCTGCTGCTGTTGGACTGTGTTACCTCACTGGGCGGTCATCCGGTGGGCATCGATCAACATGGGGTCGATTTCGCCTACAGCGGGACCCAGAAGTGCTTGAGCTGCCCTCCTGGACTGGCCCCCATAACGGTCTCGGAGAGGGCCGTGGAGAAGATTCGCCAGAGGAAAACCAAGGTGCAGAGTTGGTATCTGGATCTGACCATGGTTGAAAAGTACTGGGGTGACGACCGCACCTACCACCACACGGCTCCGATTTCCATGAACTACGGGCTCCGGGAGTCCCTGCGCCTGGTTGTCGAGGAAGGACTCGGGAACCGCTTTGAGCGCCACCGCTTGAATCATCGGGCGCTGGTGGCCGGCGTGGAGGCCATGGGGTTGGAGATGCTGGTTCAACCGGAAGATCGGCTTTGGGTTCTGAATACGGTCCGGGTGCCCGATGGAATTTCAGATGCCGCCGTGCGGTCCCGGCTGCTGAGGGATTTCGGCATCGAGATCGGCGGAGGGTTGGGACCGTTGAAAGACAGGATCTGGCGAGTGGGGCTGATGGGCACGTCATCCCATGAGAACAACGTGCTGATGTTGTTGAATGCCCTGGAACGCATTCTCAGGCAGGATGGGTTCCAACTGGCCCCGGGCAGCGGCGTGGAGGCGGCTTCGGCGGTCTTCGACCGGAATGAGTCAGCCGAATGTTCAGGTTAACCCTTGTGTTTCAGGCAGGTCAGTCGCCTGCCGGGCCCCGGAGAGTCAGCCTTCCGAAGACACTCGGGTCCAGTGGAGGCCGCCGGCCCGCCTCTCCCACCTCCCAGACGACCAGGTAGACCAGTTTCAGGATGTTCTCCAGCTTGCTGAAGTTGATCTTGTCGGCGGTATCCGTGGCCCGATGATAGTCGGGATGGAAGCCGGTGAACAGGAACAGCGCGGGAATGCCCTGCATCAAGAAAGGCCAATGATCGCTGCGGCGCATCAACTCCATGGTTTTGGATTCCGAGGGAAATCTCAGGTCCAGTCCGGCAGTGGCGTTGCTGCGCTCAATGAATTCCCGCAGCATGGGCGAAATCGATGCTCCCAGGACGTTCAGTGAGTTTCGGTTGTCCTTTTCACGTTGGCGCGGGAGGTCGCCGATGAGATCGGCCGCGTGTTGGGCGTTCCGGCCGATCATGTCCATCTGGAACATGGCCACCGTCTGTTGGAGCGGCACAGGAGGCTGCGCCACGTAACGCCGAGAGCCCAGCAATCCGATTTCTTCCGCCCCCCATGCCGCCAGCAGAATGCTTCTCCCGGGTTTGGCCGGGTTCGCTCGAAAGGCGTCCGAGAGCTCAAGCAGCGCCGTGGTTCCGGAAGCGTTGTCGTCGGCCCCCAGGAAGATCCTGCCCTCTTCATCCACACCCATATGGTCGTGATGGGCTCCCAGGATGACGAACTCGTCCTTGAGGACAGGGTCCGATCCCGGGATATGCCCCACCACGTTGTACCCCTGAAACTGTCGCGTCCGATAGGCGACTTGCATTCGCACCTGCCCTTGGAGAGAAAAGCTCTGCGGGCGGCCTGTCTCGTCGATTCGGTCCAGCAACTTCCTGAGGGATTCGGGCGGGTTTTCAGCCCCGGCTGCAAGCCGGAGCAGACGCTGTCCGGCTGCAAACGGCATTCTCACCACCGGAATAGAGAGGCCGTCCAGCCGGTCCGTCCGGTATGCCCTGGCATGGCGAAAGTTGGAGCCTGGAGAATAGAGCCTCTCCCCCGGTTTCAGGATGAGCACCACGCCGGAAGCCCCCATGGCCGCGGCCTGCAGGGATTTCTCCACGGGATCGGAGTGATCGGTCGGTCCAATTCGGCGGAAGGCAGGGTCCTGAGGGACGCCGCTGAGCATGATGGCGACCTTGTCCCCAAGGTCGATCCCCTTGTAGTCGTCATAGTCAAGACCGGGCAGCCTCAGCCCGTAGCCCACGAAGACGGCTTGCCTGGGCTGAATCGATGCATCCGGCCCCCAGGAAGCCGGCAAAAAATCCTCGCCGCTCTCAAGGGAAACCAGCGATCCGTCAGCCCTTGCGATCTCGAAAAGGCCGGACCCTCGAGGAAGAGCCTGGGTGATTCCGAAGGAGTGGATGAAATCGGTGGAATCCGGCGCCGGGAGCAGTCCATTGCCCTCGAAGACACTGGCGATGTAGGCCGCAGTGAGCTCGGCCTCGGCACTGCCGGTGGCCCGGCCCTTGAAATGGGAGGAGGCCAGAAACTTCAGCCTGGCCCGAATGCGTTCCTGCCGAATGGACTCCAATCCGACGGATACTTTTTCCAGGGAGACTGCCTCGAGTCGGCAGGGTAGCAGGAGCCCCACTACGAGGCCGGTCAGCAGCAATCGGGACCAGGTGGCGTAGCCTGATTCGATTTTCATGGCGCCCTCCCGTTCTCCCGGGATCGGTCCAGCTAGGACGGAGTCCTTCGCGGCTGGATCCAGCGTTGGTAGGCTTCCGGGGTGTCTACGTCGATAAGGATCTCATCCGAGTCCCATTCCAGGTGGCAGATTCGTTGGCTATGCCGCCTGACCACGGCAACGGCCCCTTGGTCCGGACTGGCAGACAGCAGTTCGGGGAAGAGGTCCCTGGCGAACAGGACCGGATGTCCCCGCCTCCTCTGAAAGGAAGGAATCACAATGGGATGACCACCCTGGCTGAAGCAGTCCAGCAGCGCGTCGATCAGGGTGGGGTCGACCAGCGGATGGTCGACCAGGAAAAGCATCAATCCGTCGCAGGCCTCCGGATCGAGAGCCCGGATGCCGGCTTGCAGAGAGGAAAGTTGTCCTTCCCGGTAGCGGGAGTTGATGACGGTTGCCGGCTCCAGGTCCGGCAGACGGTCCAGGATGGCTTCGGGCCGATGGCCCAGCACGATCTTCAGGTCGACCAGCCGGGAGCCCCGGACCTGGTGGACGATATGCTCCAGGAAGGTGGTGCCGAAGATCGGCAGCAAGGCCTTGGGGCGTCCCATGCGCTGCGACCGACCCGCGGCCAGGATGACGCCGCTGACCCGTTTGTCCATAGGAGTCGTCAATTCTCCCCGGATTCTTGAGGATCGGTATCGGAGTCGTCCCGAGGATAGGAACCCAGAATCTTCAAGTACCCGGCCAATTCCCTCAGATGGGCCAGGGCTCTCTTGCAGCGCCTGTCTTCCAGGCTGCCGGCGAAGTCGACGTAGAACAGGTATTCCCAGGGTTTGCCGTGCAAGGGACGGGACTCGATCTTGTAGAGGTCGATGTCCCGCAGCGCGAAAACGCTCATCGAACGAAAAAGGGCCCCGGGAACATTCTGGATGGAAAAAACAATGGAAGTCTTGTTGGCGTTGGGAATCCGGCGGCGGCCCTTGGCCAGCAACAGGAACCTTGTGAAGTTGGCGAAGTTGTCCTGAAGATTCTCCCGCAGGATGGTCATGCCGTATAAACGGGCAGCCAGGTCGCTCGCGATGGCGGCGCCGTCGAGGATGTTCTCTTCCTTGATCTTCTTGACGCTGCCGGCGGTGTCGTATGTCGGGATAATTTCGAGCCTGCCCAGCCGGGCGGTGTTTCTGCGGCACTGCATGAGCGCCTGGGGGTGGGAAAAGACCCGGCGGACTCGAGAAAGGCCGACCCCGGGGTTGGCGATCAGGTGGTGCAGGATGCGGAGCTTCAGCTCTCCGATGATCGTGAGCCGGTGGCGCAGCAGACGATCGTAGTTCTGGTGAATGCTGCCCGCCAGCGAGTTTTCGATGGGAATGACGCCGAAGGTCGCCTCTTCCCGCTGGACTCTCCGAAACACCAGGTCAAAGGTCTCACAGGGAACAAGGCGGCCGACGCTTGGGAAAAAGCGACGGGAGGCGATCTCGCTATATGCCCCCGGCTCGCCCTGGTAGGCAACCACGCAATCTTGACCAGGCGGCATGGTGGTTCTGCCTCCGGTATGTCAGATCCGGGACGTCGGTCCGTTCAGATCCCGGGAAATGCAGGAATGTGGCGGTTCCCGCGGGGAGCCGGCCGGGTCGCGGGTCCCATTGACAAAGCCGAATCCGTTGCTCGACAATGTGTTGCCCTGCACCGGGTCGCCGGAAAATCCCATCGAAAGCGATTTTGACGCCGCGAGGAGCAGTCTGATGCGAATATTGCCGTTTCGGGGTTACCGCTACAATCCGAACCGTATACCCAACCTGGACGACGTGATCTCCCTGCCCTACGATCAGTTCAAGGGCTCGCGAGACGACCGCTTCCACGGACGCCATCCCTTTAACATCGCTCATCTTATCATGAACCCGGAGACCAGTGAGGATTCGCCCTCCTGGAATCGATATACCCGGTCCAAGGCCCTGTTGGATCGATGGATGGATGCATCGGTCTTCCTGCAGGACGATCAACCCGGCATCTATCCCTACTACCAGGACTTTCCCCTTTCCAACGGGACCACCGCAACCCGCAAGGGATTTGTGGCTCTGGGCGAAGTCACCGACTATTCCCAAGGCATCGTGCGGCCCCACGAACGCACCATGGCCAAGCCCAAGCAGGATCGCCTGGAACTGCTGCGCTCCACCCGGGTCGACTCGGGAATCATCTTTGTCCTCTACTCGGATCCCGGCGGGGAGATCGAATCCCTGTTGGATGAAGCGACGGCGCCGCTACCTGCCATGACGGCAGACGGTCCGCACATTCTGTCGAATCGTTTATGGAGGCTGTCGGACTCGACGGCGATCGCGAGAATCCAGCAGATCATGCAAAACAAGCCGGTAATCATCGCCGACGGCCACCATCGCTACGAGGTGGCGCTGGAGTTCAGCCGGGAGGCCATGAAGCGCCGGTCGGAGGACCCGGCTTGGGAAAGCTACCGATTCAAGCTCTTCAGTTTTGTTCGGCTGGAGTCTCCGGCAATCTCCATCCTGCCTATCCATCGCGTCCTGAGACACGTGGAAGGGTTCGAGCCGTCCCGCTTTCTTCAGGAACTGGAGGTGTTCTTTTCGATCGAAGCGACCGAGGTCGCCAGCGGCGTTCAGCCCCGGAGGCTGAAGGAGTTGCTCCAACGAATGCGGCTCCAGCAGGCCGCCGGGCATGCGGCCATGGGAGTCTATCTGCCCGGGCTGAACCGGTTGGCCCTGCTGACATTCCGCGGCGAGAAGGCGACGAACCTGGCTTGGCCGGCGGACAAGTCCGAGACCTGGCGCCAACTGGACGTGTCCATCCTGCAGGCGGCGATATTGGACCGGATACTCCACCTCGGGGAGCGCGAGCTGGCGCAGGGAAACTTTGTGGAGTATGTCAGTGAGGCCGGCGAGGCGGTCCTGAAGGCGGCGGACGACTCCTGCCAATGCGTCATTCTGCTGAATCCCACGCCCATGAAGCAGGTCGAGGCCGTTGTGGAGGCCGGAGACCTGCTACCCCAGAAAACCACCCACTTTCACCCCAAGCTCATGGAAGGCCTGGTGTTCGCCAAACACCTCTGACTCTTGCTTGAGGCGGGTGGAGTAGGCGTCGTTGCGGTCGTCCAGGATGGTGACCCGGGCGCCGGCGCCGGTCAGGCGGGCCGCCAGGTGGGAGCCGATGAAACCGGCGCCGCCGGTAAGCAGAATCGAGGTTCCCGGAGAGAGTCCGGGAGAGGAGCTCAATGGATCTCCAGCATCCGGTCAACCGCCCGCTTGGCTCTCAGCCGGATGTCCTCGGGGACATCCACGACATATCGGTTCTGGAGGAGGGATTCGAGGGTGTCCTGCAGCGTGATCTGGTTCATGTGGGGACAACGCACGCTGCACAGTCGGAGCATCTCCTTGTCGGGGTTTTCGGCCGCGACGTTGTCTGCCATGCTGCATTCGGTCAGCAGGAGATAGCGGGGTGACCGGGCCTGCTCCACAAAGCGAATCATGGCCGAGGTGCTTCCCGAAAAATCGGCTGCCTCAACCACTTCCGGACTGCACTCCGGGTGAGCCAGGACCACCACGTCGGGGAACTGCCGGCGCACGTTCTCGATATCTTCCACGTTGAACTTCTCGTGAACCTCGCACTTGCCGTGCCAGCCGAGGAGCTGGTAGTCCATGTGAGAATCCTGCATCTCCTTGGGGATGGGCCTGTCGGTGGGAAAAATGATGTGTTTGCCGCTTTCGCGAGCCACGTTTCTGGCCAGGTATTCGTCCGGAAGAAAGATGACGGTTTCGGTCTTGAACGATTCAATGACCGCCAAGGCGTTGCTGGAAGTGCAGCAGACGTCGCTTTCGGCCTTGATGTCGGCGTAGGTGTTGACGTAGGTCACCACCGGAACGCCTGGAAAACGCTCGCGCAACTCCCGGACATCCTCGGCGGTGATGCTGGCCGCCAGTGAACAGCCTGCCTCCAGCGAGGGGATCAGCACCGTCTTCTCCGGGCTCAGGATCTTGGCGGTCTCCGCCATGAAGCGGACTCCGCAGAACACGATGGGATCGCCGTCGGTGGTGGCAGCCAGGCGGCTCAACTCCAGGGAGTCTCCGGTGAAATCGGGCACCGAATGGTACAGCCCGGGCTCCATGTAGTTGTGTCCCAGGATCACTGCGCCCAGGTCGCCCTTCAACTGGTTGATGCGACACGCCAATTCGGCCTTGGCCCGAATTTCAAAATCGGGCAGGACATCGTGCAGCTTCTCCCGCAGAAGCTGATAGGTTTGCGAGGCGTCTTGGCTCATTGGACTTCAACCTGCCGCCGGGTGCATACCCGGCAAGCGATGAGAGCTGTGCTCACGTGGGGAAACCAGTATAACGCCGATCCTGACTGGAGGCAATGCAGGCGCACCCTCGTTGGATCCACCCCCGCTTCATCCGGCAAGCGCCGTCCCCTTGTATGGAGCGCAGGCGCGGCCAGGTACAAGGGAATCGGTCGGAACTTCACGAACAAAACAGGTACAATTTATCGGAACGCACCGAATGTACGACGCCATTGACGCGCAAACGATTTGAGGACCGAGTCATGGAAATCGTACCGATCAAGACCGAACGGAACTATCGCCGCACCCTCAAGGAAATTGAGGGCCTGATGACGGCCGAGCGTAACACGCCCGAAGGCGACCGCCTGAATGTTCTGGTGACGCTGGTCGAGGCTTGGGAGGCTCGGAATCACCCTCTCGATCTGCCCGACCCCATCGACGCCATCCACTACCACATGGAGCAGAACGGGCTCGCGCCGAAGGACCTGGTCACCTATATCGGCAGTCGCAACCGGGTTTACGAGGTATTGAACCGCAAGCGGCCACTGAGCCTGAAGATGATTTGGCGCTTGCACAAGGGGCTCGGCATACCCGCGGAGTCATTGATCAAGGTTGTCGAGGAGTCTGCCTCGCTTACAGGTCCGACCCGTTGACATTCGGGCAAGGGATGACGGAGGCCGTGTTTTCGGTCTATTCATAAAGGCCGCCTCGATCACCTCCCGGGAAGGAACACCCGCAGGAAACCTATCCTCGGACGACCCACGCCAACCGCGGCTTCACCGCTCTCCCTTAACGTTCTCCCTTAACGTTTGATCATCCCCCGTCGTGACCGCGCAACCGCAGTTCCCGGCGCCAGCGGGCGTAGGCGGCGATGTCCTTCCACCTCACGTTGCTCAAGCTCCGATCTCCGTAATTGGTCTCCATTCGCCATCGAAGGTAGTCTTTGGGCGGGAAGGGTAGAAAGGGAAAGCGGCGATACCAGCCTCGGTCGCGGAAGGTCCAGCAGATTCGAATGAGCTCCACAAGAACGGTCACGATCGGTCTTCCGAGAAACGGTTCATGGTTCAGGAAAAATCGCGCATGGTCCGATCGTTGCGGATTTCCTTTTCCAGTCGTTCGGCAAACTGCAGGTCATACTCGCCGTGCTTCGGGTTCGGACGACAGTCCCGGTACTTGGCATAGCAATGGTAGCAGATGGTCAACTTGGGAAACTTGCGGAAGAACCGGTCAAAGCCCAGCAGGCCCGCAACCAGGCTGATTCCATAGGTCCAGTAAGCCAACCCCAGTCCCAGCAGCAGATAGACCAGCCCCATCAGCTTTCGTGGTTCGTCCCGTACGTAGAAGTCTCCCTGGCCGCAGACGGCGCAACGGTCGACGCGGTTTCCGTCGAGGTGCTCCCGGGTAAACCGCAGCGGCTGCACCGCGCCGCAGGATCGGCAGGCCGGGGGAACGCCCTTCTCCCGCGGACGAGCATGGCATTCTCTATAGCAGCGCCGGCACAGAAAGGTAATGCGAATGGTCGGACCTCGATGCCTTCCCTGCCCCGCCATTCCACCCCGGCATTCACGGGACGATTACGACGGAATCTTCGCCGCCAGCTTCCAGGTGCCGTTGTCAGATGTCCAGGAACACCTGCAACCAGTGGCCCGATCCACGCCTGCGGATCTCGAGTTGGTGGTAGGTGATCGCCTTGACGTCCAGCCGGAGGGTATGGCGCAGCCGATCGAACGGCTCTCCTCGAACCTGCGCTTCCAGGATACGGGAAGATAACCGTTCGATCTTGAATTCTCTTGGGACAAATTTCAAGCCGTCGTAGAGGTAGAGCACTTCGGTCAACCACCTGACCAGAAGCTGCTGATGGTCTCCCGCCTCGATTTTTGCCGACCTCGATTCGACCGGCCGGACGGAGCCCGGGTCGACAATCACGGAAACGAGTCCGCAGGCCGCCTGTTCAAAGGTTTCCGCCAGCGTATTCCCACGGGCTTCGACCCCCAGGTCGGCGGGATGATCCAGGATCCGGTAGCCGGCTTCCATGTTAGGCGAGCCCTGTCCCCGCACGACGGGGCGGACCCTTCGAGGGTGAAACGGGTGGCCGTCAATAAAGACAAACCACCAATGAACACCAATAGACCCTAATCACTCCGTTCATTGGTGTTCATTCGTGTCCATTGGTGGTTCGTTGTTTTCGTTCGCGGATATCCTTCATCCCTTCGTTACCCTGCTATCCCCTCACGGATAACCCCGGCGCCTTGGTGGCCCTTCGTCTTTCTTCGTGTGCCTTCGTGGATAACTCTGTTTGTCGTTGTTTCAGTCGGCGGGGAGATCCACCCACAGGGAATTGTTCCGGGTGGTGATCTCTTCCACTCCGGGCCCCGCCACTATCTGCAGGTGCAGCCTCGCACCGCTGCCGGCAGTCCGCAATCCACTGACAGGAACCACGGCGGTCTTGGGGCGCAGGTCCAGGGGCGCCGGCAGCGAGGAGATGCGGTGTTCGAAAATCACGTTTCCCCTGGCATTCCGGATCTGCAGCCTGAAGGGTTGCGAAGGAGCCGAGCCCAGATTGTGAAGCGTCACTTCCCCCCGGTCTCCGTCAGCCTCGTATCGAAAGTCTTGCGGGCCCAGAGCCAGGTCGGGAAGCTGCCAGACCGGAGTTCCCGCTTCCTTCTGCCTGGCTTTGATGATGGTCGACTTTCCTCCGCGCAGTGTCAAGGGAATGGAACTGTGGCGTTTCAGCGTCAGGACCCTGCGGTTGAGGCCGAGGTCGACCTGTCCGTCGTCATTGAGATCCAGGCCTTCCGTCACTTCGTAAGTGCCGTTCTCCAGCTTCCAGACCCGCATGCGGACGTCATTCAAGGTCTCGCCCAGATTGAAGACGGTGACTTCCAGAACATCGGGCCTGGCTTGGGCGACCAGAGCAGCCACCTGACCGCGGGTATTTTCCCAGCTCACCGAGTGTCCCGCATAAATCTGTTGGTCTGCGTGGGCGATTCCTCCCAGGCGGGCCCGCTGGGTGGCCCGGTGGGGAATGAAGACGCCGCCCGGGCTGGGTTCCGCTTCGGTATAAAGGGTCCGATTCTGTTCCAGGTGCTTGAGCAGCGCTGCCTGGTAGTCGAGCAGGTAGCCCTTGCTTCCGGTAGCCTCGTAGGCATATTGGCGCGACAGCAGCGGCGCCTCTGTGAAGTGCAGATGGCGGTTCCAGAGGTTCAGCTTGGGAAGCAGTCTCAGGAAGGGGCCGGCCTCGCCAGCCTCCGGCAAGAACGGCTGCCAGCGCGCCGAGGTTGTCAGGGCGGTGTCCGAATGGCCCGCCTTCACCAGCCTGCTCAGGGTCCACAGATATTCCGGATCGCCGGTCACCCGGAAGACCCCCCACATCAGGTCCAGCAGGGGTGGGCCGGGCAATCCCCGGGTCAGAGCCTCGTCGGTAGCAAATTGGATGGCCAGGGTCAATCTCGGATAGCGGTCCTTCTTCCAGTGCTCCAGCCGCGCCGCGGCATACTCCTTCAACTGATCCACCAGGATCGGATTGCGATTGTAATCGGCCAGCGTCAGGGCCGAGTGCCACAGGAGAGGGCTCCAGACCTCTTCCCGGGCGTAGATTCCCTGCTGGACCGATGCCGTAGCGCTTACCCGCGAGGATTTGAAGTGGCGGTGACCCGCGGGGTTGGCGGCGGTGAGGCGATTCAGGTGACGGGAAGTCTCCATCAGCATTTCGATCCAGCGGGGGTTGCCGTAATCCATCAGGGCCAGCATCGGGGCCAGGCTCAATCCCGCCCGGTAAGCCTGGCGGACGGACTGCACCTGACGGTTGAATCCCTTCTCCAGAGTCCCGTCGAGTTCGCGGGCTTCGAGCAGAGAGGCCAGGGACTCCCTGAGTCGGGGCGCCGGGCCTTCCATCAGTGCGACCCCCGGCCAATGTGCCGCCAGTCGAGTGTCTCCGTCAAGTCCGCCACCGAATGACCCGTCCTGGAGTTGCCGGTGGTCGATCCACCAGTCAGCAATGCGTCGGAAGTGGTCCACCAGCCGCTTCTGTTGAACGGCCCATCGGGGGAACTCGTGAGGCGAGGCGGATTGCTCTCGATATTCCGGCGGAATCGAATGGGGTTGGAGCAGGCCTTTGAAGGCCAGCCCCTGCGGATCCTCGGGTTTGGATTGCAGCACACCTTCCACCAGGCGGAAGGTGTCGTCAACGCTGCTGAAATTTCGGCGGGCCGAGCCAAAGTCCATGGACATCCAGTCCAGCCGTCGGGTCAGCTTGCGTAGACCTTGACGGATCAACAGATAGCGCTTGGAAAGGAGGTCCGGCTGCTCGGACTGATTCCCTGACAGCCTCCACTGTGTGGCGGTGCGCACCCGGATCTCCGCACTTTGGAGATGCTGCCCGGGGAAGTCGATCCGGTCGCTGGCTACGGTCATCCAAAGAGGCTGGCCCGCGGGAACAAAGCAGTCGCCAAGATCGAGCTCGATGTCGGCCGGGTTTTCCGCCGACCAAAGGAAATCCAGGGAAATCAGGTCCCGCTGGGGAAGGATGGGGTCCTTTACCGTCCATCGCACCCTGGACTGCAGGGAGGCGCCCTGCCCGGCCCCGTCCAAACGGATACGAATGGCCTTCACGGCCGTGTGGCCCAGGAAGGGGGGCAGGAAAATGTGTCGAAAGCCTTGGGTGGGAGACGGTTCCAGTGGGGTGGAGGGCTCCTGATGGCTTTCTTCGGGAACAGCCATCCAGGCTTCCCGATCCCGGGGACCATAGGCCGAACGCAGATCCGTTCGTCGTCCGAAGAAAGATCTGACCTGACGGGCGGACTGGCCCGGAAGGTCGGCCGCCAGTTCCACGGGCAGCAGCCGAAAGGTCAGCCATCCGCCGCCGGCGCTAGCGGTTCCGCTCACGGGGGCGTCCCGGATCGACAGCAGAGAGAACTCTCGAACCTGACCGGACGCTCGCTCCATTTCAATCCGAGACATGGACAGGGATCCGTTCAGGAGTTTGGATGTTTCACTCGCCCTTTCCGGAGAAAGATCCCAAAGCAGCCGGCGCTGACCTCCCTCGTATCCGTAGATCTTTCCCTTCAGATCGCCTCGCAAGCTGAGATGGCTGAATGCCTCCCGCGAGACCTCGAGCTGCAAGGTCCTTCCCTCCCCTGGATATCCCTGCGTTGTCGGCGGCCAAGAGCTATCGGAGAATCCATCCACGGCTGCCGGCGAGGCCCGCTTGACGTCCCGGGCGGACACGATTCCCAGCGGGCGAATCGAGATGGGGGCGGTCAGTGACAGGAAGGCCTCCGGATTTTTCCAACCGAAACGGTCGGCCCAGTGGCCGGAATGCAATCCGGCGTCGACCTTTTTTGCCGAAGGGTGCCGGCCGGAACGACCGGCGCCGAGCTGAGACAGGTTTGCAATCGCACCGGGACTCAAGGCTTCCGAAAAAATTCGAAATTCGTCCACGTAGGCCCGCCTCTCGTTGCTCTCCCGGTAATAGGGGGTCAGCGCCTGGGTGTGTATGCCGACCTGATCCAGCCACCTTCCAAAATGAAATCGTCCGAGGCGGTTTCCGACTTCCCGGCCGTCCATGTAAAAGCGGAGTCCGTCCAGCTCATGCCAGGCAAAGGCCAAGTGGAACCAGCGACCGGCAACAACGCCGGCGTCGGCTCCCGCATCCGCCTCCAGGACTCGAGAGTCGCGGTCGAAGAGCCTCAGTTTGAGCGTTTGACCTGTCCAGAAGAGGTGCGCGAAGAGGTGTTGGGGGGAATGAAGCTGCCGGGTACTGATACGAATGATGGAAAAGGGGGTCTTTCCGGGAGGTTCGTCCAATTGCCACCAGAAGGACAAGGTTCCCTGTTCGGCGTAGACGTTGCCGGCCGCGGCAAAGCTGAGCTGCGCTCCCCAGTCCAGAAACAGGGCTCTTCCCTGCCGGCCGCGACTGGCGATGCTCACCCCCTTGTTGCCCAAGGGAGCGGCGTCTCCCTCCGCCTGGTCGGCCAGAACCCTTTTTTCAAAAGAGGCGTAAAAGAGGGGCGAGGCGCTTCCCTCGGCCGGGGATTCCTGCGCAGAGGCTGCCGGCAGGATCGCGGGGAGCAGAAGGAGAAAGACGCAAGAGTGTCTTGTGATTTGCGTACTCACCGGGAGAAATGGCGGCGCCGTTACCCAAGCTAGCGGATTCTGCCGAACTTTTCCTGGAGGAGCCGGATCTTCTCCGAGAAGGAAAGATTGGAAGTGTCCGGGAGAACTTCAGCCTCAGGAGTCTGGGGTCGGTTGCGCCGGACGGCCGCCGCCTTGACCGCGGTGGACTGGCGCTTCTTTCCCTGACGACCCTTGCGGCCAGCAGGTTTCCGTTCCGGCTTGCCCGAGCGGTGCTTTTCCTGATGGTTGCCCTTTCCGTCGGCTGATGCATGCCTGGGTTTGGGTTTGGACGGGCGCGAGTCTGTCTTGAGCGGCTTTTTCTTTTTGCGCTTTCTGGAGTCTTCCCTGATGCGCAGGGCCTTGATCGAAAGCGAAATCCTGTTGGCGGCGGTATCCACTCCGATGACCTTTACCTTGACCACCTGGCCGACGTGAACCGCCTGGTTTGCGTCCTGCACAAAACGACTGGAGAGTTCGGAAATATGCACCAACCCCTCCTGTTGCACTCCGATATCCACGAACGCCCCGAAGCTGGTCACGTTGCTTACCGTGCCCTCAACCAGCATCCCCTTTTGCAGATCCGACAGTTCCTTGACGTCCGTGCGCAACGAGGGTGGAACGAAGGCTTTCCGGCGGTCTCTGCCGCGGCGGCTCAGTTCCCGTCTTATGTCTTGCAGCGTCGGCAGTCCGAACCGATCATCGGACAATTTCTCCAGGTCCAATGCCTTGAGTTTCTCGGGATTTTCCATCAGTTCAGCCACGGTTGCCTGTACCGATCCGGCCATCTCCTCCACCAGGCCGTAACATTCGGGATGAATGGCCGTTCGGTCCAGGAGCTGTTCGCTCTCGGGAACCCGCAGGAATCCGGCGGCTTGCTCAAAGATGGTGTCGGTAAGCCCTCGAACCTCCATCAGTTGAGAGCGTGAGGAGAAATGGCCGTGCTGCCGGCGATATTCGACGATGCTCTGGGCCAACGAAGTGTTCAACCCGGCGATGTGAGCCAGCAATTCCACCGGAGCCGTGTTCACATCCACCCCCACCTGGTTGATGCAGGACTCCACGGTTCCATTCAGTTTCCGCTTGAGCCGTTTCTGGTCGACCTCGCGCGGACCCGCCACGATGGCCTTGGGTTGAATCTTCGCCAACTCGGCCAACGGATCCTGCATGCGCCGGGCGATGGAAACGGCTCCACGAACTCCGAGGTCCAGCTTGGGAAATTCCTTTCGCGCCGCCTCCGAGCTCGCATAGGCTGCCGTCCCGCCCTTGTGGACGATGGCGGAGAAGATGGGCTGTCGCTGGGACGGCTCCATCTCCCGGGAAGCCTGTTGAGCTTCGGTTTCAGTGGGTGCTGCTTCGGTCGGTAGTGGAGCGCCGTCGTCGGCCGGGCTTTCGGAAACCGTCTCGCCATTCCGGTGGCTGCTTTCGGCGGCAGCACCGGCCGCAACCTCGGCCGCCGCAGAGGCCGCCGGGGCGGAGTCCTCCTCGGGCGATGAGTCGGCCGGGACGCTTCCCGGGTCAATCTCCGCTTCGCTGTTCTGCAGGAGCGGGTCCGATACCGCCCCCGGATCCTTCCCGTCTGAGGCTGAAAGCGAATCTTCCCGGGGAGGAGTGGGCTTCTCCTCAACCTCGGTTGCCGGAGGTCGGCTTTCGGCTTCGGGGCCAGGAGGCTCACTTGCCGTCCGGCCGTCGACTTTCTCTTCCTTCTTGGGCGGAGACTCCGATCTGGCTGCCTTTCGACGGACCAGAGAGAGATCGAAGGAGTGCCCGGAATGATACCTGGTCAGGAAACTCTTGACGAAACGCTCGGTTTCCCGTGACCCGACTCCATTGCCGATGGCGATGGCATGGGTTCCGTGGCGTTGGATGAGCCGGTAGAGGATGGCCTCGGCTCGATCGCTGTTTTTCCGCGGCAAGCCGGGAGCGAAGGTTGCGTGCTCACGATAGTCCCCGTTTCCGTCGATGACCGCTATCCTGCAGGCCGGTCGGGCGCCGGGATCGATTCCGATGACCGGAACCGATCCAACCGGGGGTGCCAGCAGTAGATTGGCAAGACTGGCTTGAAGAAGTTTCAGTGCTTCGTTGTCGGATTTTTCCTTCAAACTGGATCGAACTTCGGCCTGGAGGAGAGGTTTCAAGGAGTGGAAGTAGGCATTCCGGATGGCTTTCTCCAGATGGGGAACGCAGGGGGAAGCGGTTTGGCGGATCGCCTTGTCCCTGATTAGCTGAAGCGCCTTTTGATCGTCCAATTCGATTTCAAGGGTCAGAATTCCTTCCTTGGCGCCGCGTCGCAGCACCGTCATGCGGTGAAAGGGGATTCGGGAAATTTCTTCGCGGAAGTCGTAGAAGCTCTCGTATTGGCTCTTTTCCCCCTCTCTTCCTTCAGCGACTCTTGAAACCAGCATTCCATCCGACGCCATCAATTTCCGGAGCGATCCTCGAATTGCGGCATCGTCGGCTACCCACCTGGCTACTATGGCCAGCGCGCCCTCGAGGGCCTCCTCTCTTGTGGCTACGGCTTTCTCCTCCGAGAGATACTCGTCGGCCACGGCGTCGACGGAGAAATCCCCCGTTTCCTGCTCCCAAAGCTTTTTGGCCAGGGGCTCCAGCCCCTTCTCTCTGCCCGCGGATGCGTCGTTGCTTTCCTTGAGCCTGAAAGGAGAGTAAAGATCCTCCAGCCCGCTCTTGTCGCAACAGGTCTGGATGCGGTCCTTCAATTCTTCGGTGAGCTTGCCCTGGTCTTCAATTCTGGCCAGGATCACCTGCCGTCGCTTCAGCAATCCCCGAAAGCGGCCGTGGCTTTCCGCAATGCGGCGAATCCTGGGCTCGTCCAGGTTCCCCGTGACTTCCTTGCGGTAGCGGGCGATGAAGGGGATGGCCAGCCGCTTTTCCAGCAAGCCCAGAGTGGAGGCAACCTGCTTGGGTGAGGCTCCGGCTTCTTTGGCAATCGTTTGGAGTAGGGTGGGGGCCAGATCCATGCGGTTCATTTCCTGCCAGCGGGCGGATAATTATAGCAGAACAGGGTTCGGGGCGGTGCCGCAACCCCACCCTGACCTTGTGTGCGCTTCACCCGTTCGCCAGAGCCAGTACTCGCTGCTCCGCGCAATCCAGCGCGGTGCGGAGCCGGCTGGAATCGCTTCCACCCCCCTGAACCAGGGCAGGCGAGCCCCCGCCCCTTCCCGAAATCATGAGGCTGCACTCTTTCATTACCGGGCGAAGATCGCCGCCAAGAGACTCACTGCGGGCCATCAGGAGCTGCGCCTGTTCCCCCCGGTTGCCGAGCAGCACCCAGCAAGGACCGAGGGCCAGCAGGCGGTGGGCCAGCAGGGTGAGGAATGATCTCTCTTCTCCATCCAATTGATGCTTCACAATTCGTGTTCCCTCCTTGGAGGGGGCTTGGTCGAAGAGCTGGTGCGCCAACAGCTCGGCAAGCCATTCGTCTTTGGTCTTCAAGCGTTTGCGAATGGTCCTTATTTCCTGAGACTGCTTTTCCACTCGGTCCGGAGCGTCCTGGGGCGCGACCGAGAGTCCTCTGGCGATGCGATCCAGGTCTCCCGAGCGGCGTCGATAGGAATCGAGCGAACGCTGCCCGCACACGAATTCCACACGTGTCCGGCGGTTGACCCGCTCAACCCGATTGATGAATATCCCACCAATTTCCCCTGTCCGGTCCACATGGGTGCCCCCACAGGCCGATAGGTCGAATTCCTCGATGGTGACGACTCTCAGGATTCCTTTCCGCTGACTTGGCTTGCGCAGGTTGAGGCTGACGGCCTCATCGGGCGCCACCAGTCGTGAAGTGACGCTTCGGTTCCGGAAGACGACGGCGTTGGCCAGATCCTCGGCCGCGCGGACAACCTGCATATCGACCTCGGCGGCGTCGAGATCGATGGTGGAATACTCCGCGCTGAGGTGAAAGCCGACGGTGGCGAGTGAAGCGACCCGGATGAAGGCCTGCGAAAGGATGTGCTGGCCCGTGTGCTGCTGCATGTGGTCGAAACGTCGTGTCCACTGGACCTGGCAGTGGACACGGGTCACGGGAAGGTGGTGTTCCAGTCGATGGATGATGCTTCCACCAGGTCCATCCACCACTTCAACTATCGGATGACCCTCGATGGTCCCCAGATCATGGGGCTGACCGCCGGAGGTCGGATAGAAGGCGGTGCGATCCAGGCTCACTTCAAAGAACTTTCCCACCTGTTCTCCCTGAACGACGCGGGCTTCGAACTCGGTCAGGTAGCTGTCCGGAAAGTAGAGTCTTTCGGTCACGGGAAGCCTTCCGGCTGAGATTTCGTCCGTCAACTGCATGGGTGCGGGCCGAAAAATCAAGCCTCGAAAAGATGTAGATACTTCAACCCCGATCCGGTATTGAAGAGGACGACTTCGTCGGAAGGCCGTACAAATCCGGATCGGATCAGCTTTTTCAGAGCGGCCAGGGTGGCTCCGCCCTCGGGGCAGAGGAAAAGACCTTCCGATCGACCAGTTGCCATGACATCGGCCAGCATCTCTTCATCGGTCACCGCCACCGCTGTACCACCGCTCTGGCGCAGGATCTCCAGCATCAGGAAATCGCCGATGGCCCGGGGCACCCGTAATCCGGCCGCAAGTGTTGTCGCGGAGGACCAGGGCTCGCAACTGGGCTCGCCTTGTTGGAACGCCTTTACCACCGGAGCACAGCCGGCAGCCTGAACGCTTACCATCCTGGGTTTTTTGGAATCGATCCAGCCCAGTTGCCGCATTTCATCGAAGGCCTTCCACATTCCCACCAGCCCCGTGCCTCCTCCGGTCGGATAAATGATGACGTCGGGCAACCGCCATTGGAGCTGTTCGGCCAGTTCCAGGCCCAGCGTCTTTTTGCCTTCAATCCGGTAGGGCTCCTTCAGGGTGGCGACATCGAACCAGCCGTTGGCCTTGGCTTCCTGGGCCACCAGCCGGCCGCAATCGGTGATGAGGCCGTCCACCAGGTGGACCTGGGCTCCCAGGACTTCGCACTCGATGCGGTTGGCGGGCGGGACGTCTCGAGGCATGAAAACATGGGCTTGCAGTCCGGCCCGGGCGGCATAGGCTGCCAGTGCTCCACCGGCGTTTCCGGCCGATGGAATTGCCAAACTCTCGGCGCCCAGGGCCTTGGCCATGGTTACCGCCGCCGACAATCCCCGGGCCTTGAAGGAGCCGGTGGGATTGGCGGACTCGTCCTTGATCCAAAGCCGGGACAAGCCAAGGCTGGAAGCCAGGCGACCGGCATCGACCAAGGGCGTGTCGCCCTCGCCCAGGCTGATCGGCGCCTGAGAATTTCCGGCAGGCAACAGCTCCCGGTACCTCCACATCGAATGAGGTCGATTCCCCTGGAACCCGTGGGGAAGGCTCGCTCGCACTGCCGAAAGATCATAGCGGACCAACAGGGGCTTCCCGCAGGGACACAGGTTGATCAGTTGTCGCGGCGAATAGGTTTTGTCGCAGGCGCTGCATTCCAGATGGAGCACAAAGGGGTTCACCGGAAACAACTCCCGAGAGGAGGATGGCGCGGACGGACAATTGGTCAGTATACCCCATGTCCCGGAGGGAGATGCGACCCGCATCCCACCCTTGCAAAGGTGCGGAAATTGGGTTAAAACCTTCCCAAAGCTTGTTGCCGTCGACCCGAGCCCTCAACGGCCGTTATGGCAGTTCCCATCGACAACGCCCTGGCGCAGAACCTTACGGACTGAGCGCGGTCGTCCCAAAGGAGGGAAAACGTGGCAAAGCTCTCAAGCAGGATCGGTCGCCTGAAGGTTCTTGCCCGACCGGTACCGATTGTGTTGCTAGGGGTCTGGGTTGCCTCTGCTCCCACCCTCGCCCAGCAGAAGCAGGATGCTCCTCGGCCCAAGACCCGGGCGGAATTCGACGCCTATACCCAACTGTACAACGAGAAGGATATGCGCCGAAAGGCGATGCTGGCCGGAAAGTTCATCGGCGACTTTCCCGAGTCCGACTACCTTCTCGGCGCCTATCAACTGGAGATTCAGGCCAATGACGCGCTGGGCAACCATGAGAAGGTGGTTTCAGCGGGAGAGAAGGCGTTGCAAGAGTTTCCCGAGGCCGGCAAGGCGCCCAAGATTTTCATTCTTCAGCGGATGATCCGCGGCTACCAGCAGCTCAACAATCCTCCCAAGACCATAGAGACAGGCGAGAGGCTGCTGGCGGTGGAGCCCAGCCATTTGCCGACCCTGCTCACGCTCTCGATGGTGCTTCCCAGGTTCCTGCCCGAGGATGAGACGGGCCGCGCGCGGCAATTGGGCAGGGCTCTCGCTATCGCCCAACGGGCTCAACGTCGGGTTGACGCCATTGTCAGCGGACCTAAACCGTCAACGATGACGGCGGCTCAATGGGTCCGGCAAAAGACGCACCTGCCGGCCCGGGTTCATGCCGCCCTGGGCTTGATCTACTTCAACAGCAAGGACTATCCGAGCTCCATCCAGGAATACGAGAAATCGACCTCCCTGGCCAGGGGCGAGAGTGTCGACTTCTACCGTTTAGGGATCGCCTACTACTACCAGGCGCTGGCTATCAGCCAGGAGCTGGCTGAATGGGACGCGAAAGAAGACTCGGATACCGTTGCCAAAGAGGAAAAAGAGGCTCAGTTCGCTTCCTGGAGAGACAAGGCCATCACTGCCCTGGCCAAGGTCATCGTGTTGACGGACGAAGCTCCGGCTCAGGTGGTCGAGTCAGCCAGGGCTCAGTTGGAAAGTCTCTACAAGAGCAGGAACAACGACTCGCTGGATGGACTCGAAGGGGTGATTGCCGAGGCTGCCACCGAGTTGGGGCGTGGGCCCCGGTGACTTCCCGTCCCGGGAGGGCGCTAGGGCGACAGTGCTTCCAGCAGGTCGGAGCGGTCCATCGGTTGAGGCGTTTGCACCAGCACCGAGAAACGCCGGCGCGGGTCGGCCTGGTGGGTCACCGAATAGTTGTTCCGTCCGAACAATCCACCGCAAAAAAAGTCGATTTCGGGGCTCAGAGAAGCGTAGGTCTCCTGGTTGTTGGGAGCCAGCAGCCGATCGTTGACGCCAAGCTCGAATTGTCGGCTCTCGAAGCCGAGCTTCCCTTCCAGGCGTCCGTCCTCCTCCAATCTCCTGCAGGTCGTCAGCACTGACCGCAAGGCCTGGCGAAAGCGGTCATGGTTCCGGCCTCCCAGCCTTGCCTTGCGATTGTAGCGAACGCCAAGACGGTCGTCGCTCCAGTCGAGGCTGAAATCGGCTTCGTGGCCAATCAGCAGAATGCCGGGCCCGGCGGGCACGTGACGGTAGTCGGCCACATCCACCAGGGTTTCCTCGCAACTCTGCTCCCTCACCCAGTCGTGAAAGATCGGGATCAAGGGCTCCAGGTCAACCACGCCCGAATGCTCGAGGTGCAGCTTCAGGTTGACGTGTTGGATTTCCATTCCGGAATGGTCAAGCGGTGGCGGCGTTGGGTGTGAGACCCATGCGGTTGAAGCAGCCGTGGCAGGCCTCCACAAAGAGTTGGGCTTCCTCGATCAGCCGCCTGGAAGACTCCGGCGTGTGGCCGTTTTCCAGCGTTCGGTGGGCGGCGAAGAGGTAATTGGCGAACTTGGGTCCCGCGAAGGGATCGAAGATCTTCTCGGTGTCGAAATAGCGGACGCGGAATTGGTTGACGATTTCGTCCCGATCGTCGGGAATATCCAGGAACTCTATTTTAATGAGTCCCTTGGCTGCATGGAGCATGGCTCCGTAGGCCGTTTCCCACGCCTTCCGGAAGTTTCCTCCCTCGGCGAATACCTGGGCCTCGAAGACTTGGCGTTCGGCTGCCGCCAAGTCGAACTCCACCGCGGTGACGACCTCTCCGGCGCACTCCCCCTTGCCGATGTCGCTTATGCTGTATTCTCTGGGGTCTCCCCAGTCACTGAAGTAGGAGTTGTCGGTCTCATAGCCCGGAACCTTGGCCAGATCCTCCAACAGCTTTCGGACCTGCAGCTTCCCGGTGCGCTTGACGAAGTCCTGAAAGCTCTCTCCATGGACGCGATCACTGACATAGCGTTCTCCCAGCCGGGAAACCACATCGGGAACGTTCTTGGAGGGTATGGCAACGATGGGGAGACCGTAGGAGCCGGCATTTTGGGTCCACTGGCCCCCCAGCACCACCTGAAAATGGGGCACGGCGAAACCGCCGACTTTCCGGCTCACTCCATAAAAACCCAGATCGGCTACGTGATGCTGCCCGCAACTGTTGAAGCACCCGCTGACCTTGATGTGCAGATCCTGGATGGCTTGATCCATCTCGGCGCTCTTGTCGGCCAAGCGGCGTTGGAGCTCGGCGGCAAGCCCCCTCGATGAGGAAATGCCCAGCTTGCAGGTGTCGGTTCCCGGACAGGCCACCACATCGACGATGTTGCTTGCTCCCGGCCGGGCCAATTGGGCCGATTCCAGGGCCTGGTAGAGTTCGGCAAGGTCGCCTTGGCGCACCCAGCGCAGGACGACGTTCTGTTCCACGGTTGTGCGTACCCTGTCCGGAGTGAAGCGGCGAGCGATGTCCGCCAGGTCGCGAAGCTGATCGGCGCTGATATCTCCCAAGGGAAGGGTGACGGTAGCGACCACAAAGCCCGGCTGTTTTTGTGCGCGCACATTTGTCTTGAACCACTGCTGGAATTCGGGAGAACCCGACCCGGACAGATCGCCGTCGGCCTGGAGGGACTCTTCGCCGGCATCCGCCAGCGCCTCGTCGAGATATTGTTTCCAGCGGGGGTCCGGAGGAAGGCGGTCACGCTCTTCCAGGACCAGCGCCTTGAACTTCTCGATGCCCAGGTCGTGCACCAGGAACTTGATTCGGGCTCTGGCCCGGTTCTTCTTCTCTCCCAGCCGGGCAAACACGCGGGCAATGGCCTGTGCGGTCGGCAGCAGTTGTTCCGGGGGAAGGAAGTCATCGAAGAGTTTGGCCTGATACGGCACGGCTCCCAGGCCGCCGCCAACGTACAGTTCAAACCCGCGTACTTCGACGCCGTTCCGGCGGCGAGTCACGGCGATGGCTCCCAGGTCGTGCATGCTGGTGAGTCCGCAGGCGTGCTGGCTGCATCCGCTGAAGGCCGGTTTGAACTTTCTGCCGAAGTTCTGGCAGTCGGGATGGCCCAGCAGGAACCGGGACAGAGCCTTGGCATAGGGAGTCACATCGAATGCCTCGTCGGGGCAGACCCCGGAATAGGGGCAAGCGGTGACGTTGCGCACCGAATTGCCGCAAGCCTCGCGGGTGGTGATTCCCACGGCCCCCAAACGGCGCATCAGTGAAGGAGTATCCTCCATGTGCACATAGTGGAGCTGGAAGTCCTGCCGGGTGGTCACATGGGCGATACCGTCGGAGTATTCCTCGGCCAACTCGGCCATCACCTCGAGTTGAGCGGCGTTGAGTCCGCCGTAGGGAATCTTGATTCGCTGCATGCCCGGAGCGTCCCAGAGGGTATTGGGGCCCTTGGTCGGATTGGTTGTGGGATACTCCAGTGACCTGGCCACCTTGCCGTCGTGCCGTTGGCCGTTGTCGTATCGCTGTCCGTAAACGCCACGACGCAGCCGGGTTTCCGCGAAGACCCGTTCATCCACCTTTTCCTGTCGCCGCAAGTCGATTTCGGTTTCGAAGATATCGATTTCCCGGTTCAGGGGCTCGGAGATCTTGCCCGCAAGCCATTCTTTCCAAAGATGGTTGGATGTTTTCATTCAGGGTTCTCCCTGCCCTCGGCGGTCGGGGAAGGCGTCACCGGCTCGAGGTGATATGCCCTTTTCCCCAAGCTGCTCGCGGAGCCTATTCTATAGTCCGACTGAGCTTTTTGCAAAATTCGCAGTGGGGCAGGTCATTCTGACGGCCCCTTGCCCGATTCCAGGGCGTGGTGTAAATCATGTTCCCGGTTTGTTGTGTGGAGGATGCCCGCCCGGGAACGTGGGCGTCCCGCCCGCACATGGCCTGGCGCAGCCTTGGCCGACTGCGCCCCTGGGATGGAACGGCAACGGGGCCTTTCCTTTCATTCGGACCGGCCAATGCCGTTCACGCCGGCAGGGTGGCTGCTTGCCGGCAACCTTGGGCTGACGCTCCACCACCTCCAGACAGGAATAAGGATGCGGGCGAGACGCCCGCGTTCCCGGGGGTGATACGTGAGGCTTGCAAACGGCGCTTTGCCCCAATCCTGGGCGTGGTGCAAATCATGTCCCCGGTCTGTTGTGTGGATGATGCCCACCCGGGAACGCGGGCGGCCCGCCCCCCCAGTATCCCGGCACAGCGTTGACCGACTGCGCCACTGGGATGGAACGGTAACGGGGCCTTGCCTTTCGTTCGGACTGGCCAATGCCGTTCACGCCGGCAGGGTGGCTGCCTGCCGGCAACGTTGAGCCGACGCTCCGCCACCTCCAGGCAGGAATAAGGATGCGGGCGAGACGCCCGCGTTCCCGGGGGGCGAGACGCCCGCGTTGCCGGGTGGGGCTCCGCCCGCGGTCGATCCGGTGGGCGGCCAAAGGCCACCTTCGGGGATCACAACCCTTCGTGGCAATGAATCCCGCTTACCAATAGAATTTTGCAAAAGGCTCGATTTTGTGTTTTTGTGCCCTTTGTGGCCCTTTCCGGCAAAGACCCCGCTGCCGAAACCTGCAAACGCCACGGCTGACCATCATGTTTCCGCGCCGGAATCAGCTTTGCTTTTCCTGTGCCCGAGTGCCGGCCTCCAGGGTCCTGATAATGGTCTCCACATCGAAGACACAGCCCCCCCAGGTCCCACCGCTCACCTGCTGCAGGGCCGCCCAGAGACGCGAGTCACCGGGAAGCCGGCTGTCGTGAGAGAGGTGGGTTGGCTCTGCCCGTGCTGCCAGGATTTTGCCTCCGGCCGCCGCCCCGAGCACTCGTCCCTCGCAACCCACCAGGTCGACGCTTCCCTCCAACCGATTTCGATCGATGACGATTTGTATGATGTCGCCGTCTCTGACCTTGCCGATCGGCCCGCCGGTCAGCGCCTCGGGGCCGACGTGGCCGATGCAGGCGCCGGTGGAGACTCCCGAAAAGCGGGCGTCGGTCACCACCGCGATGTGCTTGCCGAAGGAGAGGTGCTTCAGGGCGGATGTGATCTGGTAAATCTCCTCCATCCCCGATCCGGCCGGGCCGCGACAGATCAAAACCAGGATATCCCCCGGCTTGACCCGATCCCGCTCCCGGCTCTTGATGGCGGCGATGGCATCGGTCTCCCTGGTGAATACCCGGGCCGGACCGACCTTGCGGTACACGCCGTCGGGGTCGACCACCGAGGGATCGATAGCCGTGCTCTTGATCACCGAGCCCTCCGGAGCCAGGTTCCCGCCGGGAAAGGTCACGGTGCTGGTCAATCCCCTTCGGCGTGCCTCTCCGGGGCTCATGATCACCTCGTCCGGGTCGACGCCGTCCAGTTCCCGAAGCCTGCGGCGCAAGTGGCGGCGCCGGTCGGATTGCTCCCACCAGTCCAGGACCTCTCCCAGGGAAAGCCCGCTCACGGTCTGGACGTCCAGATGCAGGAGTTCCAGTTCGCGCAGATGCAACATGACTTCGGGGACCCCTCCGGCAAGGAACACGCGAACGGTCGGGTGGTGCCGGGGACCGTTGGGCAGGACATCCACGATGCGCGGCACCCGGCGGTTCATTGCAGCCCAGTCAGCCGCCGTTGGACGCCGTAGTCCGGCTCCATGGGCGATCGCCGGGAGGTGCAGGAGCAGGTTGGTGGATCCGCCAAAGGCAGCATGCACGGCCATGGCATTGTGAATGGACTTCTCGGTCAACAGGCGGCCGGTGGTGCGCTTTTCCTGCTCCAGGAGCAGTAGCGCTCGGGCCGACCGGCGAGCCATGTCCAGCCAGATCTCCTGTCCCGAGGGGGCCAGCGCCGAATGCGGCAGAGCCAGCCCCAGAGCCTCCCCGACAACCTGCGCCGTGGCCGCCGTTCCCAGAAACTGACAGCCGCCGCCCGGTGACGCGCAGGCCCGGCACAGAGCCTCGGCGGCATCCTCCAGAGTGGCTTCTCCGTGGGCAAAGCGAGATCCGATGGATTGAACGGTGCCTGCATCCTCTCCCTCGGCAGGAGGCAGGGTAACCCCTCCGGGAACCAGGACGCAGGGCAGATCCCGGGTTGAGGCCAGCGCCATCATCATGGCAGGCAGTCCCTTGTCGCAGGTGGCCACTCCGATTACGCCGCGGCGGGTGGGCAGCGAACGGATCTGACGGCGAAAAATCTGGGCGGCGTCGTTGCGGTAGGGGAGGCTGTCCATCATTCCCGGCGTGCCCTGGGTGCGGCCATCGCAGGGGTCGGTGCAGTAGGCGGCATAGGGGATGCAGCCGGCGGCGCGGATCTCTTTGGCGGCCGCCTGCATCAACAGTCCTACCTCCCAATGGCCCACGTGGTAGCCCAGAGCCAGGGGACGCCCGTCGGGGGCCCGAATGCCTCCCTGAGTGCTCAGAATGAGAAATTCTCTGCGACCCAGTTCGGACGGATTCCAGCCCATGCCCGCATTTTGGCTGAAGGCGAAGAGGTTGCCGCTGGGAGCATGGCGGAGCAAATCCTCGCTGATCGGAACCCGGCCTTCCGGTCCCCGCGCCTTGGTCCGGATCTCATACAGGGCCGGATCGTTGGAATCGAGAATGCGGCTGTTTTCTTCCCCAGGGCTCATGGTGAGACTCCCGAATGGATGGTTGAGAATGGCTGCCTTGGATTTCGCGGTGAATCAGCCGATCGTTAATGAAAAGGGTTTCAGGCAAGCCGCGCCCCCGCCCCCCACGACGGGCGGATCATTCGAGAGAGAAACAGGAGACCTGGATGGCCTATCGGGAGCACGGAAAGGTTCCGGTTCCTCTCGGCGTCTCGCTTCGTGTGTCTTGGTCGTCCTTCGTGTGCCTTCGTGGATAGCTCTTTTTTTCTGTTGTTTCAGGTAAGGCGAGCCCCCGGGTGCCGGATCAGGAGGTCCGACCTTTTTCAACCTCGGCCACAAAAGCCGCCGCCAGGTGGCGTAGATTCTCCATGTTGCCCGAAGCGAGCAGCTTCTGATTGATCAAGCTGCTCCCGACCCCCAGCACGGCAGCTCCGCTTCTGATGAAGTCGGCTGCCGTATCCAGGTTCACTCCTCCGACCGGAACGATTTCCAACTGGGGCAGTGGCGCCCGAACGGCCTTGACGTACGCGGGCCCGCCGACATCCGCCGGGAACAGCTTGATCATGGAAGCGCCCGCTTCCCAGGCCGACAACATTTCGGTGGGCGTGTAGCACCCCGGGAACACCGGAACGCCGTACCTGAGGCAGAGCGCCACCATTTCCGGGTTGAAGGTCGGCGCCACCACGAAGTCGGCTCCGGCCAGAATGGCGGCGCGAGCGGTTTCAGGATCCAGTACCGTGCCTGCCCCGAAAAGGGTTTCCCCGCGGTATCGCCGGCTGGCCGCCTGAATGGTCTCCAGGGCCCCCGGAGTGGTCATGGTGACTTCGATGGCTCGCACACCGCCCGCCCTTATGGCGTCAGCAGCGGCAATCAACTGATCGGAACTGTCCGCCCGCATGATGGCAATCAACCCGGTCTGCCTCATCAGGTCCAGTTTTTGTTCCCTGGTCATGGTGAAAACCTTTCGACACGTTTCCTGGCTGGGTCGCTGAAAATCGGTTAAGGGGTACTTATTTCAGCAGCTTGGCAGTTCCATGTTCAAGTATTTCGGAAATTTCCTTGCTAGCGGGAGGTCCGTTTGCCGCCACCCAGCACGTCCGATCTCAGCAGCGCCTGGACTTCCGCCTTGTCGACAATGGGAAGATCGAACATCAGGGTCTGCTTCAGACGGGTGGCCGCATCGCCGGTCAGGATCCCTTTCTCCATTCCGTCCCGGTTGAATCCCGAGGTGAGCAGACCGTAGTAGAATCCGGCATTCCAGGTGTCTCCGCCACCCAGGCGATCCCACAAGGTAATGGGCCTTACGGCAGGCGAGCGAAAGAAGCGCCCCTGAGAATCGATGGCTGCCGACTCCCAGCGGTGTTGTTCGAAGGTGTCGGGGTAGCGGATGGTGATGGCCACCAACCGGGCTCGGAACCTGTCCCGGACCTGGCCGGCAAAGGCGCGGAGATCGTCGTCGTCGATGGGCCCCAGGTCACCGTCGACGATCTGTTTGGCGGAACAACTTCCCAAACTCATCCCGTAGAGCCGGGCCATGTCCTCAATGGTAGTGATGAGCACGTCCACGTGGTCGGTGGCGATGGGCGTCAGGACCTTGCAGGCCTCTTCGGGAGACCACAACGTTCCTCGGTAGTTGAAGTCCATTCCGACCAAGCAGTTTGGGGGCTTATTCTCAAGTGCTTCTTGGAGAGCGTCCAGGTTGTAGTTGCGTTCGTATCGGCTATGGCCGGCCAAACCGAAGGTGATTCCGGAGGTATGGAACAGGCGGGCGTCCATCAGGGCCTCTTCCCAATTCACCATTCCCGCCCCCAGTCTGGATGCCGCCGAGTACATGCGCTGGTAGATTCCGATGTTCCGCCGCGGAGTGCGACCGATTTCATAGATCAGGCGGCCGATGGGTTCGGTCTTGGGGGCCCAGACCAGGTTGCCGGTGTCAATGCCCTGCTCCCGGGCGGTATTTCGCACCGCCTGCCCATAGGGGTTTGCCGGAACCCTGGTGATGTAAGCGGAGGGTATCCCAAGCCGGCTGAGGGCAGTGGCCAGCGTAAATTCACTGCCCGCCAGCGACAGATTGACCGTGCGGGTCCGTTCGGGGCGCTCCAGGTCGGCGGGCGTTTCCCGCACCAGCACCTCTCCAAAAGTCACAAAGACCGGACCACCGGCTTGCAATTGAGAAAGATCATCCCTGGTGATATCGAACTTCACCTTTGCCGCCATGGAAATCTCCTCCTGAGGTGTTGTTCCCTCCGCCTGGAAGTGCCGCCCGGCCCCTGGCCGGACCGGTAGCGCCCCATCATAACCGCAGCACTGAAAAACAGAAAGGACTACGCGGGAGGCGGTGGGGGGAGCATTGCATGCCTTCCCCCGGATTCAGGTCGGTGCAACCCTTTCCAACGGTTCCATCCACTTGCGGTGATGCCGGCAATCAGACTCAGGGCCAGGCAGAGCCAGGCAAAGAGGTCTCCATTCCGGGAATAGAAGGTGGGTGCCCGTCTGAAGCGGAAGTCACCATCCAGGACCGTGCGCCGGTGGAGGCCGGTGGTGGAAAGGACTTTCCCCAACGGGTCGATCACGGCGCTGATCCCGCTGTTTGCAGCTCTCAGCAGATATCGCCGGTTCTCGACGGCTCGCATGCGGGCCATCAGCAAATGCTGGTGGGGAGCAGCCGAGTCGCCGAACCAGGCATCGTTGGTGATGTTGACCAGGACCTCGGCCCCTTCCGCCGCAAAGCGGCGTACCAGATCGGGAACGACCGCCTCGTAACAGATGAAGATCCCCACCTTTTCTCCGGATTCCAAACGCGAGACCCCCACCCGGCTGCCGGGCCTATAGTCCCCTACCCCGGTGGATATCTTCTCCACGAAAAAGAACAGCCAGGACCAGGGAACGTATTCCCCGAAAGGGACCAGGTGCATTTTGTCATACTGCGCGATCAATTCCCCCCTGGGAGACACCGTCGCGACGCTGTTGTAGGGGCCGGTGTCAGAGCGTGCATCCTCCATGGGCCAGTCTACAAATCCGAACAGCAGCCAGGATCGGGAAGACTCCGCCAGCCCATTCATTGATCTTCGGAAGGATGGGTCCTCATGGTAATAGAACGGCGCAGGCGTCTCAGGCCAAATGACGAGCTTTACCTCAGGCGGCCCGGCCGGGAGCAAACGGGTTTCCGGGGCGGTTGCGGGATCCTTGAACGGCGGCGACAGAGACAGCTCGATCAACTCTTCCAGCAGCCGGCTTTGCGATTGCGGGTCCCAGGGTTGATCCAGAGGGATATGGGTCTGCACCAGGCGGGCGTGGGCCTTCCCGGTGTCGTTGGCCTCCAGTGGCTTTGTTCCCGTCCACATAAAACCGCCCAGGAACGCCAGGGTAACGGGCAGGCTGACGGCGGCCGGCTTGGACCGGAAGAAAAGGCCGGCGATCAATGCGTTGATCAAAACCACCAGGAAGGAGAGTCCGTAGACTCCGGTGAAGGTGGCGATTCGGGCCAGGGAGGCGTGGTCCACCAGCACGTAGCCTGTCAGGCACCAGGGGAACCCGGTCAAGAGGTGTCCCCGGAGGTATTCCGTGGCAACCCAGAGGCAGGGGGCCAGCAGAAAGCAGAGTCCGGGGAATCGCAGCGCGAGTCGGGAAAATGCGCAGGCGAACAGCCCGGGGAAAATTGACAGGTAGACGATCAGCAGAGCAAACAGCAAGAGGGCTCCGGACCAGTGCATGTCGCCGTAGCCTTGCAGTACGTCCAGGATCCAGTAGCAGCATCCGGAAAAGAAAACGACGCCGAAGATCCACCCCAGCAACAGCGACCGCTTCCAGGAGGCTTCTCGAAAGAGGGCGATCAACAAGGGAACCAGGGCGACCCAACTCACCCAGGACAGGGAGAACTTGGGAAAGAGAAGGAACTGCAGGATGCCGCTGACAATGGCCAGGCAGGCCGCTTGGTAATGCCGGAAGGGGAAGGAGAACACGAATGGTCTTCAGAAAGACGAGCCCCCGGGATTGGATTCACTGGCGCCGCAGAATGGGATCGTAGCCGTCCCGGGCCAGTCGGGCTTTCACCCGGGACGTTTCCCGGGTGCTGCGATAGGGGCCGACCTTGACCCGAATCCACTGCGGATTGTCCGACTTGGATGCGGCCACTACCACCACGGGGTATCCCTTGCCCCGCAGCTCGTCGGCCAGGCGGTTGGCATCGGCGCGCTTCCGAAGGGCGGCCACCTGCAAGTGAAGCAACTTCCCGGTGTTGGCCGCGGATCCGGAAGACGCTCTAGGAGCCCTGGACGGCTGCCGAGCCGGTTTTTCCTTCTCCTTTCCGGAGGGGGGCGGACTGAAGTTCTCCTCCACGCTCTGTTCCTTGACGGCGCTGTAGAAGTCCAGTTCCTTTCGCAAGTCGGGTGGGCTTGCCGGGTCCTGCATGGTGGATTTCCCCCCGTCGGTCCCTCCTCGAGAAGACGCCCGGGTTCCCCCTGTGCCTGTGGGTGGGCTCACTGCACCAGAAGCCGTCAGGCCGGACCGGGCTCCGTCTCCGACAGCCAGCGTTGCCTCCCCGGCCTGCCCGCGTCCCATCCAGAAACCCAGGGCAAAAAAACTGGCGCAGATCAGGACGGCCCCAAGGAAAAAGAGCAGCAAGTGCCGGTTGTCGAGCCGCAGCTCCTTGTTTTCAGGACTCCTCTCCATGAAATTGTCTCCTTGCCGCTGCCGGCCGCCTCCATCCGGGGAATTGACCGCCACCCGTCTACTGCTTGGAAGGCCCGCTACTTACTCTTTTTCAGGAACGGCTCCAGGATATCGATCGCCAGCGGAAAAACCAGGGTGGTATTTCTCTCGACCCCAATGTCGGTCAGTGTTTGCAGATACCTCAACTGCAGGGCCACCGGCTCCCTGGCCACCACCTCGGCGGCTTGAGCCAGTTTTTCGGAGGCCTGGAACTCGCCATCGGCGTGAATGACCTTGGCGCGCCGTTCTCGTTCGGCTTCGGCCTGCTTGGCCATGGCCCGCTGCATTTCCTGGGGAAGGTCCACTTGCTTCACCTCGACCGTTCCGACCTTGATGCCCCAGGGATCGGTGTGCTGGTCCAGGATACTCTGCAATCGGACGTTCAAGGTCTCGCGCCGGCTGAGCAGATCGTCCAGGGACACTTCTCCGAGAACCGATCGGAGAGTGGTCTGGGTGAGCTGGGAGGTGGCATAGAGGTAGTTCTCGACCTCGACCACCGCCTTCAGAGGGTCCATGACGCGAAAATAGACGACGGCATTGACCTGGACTGACACGTTATCGCTGGTGATGATGTCTTGCGGCGGCACATCCAGAGTGACGACTCGCAGCTCCATTTTGACGATTCGGTCAATGGGCCACCAAACGATGATGAGCCCGGGGCCCTTGGGCTGCGGCAACAGGCGTCCCAGGCGAAAGATGACTCCGCGCTCATATTCCCGCAGGACGTGAAGCGAGTTGAAAAGGACCACGACCACCAGCAGCAGCCCAAAGAGACCCGGGACTGAAATCAAATCGAATTCGAACATGAGTCTCTCCTTTTCAGCTCGAGGAAGCCCCGGAACCGTCTACCCGGGTCACCTGGATGTTGAGTCCCTCCACCGCCACCACTCGGACCCGGTTGCCGGATTCGATCGGCTGGGGGCTGCTGGCCTGCCAAATCTCGCCGTGGACCTGCACTTTGCCCTGGGATTCAATGTCGGTCAGTGCCGTTCCAATCTCTCCCACCATGCCCTCCTTGCCGGTTACCGACTTGTTGCGGTGGGCCAGAATGACCAGCCGCATGAGAAAGATGGTGATGGCGGCAAAGGGGAGAGTGATTCCCACTGCTGTGATCAACTGTACCCGCAACTCGGGGAGCGGTGAGTTGATGAGGATCAGAGATCCGAGCACCATGACGGCGATTCCGAGAGAAGCCAGCAGTCCGTAGCTGGTCACTTTTGCCTCCAGAACGAATAGGACGATGGCTGCCAGGATCAGCACCACTCCCAAGAGGTTGATGGGCAGGATATTGAAGGCCACCAGCGCCAGGAAGATACAAACCCCTCCAACCACGCCGGGAAAGATCAGCCCGGGATTGCTGAACTCGATGTAGAGTCCGAGCAGTCCGATCAGTCCCAGAATCAGTGCGATATTGGGGTTCAGCACTTTTGAGAGCACCTTCTGGCGAGCCGTCATTTCAATCGCCTTCAGCCGTTCGCTCTTCAGTCTCAGAACCTGCTTTTGGCCATCGAAGCGCTGAATCTCCTTCCCGTCGAATTTTGTGAGGATCTCGTTCAGGTCCTGGGCAATGCCGTCGATGAGATTCCCTTCCCGCGCTTCCTCTTCGGTGAAGGACAGGCTCTCCAAAACCCCCTTCTCCGCCAATTCGACGTTGCGGCCGCGTTGGGCCACGAAGCTGCGGATATAGGCGGCGGCATCGTTTTCCACCTTCTTCTGCATGACTTCATCCATCTTGCCCCCGCCCAGGGGCACGGGATGCGCGGCTCCGGTGTTGGTGCCGGGGGCCATGACGGCCAGGTCGCCGGACAAGAGGATGAAGAATCCCGCGGATGCAGCTCTGGCGCCGCTGGGACCGACAAAAACGAGCACGGGAATTTCCGACCGCAATATCTTCTCGATGATTTCCCGCATGGAGGAGTCAAAGCCCCCCGGAGTATTCATCTGGATGATAACGGCGGCAGCGCCTTCCTCTTCCGCCTGCTTCAGCCCGCGATCGATGTACTCCGCTATTACGGGATGAATGACGTCGTCGACCTCCAGAGTGAACACCACCGCCTCGGCCGAAGGACTGGTGGCTGCCAGAATCGCCAGCAAAGCCATGCCGAGTACCTGCCTGGTCATGCCAATCTCCGCAAACACAAGTTCGGATTCACCTGGAATTTCAGTTGCTCGCCTGCCCGAAAAACCCTGCGTGGTGCGAATTATAACAGAGTTGCGAACCGCTTACCGGCCCTTCTGGAACGACCGCCGGTCCAACCTGCCCGGCACCCTCCAGGGCCAAAATCGCCGAAATGGAGCCATGCAGGGTGCCGATCACAAGCCGTTCTTCAGGATGTATCCAGCATTCGGTGAGCATTGCGGGTTAAAATCGATCAGGTGATTCGCCGGCAGCGATCGGCTGGTTCTCAAAGTGACTCTACATCCATCAGTCAAAACGGCAACGGCGGCGCTATTTGTCTGCACCCTTCTGTTCGGCAATTCGGCGGTCTGTTTCTCGAGCGGTGCGTCTCCCGCCGAGAACCAGGAAGCCAGGCTTTCCTTCCCGGAATCGTTCTTTCGCGACCTGGAAGCCTATGCCTCGGCGTTGGGTCTCGCGGAAACCGCGTATGCGGAGCCGATGGATGTGAATCGAGCCATTGCCCGGTCGATTCAGCGCATGCTGAGCCGCCTGGATCCGCACTCGAGCTTTTACGACCCCAAGACCTTTGCCCGACTGCGCGCCTACCAGGGCGGCAACTATTCCGGAATCGGCGTACGCGTGGCCCCGGCGGACGGAAAGATGATGGTGCTCTCGACGATTCCAGGGTCGCCGGCCGCGGAATCCGGAATCCGCCCCGGGGATGTCATTCTTTCAGTTGACGGAGTCTCCACCAGAGACCGTGCCGGGGCGGAGGTGGTGAGCCTGTTGCGTGGTCCCCGCGACACACCGGTGGAGGTCCAGATCGAGAGGACGGGCGTCGACCGCCCCCTGGGGCTTCGGGTCCGTCGAAAAGAGATACCCGAACCCAGCCTGCCCCTCTGTTATGCCATCCTTCCCGGGGTGGTGTACCTGCAACTGGTGGCCTTCACCGCAACTACCGAAGATGAGGTCGACCGAGCGCTAAAGCCGTTCCAATCGGAATTGCAGGGTCTTGTACTGGACTTGCGGGGCAATCCGGGAGGAAATCTGCAGACCGCCATCGGCGTTGCCGATCGCTTCCTGGACGTAAACCAGGTCATCCTGGTCACCAAGGGAAGACTACCCAACGCCAATGCCAAATATCTGGCCACTCGCGGATACGACCGGGAACCGTTTCCGCTGGTGGTGTTGATCAATGAGCAAACGGCCAGTGCGGCTGAAATACTGGCGGGAGCCATCCAGGATGCCCGCCGGGGAATCATCGTCGGAGAAAACAGTTTCGGCAAGGGAATGGTTCAGACGATATTCCCGCTAAGCGGTGGCAATGGGCTTTCCCTGACCACCGCCAAGTGGCTCACTCCCAACGGACGCATGATTCAGCGCAGCTACAAGAATCGCTCTCTCCTGGAGTATCTGAAACTGGTCGAAGGGTTGGAAGGCAGCCATCCGCGCGCCCGCCAGGGATCTGACGGCTTCCCTTCCGTGTCTGGCGAGGGCGGCATTCTTCCGGACGTTTTGGCTGAATCGGCCTCCTTGACGTCCTTTCAGCAGCGCCTGTTGTCGCGACATCTGCTCTTTGCCTTTGCCCGGGAATTCAAGGCCAGGTATCCGGTGCTTGCCGCCACGGCGATTGTCAGCCCCTTGGTGCTGGCGGAGTTTCGTGACTATCTGGCCGCACGGGAACTGATTCGTTCCGACCGGGAGTTTGACGACCACCTTCCCTTCATCCAACGCAGTCTTCGCAGCCGCCTGTTGCTCCTTTCCCAGCAGACCAGGCAGAGTATGACGGTCGAGCTTGAAGGCGATCCTCAGGTCGTTCAAGCCCTGGCATCCCTGCCCCGGGCGCGGCTGCTCCTCAGCCGGGCCGGACCAGGCAACAAATGACCCGCATGCAGGCCCTGCCCCAATCCGTTGGGGCAGGCCATCGGCTTCGGCGCCGTCCGGATCCACTGACCTCTTTCGCGCCCCTTCACCGGGTTCGGGGAGCTGCCTGTCCGTGGAGCGCCTTTACGACCCGGAATCCGTAATCGGTGTACTTGTAGTTGGGATCCAGGCTGCTGCGGGCGGCGCAACGGCTCACCTTGATCTGGTGGCGCCAGGCTCCGCCTCGAGAGGCCCGGCGGCGGGTCTCCTCCCGGTTGACGGGGTTGTTGCCTGGTGACCGCTGGTAGTAGTCGCGCGCATACCAGTCCAGGCACCACTCGTGGACATTGTCTCCCAGGTCGTAGAGGCCGAATTCATTGGGCGGCTGCAGCCCCACCCGGTGAGGACATCGATCCCGCCACCCCGTGCGATACAGCTCGAATTCGGACGGGTCCTGGTCGCCCCAGGCGTAGAGACATCCCTCCCTGTTCTGGCGAATGGCCCATTCCCACTCAGCCTCGGTGGGCAGGCGAAAGGCTTGGCCGGTCCACTGGCTCAGCCAGCGGCAATAGGCGTCCGCCTCCACCCAGCTGACTGAAACCACGGGCTGTTGCGGATGGCTGAAGCGGGACTCCAGGAAGGATTCGGGCATCCGTCCCCCGGTTCGATCCACGAAGAACCGGTATTGCTCGTTGGTCACGGTCGTGATGCCCATGGCAAGGGAATCGACCCTGACGCGATGAACCGGTCGCTCGTCCGCACGCCCCCGCTCGCAGCCCATGAGATATTCGCCGCCAGGCAATGCCGCCACGGTAGGAATGTGGCTTGCGATCCTGTCCATTTTATTTTGCCGTTTAAGAAAAGAACTGACGGTACGACCTGATTAGCAGCCTCCCGCCTCCACGAAGGGAAGATCATTCGAGGGTGAAACAACCCGGCTTCATAGCCATTCGGGAGTAGGGACAGGTTCCGTTAAGGCGGTTTGTTGTTATGGGGAAGTCAAAAAAGACGAACCACGAATGAACACGAATAAACGCGAATAAAAACAAAGACCGGTGGACCTGCTTCAACCACAAGCGGCCCCACAATGCTTCTGCAGCTTTGTTAACTTGGTATGACGTCGTGTCCCTTGTAGACAACCCTTCGATATCGGTTGTCACACCCCACAATCAACAAATCATCCATCATCTTATTGGTGTTCATTCGTGTCCATTCGTGGTTCGTCGTTTTGAACGTGGATACACAGGATGCACAGGATTGGCAGGACGAGAGGCTGTGGCACGGGAAGCTGACTGGCTGCGTTTTCCCTCACCCGAACCCACGGGGCGTTCCCTTATGAGTGGGTCAAGAACATGGTCTTTCTTAGTGGCCCTTCGTCGTCCTTCGTGTGCCTTCGTGGATAACTCCTTTTTTCTGATGGTTTTCCAATGGCCGGTCTGAGAGGCTGCCTCGCTAGGAGGCGGATTCCTGGGCACGCTCGAACTCGAAGCCGGGATAGGTGATTCGGGCGTGGTAAACGCTGGAAAGGGTCTCGAGAAAGCTGAAGGAAATACGGTCGATTTCAGCCAGGGTGATGTCACACTCCGATAGCTGCCCATCTTCCGTTGTCGTGGCCACGATCTTTTGAATCAACTCCAGCAACTTCTCCTGGGAGTGGTCGTTCAGTGTTCTGGCTGCTGCCTCCACGGCGTCGGCCAGCATGATGATGGCGGCCATCTTGGTTTGGGGCTTGGGCCCCGGATAGCGGAAGCGCGCCTCGTCGACTTTTTCGGGTCCAGTCTCGTTGGCCTTTGCCTTCTCATGGAAATAGGTCAAGAGCTTGGTGCCGTGGTGCTGGGGAATGATGTCGATCATCGAGGAGGGGAGTTTGGCGGCACGTGCCATTCGGATGCCCTTGGTTACGTGTCCCACGACCAGCTTGACGCTTTCCTCGGGGCTGATGCGGTCATGGACGTTGTCGCCCCTCTGGTTCTCCACAAAGTATTCGGGATGAATCGACTTTCCGATGTCGTGGTAGAAGCAGGCTACACGGGCAAAAACCGGGTTCAGTCCGATGGCTTCGGCGGCTCCTTCGGAGAGCGTTCCGACTGCAACGCTGTGGTTGTAGGTTCCGGGGGCCTTCAGGATCAGCTCGCGAATCAGGGGAAGGTTGACGTTCCCGAGCTCCTGCAGCCTCATGACGGTGGTGACCATGAATAGCCTCTCGAACAGAGGCAGCAGGAAGACCAGCAGCCCCGTGTTGATCGGTCCGGACACCAGGGCCAGCGTAGCCCCCAGAAAACCCGCGCCCAAGTCGAAGGGAGCCAGCTTGGCGTACTGCAGAACCACGAAGAGGCCGATGGCGGCCGATCCGAGTTTGAACCCGGCGCCCAGGAACCCCACTCTCTGCACGGCGCTGCGTATGGTGAGAATGCCAATCAGGTTGCACATCAGCACATAGAAGAAGCCATAGATGTCGCTACTCAGGGTCAGTACGGCCAGGATGCTCGACAACAGGGAAAAGATCACCGCGGCGCGGTCATCCACCAGGATGGTTACCAGCATTGCCCCCAGCGCAAAGGGCAGGGCAAAAAAGAAATAAACCTCGTCGTTGTCGGGGAATCGGGCAACGTTCTGACTGAGGGCTTCACTGAGAGCCTCGCCCACAAACCTGAATACGTTGAGAACGATGGTCTGGGTCACGAGAACCGTGCCGGCCAAAACCGCCATTCTCATAAAATTCCAGTGGGTCGGCCAGACGTTTCTCAGCAGGTAGCCAAACACGGCCAGAAGCGATCCGATAAGCAACGCCAGGCTGACTGTTTGCGCCGGCGACGAGGACTCTTGGGGGAGGTTTCCAATGGCTTCGATCTGTCGTAGTTGCCCTGAGCTGATTTCGTCTCCCTGGCGAACGACGACTTTGCCTTTTTTGAGAATGACGAAGACCGGGTCCACATCGGCCACCGCTTCCCGTTGAGTGGCTTGGGTCGCCTGCAGGTCAAAGGAAAGATTGGGCTGCAGCAACTCCCTGACCAGCCTGCCGGTCGATTGGCGCGGAAGTTCGTGGTATCGCAGCAACGCCGGCAACCAGCTATCCACCTCCCGGCGGATGCTGTTCAGAGTCTTGACCTGGTCCACCGGGACCGTCGTTCTGTCTCCGGAATCGGTGCCGGAAAGCACGTGGATGCGCCCCTGCTCCCGAATCAGGTCCCTCTCGCTCGCTATCACCAGCGAACGGTTGGCCTTGTGGAGAGCTTGCTCCAGCGCTTGCTGCAATTGGTGGCTGAATCCGTTGGAGGTCAGGAATCGAGCGGCGGATTCCAGTTCCGGCTCCGGCAGCAGTTGGCCCAACTGCGATTTCAAATTGGCCTGGATTTCCGGCGGCAGCCTGTCGAAGCTCCGGGCTGGGTTGGGTGGACGGGTCGGCGTGAGGGATCTCAGTTGATTTCTCAGCGTGGAAAACAGCCGGCAGATGCGTTCGACTCGAGCCTGGGCCTGAGCGGCGGCGTGGCGATATGCGGGAAGAGCGGCGTTTCGGGCTTCCTCCTGGCGGATTGCGGTGGCTTCTTCATCCTGCATCGGAACGTCAGACGGGACCAGCACATCGGAAGTGGCAATGTCTCCCACCCGATACTCCGGCAGGCTGAATATTCTGTAGGTGGAGCAAAAAAAAGTGAGCACCCCCGTCAACACGACCAGGAGCAGGATCAGACCCGGAATCGGACCGGGGCTCACCTGGTCCGACCGCGTTCCCAGGGGATCGTTGGATCTGCCTTTCGTCCTCAGGCTGACGACTTTCATGAATCCTCGTTATTTCTGAGACAGAACACTAGCACCGACGCCCATGACGGTCAAGTTACGTCCTGTTAACGTGTTGCATTGTGATCGAGCCACGGATGGGAGAAGGCTCCGGGATGAAGGACCCGCAATCCGGCATGCAGGAATCCCCCGATCGCATCTTGTTTCGCGGGTACACTGCGCGCTATTCTTGGTTGCAGTTCAATTGGAAGGACGTTAGCCGGACACAAAATCAAAGGAGCCGATACTATGGTCTTGACACCTTCAACCATGCTCTCGCTGGGGTCGCCAGCGCCTGATTTCGAGTTGCCGGATGTCGTGTCGGGAGACACGGTCACCCTCGGCAGCTTTGCGGACAAGCAGGCGCTTATGGTGATGTTCATCTGCCGGCACTGTCCCTTCGTGGTGCATGTCCAGGATGAGTTGGCCCGTCTGGGCAGCGACTATAAGACCAGGAACATGGGCATTGTGGCCATCAGCTCCAATGACGCCGATGCCTATCCTGACGATTCCCCTGCCAACCTCAAGGCCATGGCCGAGGAACTCGGCTTCGACTTCCCCTACTGCTATGACGAGAGTCAGGAGGTGGCTCGGGCCTATCAGGCAGCCTGCACCCCCGATTTCTATCTCTTTGGCGGCCAACGGGAGCTGGTTTACCGGGGTCAGTTGGATGGGAGCCGGCCCGGGAACAACGAACCGGTCACGGGAAAGGACCTGCGGGAGGCCATGGATGCCGTGCTTTCGGGTTCCGCGGTATCGGACGTCCAGATGCCCAGCATCGGCTGCAACATCAAGTGGAAAACCGGCTGAGCAGAACGTGTCTTGAACCGAAAAACCCCCGGGCGCCGGCCCGGGGGATCCGGTTGGCCGCGAATGCGGCGTCCGCCCTCAGCCGTGGGCGTAAGCCCATGGAAGGCTTTTACGGCTTCTCGATGGCATAGACGTGAGAGCGGGTCATGATGTAGAGGGTGCCGTTGGCAACGACGGGGGTGCTGTAGACGGTGTTGCCGAAGTTGGTTTCGTGAATGAGTCTTTTCTGGCGACTCGCCTCCAGAATGGTGAGGTCGCCATCCTCGTCTCCCAGCATGACCTTGCCGTCGACCACGAAGGGAGAGCCCCAGACAGCCGCCAACATGTCGTGTTCCCAAAGTAATTTTCCGTTCGCGAGATCCAGGGCGTGAAAGAACCCGCTGAAATTGGCGGCGTAGAGCAGTCCGTCGCGGATGGCCACCGTCGATATGCTGCGGCGGAAGTCGTGATGCCAGACGGCCCCGGTTTCCGTGATGTCCCCTGACTGGGTGGCGTCGATGGCCCAAAGGTGTCCCACGCCTTCGCCGTGCTCCGGGTCCTGGCCCACCGCGATGTAGACCATGTCGTTGAAGACGACGGGTGTCCCGATCAGGTTGTTGCGGTCCCCTCTGCCGTTCTTCCACTCCGAGCCCTTCGGATTGCAGTCGAACCTCCAGAATTCCTTGCCGGTCTTGGCTTCGAAGGAATAGAGCCAGCCATCGCCGCCCGCAAAGATGACCTGGGGCCTGCCCGCGATCTCTCCGTAGGCCGGAGAGGACCACTGGCCATGCAGAACCGCATCCCCGGGGGCCGAGTTTTCCCAGGCCAGCTTGCCGCTGTGACGGTTCACGGCCAGGAAACTGGGAGCTCTCGGTACCGGTATGTTGATATGGCTCTCATCGGTGCCGTTGGAGGTGTTGACGAAAATCAGGTCCCCCACCAGCAGCGGTGAGCTGGTGGCCAGGTTGTGCGGGAAGACCCCCAGCTCTTCGATCATGTCGAAAGTCCACACCACGTCCCCGTCGATGGGGGAGGAGTGCTTCTCGTCCTTGACGGGGCCGTCGTTCTCTCCGTCCAGGAATCCTTCGGTGTCCAGGCTCACCACCTCCGCCCGGTTGGAGACATAGTAGAGTCGATCCCCCGCCAGCGCCGGCGAGGAGCAGATGCCCTGCTCGGGCCAGTCGTTGACTCTGCCGGCAGCCAGCTTTTCGTGGGTCATCTGCCAAAGAAATTTCCCGTCCTTCTCCCGAAAGCACATGATGACGCCCCGGTCACCGGTCTGTTGGGGATTGCGCAGCCGCTGGTTGTTGGTGCCCACGAAGACCTTGCCGCCAAATATCGTGGGGTTTCCATAGGATTGGGAGCCGATTTCGGCAACCCACTTGATGTTCTTGCCGGTTTTCAGATCCCAATCGGCCGGAACGCCGGTGGCGTCCGAAACCATGTTCCTGTCGGGTCTCCCCCCCCACATGGGCCAGTCTCCTGCCAGTCCGGAGATTTTGGCTCCGCCTGCCAGCAAGAGAACCACTGCGGCGACGACCTTCAGCTTTGGCAATGACATGCGTTCCTCTCCACTCCTCCACCCCGACCCGAGGACCCTCAGCGACCGGCCGGAGTGACGGAGACGTTGTCGTAGTAAATTTCGGCCGCGGAGTACCCGTAGATCCCCGGGCTGCCCTGGCGGTGGACGATCGGGTCCTCGACCTCGATGGTCCACCCTTCGGGCTCGGCCTCATCGCGTTTCCAGACCTTTCCCCGAATCATTCCCCCGGTTCCCTCCGGAAGAAGCTCGACCCGAAGCTTCATCCGGTACCACACATCCGGGTCGACCCGGTAGTCGATGGTCTTGGAGAAGTGTCCCAGTTCCGACAGCCAGCTGCGGATCTGCAGCTTCTGTCGATTGCCCATCAATGACAGGATGTAGCGCTGGGCGATCAGACCCATGTCCGGAAGACGCCGGCGCTGTTCGGTGGCCATCATCTCCGCCTGAATCTCGTAGCCCGATGTCCTCCAGTCTCCCAGGTAGACCATGGTCCGCCAGGAACGAGGGTTGGCGGACAGCTTCTTCAGAACCTTGTTGCCGTCCAGGGAGGTCACCACGAATCGGCCCCGGGCGGAGTTCCAGCCGTGAGCCACCGTTCCCTCCTCCAGCCGTTCAAAGTCCTCCTGAAACGGAATGGCGGGACGGGAGCTGATGCGAGCCGTTCCCTTCAGGCTGCCGACCCGGGCGACGAGCAAGCCTCCCTGAGGGATATTGCCGTCGCTGAGGGTCAGGCGCCCGTCCGCGGAAACCTTCCCCTGGATTCCCTCCAGGGACCAGGCGGCTTCGACCGGTTGCTTCCGTCCCCGGGCATCCACCACCCGTGCCACGAAGGTCCTGGAAGCTCCGGCGGAGAGGACGACCTCCGCGGGCTCCACCAGCACCCTTCGGGGCGGTCCCTGGAAGGAGTCGGAAGCCTCCGGCTGGGGCCCCCCTCCGCTTGGAGACGTCGAGCTCCGGTCCTCGAGGCCGATGCAATAGAGCATGTTGCGAGTCCATAGATAAATGCGGCCATTGGCGACCGCAGGCGATCCGTTGATGGATACGGCTGAACCGTCGGCATTGGCGAACCGCTCCAGGTCCAGCTTTTCGGGAGGTTGGTGGCCGCGCAGTCCCAAAACGTGAAACTGCCCGTCGACATCGGAAACAAAGAGCTTGCCGTCGGCCACAACCGGGGAGGCTCGCTGCATGACCCCCAGGTTGTACTTCCAGAGCTGTTTCCCGGTATCGGCCTGAAAGGCGACCAGGTTGGCGGAATTGTCCACGTGATAGAGGATGTTGTCCGCCAGGGCGGGCGAGGCATAGCCGGCGGTAAACCCGTCCACCTGCCAGACCACCTTGGGCTTGCCGTCCACGATGCGGGCGGCGTCCAGGCACACCAGCCGGCCCATGGCCGTGCTGGCGTCGACATTTTCTTCGCCGTGGGAGGCGAAAACCCGGCTTCCCTGAACCACGACCGAGGAGTTGATCCCTCTCTTGCTGAAGGGGAAACCCCAGACCCTCTCGCCGGTCGCCAGGCTGAGCCCGTAAATCGAGCCGTCGGCGTTGCCGCCGATCAGCAGGTCCTGGCCGTTGATCCGGCGGACCACCGGGACCGTGTAGGTCGTGTCCTTGGGGGCCTTGCCGGGAGTCGTCAACCAGACCGTTTCCCCGGTGCGTTTGTCCAGGGCATAGAAACGGTCCCGTGGAATGGCCGTGGAGCCCCATCCGGCGTTCAGGAAATTGACGAACAGCAGGTTCCCGTGCAGGGTTGGAGTCACTGTCCGGCCACCGTAGCCGGAAATTCTCCCGACTTCCTCCTTGAATGACCTGGACCAGACCACCTTGCCGTTGCGGTCGAGGCAGTGCACCATCCCCTCGATTCCGTTGGCGTAGATATGGCCGGTGGCGGGATCGGCCGCCAGGCTGGCCCAACCGACCCGATGGTGCGGGATATCGGTCAGAAACACCTTGTAGCGAAATTCCCAGCGCAGATCTCCCGTCTCGGCGTCGAAGCAGGAAATCTGCTCCTGCCAGTGGGCCGGCGTTTCCGGCTCCGCCAGTGTGATGACACAGACTCTTCCGTCCACCACAATCGGCGTCGATCGACCGCCGATGGGCCGCTTCCATCTCAGGTTTTCTCCCTCCGGGGACCAGGTCGACGGAAGCCCGGTTTCCGCCGAAACGCCGTCCGCGTCAGGGCCTCGCCACATGGGCCAGTCGGCGGCTCCGGCCGGAACCGGCAGACACGCCAGGCTGCAAACGGAGAGAGCAAGCCATGCCTTCAGAAACTGTTTTGCCATCCGCATCAAATAGGATCTCCCTTCCCCTTCCTGGTGAATAGTGGCCAGTGGTCAGTGGATAGTGATTGAATCGACACGCTTGGCATCTTGTCGATCTTGGCGTAGCCCTCAAATTCGCCCTCTATGATCCCCACGGCAGAGCGGCGGCTAACCGAAGACCGGTCGAGTTTACCACCGTTCCATTCATTATCAGGTTGAAGGACAAAAAAACAACCAGGGCCCTTTACGGGCCGGGCTTCCCCGGTCCGTCCAGAATCTTTCCCGGCCTGGCGTCACGAAGCTGTCCGCCGTCGATCACCAGGGTGCCGTTGACAACCACGTGCTCGATACCCTCCGCAAGTCGGCGTGGCTCCAGGAAGGTGGCCGGGCCGGCCACCCGCTCGGCGTCGAAAATGGTGATGTCGGCCTTCATGCCCACCCGGAGGAGGCCCCGGTCTTGAAGCCCCAACTTGGCCGCGTTCATTCCCGTCATCTTGTGAATGGCCTCTTCCAGATCCAGCACCCCTTCCTCCCGCACGTACTTCCCCAGGACTCGGGCAAAGGCGCCATATCCATGAGGCCGGGGCACTTCTCCATCCGATGGATCGCTGGCGGCGGTCGCGCCGCCGGAGCCGATGGAGACCCAGGACGCCTGCAGGGCGTGACGCAGGTCCTCCTCGCTCATGAGAGAGTAAAGGACTGCAACCGGACCCTGGGTTTCCCGCAACAGGTCAAGGAGAGTGTCTCCGGGGGTCTGATCGAGTTCGGTCGCGATTGCCTGAATGCTCTTCCCGGCCCAGGCCTGAAATTTCGGGGACTCCGCCTGCAGCAGCACCACTCCTTCCCAGCCGCCGGCCGCCAGGAAAGCATTGAACTGCCCGCGCCGTTTCCGGCGCAGCTCTCTCAGGATGCGGGCTCGAAGGTCGCTTCGGGAGAGCCTTTCCAGCAGTGCCTCCCGTCCGCCCTCGGTCGCCCAGGCGGGCAACAAGTCCTCCAGGTTCGCCCGGGCGCTTCGATAGGGAGACAGGCTGGCGGTCAGGGCCAGTCCCGATTCCCTGCCCTTTTCGATGGAACCGAACACTTCTTGCAGTTGCCCGGGTCCACGGTGTCCGGCAACCCTCAACCCCAGAATGTCCAGGGGAATTTGAGCTTGCTCCGCGAGCTCGATGGCTTCCTTGACCGAATTGTCGATGCCGGCGCGGGGATCGATCCCGACGGAGTAGACCCCGCCGTGAGGCTTCATCTGCAGCGCCAACTCGGCGAGTTGCTCTCTGCTCAGAACCCCGGGGGGAGACAACTGCGGTGAGTCGGCGAGCCCCAGGGCGCCCTCCAGCATGGCCTGCCCGACCCGCTGCTTCATCGCGGCAAACTCGGGCTGGGTGGGTTCCCGCGCTTCTTCGCCCAGGACCGAGCGCACGACATCTCCGGCCTGGGCGTATGCGGCCACGTTGACGGTGATGTCCCCTTGCCGCAGCCGATGGAAGGTATGTTCCCAGGGGGGCCGATTGGCCGAGCCTTTCCGGGGCCCGGGTTCCGGCCCGGCGGCCGTCTGCAGGAACGGGCTCGGATGTCCGCCTCCCAGGACCTCGGTGGTCACTCCCTGACGCACCTTGCCGGGGGAGTCGGGGCGGAGCAGGTCATCGGGATTGGAACGACTGAGTATATCGATAAATCCGGGGGTGACCCACAGTCCACGCGCGTCGATTACTCGGCGCGCCTTCTGTTCCCGGTTTTCCAGCGCCCCCACGTGCACGATCTCTTCCCCGCGAACGGCCAGGTCTCCCGGAAACCACAGGGAGCCCGAGCCGTCGACGAGTTTGCCGCCGGCGACGATCAGGTCAAATTCGTATTGGGGAGATTCCCGGCAGGCAAGCAGGGTGCAGCCAAGAGCCAGCGCCAGCGTGGCCCGCTTCAGCGAAAGCTGCGGCATTTTGACAGTCATTTTCACGAGCGGGGTTGAGTCGGGTCAGCTCAAGACTGAAGGAAGCGGCCGGCCACCTCGTCCATCTTTTCCCGCGTCAATCTCCAATGGGAATCGTGCCAGAGGACCTTGGAGCCGGAAATGAGCAGAAGTTGCGGGGATTCATGCTGCACCCCCAATTGCTCTGCGATCAGATTGGAGAGCGGGCGCTCCTCGATCACTCGAACCAGGGCGCAGGTGCAGGGCCGGTTGGCTCCGCCCTGTTGTTCGAATTCAGAGAAGGCGGAGTAGACCTCGGCGCTGATGGGACACTGGCTGCTGTGTTTCAGCAGGAACACCGGTTCCCGATCGGAACCCGCCAGCAGTGCCTGCACATCCTCCGGAGTCTTGAGCTGAGTAAAGGACATGGACGCGAACACTCCCTTCAGAGGAACTTGAATGCGATCACTCCGAGCCGGGCTCGGCGGAGTCCCCGGTGACCGGGGCCGGTTTGCCGTTGCCGCCTGCCAGATCCGCCCGGGCCTGCACCAGCAGGTCTTGCAGGCCATCCAGAGAGTTCTGGTGGGTAACTCGGTAAAGAGACTCCAGGTTGCGGCGGGAAATCTCCCGATAGCCGCCTTCCAGAAGGGAAGCTCGGGCAAAGGCATCGATGGCCTGCGGGTATCGCTTCAACCGGGTGGATACCACTCCCAGTTGGAAATGAACGAATTGTGAGCGCGGCTCCTCATTCAGCGACTTGGTGAGATATCCGTATGCCCTGGCCAGGTGGAGTGTGCCCAGCCTGGAGCTCGCGGCGGTTGCGGTTCCCGTGTCCTTTGGCTGGGCCGCGTCCGGTTCGGGGGGAGCCGGGTCGGGCGCACTCTCCCGCGGAGGGGATGTTTCCTCCGAGGCCTGCCGCTCCATCTCATATTTGACCAGGTAGGCGTGGCCCAACCCGGCCAGGCTTTGCGCCATGTATTGGCGGTACTCGGCCTCCCACTGCTGCTGGTCGGTGTTGGCGGGCCGGACGATCTTTTGCAGCCTGCCCAAGGCCCGGGTGGCCAATTGAATGGAACGGTCGGGATCTCCCTTGTCGGAGTGCGCCAGGGCCATCAGCGCCAGAATCGGAATGTTGTCGGGAGAATGTCGCAGCGTCTCCTGTCCGTGCTCGAACATTTTCTCGGGTTGATTCAGACTCCGGTAGTCCAGGGTCGCCATGTGGTGAACCTGGCCCAGGTAGTTGGATTCGGGATATTTCTGAACGAATGCCTCGATCAGCGGGGTGCGTTGGGCAGGCTCGCCGGATTGCTTCAACTGGAGAAAATCCTCCCGTTCCCCCGGGTCTTGCGCCAATTTCTCGACAGGCTCCGGCACGTCATAGATCCTGAGCTTGCCGGTTTCGGAAGACGGTGGAGCCTGAGCCGGGAGAGGGGCCGCCCCCACGTCGTGACGCTCCGGCAGGCAAATTCCCGCCAGCAACAAGACAATGGAGAGCGACCGCAAATTCATGGCTGTCACGAATGCACCTACCCTGACCCATTACCGCCAGAATAGCAAAAATGGAAATAGCAGGGCATCCTTTTCTGACAAGCCGAGCCCCCGCCCCCACGACGGGCGGATCATTCGAGAGTGAAACAGGGGTGCTTCAGAAGAGTGAAGAGTGGAGAGTGAAGAGTGGAGAGCTGCTTGATCGACACGCGAAGCATCTCGTCGGTCTCGGCGCAGTCCTTCGAGTAGGTCTGGACCCCGCCCCCCGCGACGGGGCGGATCATCCAAAGGTGAAGAAACAAGGGTTGTATTCCGCGAGCGCCTTGTGACGTGGCCGCACTCTTATGACATCTGTGCCAAGATCAACAAGATGCTGAACGTGTCGATCACAAGACTCTTCACTCTCCACTAGCCACTCTTCACTGTTGTTTTAGGTCAGGACACGATACGGGCCTGGTTGGTGAGCGTGCCGATTTCCGGAATGGTGATTTCGACGGTGTCTCCCTCCTGCAAGGCAGCCGCTTCGGTCTGAATGATTCCCGTACCGGTCAGCAACACGGTGCCATCGGGAATCGGGTTGGCATAGAAGAGCCAGTCGATCAATTCCTGAATGGTTCGCTTCATCATGCTCAGGCGCGTGTCGCCGGAAAAAATGACCTGGTTGCCCCTCCTGATCTCGCATTGGATCGACAGGGCATAGGGATCGGGAACCTCATCGGCGGTCAGAAGGACCGGGCCCAGGGAGCAGCACCCGGCATAGATCTTGGACTGGGGAAGGTAGAGAGGGTTTTCCCGCTCGATGTCCCAGGCTGAAACGTCATTGGAAACCATGAACCCGAGAATGTTGCGTTCGGACGAAAGCAGAACCCCCAACTCCGGCTCCACGGCCGTGAACTTGGAGTCCTTCCTTATGCCGATGAAGTCGTTGGGACCGGTGCATCGGGCTTCGGTGCCCTTGAAGAACAGTTCCGGCCGATCGGAAAAATAGACGTAGTCATAGATCCCCGCCGGCGCTTGGGTGTCGCCGTCCCGGAATTCGGCGCTCTTCTTGTAGGTAACCCCACAGGCCCAGACTTCCGGGGGATTGACCGGAATGGCGGCGTGAGGAGTTGTCGGGCTCGGCGAAACGTTCAGTTCCGACCAGGTCAGGGCGAGGGCTCGGGACGAACAGTGCCTTTCCACCAGTTCCACCAGAGAGATCCCCTCCCGGTCGGCCCCGCGGGCGAAGTCCAGGAGCGTGCGCAGCCCGTTGCCCTCCGCCAGGACCGGGTAGACGTTCTCGTTTTCGACTCTTGCCAGGTGAAGCCCGATTTCGGGGTCGTGAATTTGAGCCAGTTTCATGAATTTCTCCTTCGCAGACGACACCGGGCGACCCGGTGAGATATGCGGTCCGGATCAGTAACGTCTGGATCGCTGCAGGGTGATGTCGAACTTGGCCGTATCGGCAGTTGCCATGACCGCCATGACACCGGCTTGAACGGGGTCGCTCACGATCAGATCGGCCGCCTCGGGCACGGTGCCGGCCATGTTGAGGGACAGCACGGTAATTCCCTGCCCCTTGATTTCTTCTACGGCCTGGGCGATGTCTCCGCCCATGATGGCTCCCGCCATGACCAGGACCTTTGCCCGGGGCAGCAGAGCCACCGAGCGCACTGCAGCCGCGATGTGGTCTTCCCCCACCAGCGGGATGGTGTCCACCGATATCCTCTCGCCACGCAGGTTGTGCCGGTCAGCTTCGCTGATGGCGCCCAGAGCCACCTGTCCCACCTGGGCTCCGCCGCCGATGATGATGATCCGCTTGCCATAGACTTTGAGCAGCGGGTCAAGAGAGTCTACCGCGGTGACCACCTCCAGACCTCGCAGGTCTCCGAGGAGCGCTTCCAACTTCTTGACGTCGCGCAGCTCCAGGTAGACGCTGGCCGCATGGGTTCCCCGTTTTACAATGTCCACGGAGCTGATGTTGGCTCCGTGTTCGGCGATGGTCCGGGTGAGCTGAAAAAGAACCCCGGTACGATCCTGCGCCTGGATCAGCAAGGCAATGGATTCTGATTTCATTCGGATGCCACCCCGGCGGAATCGAATGCGTTAATGTCCACCTTGCCGAAATCTAAGTCAAGGTTGTTGTCAAGTCAACCGGGGTAAGAAGTTTGAAGTGTGAAGTAAGAAGTTTGAAGGGTGAAGTTTGAAGGGGGGGTGTCCTGGCTCGTTCGGTTGTGCGGTTCAATTGGGGGAAAACGGCTGATCGTTGACGAAGGTGACCCATGAATGCACACCAATGACGCAGAACCCTCGAGTCCCCCGGCCGGTTGCGGGGTCCCTCCAAAGCGGGTATTCTCAATGGCGGCAATTGCGGAAAACCATCGGATACTTCCGGGCAACCACGGTATCGAGCCTGGAATCGCCGGTCACGGCGCCCACGGTCGCTTGAATCCAGGGAAACGCCCATGACGCACCAAAGCCGTCGCAACTTCCTGCGCCAGTCCATTGCCATCACCGGAGCAGGCGCCTCCGGCTTCCTCGCATCCAGTCCGCCCCTGCGGGGGGCGCCTCCGGTCCATTCCAATGCCTCGGGCGCCAACGACAGGATTCTGGTTGGTCTCATCGGTTGCGGGGGAAGAGGCCGCAGGCTGCTGGAATACTTCCTCAAGGTGGACGGGGTAAGCTGCGCGGCCCTTTGCGACGTGGACGACGGACAAACAGGGAAGGCACTGCGCTCGGTTGGGACCGCCGCCGGCGTACCCTTGCAGACCAGGGACTTCCGCCGGGTCCTGGACTTGAAGGAGCTGGATGCCGTCATCGTGGCCACGCCCGATCACTGGCATGCCCTCCAGTGTGTGGCGGCCTGTCAGGCCGGCAAGGATATCTATGTGGAGAAACCGCTTTCCTTGACGATTCAGGAGGGGCGAACCATGGTCAGGGCGGCTCGTCTCTACCAGCGAGTGGTCCAGGTCGGGACCCAGCAGCGGAGCGCCCCGCAATTTGCTCAGGCGGTGGAGTACGTGAAATCCGGAAAGCTTGGCCGGATTCGCCTGGTACGGACCTGGGCCTACCTGGACTGGAAGGGAGCCACTCCCAAGGCTCCCGACGGACCCCCGCCGGACGGGGTGGACTACGACCTGTGGCTGGGTCCGGCCGGGCGCCAGCCCTTCAACCCCAATCGGTTTCACTTTACCTTCCGCTGGTACTGGGACTACTCGGGAGGTCTGATGACCGACTGGGGCGCCCATATGGTCGATATCGCCAACTGGGGAATGGGGGTCAGGGCTCCCGTCTCGGCCTTCTCGGCCGGCGGGAAATTCGCCTACCCCGACGACGCCATGGAGACCCCAGATACCCAACAGGTCACCTGGGCCTTTCCCCATTTCAGCATGATCTGGGAACACGCCCTGGGCGTGGGACGCGGACCCGAAGCCCGGGAGCACGGCGTCGCCTTTCACGGAGAGGACGGGGTTCTGGTGGTGGATCGCTTCGGCTGGGAAGTGTTTCCCGAAACCCGAAGACTCGACGACAAGCGGCGCACCTACAAGGCCGCGGGGTTGCCCCGGCAGAGGGTCGGGAGGGATTACACTCCCGACCACGTGCAGAATTTCCTCGACTGCATGCGCTCCCGCGAGACGCCGGTGGCGGATGTTGAAATCGGGCACAACTCGGTCATTGCCTGCCACCTGGGCAATATGGCCCAGCGCCTGGGACGCCAGGTCCGCTGGGACGTCGACAGGGAACGGGTGATCGACGATCCTGAAGCGGAAGCCATGACCGGCGCGAAATACCGGCCGCCCTGGAAGCTGGAGCTATAGCAGCGGATTCTGTTTGGGCCCGCGTTTGATGTTCCTTTGGGGAGGTCTTGCCTTTCCGGGAACGGGCTCTGAATTCGCCGCATACGCGGCTCTCCCTTAACCCACGACACTGCCGGCGGACAGGATTTTTCAGCGGAGCCCCACCCGGGAACGCGGGCGTCCCGCCCGCCTCCTTATTCCTCGCTGGAGGAGATGGAGCGTCAGCGCGACGTTGCAGGCAGGCAGCCACCCTGCCGGCGTGAACTGCATTGGCCAGTCAGAATGAAGGGCAAGGCCCCGTTACCGTTCGATCCCAGCGGCGGAGTCGGCCAAGGCTGTGCCGGGCAAATGTGCGGGCGGGACGCCCGCGTTCCCGGGTGGGCATCCTCCACACAACAAACCGGGAACATGATTTACGTCACGCCCAGGAATGGGGCAAGGCGCCGTTTGCGAGCCTCAAGTATCACTCCCCTCTTGAGGGGGAGTCGCAGAAGTCGAGCCGAATGGCGAGGGCTGATGCGGTGGGGGCAGACGCCGGAGTCTCCCAGGATGCGGCCGTACCTCTCTTCCCGCCCGAGCAGAGAAATTGGTACGGGGAGTATGCCCCCACCGGCTCGACTGCGGAAAGTGCCGCGGCGGCGACGGCCTTCGACGGCTTCAGGCAGTGCCGTGCTATACTCTTTCCTTTCAATTTAAACCACTTACCCAGGAGTATCCATGGCTGAAGAAGACAGTGGGTTCAGGGTTGCCGATCGTCGCAAGTTTACCGAGGACGGGGAGTTGCGAGACTCGCCCAACGAGGCCCCCAGCGGGCCCGCCAGTCCTGGCGGCGCCTCGGGTGCCGCCCAAGGTCGGGAGAGGGCCGGCGAGAGCGCAACCTCTCCGATCGTCGGCCAGGACAGCCGGGAACCCAAGATGGACTTCCCCACGCTGGTTGTGTCGCTCACTAGCACGGCCATGCTTCAGATGGGGCTGGTCCCCAATCCCGCAACCCAAAAGGTCGAGAAGAACCTCCCGGCGGCGCGGCAAACCATCGATATCCTCGAGATCTTGAAGGACAAGACCCAGGGAAATCTGAAACCCGAAGAAACCCGGCTCCTGGATCGATGTCTGCACGACCTCAAGATGAGCTTTGTGCAAAGCTCCCAAAGGGTCACCTTGTGATCCCGGCCGACCCCTGCCGAACCACCGTCTCCCATCCCCGGCGATACGTCGTCACCGTCCATCCGAGTGCCCTTCCAACGCCTTGAGCATGTCCGATCACGCCGACAGCAGCATCCATCAACGATTTTCGACCCGATGGGGCCTTCTGTTCAGCGTTCTGGGGGTGGCCGTGGGGACCGGCAACATCTGGAGGTTTCCCCGCATCGCCGCTCAGAACGGAGGCGAGCACGGCGCGGGCGCCTTTCTGGTCAGTTGGGTGCTGTTCCTGTTTCTCTGGAGCATCCCCTTGATCGTGGCCGAATACGCCATTGGCCGGCGCAGCCGCAAGGGCCCGGTCGAGGCTCTGGCTGCCATCGGGGGCCGAAACCTGACCTGGACCGGTGGATTCGTCGCCTTTGTCTCGGCCGCCATCACTTTCTACTATGCGGTGGTGGTAGGGTGGTGTCTCTACTACCTGCTGCAGATGGTCACCGCGCCCCTGCCGCTGTCCACCGAAGCTGCCTTCTCGACCTGGAACCGCTTCCAGGCCTCGGCCTGGCCCTCCTTTTTCCACGCCGCCGCCCTGGTGCTTTGCGCCCTGGCCATCTGGCGGGGGATTCGCTCCATCGAACGCCTCAACCGCTGGATGATTCCCACTCTGCTGGCGATTGTCCTGATCTCGCTGGTCCGGGCCCTGACCCTTCCCGGTTCCTGGGCCGGTGTGGCCTACCTGTTCACCCCCGACTGGGAACAATTGCTCCAGCCGAGAATCTGGCTGGAAGCCCTCAGCCAGAACGCCTGGGACACCGGAGCCGGTTGGGGGCTCTTCCTGACCTATGCCGCCTACATGCAGAGGCAACAGTCCATCGTCAAGAATGCCCTCTTGACGGGTATCGGGAACAACGTGGTCTCTTTGCTGGCGGCCTTGATCGTGTTCGGGACGGTCTTTTCGGTCCTGCAGGCGGAGATGAGCCTGTCCCGCCAGGAGACTCTCGAGGTTCTGCGCTCCAGCGGCCCCGCGTCCACCGGTCTGACGCTGATTTGGATGCCGCAACTCTTCGCCCGCATGTCCCTGGGGGCTCCTCTCTCCATCCTGTTTTTCCTGGGACTGACGCTGGCCGGCTTCAGTTCCCTGATGGCCATGCTGGAGCTGCAGGCGCGGGTGCTGGTGGATGCCGGATTGACCCGATCCAGGGCGGTCCTGCTGGTGGCGGTCGTCAGCTATCTGCTGGGCATTCCCTCCGCGGTCAGCCTGTCCTTTTTTGCGAACCAGGACTTTGTCTGGGGTGTGGCCTTGATGATCTCGGGGGCATTGGTCGCCTTTGCCGTGACCCGATACGGCTGTGAGCGCCTGCGCGCAGAGGAGTTGACGGCCGATGTCGGCGACCTTTCCCCGGGTCGCTGGTGGGATGCCTCCATGCGCTACCTGGTCCCGGTGGGGGCCTCGCTGTTGTTGCTGTGGTGGCTATCCCTTTCGGCCACCGTTTACGCCCCGGATGAATGGTACAATCCGCTGCTTCCCTACAGCGTCATGACCTGCCTGGTGCAGTGGGGAGTGGTGTTGACAATACTGTGGCTCCTGAATCGGAAGCGTTGTCCTGTCCGTGAAACGAATCCGCGTCATTGACTCCCATACCGGCGGTGAACCGACCCGGGTGGTGGTGGAGGGAGGACCCGACCTGGGAACCGGTCCCATGGCCGAACGACTGCTTTGCTTTCGCGATCGTTTCGATTCCTTTCGCTCGGCGGTCGTGAACGAGCCACGCGGTTCCGATTCGCTGGTCGGAGCCCTTCTCTGTGAGCCCCGCGAGGCGGACTGCGCCGCCGGCGTGATCTTCTTCAATAACGTCGGCTATCTGGGCATGTGTGGTCACGGCGCCATCGGGGTTGTCGCCACCCTGGGCCACCTGGGTCGCATCGGGCCCGGCCGGCATCGCCTGGAGACCCCCGCCGGCGCCATTGCCGCCAGCCTGCAAGCGTCGGGTGAAGTGGTGATCGAGAACGTGGCCAGCTACCGATGGGCCAAGGGGGTGGCCCTGGACCTGGGGGGGTACGGCCGACTGACGGGCGATGTGGCCTGGGGAGGCAACTGGTTCTTCCTGAGCGGGGATCACGGCCTGCGGCTTTGCCAGGACAACATCGATTGCCTGCTCGACTGCACCTGGAAAATCAGGCGGGAGCTTCGCAATCGGGGAATCACGGGCAAGGGCCGGCGGGAGATCGATCACATCGGGCTTTACGCTCCTCCCCAACGGACCGACGCCGACGCCAGGAACTTTGTGCTTTGTCCCGGGGGCTCCTACGACCGCTCACCCTGCGGGACCGGCACCTCCGCAAAGGTCGCCTGCCTGGTCGCCGACGGCCGTTTCGGTCCAGGGCAGACCTGGCGGCAGGAGAGCATCATCGGCAGCCTGTTCGAGGCCACGGTTCGCCTCGACCAGGGTCGCGTCGTGCCTTCCATCAAAGGCTCTGCTTTTGTCACCGCCGAGGCTGACCTGCTGCTGGATCCTCGAGATCCGATGAGGATGGGACTCAAACCCGCATTTCTCACCGGGACGCTCCGTCCATCATGAGAAAGAGTTTATCGTCAACATTCTTTTTTTGGCGCAGGCGTCGAGAAAACCTATAATGCCGCAACGGTGGCGGGATCATGACATCCCCGCACCGGCTTGAATCCTACATCCCACCGGGACGCGCCCAGCCAATTCTTTGCCCGCAAAACGTCACAATGGGTACGGCAGGAGGCTGAACCACGATAGCCTGGGGTGATTTGTGCAGTTATCGGCGCGGTTGGCCCGGACAAGCGTGAGAGGGACGGCAACTGCAAGGACTGATAGCAAAGTGGAGACTCGGGCACTCCCCAAAAGCGATCGCACCCATCCCCACCCTGCGGACGTGACGACATGGTTTCGGAACATTTGTTGAGGTGGCCCGACCTGGTGGCCATCTGCATCAACTTGAGCGCGATGGTGGCCATCGGCGTCTACACGGCCCGCCGCAACCGTTCGGCCGACGCCTACTTCCTGGCCAATCGCAGCATGCCGGGCTGGATCGTCGGATTTTCGCTGATGGCGACCATCATCAGCTCGATGACCTTCCTGGCCATCCCCGGCTTCACCTTCGCAAAGGACTGGCGCTATATGCCGGCCCACTTCCTCTACTTCATCCCGGCCATCGTCGCCTATTTCCTGTTCATGCCCTACTTTCGCCGGGGGCACGTGCGCTCGGCCTATGAGTACCTCGAGCAGCGCTTCGGGACCTGGGCCCGGCTCTACGCCGCCGCCGGCTTTCTGGTCTTTCAGATGTTCCGCACCGGCGTCATTCTCTATGCCGTCTGTCTCCCATTCGGCCCCATGACCGGTTTCCCCCTGGAATGGGTCATCCTGGTGCTGGGCATCCTGGTGGCCACCTACACCATCCTGGGGGGGCTGGAAGCCGTCATCTACACCGACCTGCTTCAAGGTATCGCCCTGATTGCCGGCGGACTCATCTGTATTCCCGTGGCCGTCAATCTCATTCCGGGCGGGCTGTCGCAGGTCTTTGCCGAAGCGGTGGCCGACGGAAAATTCGCGGTCGGCAGCACGGGCTGGTCCTGGGACGACCAAACCGTCTGGGTGCTCATCATCGTCTATCAGTTCATCTTCTTCCAGCTGCTCTGCACCGATCAGAACGCCGTTCAACGCTATATCGCCATGAAGACCGACCGGGATGCCAACCAGGGGCTGATCCTGTCGACCGTCATGACCATTCCGGTCTGGATCTATTTCGCTTTCATCGGGACGGCCTTGTATGTCTATTACAAGCATTTTCCCGCCGCGGAGCTGGACAGCCTGGTTGCCGAGCAGGCCTTTCCCTTTTTCGTTCTGACCCAGGTCCCGGCCGGTGCGGCAGGCTTCGTCTTGTCGGGGCTGCTGGCGGCGGCCATGTCCACCCTGGACTCCGGCATCAACGCCTCGGCCGCCACCCTGACCAATGATTTCTACCGCCGATTCAAGAAGTCCGTGGAGGACGAACGGCACTATCTCAAGTTCGGCCGCTGGGTGTCGGTGGCCTTTGGCGCAATCATGATCACGGTGGCGCTTTTCATCCATTTCGCCCGCACCCAGACGTTGATGGACTTGCAGACCCTGGTGTTTTCGATCCTCAGCGGCGGATTGCTCAGCATCTTCCTGCTGGGATTTCTAACCGAGAGAGTCCATAGCCGAGCGGCGCTGATCGCCGCCATCGTCACCGTTTCAGGGGTCTGCTTCTGGCTGTTCGCAGACTCGTCCACCGGGACTCTCCTGATGCCGGAGTTCAAGCAGGTCCTGCCGGACAAGTTCTGGATCGTCGTGTTCTCGAACATCTTTCTCTTCGGGCTGGCCTATCTGTTGAGTTTCGTCATGCGCCCTGGAGAGTCCAAGAACCTGCAGAATTTGACCGTGTGGACCTCCAGGGCCGATAATCCTTCCGGCTAGGGAGGATCGATCCTGCCTTCACAGCGAACGAGAGGAATGTCTGCCGATGTTTGAAAACCGGGTCAAGCAGCTACTGCAGGCCGGCCGCGCCGCCTGGGGAGCCGGTCTGGCCGATGCTTCCGAGATAGTGGCCCAGACGACCATCGATACCGGCATCGATTTCCTGTGGATCGACCTGGAGCATCGTCCCTACGAAGTGGATGCCGTGCGCTGGATTCCGATCTTCTGCCGCCGGAGGTCCTGCGTGGCCTTGATTCGGGTGGCGGGGCTCGAATCCCATCTCATCAAGAAGGCTCTCGACATCGGCGCCAGCGCCATCATGGTGCCTCAGGTCAACACGGCCGCCGAGGCGGAGCTTGCCGTTCAATACTGCAAATACCCGCCCGAGGGGACTCGAGGGGTCTCACCGCTATGGCCGCACTTCGAGGGGGTTTCCTGGAGCGACTATCTCCCCCGGGCCAACCGGGAAACCCTGGTGGTCGTCCAGATCGAGACGGCGCCGGGCATCGAGAACCTGGAGTCCATCGCAGCCGTGCCGGGGGTGGATGTCCTGTTTTTGGGTCCCACGGATACCTCTGCCGCTCTGGGACATATCGGTCAGATCGAGCATCCGGAGGTTCAGTCCTTCCTGGCGGACTTTCCCCGGCGGGTGGCTCCCTCGGGGAAAGCCGCCGGGATCACCCTGCAATCCCTGGACGAGTGCCGGCGGGCCTATGAACAGGGTTATCGGTTTATTTCCTGCGGCAACGTGGTGCTCAGCGGTCAAGTGGCTCTGACCTCCGATCTGGGACGCTTGAGAACCATGGAGTCTTCCAAGCGTGACGACTGATCGACACAAGGCCTGCCATGGCCTGCGATCGATCAAAGGGGCCGGCGCTCCCGGGGTGAATGATGTCCACGACCGCTTTCATGCGCTACCGGAAGGATGCCGGGGTCCACTACGGCATTGTGGAAGGAGATCATCTCCACCAATTGGAAGGCAGTCCGCTGGAGACCCGTCGGACCACCGGGATTATTCACCGGCTTTCCGAGGTCCGGCCTCTGGTTCCCTGTGAACCACGCCAGATCCTGGCCGTGGGCCGAAACTACCAGAGCCACCTCAAGGGGAGAGCGGCGCCCTCGCGCCCGGAAATCTTCTACAAGCCCTTCAATTCCCTGCAAAATCCGGACTCTCCCATCGTTGTTCCGGCCGAGGCTGATGAGGTTCACCTTGAAGGCGAGATGGTTGTGGTGATGGGAGGGACCGCCCGAAACGTCTCGATCGAGCAGGCGGAGTCGTCCATCTTCGCTCTGACCTGCGGCAACGATGTCAGTGCCCGAGGGTGGCAGCGGGGTCCCGACCAGGACCTGCAGTGGTGGCGCGCCAAGGGGTGCGATACCTTCGGCCCCGTTGGACCGGTAATGGTTCAGGGGCTGGATCACCGAAATCTGCAACTGCAGACCCGTCTCAACGGCCGGGTGGTACAGCAACAGACCACGGCCGATCTCATCTTCGACTGCACCACCGTGGTCAGCTACGTCAGCCGTTATCTCACCCTCGGTCCGGGAGACCTGATCTTCACGGGCACCCCGGGAGCGACCGACTGGCTCAAACCCGGCGACCTCGTCGAAGTTGAAATCGAGGGCATCGGGGTGTTGAGCAATCCGGTCGAGGCCGGCTGAAATGTTCCCGACGACATCCATCGTGACCGGGCTGCACTGCCTCTTCCCTCCCCTTTCCCGCCTTCTTTGACTTCATGGAGATCACCTACGGCTACAGATCCTATCGGGCAGACCGCGGAAGCTCGCTGACCATAGGCAATTTCGACGGCTTCCACCTGGGCCACCAGCGCATCCTGGACACCCTGGTCGGTGCATCCCGCGACTCGGGACGCCGGTCGGTCCTGCTCAGCTTCCAGCCTCACCCCCTGCAACTCCTGATGCCGGATAACGCACCCCGGGCCATCACGCCCCTGGAGGAAAAGGTTCGCCTGCTGGGCGCCAGCCGCCTGGAGGTTCTGGCCATTCTGGACTTCGACCGGGCCCTGTCCCAAATGACCGGCGAAGAGTTCGCGAGGGAGATCATGGTCGGAGTATTCCGGGCGCGGGAGGTTTTCGTCGGGAGTGACTTTGCGTTCGGGTATCGCCGGACCGGCAATGTCGCATTGCTGCAAGAGCTCGGCCGGGAACTGGGCTTTCGGGTCCGTATCTGCCCTCAAGTGGTGGTACGCGGCTCCAGGGTCAGCAGCACGCGAATACGCGAGTTGATCCAAGCCGGGCGGATCAGCAGCGCCAATCGTCTGCTCGGGAGGTTTTTCAGCCTGAAGGGGAAGATCGTGCCCGGGCGCGGCCTGGGACGGGAATCCCTTTTTCCCACCTTGAACCTGCGCCCCGGCGACGAACTGATCCCTCGACCCGGGGTGTACGTCACCCAGGCTACTGTCGATCGGCGGACGTGTCCCTCGGTGACCAACGTCGGTTGGCGTCCCACGGTCGCCGGAAAGAATCTCACCGTGGAAACCCACCTCATCGACACCAGCCTGGAGAGTTCCCCTGACACTCTCGCTCTGGCCTTCCTGCACCGCTTGAGAGACGAAGAGAAGTTCGCGTCGCTACAGCAGTTGAGAGATCAGATTGCCCGCGACTGCCGGCGCGCCCGCCGGTTCTTTCGTCTCTTCAGGCGGCTGGGTCGACCGCTGGCGCCGGCCGGCTGATCAGTGGACTGCCGCTGTCAAGTTCGGCCCCCGCCCTACGACGACGGGGTGGATCATTCGAGGGTGAAACAGGGGGGCGTCAATGAAAGACGAACCACGAATGGACACGAATACGGAGCGACATCCTTCAACGACAGCCGGAACCGGAATGCTCCTGCAATTTTGTCCTCGTGGTGTGACCCTGTCATGAGATGAAGCCCACCCGGGAGCGCGGGCGTCCCGCCCGCACCATAGACTGGCACAGCCTGGCCCTCTCCGCCACTTGGATCGAACGGCAACGGCGCCAGGGAATCAATGGTTTTTATGAACATCGATGCACAGGATGCGCAGGATAAGCAGGATGAGACGCTGCTGCCGGGGAAGCCGGCTCGCGCGATACGAAACACTGGATGCCCGCTATCGGGGCAAGGCAGTCGATGACGATAATCCTGTATGTCCTGTGTATCGATGTTCATAAAAAACAAGAAAACAAAATAGATTAACAGGATATACAGGATAATCAGAACGAGACGCGGTGACACAGGAAGCGGAGGGGGCGGATACCGGACCGCTTCACCCGGGAGCGGTCAAGCGTCCTGCGGAGGTCGAGCGGTGACCCGAAAGGTTCCAACCGCGAAGATGCTGGGGATTTCCAGCTCCCATGCACCCTGCGGGATTCGGTAGCGCTGTTCCAATTCGGGAAGAGTGAGGTTCTCTACCGTATCGAAGCCACGAGCCGCCATCAGGCCATTCATCGATGCCAGGGAGTATTCGGCGACCATGGGCTCTCCTCGCTTGGCTACGAAGGCCTTCATCTTCTCTTTCATGACCCGGTGTTCGGCGCTCGAGGAGGTCTCGTCCAGCAGGTAGTCGAGCAGCAGGAGGGTGCCTTCGGGCAGATTTCGGGCAATGGATTCCGCTGTCTGGTTCAGATCCTCGGCACTGATGTAGTAGGCAACTCCCATCAGGGTCAGGAAGGTGGGCCGGGACCGTTGGAAGCCTGAGCCTTTCAAGGCGTCCACAGCAGAAATCCTGGTGAGGTCGGCGGAGACAAAATGGATGCGGGAGGGGATGGTCCATCCGGCCTGGCGGATACGGGCCAACTTCTGGCTTTGGGTGAAGGGGTGGTCGATCTCGAATACATCGATCCGACTCATCAGGTCGGGCCGGCGAAAGGCGAACGATTCCATCCCGGCTCCGATGATGACATATTGGTCGATGCCTCTCTCTACGGCTGATTCCAGAGCCTGTTCGGCATATCGCGCCCGCAGCAGCACACACAGGGACACCGGCTCTATGGCTCTCAGCACACGCTTGACCAGGATCCAATACAGTGGGCGCAGCCGGACCACCAAACGCCAGAACCATCCGCAGAGAAACCTGGCAAGCGGATCCTCGAACAGCCGCACCGGATTCCTCTGGTGGTTGGCCCGTACGGCTGCGGTGAGTTCGGCGGTCGAGGCTCTGCCTTTGTGCTGCAGCGAGGTCGACTTGCGAAGACTCATGTCTCTCCCCTTTCTGAACCGAGTTGGATATCCTTGCGCTGGTATCGGGCGGCAGTCCGGCTGTCCATTATGCCACGCCCCGCGTTGATGCCACTGAGGTTGGCCGGGCGACAACTTGCAAGGTCAAGACCAATCTGCTAGGATGCTGTCAAGGTAGACGAGCATGAACCGAGCCATTACCCATTGTCTGCTCTTCCTGTTCATAGGCTCACAGGCCGAAGGACTGGTCCAACTCTGTGCCGAGTGGCTGTGTTCGAAAGGCCGAAAACCCAATTGTTGCCACCAAACCCTGCTCGCCGACAGCGGACCGGGGGTCAGGGCTGAAGCCGGACACTGTTCGCCCGCGGAAACTGCGACACCTCGGCAACTGAATCGGGCGATCTGCTGCGAGCATTCGTTCGACGGCCCAAACAGCCTGTTCCTCACGGCAGACCGGTTTCCGAGAGACACTTTCCGGCAATACCTGCTCTCCTCCATGCAACCGTCGGACCGGTCGCTGTCGACCGCTAGTCCAGGTTTGGTCCACAGCCCGTTGCTACGTTTCCTGGAGGATCCATCTCCTCCGGACCTCCATTCGCCGGTCCTTCGTATCTAGACCCCATTCATTCCATTAACCCGTCACACCCGACGAGGGTGCCGTCGTCGCGCCGCGTCTGAACCCGTTCGGATGCCGGACCGCGTTCCCGGAACGCCGTCCAAGCCGGCGGCGCCGACCCTCCAATGGAATGAGGGAGATATGAAGTCACACCCCTTTGGAAAGCGAGGTTCGGAGGCCCTGCGCCAGGCGATGCTTGGCGGGATCCTGATCCTCTGTGGATCGTCATCCTCAGGTGCCGCCGATCCCTATTCCCACAACGGAGACCTCCGACTGAAGGGATTGCTTGAGCAGGTGTTGGATCGCAGTCCACTGCTCCAACAAAGCCTGGCCGATTACAGGGCATCGCTGCAGCGGCTTCCCCAGGTCGGCCAACTGCCCGATCCCGTGCTGGCGATTACCCAGTATGCGCGCCGGCCGGAAACCAGAGTGGGCCCGCAAACCACCATGGTGACCCTGTCGCAAGGCTTTCCCTGGTTCGGCAAGCTGAAAGACCGGGAGCAGGAGTCTGGGCAACGATCCATGGTCTTGCGGGAACAGCATCGAGCCCGCGAGGCCGAACTCGTCCGCAAGGTCAAGGATGCCTACTACAGCCTGGCTTACCTGGATCGGGTCATCGAGCTCTCCCGGGAGGATGAATCCATTCTGGAGCACTACGAAACCCTGGCCCAGGCCCGCTATGCCCAGGGATCCGGGTCGTTGCAGGGAGTCGTCAAGCTACAGGTTCAAATCACTCGATCTCAACACCGACTGCGGCTCCTGGAAACCCAACGGGTGGATGTGGAGGCCCGGTTGAATGGCTTGTTGGACCGGCCGGCCGCCACCCCGGTGGCAGCCATTCCCCTGCCCTCCCTTCCTTCGCACTCGATCGATGTTGAGCAGCTCCTGCAGATGGGACGACTCAGCAGGCCTGAAGTTCAAGCGGCGCGTCACCGGATCGAGGCGGGGGAACGGCGGATGGAGCTGGCCCAAAAGGGCTACAAGCCGGACTTTTCGTTGGGAGCCAGCTTCGTCAACGTGGCGGGGCGCTCCGATCCGTTGGGGAGGCTGAATCCCCCGGACCGGAACGGGAAGAACATCTACGGCCTGACCCTGGGAGTCAAGCTGCCCATCCGGCGCGCGGGTCGGGACGCGGCCTTGCTGGAGGCCACCGAAAGCACCATTTCATCCCGGCGAGCCTACCGCAGCCTGATCCGGCAGGTAGAGGTCTCCATCCGGGCCCTCGGGTTTCGCATTCAAACGCTGCGGGAGCAGATCGGGCTGTTCCGGCGGACCCTGCTTCCCCAGGCTGAACAGGTTCTGCATTCCACGGAGGAAGCGTACGCCACCGGCAGGTTGGGAGTGCTGGATCTGTTGGACAGCGAACGCGATCTCTTTCAACTCCGGATGGGGCTGGCCAAACTGATCAGCGACACCATGAAGTCTTTGGCGGAATTGGAACGCGCCGTCGGCGTTCCCTACCGGGAGGTGAAGAAATGAAATCACACGGCGGTTGGATCCTCGGACTCTTACTGGCCTTTCTGCTGGGTCTGGCTCTGCCGACGCTGATCGACGGGAAGTTGCCGGATTGGGAGCGGCTGGCCGGCTGGTGGGACCGTATTCGGTCTTCCGGTTCCGCATCGGATCTCGGGCGGCAGTTGGGTCGCTTGCAGCTCTGGACCTGTGGAATGCATCCCCAGGTGATCCAAAAGGAGTCCGGAAGCTGTCCCATCTGTCACATGGATCTGGTTCCGGTAAGGGAAGCCACGGCTGAACCGGAACCATCCCGGGAGGAACGCACGGTTCGGCATTGGCAAGCGCCCATGGATCCCACCTACACTTCCGACAGGCCGGGAAAATCACCCATGGGGATGGATCTGGTTCCCGTCTATGAGGAACCGGCCGGAGAGGAGTCCGGCATACGGGTGGACCCCAATTTTCTGCAGAATTTCTCCATCCGATCCGCTCGGGTCGAAAAAGGACGAATCCCCCGGCTGATCCGGACCATCGCCACGCTTCACTACAACCCCAGAACCATGGTGTCTGTCAACACCAAGTTCGAGGGTTGGATTGAAGCGGCTCACGTCAATTACCTGGGCCAGCCGGTGCGCGAGGGCGACCTGCTGTTCGAAATTTTCAGCCCGCAACTGCTCACCAGCCAGCAGGAGTACCTGGCGGCGCTCCAATTCCTGGAACGACTCCGCGGCCAGGCCCATCCAAAGGCCGTTGAGCGGGCTCAGGCCCTGGTGGAGGCCGCCCGTCAGCGACTGCTGTTCTGGGACGTCACCGATAGCCAGATCAACAGTCTGAAGACCCGGGGCAAGGTGTTCAGGCGGTTGAAAGTTGCCTCACCCGTGTCGGGCGTGGTGGTTGAGAAGGCCGCCGAATCCCTTGAGGGCATGAAGGTCTCTCCCGGGATAAACCTCTACCGGGTCGCCGATCCCTCGACTGTCTGGGCCCAGGTGGAGATCTTTCAGCATGAGCTGCGCCACCTGCGAATCGGACAAGGGGTGCGCGTCAGGCTGGACGCCTTTCCCGGGCGGCGGTGGCAGGGCACGGTCGTCTCCCTGAACCCGGAGCTCGACCCTCGGACTCGAACTCTTGGGGCCCAGGTCGAAATACCCAATGGCGACGGGCGCTTGCACCCTGAAATGGTCGCCGAGGTGGAGCTTGAAATCCCCGGCCCCGCCAGCGCGCTCAAGGTGCCTGAGGAAGCGGTGCTCCACACCGGAGAAAGGAGCGTGGTGATCGTGCAGAACGAGCTCGATCGTTTTGAGCCCAGAGAGGTCGAGCTGGGAGCCACGGGCGGCGGCTACCAGGAAATCAGGAAGGGGTTGAAGGCCGGTGAGCGCGTGGTTACCTCGTCCCAATTCCTGATCGATTCCGAAAGCAACCTGAGGGAAGCCATCAACAAGATTGCGGCCCGAGCGGTGGGTCCGGGGAAAGAAGGGCGCCCGGTTGTCCCGGAGTAGCCCGAGCCCGCATTTCTCACCAGGGGGCATGATCATGGCGCAGGATTTTTTCTCCAGGGCGTGCTCGCGACCGAAGAGCGTAGCGGTTTCTACGGTCGAGGGAGCATGTGTGCGCTGGAGGGAAAAAGACCAGCCAGGGCATGCCCAGCACCATCTGTATTTCTTGCCATCCCCCAAATGGACCCATAACGGTTTGAAAATAAAAAGTCTCTAACAATGCAGGTGCGTCCTGGTGAGAAATGCGGGCTAGAAGCTCCAGGTCGAGAGGAAGTGACGATGCTGACAAGAATCATCGACTGGTCCATCCAAAACAGGCTGCTGGTTCTGCTGGGAGCTGCTTTCCTCTCGCTGGGCGGCGTCTACGCCGTTCAGCAGGTACCGGTGGACGCCATTCCCGACCTCTCTGACGTTCAAGTCATCGTTTACACGGAATACCCCGGACAAGCGCCTCAAATCGTGGAGGATCAGGTCACCTATCCGCTGACCACCCGAATGCTGTCGGTCCCCTTTACCAAAGTGGTTCGGGGATACTCCTTCTTCGGCTATTCCTTTGTCTACGTTCTCTTCGAAGACGGCACCGACATCTATTGGGCCCGCAGCCGGGTGCTCGAATATCTCAATGACGCCTCCAAGCACCTTCCCGCCGGCGTCACGCCGGCTCTGGGTCCCGACGCCACCGGGGTCGGGTGGGCCTTCATGTACGTGCTGAAATCGGACCGCCACGATCTCAGTCAACTCCGTTCCATCCAGGACTGGTATCTGAAGTACGAGTTGACGGCGGTTCCCGGCGTTTCGGAAATAGCCAGCGTGGGTGGTTTTGTCCGGCAGTATCAAATCACGGTCGATCCCAACAAGCTTCGAGCCTACGACATTCCGATTTCCGAGATTCGCCGGGCCGTTCAACGCAGCAACAGCGACGTCGGCGGACGCTTGCTGGAAGTTGCCGAACGGGAGTTCATGATACGAGGCCTGGGGTATATCCAGAACCTGGAGGATATCCGCAGGATCGTGCTGGGCGTGGGGCGCAATGGCGCACCCATCCTGCTGGGGGACCTGGCCAGGGTATCGATGGGACCGGAAATGCGCCGGGGGTTGGCCGACTGGAACGGGGAGGGCGAGGCGGTGGGCGGCATCGTGGTGGTGCGATTTGGTGCTGATGCCTACCAGGTGGTCCAGGATGTCAAGGCCAAGCTGGAACAGGTGAGTCCGGGCCTTCCGGAAGGCGTCCGCATCGAAGTGGCCTACGATCGCTCGGCGTTGATCGAAAGAGCCGTTTCCGGAGTAGCCAAGAGCCTCTCCCGGCAGATTCTGATCGTGGGACTTGTCACCCTGGTCTTTCTTGCCCATGTCCGTAGCGCCCTGGTGATCGTCGCCACCCTGCCGGTGGGCATCCTGATGGCCTTCATTGTCCTCGAACTTCAAGGCCTGACGGTCAACATCATGTCCCTCGGCGGCATTGCCGTAGCCATCGGAACCATGGTCGATTCCGGCATCGTGCTGGCCGACGCCGTCCACCGGCGCTTACGGGAGCGGGCCGGGCAAGATCCTCACTGGCGGGTGGTCGGCGACGCCTGCAAGGAAGTGGGGCCGTCGCTGTTCTTTTCTCTATTGATCATCACCGTTTCCTTCCTGCCCGTGTTTACCCTGGAGGAACAGGAAGGGCGACTTTTCAAACCGCTGGCCTTTACCAAGACCTACGCCATGGCCGCGGCGGCGCTTCTCACCGTGACCCTGGTACCGGTGCTGGTGGGCTACTGCGTTGGCGGCCGGCTCCGGCCCGAGCGGCGGAATCCCATCCAGAGATTGTCGATTGCGATTTATCGGCCGCTGCTCGGTTTCGCCTTCCGTTTCAAGTGGCTGGTGTTGGTGGTGGCGTTGCTCCTGATGGCGGTCAGCCTGGTGCCGTTCTCCCAGTTGGGCTCCGAATTCATGCCCGCCCTCTGGGAGGGGGACCTCCTTTACATGCCCACCACTCTGCCCGGAATCTCCATCACCAAGGCGCGCGAGGTCCTGCAGCAGACCGACAGGATCATCAAGAGCTTTCCCGAGGTGGATCGGGTCTTCGGCAAGGTGGGCCGAGCCGAGACCGCCACCGATCCGGCGCCTCTCTCCATGATCGAGACCACCATCATGCTCAAACCTGAGAGCCAATGGCGGGAAGGCATGACTCCCGACAAGCTCATTGAAGCCATGGATGAAGCCATCCAGGTGCCCGGGCTCACCAACGCCTGGACCATGCCGATCAAGACCCGCATCGATATGCTCTCCACCGGCATCAAGACGCCGGTGGGAATCAAGATTTCCGGCGCCGATCTGCGGGAGTTGGAACGCCTCGGCAAGGAGGTCGAGCAGGTCGTCCGCCAGGTGCCGGGGACATTGAGCGTCTATGCCGAGCGGGTGATGGGAGGAAACTACCTGGATTTCCGGATCGACCGCGATGCCCTGGCGGTCCACGGACTCCAGGTGGGCGACGTACAGGAGGTGATTCAGTCCGCCATCGGCGGCATGAATATCACCACCACGGTCGAGGGGCTGGAACGCTACCCGGTCAATCTGCGCTACAGCCGGGAGCTGCGCCACAATCTGCCTGCCCTGAAGGCCACCCTGGTGTCGGCCCCAAACGGCCGGCCGGTCCCCCTGGGCCGACTGGGAGATTTCCGCTACGTGAGCGGCCCTTCGGGCATCAAGAGCGAAAACGGCAAGCCCAACGCCTGGGTCTACGTGGACATCCGCAACGTGGACGTGGGCAGCTACGTGGAGCAGGCCCGGCAGCGGGTCGATCGGGCGGTGCAGGTCCCGACGGGCTACACCATCGACTGGAGCGGTCAGTTCGAGTCCATGCAGCGGGCCCGCCGCCGACTGATGCTGGTGGTTCCGCTCACACTGGTGCTGATCGTTGTCATGATCTATATCAACACCCGTTCCCTGGTGGAAACCGGAATGGTCCTGCTGGGGGCGCCCCTGGCGGTCACCGGCGCCATCTGGTTGCTGTATGTGCTGGACTACGACTTGAGCGTGGCCGTCTGGGTGGGAATCATCGCGCTTGCCGGGCTCTATGCGGAAACGGCCCTGGTTCTACTGCTCTATTTGAGAAGCGCCTACCGAAAATTTCAACGGAACGGGTCACAGCGGGATCGCAATGGCCTGCTTCAAGCCATCGGCAACGGTTCCACACAGCGGCTGCGACCGATCCTGATGACCATTGCCACCGACGTAATCGGACTGATGCCGATCATGTGGAGCCAGGAAACCGGAGCCGAGGTGATGAAACGGATTGCGGCTCCCCTGGTTGGAGGGGTGACGACTTCGGGCCTGGTGGTGCTGGTGGTCCTGCCCCTGGTCTATTCCGTTTGGAAAAGCCGGGGTCTGCCCAAGGGTGAGAGGTTCACCGCTCTGCATGACCTCGATGAAGAGTCGTGAGCCGGATCGTGGCGCGGTGGTTCCCGGCCGGCCACAGGGGCCGAAACCGGTCTTTCCGAAGGAGTCAATTCAGTGGCAGTGCGCTGAAGGGGAGCAGCCTGCCCCCATGCTCCTGCCTGAAGTCTTCCGCGGATTGCCGGCTGGAGAATGCCAAAACGCTCGGGGAGCACCGGTCGAATTGCATTGCGGCCGGTTGTTTTTGCGAATCCGTGAGCACAGGATGTTGCAAGCAGAGATTGACGTCGCTTCCTTGCACCACGTAGGCCTCCGCCGGGGCAATCCTGGACCCGGTCTCGAAGTCGGTGAGCTCGACCACGGGGACCGGCTGTCCTGCCTGGCGGCCAAACGTTACGGCGCAGGTCGGGCAACAGAAGGCTTCCTTGCGCCCCTGCTGCAGTGCAACCACCTGGCTGCCCGCATGGAGGTGGCGCTGGCAAACCCGACAGCCATGCGGCCGGGAGCCCTCTCTCCACTGCCAGGCGGTGTAGATCAAGCCTCCAACCGCCACCAGCAGGGCCAAAAGGACGATTTTCTCGGTCGCGCGCTTCATGGCAATGATTCAAGGTTTCGGCGGACCTCTTGTCACCCTCTACGATCGCCACTGGGCAATTGGTGCCCGGGACCGGAGTCGAACCGGTACGGAGGAAACCCTCCGAAGGATTTTAAGTCCTTTGCGTCTACCAATTTCGCCACCCAGGCATACCCTTCCATCCAATCGGTCGGTGAGCTTCGGCCAAGCCAGGCAAAGGGTTCGAGATATAGCACCTTGCAGACGAAGCTGTCAATCGGGCCCAAGCGGACCGTGCCCGATTCCCGGGCAGGATGTAATCCATGTTCCCGGTTTGTAGTGTGGAGGATGCCCACCCGGGAACGCGGGCGTCCCGCCCGCACCATGTCCGGCACAGCCTCGGCCATCTCCGCCACCTCGTTCGACCCGTAACTGCGCGGGGGCCTCCTCGGGTCTTGCCCGTGCGGTTCACTCCGAAAGGCCCGCTGCCTGCCTGCAACCTCCCGCTGACGCTCCGTGACCTCCAGCCAGAAATAAGGTTGCGGGCGGGACGCCCGCGCTCCCGGGTGGGCCTTTCGGGCGGCCCGTGCAGATCCGAATGTTGCAAAAGGCTCCGTTGATCGAGGAGGCATCACAACCGATTGCATCTGGATCCCAAATCGAAAATCCCCAATCTGCAATCCACAATCAGTACTGTCCCGTTAACGGTTTGAGCTAATCGTGTAAGTATCAGTGAGACATGAAGTTATAGTTGTTTGTCATCGTTTTCGATTTCAACTCAATCACGTTTGGGTCATCCTCATTCCAACGGAAAGGAGGATGGCAA
>JAJDUG010000004.1 GCA_022826755.1 Acidobacteriota bacterium
CAAGTCCCGCCAGGAATTGGTCCAACGGCTTATGGCTTTCATCGAGTCCTATAATGACGAGGCGCGCCCCTTCGAATGGACTTATTCAGGAAATCCGTTGGCTGTTTAATAAGTCAACGCAATTTGAAAACGCAACACTAGCCAAGTATCACTCCCCCCTTGAAAGGGAGTCGTCGAGCCGAATGGCGAAGGCCGATCCGGTGGGGGGTCCGCACAAGGCGAGCCCAAGGCGAGAGCTTGTGCGCCGTCGCGGGTCCGCACGGGCCAGGTTACAGGCGAAGGCCGATGCGGAGGGGGGCCGATGCCGGACTTCGCCAGGATGCGGTCGTCCCCCTCTTCCCGCCAGGGAGAGAAATTGGGACGGGGAGCCTACCCCCCCCACCGGCTCGACTGCGGGCGGAGCCCCACCCGGGAACGCGGGCGTCCCGCCCGCATCCTTATTTCTGGCTGGAGGTGGCGGAGCGACAGCGCAACCTTGCCGGCAGGCAGCCACCCAGCCGGAGTGAACTGCGATGCAAGGTCCAAAGAGACCCACGGCGCCCTTCCGGGTCGATCCCAGCGGCGGAGATGGCCAACGCGGTGCCACACATTGTGCGGGCGGGACGCCCGCGTTCCCGGGTGGGCCATCATCCACACGACAAACCGGGAACATGATTTACATCACGCCCAGGAATAGGGCAAGGGGCCGTTTGCAAGCCAAGTATCACTCCCCCATTGAGGGGGAGTCGGAGAGGTCGAGCCGAATGGCGAAGGCCGATCCGGTGGGGGATTCGCACAAGGCGAGCCAAGGGCGAGATCTTGTGCGCCGTCGCGGGTTCGCACCGGCCAGGTTACTCGCGAAGGCTGATGCGGATGGGGGACCGACGCCGGCGTTCGCCAGGATGCGGCCGTCCCCCTCTTCCCGGCCGGGGAGAGAAATTGGGACGGGGAGCCTACCCCCCACCGGATCGACTGCGGGCAGAGCCCCACCCGGGAACGCGGGCGTCCCGCCCGCACCATGTCGAGCACAGCCTTGGCCGTCTCCGCCACTCGGCCCGACGTGGAGCTGCGCCCTGGGTCCGCCTCGGTCCGGCCGTTGAGGTTGCCGCCGACAGGCCGGCACCCTTCAGAGCCGGACGAAAGCTCAGCGCCAGCCAAAGGAATGAGGATGCGGGCGGGACGCCCGCGCTCCCGGGCGGACCATGGGGCGGCCCGTGCAGATCCTGATGTTGCAAATGGCCCCGTAATGTTGCCGCGGGTGCGGTCTTGGGGTATCGTCACCAGCCTGGGCCGTGGCCATAGGCTGGCCGCCTTGCGGAAGGGATCCATAGGGGAGGTCCAACCGACCAACCAAGGAGACGAAAAGAGCATGCGAGGAAATCGAGTCAAGGAGAAGCTCAACAGGGGTGAGGTGGCCATTGCCGTGGGTGGACACAGCAATACCAGCGACACCATCGACTTTCTGGGTCCCCTGGGCTTTGACGGGATCTGGCTGGAGGGGGAGCACGGCTCGGTGAGCTGGAGCCAGGTCGGCGATCTCTCCAGGGCCTGCGACCTGTGGGGCATGGCTTCGGTGGCCCGCCTGCACCAGAACGATCCCGGAGTGATCACCCGCATTCTGGACCTGGGAGTCAACGGCATCGTGGTCCCGCACGTCAGCACCCGGGCCGAGGCGGAGCGGGTGGTGGAAGCGGCCTTGTTTGCGCCGGCGGGCAAGCGGGGCATCTTCTCGGGCAGGAGATCCTACGGCGCCTCCGACTTTCACGAGCGGGCCAATTCGGAGACCCTGGTCATCGTCCTGATCGAGGAGATCCAGGCGGTGGAGAATCTGGACGAAATCCTGTCGGTCGACCACATCGATGTCTTCTTCGTGGCGCCCGGGGACCTGGCCCAGACCATGGGCATGGTCGGCAGGCACAGAGACCCCAAGGTGGAAACGGTGGTTGAGGGGGCGATTCGGCAGATCGCCGCCTCGGGAAGGACGGCGGGTGCGCTGGGGTATGAGGACAAACTGCAGCACTACTACGACTTGGGAGTACGGTTCTTCCTGACCAACTACAACGCCTGGCTCGAGGAAGCCGCCCGCGCCTATCTGGACAGGGTCGCCGCGGTCAGGCCGGAATAGACGGCGGCGCCGGCCGGCGGTCCGTATTGCGGCCCACCCGGGAGCGCGGGCGTCCCGCCCGCACAAAGCCTGGCACAGCCTTGATTACCTGCCACTCGGGTCAAGCGGGAACACCGCGATGGCTCTCCCTCAACCTGGCCCATAATGTTTCGCGGCTGCCTGCGGCATCGCACTGCAACACAACGACGGCCAAAGGAATAAGGATGCGGGCGGGACGCCCGCGCTCCCGGGGGGCGCCGCCGCTCATACGTAGTCCAGCATCCAGATGTGGAAGCCGAAGGGAAAGGCCCGGTCCAGGCCCTGGGCGGCTTCCGGCGGAAGGTCGAGGAGCTGCGAGGGCTTGTCGGGTCCGAAGACCAGCCGCGCCGCCTGGCGAAGAGGCAGCTCCTGCGCGCCGGAGCCCCGGCCCTCGCCGATCTCCAGGTCGGTCCCGTCCCACCTCAGGTCGACGCGCTCTCCCGTTTCCTGCACGGACAAGGTCATCCGGCCGGAGCATCCGGCCAGGCGGCTCCTCAGACAGGGAGTCAGTTGCCGCAGCAGATTCCCCAGGGAAAGGATCCTCACCATCTTGAGGCCGCAGCCGTCGGCAATCTCCATGGGGATGCGCGTCCGGCAGCCCCGGCCGGTCAACAGCTCGGTCATGGGATTGTCGGGTAGGGGCACGAACACCTGCATCCGCTCTCCGGCGGGTTCGGGCAGCACCCGGGCCAGCAGCGAGGAAAGGGCCGGTGAGGTCCCGCCCCACTCCGTCACCCCCGACTTGTTGTAGGCGCGGGCTACCACCAGGTAGCCCTCCACCCGCCCCTTTTCCTCAGCCACCCAGACTTCGGACTTGGGAAGGCCCAGCAGCGTCCGGTATTCGGCCGGGCTCCGGGTCAAGCGGCGGGGTTGGGCCTCGTGAATCGCGATGATCCTTTCCAGGTCCGTCTCAACCTGTACCGGTCGGACGGGCAGAGGCTGCTCGAACCGGCCGGCCAGTCGGGGTTCCACCTGGTAGGCCCAGCCGTTGGACCCCACCACCTCCCAGCCCAGGCGGCGGTAGAAGTCCCTGGCGGGTCCGGTCCACAGCAGTCCGAAGGCATCGCCCCGGGCCGCCATGGCCTCGACGGCGTCCTCCATGATCCTGCTGGCGGCCCCGCGGCGGCGTTGTTCCGGATCGGTGGCCACGGCGCAGATCATGCTGACGGGAAGCGCGCAGCCGTGCTCCCGCAGCTCCCGCCGCGCCATGGCCGCATGGCTGAAGATGCGGCCTTCCTCCGACACTACTCGAAGATTCTCCAGGTTGCCAGGGGCGAACACCAGGGGGTAGTCGGTGGACATGTCCTGGTCGACGCCAGTCCTGAAAACCTTGTTCACCAGGGTCAGGGCCTGGCCCAGTTCCTCCGGACGTACGGCGCGGGCTTCTTCCATGGGAAGCCTCCTATCGGCATGCCTGCCGCTGCTTGAGGTTGGGTGCATCTGCCCCGGGGAGTCTACTGGGCGCCGCGATCGGGAGTCTCGGATGGAACCTCGATGCTCCCGGTGGCATCGGTCCAGTCAATCGCCAGGAATGAACACGGCTTCATTGGCTCACAAGAAGATCGAAACGAACTCTCGATCCAACAAACGTGGTTACCGCAATATTCCTGTAGTCCTGTTTTTCCAGTTTCCTTGCCGGGTCCGGACTCACCGATTGCTTTTTGTCGAGTCTCGATCGCGTTCTTTCGCCAATCAGAAGATACTGCACCGCAATTCGACGCGAGACTGGTTCACCGCCGAATTGAATCTCGCATACTGAACGCAGGTACTCCAAGAACGGCAACGACCGCCGCAGTTGCTCCATCGCCTTTCCTCTGCCTTCATGCAACGTCTTCTTGAGCTCGACGAAAATGACGTGATCCTTGCCCTTTCGTGGATAGACCAGCAAGTAGTCACACACCTGAGTCCACTCGCCATCCTTCATGCCGGATAGTCTGCCAAGCTTCTTCATGGCGACAGTTGTAAGGTCAGGGGGCGGATTCACTACCTGCACTTCCATCACACCCTTTTCTCGAAGCCTGATTCCGTCATTCGTGGGTTGCGGCGTCAGTGCCTTGGCGTCCAGAATCTCCTTGAGGTGGGCGGACATCGCCACTTTACGCCTCCTGAACGTCCATGACGCGTGAAGCCAGTTCGTTTGCCGCCCGGTTGATCTGGTCCATGGTCTTGTCGAAGACCGGCATATCGATGCCGAATTCGTTTACGGTGCACCTGCTCAGGCCATTGCGTTCGGAGACGTACGCCCGGATCGAATCGGGCGCGAGAAAATCATCCGGGCTGTATTTCAGTTTCTTGGCTACCTGTTTCTTGTCCGCGAACGGTCTGCTCAGCATCACAAGGTTGTTGATTTCCATGATCAAATAGTCGCTGTGCGTCGTTATCAGCACCTTCAATCCGGCGCGTACGAATCGGGCAAGCAGGCGCGCCAGCCGGATCTGGTTGGCGGTATCGAGATGGCTCTCGGGCTCGTCGATAATGAGGAGATGGTTGCTACCGGCAACGTGCCGAAGGAAGAAGTAGAGGTCCGACAACCCGCGGACGGAAGAGGAAGCGAGGTACAGCGGAATGTTGAAGCTGCGTCCCTTGCCGCGCGCCTTGGAAATGAAACGTATGTCGTCGCTTGACGCCCCGTAGTAGCCGCCCATCATGTCCTTGATGTCGTCGAACAGCTTGTCTTTGTAGATCTTGCTTTTTCTCCCCCGCAGATCCGGAATGTTCCTGGTGTAGTCGATATTGTCCTTGACGGGCAGGGCGTAGCGGCTGGTGGTCTGGTCGATGAACCGGTAGGGAGAGAATATGTCCCGGTTCTTTTTGTCGCTCATCTTCTGGAGCATATCGACCAATTGATTCTTGGTGAAGTCGAGCTCCCGGTAGAACAGCGAGATGCCGAAGCGTTCAGCGGATAGTATGAACGGATCGGGGAAGAGGCTATCAAGCAGGAAAAGTACGTAATGGTAAGCAACATATCGCGCCAGACCAGAGGGCGGGAATCGCGACTCTATCTCATCCATTGTTATGACAGCTTGAGTTCCGTCGCACCTGATCGACAAAAAACGACCTTCAGTAACTTCGGTCCTGAACGAGCGTGGGAGGGGTGACTTCTCACGACGATAGACGATTTCGATAACCGATTCTTCAAACGTTCCGTGGTGCGAGCTAAACACGTCCGACAGAGCGTCTTCAGAAAAACCTCGGGTGAGGAGCTGAATCACCCACGCTCGCTGTCGATCAATTGCTCTATAGTCCAAAGGGAAGGTATAGTGACCGCTCTCCGCCAGTTGTTTGGCAAGCTGATCCCAATCTGGGAATTCAGCCTCGGGCTGCTTCTCATCGCGTAGAACAAACCATTTCGGCCAAATCTTCCACATCTTCAGGAAACCGTAAAGCGTGTACACAATGTAGGTCTTGCCGGTGTTGTTGCGGCCGGCGATTACAGTCAGGTCTCCCAACTCCAGTTCGGCATCCTTTATGGGCCCAATGTTTCTGAATCGAAACCTTACCGGCTTGTGGCCACGGTTGTCGGTATCTTGCATGTCGGCTGTCCTCGCGCTATGGCCTGTCACGGGTTGCGGGGGGGGCCTCCACGTACCAGCTCTCATGGATCGACTGGGCGGTTTGCAGGATGCTGTTCCTGCGTAGATTGTTGGAACTCGCCTCGACCCCACGCCGGCTGACCAGATCGACTTCGCGACCGAAGATTTCCTTCAATTCCAGCTCCATATCGTCGGGATCGAAGAGCGTGTGCCTGGCCGCTTCTCCGAAACCTACCAGCACATCCACATCGCTTTCAGGTCCAAAGTCGTCACGTAGCACGGAACCGAATAACGCCAGTTCCGTGACCTGCCAGCGTTTGCAAAAGGCGGCGATCTTGTTCCGTGGTATTTCGATAGGGGTCTTCCTGCTTTGCAGCAACATGGTTCTGGCCGGGCGTTAAATCAAATGCACCACTGAGGAGCGAATTCCTTGTCCGATTATAGGGGCGACACCTGAGAAATTCTATTGACAAAAGGGGAGGCTTGCTACTGAATGACGGTGCCCGATCCTTCGAGGATTCTACCCGGTTGACGGCTGGCGAGCCCTGCCCTGTTTCCGGCAAGACAAGGAATAAGCCCATGGCTGCATCACGAAATAGAATGATGATCTCGGGTCTCGCGGTGGTCTGTACTCTCCTGGCGTGGGGCGGGTCTCAATACCGGTCCGGTCCGGCCGCTGCCGCCAAGCGCTGGACCGTCTCCAGTTTTCTGGAGTTCAACCGGGGAACCCTGGGCGACGCCGGCGCCAACACCTACGTCACCGCGGACGGAGAGGTGAAGCTCATCAACCTCTGGGACCTCAACCGGGACGGATTCATCGACATCGTCCTGCCCAACACCCATGACAACAACGAGCAGATCGATCTCTTCATCTACTGGGGCGTGGACGAGAACCACGTGGGGCGCCGCACCCGCCTTCCCAGCGGCGGCGCAACCGGCCAGGCCCTGGGCGACCTCAACCGGGACGGCTTCACCGACCTGGTGGTGGTCAACGGACGCAACGGGATCAAGAGCAACCTGGACAGCTTCATCTACTGGGGCGGCGCCCAAGGCTTTGACGCCGACCGAAGAACCGAGCTGCCGACTCTGGGAGGCACGGCGGCGGCCGTCGCCGACCTCAATGGGGACGGCTACCCTGAGATCGTCTTCGCCAACAGCGCCGGCGCCGGCGGCCGGCCTTCAGGCCCCGAGAACGCCTCCTTCCTCTATTGGGGTTCGGAGGAGGGGTTTTCCGTCGAGCGGCGGCAGTCCCTGCCCACCGCCGCGGCCACCGGCGTGGCCGTCGCCGACCTCGACCGGGACGGAACTCCCGAGATCGTCTTTTCCAACGAAGGAAAGGGGTCACAGCTCGGCGGCGCCATGATCTATTGGGGCGGTGCCGGAGGGAGCTATTCGGCCCAGCGGCGCACGGTGCTGCCCGGGCAGCGCAGCTCGGCCGTGGCCCTGGCCGACCTCGACGGCGACCGGATCCCCGAGATCGTCCTGGCCAACCGTTACCGTCCGCTGAAGCGCGAGCCCGACGACCGCAGCGAGTGGGACACCGACGTCGACAGCGAATCCGTCCGCTCCTTCGTCTACTGGGGATCGAGCCGGGGCTACAGCGCCGAGCGCCGCCTGGAGCTGCCCACCGTGGCGGCCAGCAGCGTGGCCGCGGGAGATCTCGACCAGGACGGGCTGCCTGACCTGGTCTTCGCCAACGGGCCCCAGAAGTCCGGCCACGCCGCCCCCGGGCCGGGCAGCGGCTCGCCCATTTTCTGGAACAGCTCCGAGGGATTCGCGCCTCATCGCCGCACCGTCCTGCCCACCCTGAATCCCACCGGCTGCCTCATCGAGGACCTGAACCGGGACGGCTACCCCGAACTGGTCTTCAGCAACGAGCACAACGCCCGTTCCCACCGGGCGCCCTCCTACGTCTACTGGGGCGGCCCGGCGGGGTTCGATACCGCCCGCCGGCTGGAGTTGACCACCCTGGGGGCGGCCGCCGCCGGCAGCGCCGATTTCGATCGGGACGGCAAGGCCGACCTGGTCTTCGTGAACCGCATCGACGGTTCCGCCGGGGACCCGGTGCCGGCTTACATCTACTGGGGCAACGAGGAGGGAAAATACAGCACGGACCAGCGCCTGGATCTCTACCACCCCTTCGGCTCTCCGGGGGAGGGGTACTCCTCCGCCGACCTCGACAACGACGGCTGGGTGGACATCTACATGGGAGGTCCGGAATCGGCGGTCTACTGGGGTTCGCCCCAGGGCTTCAGCTCGACCCGCAAGACCGTGGTTTCCTCCGAGTTGGCCTTTTCCGCCCGGGCGGCGGACTTCAATCGGGACGGCTACCTGGACCTGGTCCTCAGCGAGTTTGCCGCCAGGCATGGAACCGACCTCTACTGGGGCGGTCCCATGGGCTTTGCCGGCAACCACCGCTTCACCTTTCGCGTCGACGGCGTCCGCTGCCAGAGCATCGCCGACCTCAACGGCGACGGCTGGCTGGACGTGGTGTTCCCCACCATCAACCGCCAACTGGTGATCTTCTGGAACGGTCCCGACGGCTTCGACAACGGCAACCGGCAGACCCTGCCCGCCGGCCTGGCGGTGGCCACCGAGATTGCCGACCTCAACGGGGACGGCTGGCTGGAGGTGCTGGCGACCAACCTGATGTCGGCCGAGGGAGGCCGCGAGAGCGACGTGCTGGTCTACTGGGGGGCGGCCGAGGGCTTCGAGGCGGAGCGAGTCACCCGGCTGCCCGCCATGGGACCGGAAGGGGTAGCCGTGGCCGACCTCAACGCGGACGGCCTCCTGGACATCGTGGCCACCAGCTATCATGCGGGCGAGACCCGCTCCCACCCCTCCTACATCTACTGGAACTCCGCCGAGGGGTTCGACGAGTCCCGCCTCACCCACATCCCCACCCACTCGGGCTCGGGCGTGATGGCGGCCGACTTCAACAACGACGGCGTCATCGACCTGCTGTTCGCCTGCCACAAGGTGAAGAGCGCCCACCGCAACCTCTCCTTTCTCTACGAGGGGAGTCCCCAGGGCTTCTCGACCGAGCGGCGCCAGCTCCTGCCCGGACTGGGACCCCATTTCCTGGCGGGGGTGGACGTGGGGCACGTCTCCGATCGAGGCGACCGCTACGACTACATTTCAGAGGCTTTCGACGCCGGCGCCCCGGTGCGCTTCCGGAGCCTTGGTTGGGAAGGGGAGACGCCCTTCGCCTCGGCCGTCGAGTTCCAGGCGAGAGCGGCCGACAGTCTCGAAGCCCTCCGCCAGGCCCCGTGGAGGGGTCCGGACGGGGAGGGAAGCGTCTACGCCGGACGCCGTTTTTCTCTGAAAGGAATGGAGTCCCCGGCCCGCTTCCTGCAGTTCAAGGCCACGCTGGTCGGCCCCAACGGCACCGGCGCCCCGGTGCTGCGTTCCGTGTCCATCGATTACCGCTGAATCCCCGAGGGAGCAGCGGATCAGGAGGTAACTCGCCCATGAAGGAGCTCAAGGGAATCTATCCGGCCATCATGACCCCGTTCGACGCCCGGGGCGCCGTCAGCGAGACCGGCCTGCGCAGGTTGGTGCGGCACGCCCTGGAGGTTGGCGTGAACGGCTTTTACGTCTGCGGGGGAGGGGGCGAAGGCCTGCTGCTGACGGTGCCCGAGCGGCAGCAGGTGCTCGAAATCGTCCTGGATGCCGTCCAGGGGAAGGTCCCGGTCATCGCCCACGTGGGGGCCTTCCAGAATCCCGACGCGGTGAGCCTGGCCCGTCACGCCGGCCGGGCGGGAGCCGACGCCGTGGCCAGCATGCCCCCGGCCTATTTCTACCAGCCCGACCTGGACGGCCTGGTCGAGTTCTACCGGCAGGTGGCCGAGGCGGCCGAGCGGCCGGTGCTGGCCTACAACATTCCCGGCCGCATCCCCCTCAACCTGGACACCCGGACCTTCGAGCGGCTCATCCGCATTCCCGGCGTGGTGGGCCTCAAGGACTCCAGCGGCAATCTGGCCCAGATCACCCTGACCGCCGCCATCGACGACGGCAGGATCACCGTCTTCAACGGCGAGGACCAGGTGCTCTGGTACGGCTTGATGGCCGGCTGCGTGGGAGGAATCGGTTCCACCTACCCGGTGATGCTGAAGGTGTTCGTGAACCTCTACCAGGCTTTCCTGGATCGGGACTGGGACCGGGGCCTGGAGCTGCAGAGGGGCATCAACCGGACGGTCCGGGTGCTGACCGGCTTCAACGTCCTGGGCGCCCTCAAGCAGATTCTCAAGTGGCTGGACCTGGACTCGGGAGATCCTCGGCCTCCCAACCCTCCCCTCGCCCCCGACGAAGCCCGCCAACTGAAGCTGAGCCTGGAGAAGATCGGCTTCTTCGAATGGCGGCAAAGGGATTAGCCGCGTTCCGAGCAGATCGGCGGGCGGCGCTTCCGGAAGCCGGTGGCCTGCTCGTAGGCGTGGGCCAGTTGCAGCACTCCCCAATCGTCCTGGTGGCGGCCTACGATCTGGATGCCCACCGGGAGCCCTTCCGGGGTGAAGCCGGCCGGCACCGAGATGGCCGGCAGACCCAGCACCGAGATGGTCCAGCAGGACTTCATCCAGTCGATATAGGTCTTCATCCTGACGCCGTTGATCTCTTCCACGTAGGGCTGCCTGACGTCGAACGGGGGAACCTGGTTGACGGGGCAGACAAGGAACTCCCAGGTCTCCATGAATTCACGGACCCGATGGTAGAGCCGGGTCCGCTGCAGCTCGGCCCTGGAGAGATCGATGCCGCTCAGCTTTCCGGCCGCCTCGATTTCCTGTTTCAGGGTCTCCTTGACTTGGGATTGCTGGTGAGGTTTCAGGGCCGAAAGCGTCAACTCGAAGCGCCAAGCCCTCCAGGCCCTGAAAACGGCCTCGGCCTCTTTGAAATCGGGCGTGCTTTCCTCCACCCGGCATCCCAGGGACTCGAAGACCCGCCGCTGGCCTTCGAGGACCCGGGTGACGCGCGCATCCACCGGCAACCCGCCCAGGGTGGGGCTCCAGGCAATGCGGCACTCCTGGAAATCGCGCCCCAGGGGCGCGGCGAAGCGGCTGCCCGGTTCGGCGATGGAGATGGGCGAGCGCCGGTCGGGGCCCGCGATGGCGCTGAGCATCAGGGCGGTGTCGCGGACGGTTCGGGCCATGGGGCCTTGCACGCCGATGGTGTACCAGCCCGCCTGGCTGGGCCAGGTCGGGACCCGGCCCGGGGAGGGGCGCAGCCCCACCACGTTGCAGAAGTTGGCCGGGTTTCGCAGCGATCCGCCGGTATCGCTCCCGTCGGCCAGGGGTTGCATGCCGCAGGCCAGGGCCACCGCGGCCCCGCCGCTGCTGCCGCCGCAGGTCCTGGAGGTATCGTAGGGGTTGCGGGTCTCTCCGAAGACCGGGTTGAAGGTCTGGGATCCGGCGCCGAACTCGGGGGTGTTGGTCTTGCCCATGGTGATGGCCCCGGCCCGCTTGAGGCGTTCCACGATGAGCGCGTCTTGGGTGGGCACGAAATCCCGGTAGGCGGGAGAGCCGAAGGTTGTGCGAATCCCCCGGGTCCACACCAGGTCCTTGTGGGCGATGGGAAGGCCATGCAAGGGACCCACTTCATTCCCGGCCGCCAGAGCCCGGTCGGCGGCGCGGGCCTGCTTCCTGGCCCGGTCCGCCACCAGGGTCACGATGGCGTTGACCTTGGGATTGAGACGGTCGATCTGTGCCAGGTGGGCTTCCAGCACCTCGCCGGCGGAAAGCTCCCGGGTCCGGATGAGCCGGCTCAGCTCGGTGGCGGTCAGGAAACAGATCTCTCTATCGGACATCGGCAAGCTCCGCTGGCGCCTTCCGGCGCCTGGTTGCGAGCGGGAATCGGGGGCCGTCACGGAACGCCCGGGCTTCAGGGCTCCTCAAGGCATCGGGCCGGCACGCCGCAGGATCTCCTGGTAGTCGGCCCCGTCGCTTGTTGCCTGGTGGACCCGCCGTTCCCACTCCTTGATGGCCTCGGCCCTGGCGATCACCGCTTCCAACTCAGCGGGCCGGATGACGACCACGCCGTCGTTGTCGGCGGCGATGGCGTCTCCCGGGTGAATGGTGCGCCCCCCGACCCGCACGGCCTGGCCGGCCGAGGCCACCCTGGACTTGCCCACGATGTAACCGGGCGCCACCGTGCGCGACCAGGCCGGGAACTCCATCCTGGCCAGGTCCGGTGTATCCCGAACCGCTCCCTCGATCAAGGCTCCTGCGAAGCCGTGTCTTCTGGCCAGGGAAGCGGCGCCCTCTCCGAAGATGCCGTGGCCGTGAAGGGAGAGCGGGATCTGGATGACCATGATGGAGCCGGGCCGGCTCTGGGCCTGGTAGGCATCCAGCAGCGGGGTCAGGTCGGCCGAGGCCTCGTCTTCCACCGCCTCCAGTTCCACGGTGACGGCCGTCCCGTTCATGGCGGTGAAGGGAACCACCGGCCGGATGCCGGGGTCGAGGTGGCTTTCAGGAAGCTTCAGCCGCACTCGGGCGTCGGCCAGAAGGGCGGTAGGGAGGTTTGCCAGGCGCTGGCGCTGTTCCGGGCTGAGCATGGTCTCTCCTCGTGGGTTGGGCTGCGATGGAGACAGGCTTGAAACTCTTCCTTGCGGGTGCTCCTCAGGTCTCCGCATGGCGCCGGACGAGCTCCTCGATCCGGGGCCGATCTTCGGCCGCCACCTGGCCCATGGGGGGCCGGGTGGGTCCTCCGGCTCTTCCCACCGTTTCCAGGGCGACCTTGATGCCGGCGGCGCTGTAGCCGGGCCGCAGGCTGCGCACGGCGGCCATGGGAGCGATGCGCTGCTCCAGGATCTCGTTCATATCGGACAGGTTGCCGGCGGTGCCGTTTTTCCAGAAGGCTCGGCAGGCCTCCGGCGCCAGGCAGGCCACCGCGGCCGTGTAGGCCCGGGCTCCGGCGGGGAGCGCCTTGACGGCGTGGCCTTCTCCCCGGGCAATCCACAGGAAGCGATCGGGAATCAGCTCTCCCAGCGAGTGGCCCGCCTGCAGGCCGCCGCTGGCGTCCTGAAAACCGATGACGTTGGGAAGCCTGGCGAGCTCACGGATGACCTGCGGCCAGTAGTCCTCGACCGCCACGGCGTATCCGTGCCACATGTTGACGAAGACCCCCATGCCCACGGCCGTGGCCACCCGGTGCATGTACTCATAGACACCCCGGGCGGTCGAGCTGCCGTAAGGCGGGGCAAACAGCATGAGGGCGTCCACCCCGGCCTTCTCCGCGTTGCGGGCCATCTCCAGGGTGAGTCGGTAGCCGCCCGCCACACCCTGGATGACCGGCATCCTTCCCCGGGCTCCCTCCACCGCCGCCCGCCCGGCGGCCTGGTGCTCCTCCAGGTCGAGCGAGAAGAGCTCCCCCAGGTTGCAGGTCACCACGATGGTCATGTCCTCCGGATGCCGGTCGGCGTGGTAGGCCACGTTGCCGCGGAGGCCCTCGACGTCCAGCGCCCCGTCAGGCAGGAAGGGGGTGGTCAGGAAGTTGTGGACTCCCCGGCAGGCCCGGGTGAGCTCCTCCATGGAACGCCCGGGAGCGGGAGTCGGGGAACACCCCGACGATGCCGCCAGGCTGCCGCCCGCCAGCAGGCCGACCGTCTTCAGGAACCGGCGTCGCTTGTCGTCGGTCATGCTTCCGTCAACTCCGAGTATTGGGCGGCAATCTCTGCGATTCGTGCTGTTCCTCCGACTTGAAGCTTGGGCGGGCGCACGCTGCCTCCCGTCCGTCCCAACGACTCCAGGGCCGCCTTGATGGCGGCGACCCCGAAGCCCGGCGAGCGGTCGGGCAGCGGTAGCTGCCGGCGGATGTCGGCCAGAGGCGCAATGCGCTCCCGGAAGATCTTCTCCATTTCCCTGGTGTCTCCCCGGATGCCGCGCCGGAAGAACTCATGGCAGGCCCTGGGGGCCAGGGAGGCGAAAGATGTGGCATAGGCGGTGGCCCCGGCCGGCAACGCCAGAAGCGCGTGCTCTTCCCCCCGGGCCGTCCAGACCAGCCGCTTCCGAGTCTGAGGAGACAGCGATTGGCCCAGCTCAATGCCGCGGCTGCCGTCCTTGAACCCCAGGACATTGGGCAGATCCGCCAGCTCGTCCAGCAGCCTGGACCAGTCATCCCGCTGTGTCCGCGGGTAGATCAGCACTCCGATGCCCACCGACCGGGCAATCTCCGTGAAATACCGCCGCTGGCCCTCCAGGGTCTGGGGGCCCCCGGGCGGAGGAAAGATCAGAATGGCGTCAGCGCCGGCCTCCTCGGCGTTGCGGGCCATCCGCAGGGCGAAGCGGTAGCCCCCTCGCACGCCCGCCACCACCGGAATCCTGCCGTCGGCGCCCGCCGCCGCCGCTCTCACGACCTCCCGGTGCTCCTCGAAGCCGAGCGAGAACAGCTCGCCCAGTCCGGCCGCCACCACCAGGCTCAGCGACTGGACCCCAGCGTTGGCGTAGAAGGCAGCGTTTTGCCGCATTCCCTCGGGGTCGATCTCGAGGTCGGCGTGAAAGGGGGTGGGCAGGTAGCTGTGAACGCCCCGCAGGGCCTGGCGAAGGTCGTTGAGGGACCGCCGGGGCCGGGAGCCGGCAGACGGCCCCCGGTTCTGTCCGGCCGCCAACTGAGACAGGAACCGCCTGCGGGAGGTCTGGGCCACGGGAGCGCTCGCGGGGTCTGGACTGGAAGTTTCCGGAGAGATCAGCGCCGGTCAACGCCGGCTTCGATATGGGCGGAAGCTTAGCACAAGCGGCCTCCGGGCGTCGCCTGTCTCGGACGCGGCGTCCACACCCCGATTCCTGGGCGTGATGTAAATCATGTTCCCGGTTAGTTGTGTGGAGGATGCCCACCCGGGAACGCGGGCGTCCCGCCCGCACATTTACCCGGCACAGCGTTGGCCGACTGCGCCGCTGGGATGGAACGGCAACGGGGCCTTGCCCTTCATTCGGACTGGCCAGCGCGGTTCACGCCGGCAGGGTGGCTGCCTGCCGGCAACGTTGCGCCGACGCTCCACCACCTCCAGTGAGGAATAAGGTTGCGGGCGAGACGCCCGCGTTTCCGGGGGTGATACGTGAGGCTTGCAAACAGCGCCTTGCCCGATTCTTGGGCGGGGTGCAAATCATGTTCCCGGTTAGTTGTGTGGAGGATGCCCACCCGGGAACGCGGGCG